>JBEENS010000039.1:0-22260 GCA_041192105.1 Pseudomonadota bacterium | reverse complement strand
CGCTGCGGCTTAATCAACGGCCACGAGAGACCTTGGGTTTTAGAACTCCAGCCGATAAAATAGCGGCGGTGTTGCACTGACCCGTTGAACCCGCCGTCAAAAGCGGACATTCAGTGACTTAAAATGAAAAGGGAGCCGGTGTTGCCAAAAGCGACACCTGGGCTCCCTTTTTCTATCTCCCCGGATGATGGTCCGGGCCTTTTGAGCGTCACGGCTTCGAGATGGGGTCCGATCAGGTCCCAATCCTCAAGCGCAATCTTCTGCAGAATCCGGTTGCGAATTCCGGCGCGCGCATGCGCTTCTAACATTCACCCAGCCCAGACATGATTGCGCAACGGCCCCGCCGTTCCGCAGCGATCTCCTGAATCGCGCGATGGCCTTGCGAAAATAACCGTATGCCGCGGAAAACCTATGCTTATTTCGGTACAGAAACGTACCTGTTGCGTGGACTCTGCAAAGTGACTCGTCATGAAAACGCGCCCAGTAAATCATCAGTACAGGGATAATATGCGGCTCGCTCGGTGAAGCGGGCGATTGCAATACACACCTGAGAGCAACGATTGTACGGAGGGATCGGTTGCGTCAGCCGCCGAAAAAGTCGATCACGGCCTGGCGGGTATGGCGGTCGCCCACCGCCGACATGTGATCGCGATTCGCAATGATTATGGCTTTGCCTTTGGCAAAAGCCTGCGCCAGCGGCTCGGGCCGGCCCGCGACATCGTCCAGTGCACCGCACACGACAAGGATCGGCCGCTGCAGCGCCGCAAGTGTGGCGGGCGGCAGCCGCGGCGACATCGCCCGCATGCAGGCGGCCAGCGCGAACCGGTCCTTGCCGGACTGGTCCGCGAAAGCGCGAAACATCTTCGCCTTGGGGTCGGTGATCGAATCCTTGTCCGGCGTCAGCAGCGCGTCGGCCAGCCCTGCGCGCGCCGCGGGCGCGGTGATGCGGTCCTGCAGGTAGTTTTCGCCGACGCCGGCGAGCGCCAGCTTCCGGATGCGTTCGGGATGGGAGGCCAGAAGCCGAAGCCCGATAAAGCCGCCCATGGAATAGCCGCACAGCAGCGCCTCGTTCACGCCCGCCGCATCCATGACAGCGAGAACATCGTCCGCCATGTGGTCATGGCCGTATGCCGCCTCGTCATGGGGCTTGCCGCTGTCGCCATGGCCCCGGCAATCCATCGCCAGGATGGAAAACCCGGCCTCGGTCAGTCCGCCATACCAGCCGGTAGATTTCCAGTTCTGCGACCGGCTGGAGCCGAAGCCATGGACCAGTACAATGGCGGGGCGCTCCGTTGTGTTCTCGGCTCCCAGGCGCTCAAAGGCCAGTTGGGTGCCGTCGCTGGCGGTCGCGAATTCGGGCATAGATTTTCTCCGGCTTCAAACTCGCAAAGCCCGGCCTGTCTGTCTATAACCGCAACCCATGAGACGATGGCTTTTCATCGCCGCCCTTATGGGTGGCCTGGCAGTGATATTGGGTGCGTTCGCCGCCCATGGCCTGCGATCGGTTCTGAGCGACAAGATGCTCGCGGCTTTTGAGACCGGCGCGCAGTATCAGATGTATCACGCCCTCGCCATCGGACTGGCGGCGTTTGCCGTGCGGGGCCGCGCCGCACGCCTCGCCAATGCAGCCGCCGCACTGTTCCTGATCGGCACCCTGCTGTTTTCCGGTTCGCTCTATCTGATGGCTTTCACCGGCCTGACAGCGCTGGGCATGGTGACGCCGATTGGCGGCCTGGCCTTTCTGGCAGGATGGACCCTGCTGGCGCTGGCGGCTTTGAAACTGGAAAAAACCTGAAGCCGGTCAGACCGGGGTAATGAAATCACTGAGGTCCTGCACCTCGCGCGATGACCGGCCCTTTTCGGGGCCCGCCAGGGCTTTCAGGAAACGGTCCCCCCATTGCGAAATGTCGTTGCGCAGCAAGCTGGCATAAAGTTCAGCATGGCGCTTCCTGCGTTCCTCCCGCGGCATCGCCATGGCGCAGGCAATGGCGGCGCCGACCGCGTCGGGGTCATAGGGATTGACCAGCAGCGCGGCGCGGAATTCAACCGCCGCCCCGGCAAAGCGCGACAGGATCAGGACCCCGGGATTGTCGGAATCCTGGGCAGCGACATATTCCTTGGCCACCAGATTCATGCCGTCGCGCATCGGTGTCACCAGGCCGACACGCGCGGCGGCATACAGGCCGGCCAGCGCCGTGCGGCTGTAGGGCCGGTTGACGTAGCGCACCGGCGCCCAGGCGGCATCGCTGTAAGCCCCATTGATGCGACCGGCAGCGCTGTTCACCGCCGCCTCCATGTCGGCATACTCCTTGATGGCGCTACGGCTCTTGGGCGTGATCTGCAGATAGGTGATCTTGCCGTGCCATTGCGGATTGGCGGCCAGGAAGCGTTCATAGGCCTCCAGCCGCAAGGTGATGCCCTTGGAATAGTCCAGCCGGTCCACGCCGATCATCAGTGCGTTGGGGATGGAGCCCAGCACCTTCTGCACAAAGCTGGTTTTCACTGCTCGCCGCGCCAGCTTGGTGAAATCGTGCGTCTCGATGCCGACCGGGAAGGTGCCGATGCGCATCGACCGCGTGCCGCTGCCCAGCCTGAGCGACATGTGCGACGGCGTTCCCAGCTCCTTGGCCAGATAACGCGCGAAATTGGCGGCGTCACCGTCGGTCTGGAAACCCACCAGGTCATAGGCGCCCAATGCCGGAATCAACGTCTCGTGATTGGGCATGGCGGTGAGGATTTCGGGCGGCGGCAACGGAATGTGCAGGAAGAAACCGATGCGGTTGCCCAGGCCGCGCTCCCGCAGCGCCTTGGCCAGCGGGATCAGGTGATAGTCATGCACCCAGACGATGTCGTCCGGTTTGAGAACCTTGACGAGTTCGTCGGCGAAATGATCGTTGACCCTGAGATAACCCGACAGGTCGCGGCGCGAAAATTCCGCCAGGTCGAGACGATAGTGAAAGATCGGCCACAACACCCGGTTGGCGAAGCCGTTGTAGTATTCGTCAAAATCCTCGGGCTTGAGGTCAGTGACGACATAGGAGTTGTCGCCGTCCTTGATGGTGCGGGTGCGCGGCTTTTCATGGACGTCGCCGCTCCAGCCCAGCCAGACGCAGGGATGGTTGCGCAAGGTGGCCTTGAGCACGACCTCCAGCCCGCCGGGCTGGGTGCCCGCCTTGGGAATGGCGACACGGTTGGAAATTATGAAGATGCGCGCCAATACCGGTCCTCCCAGCTTTGGCTCAGCCGCATGGCGCTGAGGATGATGCCCGCCATCGAATAGGTCTGGGGAAAATTGCCCCACAGGGCGCCGGTCTGCGGATGAATGTCTTCGGCCAGCAGCCCGTAACTGTTGCGCAGCGCAAGCGCGTCCTGATAACGCTCGCGCGCTTCCTCGCGCCGGCCCAGCGCCGCCAGCGCATCGATCAGCCAGAAGCGGCAGACCAGGAATTCGGTTTCCGGCAGGCCGAAATCGTCTTCCGCGGCATAGCGCATGACATGGCGGCCGCGCACCAGATCCTGCTCGATGGCGGCAACGGTGGAGGCGAAACGCGGATCGCGGGCGTCGATCAGCCCCAGTTCGGGCATCAGCAGCACGCTGGCGTCCATGTCGTCGATGCCCTCGGCGGCGGTGAAGGCCTTGCGCTTGTCGTTCCAGACGCGCTTCAGCAACTTCTGACCGATGGAGTCAGCCAATCCCTGCCAGTGATTCATGCGGTCCACCAATCCCAGCCGCGCTGCGATCGCGGCGGTGCGGCTGATGCCCGCCCAGCACATGGCGCCGCTATGGGTATGCACGCGCTTGCGGCCGCGAAATTCCCAGATGCCCGCGTCCGGCTCCAGCGCCAGGTTGACGCATTGATGCGCCATCTTCTCCAGCAGCCGGAACAGCGGCTCGTCGCCGGGCACCGGCAGGCGCTTGTCGAAGAACATCGGCGTCGCCGCCAGGATCACGCTGCAATAGGCGTCGTGCTGCACCTGTTCCACCGCCGCATTGCCGATCCGCACCGGTCCATGGCCTTCAAAGCCTTTCAGGTCGGAGGCGATCCATTCGGTGAGGTCTTCCGACGGCACGATGCCGTAGCAGGGCTTGAGCGTGTCCTCATTGCCGGCGATGGACAGGATATAGGCGATATACTGTTCCATGGTCTGGGTGGCACCGATGGCGTTCAGCGCCTTGACCACGAAATAGGCGTCACGCAGCCAGCAATAGCGATAATCCCAGTTGCGCCCGGAATGCGGCGCTTCGGGCAGCGAGGTGGTCAGGGCCGCGACGATGCCGCCGGTCTCCTCGAAGCTGCACAGTTTGAGCGTGATGGCAGCGCGGATCGAGGCTTCCTGCCATTCATAGGCGATGGACAGGCGCCGCACCCATTCGCGCCAGTATTCGCAGGTTCGCTGGCGAAAATCGCGCACGGTGGGACCGATATCGCCCATGAAGGGCTCATCGGGACCGAACACCAGATGCAGCGGCCTTGTCAGGGCGAAAGCGGTTTCCTGCTGGATATAGGACAGCGGCGCATCAGTGGTGAGGCGCACCAGCGCCGGCTCGCCAAAAGTGACATGGCTGGAGCCCGCCACCCGCCGCTTCATCGGAACGCCGTAGAACTGGGTCGGGCGCACGCGGATGGTGATGCGCGGCAGGCCCGCAATGGGTTCGATGATCCGCATCAATTGGGGCGGGCGCATCAGGCGTTCGAAATTGCGCAAGCGCGGCGCGAAATCGGTGATCCGCACCTGCGATCCGTCATCGGCGGTCAGCACCGTGATCACAATGGCGGTGTTGCGGTCATAGGAGGACTGGCAGTTCACCTGCCGGTCGAGCAGCACATCGGCAAAGCCTTTTTCCTCATCGCCCGCGATCAGGCGGCTGAACACCGGGTCGCTGTCGAAGCGCGGGAAGCACCACCACACCAGCTGGCCCTGGGTATTGACCAGGGCGGCAATGCGGCCGTTGCCGATGACAGCGAGATCAAGGGGCCGGGTCATCGCACGCCGCCTTCCGCCACGCGGGACAGCCATTGGCGGACGGCGCGCGGCGTCTCAAACACATGCTCGGCGCCGGGAAAGCGGCGGCCGACCGAAAAGCCGCGCCCACCCAGCCGGGGCAGGATGCGGAAGACATCGAGGTCGGTGGTGTCGTCGCCGCCGAACAGGATGCTGCGCCCCTTGAACGGCTTCTGCCGCGCCAGCTTGACCACGGCAGTGCCCTTGTCGATGCCCGAGGGGCGCGCCTCGATCACCGCCTTGCCATGCAGAATGTGGATTTTCTCGGCCTCGAACAGCCGGGCGTGTTTTTCCATGGCCGATGTCAGGACCGGCCGGGCTTCCGGCGCCAAACGATAGTGCAGCGCCAGGGCGCATTTCTTGTCTTCCAGCAGCAGGCCGGGAATGTTTTGCGCCAAGCCGGTGAAAATATCGCGGATGGAATCGGGCAAGGGTGCAGTGCGGGCGATCTCGCCATTCACGCCGCGAATCTCGCCGCCATGCGCCCCGATGGCGGCGGGGCGGAAGGGCGCGAACAGCTTGTCGATACTTTCCAGCGAGCGGCCGCTGACAAAAGCCAGCCCGCCCTGCAGCTGGTGTGTCAGCTTCTCCAGCGCGCGCAACAACTCGCCCGGCACCTTGACGCGATCGGGCGTGCGCGCCAGATCCAGCAAGGTGCCGTCAATATCCAGAAAAAGAGCCGTGTTTCCACTGACCGGCGGCATCATCCACGCTTCCGTCGCTTGTGGCCCGTTCCAATCACAAAAATCAAAATCGGGGCTTCGATCCAATGGGATCGAAACGCATAGACCCTTCAATGGGTTCCATGATGCAGAGCGCGGCGGGTTATTCAGTCGTGTGGCGGGTCCAGGCGAAAGCGCCGCCTTCCATCCCCGCGTCATTGTCAACGATGGTCACATTGCGCGGCAGCTTGAAATCCACCAACCGTGAATTTCCGCCGCCCAGATAGAGATGATCATAATTGAACACCGTGTCCAGCACGGCGATCAGTTTTTTGATCCGCTTGTTCCAGCGTTGGCCACCGATTTTCCGCCGTGTCTTGTCGCCCACCAGCACGTCGAAATCATTTTTTCGGTTCAGGGTGAGATGCGCCAGGTCCATATGGGGCATCAAGGTGCCGTCGCGGAACCAGGCGCTGCCGAAACCCGTGCCCAGGGTGCAGACCAGCTCCAGCCCCTTGCCCGTGATGACAGCCAGGCCCTGCACATCGGCATCGTTCAGCAGCTTGACCGGCTTTTTCAGTTTCTTGCGCATCACCGCCGCCAGCGGATAACCCGCCCAGTCCCTAGTGCCCATATTGGGAGCGGTGACGACTTTGCCTGCCTTGACCATGCCGGGAAAACCGATGGTGACATGATCGAATTTTCTCAGCGGCTTCACCAGCGCAAGCAGCAGCGGCACGACCTTGGCGGGGGTGCGTTGCACGGGGGTCTTCACCCGCACCCGCTTCATCAGGAATTTTCCGTTGGGTGCGATGATGGCCGCCTTCAGCCCGCTGGCGCCGATATCAATGCAAAAGATGCGTTTGGCGGTCATCAGAATCCGTATCCCTGGCCTTGCTCGCCCGCCGCCTCTTCATCCACCAGCCAAAGAACCTCGCCTTGCGGCCTCAGCGCACCCGCCGGCAACGATCCGCCACGCGCCTGCGCCAGGGCATCGCGCTTGGCGGCGCCGGACACCAGGAACAGGATCAGCGCGCTGGATTCCAGCGCCGGATACGTCAGGGTGATGCGCGGCTCGCTGCGGCCCTCGGGCACCACCGCCGCCCAGCGCTCGCGCTCTTTCAGAACCGGCTGGCCCGGCAGCAGCGAGGCGGTATGGCCGTCATCGCCCAGCCCCAGCAAAGTGAGATGAAACAGCGGCACGCCCCGCTCGAGACTGCCGGCGCCATATTGCTGGCGCAGGACTTCGTCATAACGGTCGGCGGCGCTTTGCGGGGTGCAATCCGTGGGAATGGCCAGCAGCTTGCGCGGCATCACCGTGCCATCCGCCAGCAGGTTTTCGCGGACCATGCGGTAGTTGGAATCGGGGTGATCCGGCGGCACGCATCGTTCGTCGCTGAAAAACAGTTCGGCGCAGCTCCAGTCCACATCCTTGCGCGCGGCCAGCAACCGATAGGTGGCGCGCGGCGTCGAACCACCGGACAGCACGATGCGATAGGGCCATTTCGCGGTCTTCACCCGGCCGGCGATGATCTCCGCTGCCCGCGCCGCCAGCGCGCCGGCGTCTTTCACCACTTCCATTGTGCCGGCGACTTTGTTTTCTGAAGTGGGGCTCATTTGCCGCCCAGGATGCGGATGTCGCGCCAGGAGCGGCCATCCTTAGCCAAGAGGTCGTTGGCCGCGCTGGGGCCTTCGCTGCCGGCCGCGTAATTGGGAAAGTGGCGCGGGTTAGTGTTCTGCCAGCCTTTCAGCACCGGCTCGACCAGCGCCCAGGCGGCTTCCACCTGGTCGGCGCGCTGGAACAGCGTGGCGTCACCGATCAAGCAGTCATAGATCAGCGTCTCGTAGCCAACCGCCGGCGCCTGGTGGAAATAGTCCTTGTAGTTGAAGCGCATCGAGACGCTTTCCAGCGTCATAGCCGGGCCGGGCCGTTTGGCGTTGAAGCGCAGGCGGATGCCCTCGTCGGGCTGGATGCGCAGGATCAGCCAGTCGGCATCCAGCTCCTCCACCGGCGTGTCGCGGAACAGGGCATGCGGCGCCTGCTTGAAGCGGATTGCGATCTCGCTGGAGCGGATGTTCAGCCGCTTGCCGGTGCGCAGATAGAAAGGCACGCCTGCCCAGCGCCAATTGTCGATCTTCAGCCGCATGGCGACATAGGTTTCGATATTGGAGTCGGGCGCGACATTGGGCTCGCGGCGATAGGCGGACACCGGCTCGCCCTGCACCGTGCCGGCGTCATACTGACCGCGCACCACGTCGGTCAGGGCGAGCGTATGCATGGCCTTGAACAGCTCCGCCTTCTTGGCGCGGATGTCCTCGGCGTCGAAGCTCACTGGCGGCTCCATCGCCGTCATGGCGACCAGCTGGAACAGGTGGTTGGGCACCATGTCGCGCAGGGCGCCGGTCTTCTCATAGAAATTGCCGCGCCCCTCGATGCCGATGCTTTCGGCCACCGTGATCTGGATGTGATCGATGCGGTCGCGATTCCAGATCGGTTCGAACAAGCCGTTGGCGAAACGAAGCGCCATGATGTTCTGCACCGTCTCTTTGCCCAGGAAGTGATCGATACGATAGATCTGATCTTCCTTGAGATATTTTAGTAGATAGGCATTGAGGTCCCTGGCCGATTGCAGGTCGTGGCCGAACGGCTTTTCCACGATGACGCGGCGAAAACCCTTGTCGTCTTTGACCAGCCCGGCCTCACCCAGCTTGCCGGCGATGGGGGCGAAAAAACGGTCGGCGGTGGCGAGATAGAACAGCACATTGCCATCCAGTCCCAGATCCTTGTCGATCTTGCCCAGCAGGCCGTCCAGCGCCTTGTAGGTTTCGGGCTTCTCGAAATCGCCCTTCAGGAAGGTCATGCTCTGCGACACGGCCTTCCACAGACTTTCGTCGATGGCCTGCTCGGTCTTGGCCAGCACCTGTTCCAGGAATTCGCGCAAGCCATCGCGCCACTGCTCGCTGGTCTTGTCGTTGTGGCCTATGCCTACCAGCGCCAGCCGCGACGGCAAGAGGCCGGTGCGCGCCAAGTTGTAGAGCGCCGGCACGATGAGGCGCTTGGTCAAATCGCCATTGGCGCCGAAGATCACGATGGCGCAGGGCGGCGGCGGGTTGTTGTGCGACAGGGTGCTCATTTGTCGTCATCCTTGGCCTTGCGTTCCGGCACGGTGCTTTCGATATGGCCGCCGAATTCCTTGCGCATGGCCGAGAGCAGCTTTTCGCCAAAGGTGTTTTCACTGCGCGAACGGAAGCGGGCGAACAGGGCCGCGGTGATCACCGGGGCGGCCACCGATTCATCCACCGCCGCCTGGATGGTCCAGCGCCCCTCGCCGCTATCGTCCACCTTGCCGCTGAAGTCGTCCAGACTTTCCGATTTGGACAGCGCGATGGCGGTGAGGTCGAGCAGCCAGGAGGCGACCACGCTGCCGCGCCGCCACACTTCGGCGACATCGCCGGCATTGATGTCGAAACGCTCATCCTCCGCCAGCCTGTCGCTGTTTCGGCCGCGCATGATGTCGAAGCCCTCGGCATAGGCCTGCATCAGGCCATACTCGATGCCGTTATGGACCATCTTGACGAAATGGCCCGCGCCCGCCGGGCCGGCATGCATATAGCCCTCGGTGACGCGCGGATCGGACTTTTCCCGGCCCGGGGTTTTGGCAATCTCGCCCGCACCCGGCGCCAGGCTCTTGAAGATGGGATCAAGGCGATCCACCACACCCTTGTCGCCGCCGATCATCATGCAATAACCGCGCTCCAGCCCCCAAACGCCACCAGAGGTGCCGACATCGACATATTCGATGCCACGTTCCCGCAAATCCTTGGCGCGGCGGATATCGTCCTTGAAGAAGGTGTTGCCGCCATCGATCACCACATCACCCCTGGACAGCAGCTTGCCCAGGGCGGCGATGGTGTCCTCGGTGATCTTGCCCGAGGGCAGCATCACCCAGACGGTGCGCGGCGCAGCAAGCTTGGCCACCACATCTTCCAGCGAACCGGCGGCGGTCGCGCCTTCCAGGCCTTTGACCGCCTCGGGGCTGGCGTCATAGCCCACCACGGCATGGCCGTTCTTCATCAGGCGGCGGCCGATATTGGCCCCCATGCGGCCCAGTCCGACAATTGCGATCTGCATGAAAACTCCTCAAAGGCTCGCGCGAAACACGCGTTATGGCGAAGGCAAGAATCGTTCAAATCAATCACCGCCAAACTAGCCTATCGGGAGGGGCGTGAAATCCGTCCTCGGCATCCCCGAGTACGGGCCTGTGCGGGAACGTGTGCGCCGATGGGCGGTTCCGGGAAAAAGGCCGGAAAACCCGGCAAAAACAGGGGGAAAGGATTGATTTTGCCCCCCTGTACCTGCCAATTACCCCACTCGCGCAACAGGCTTTTGCATGGACGACGATTTCCGTAAGGCGGCCCTCGCCTATCACCGCTCCCCGCGCCCCGGCAAATTGTCGGTGGAAGCGACCAAGCGCATGGCGAATCAGCGTGATCTGGCGCTGGCCTATTCGCCCGGCGTCGCCGCCGCCTGCGAGGCGATTGTCGCCGATCCCGCCCAGGCGCGCGAACTGACGGCGCGCGGCAACCTGGTGGCAGTGATCACCAACGGTACCGCCGTGCTGGGGCTCGGCAATATCGGTCCCCTCGCCTCCAAGCCAGTGATGGAGGGCAAGGCCGTCCTGTTCAAGAAATTCGCCGGTATCGACGTGTTCGACCTGGAAGTGGACGAGCACGATATCGACAAGTTCGTCGATATCGTCGCCGCGCTGGAGCCGACTTTTGGCGGCATCAACCTGGAAGACATCAAGGCGCCGGAGTGCTTCATCATCGAGAAGAAGCTGCGCGAGCGCATGAAGATTCCCGTCTTCCATGACGATCAGCACGGCACCGCCATTGTCTGCGCCGCCGCCATCCGCAACGGGCTGGTGCTGCAGGGCAAGCAATTGCCCGATGTGAAGCTGGTGACCAGCGGCGCCGGCGCCGCGGCGCTGGCCTGTGTCGACCTGCTGGTGGCGATGGGGCTTCCGATCGACAATGTCACCCTGACCGACATCAAGGGCGTGGTGCACAAGGATCGCGGCGACGAGATGCCGCCCAACATGGCGCGCTATGCCCGCAAGACCGACGCCCGCACCCTGGGCGATGTGCTGGTCGGCGCCGATGTCTTTCTGGGCCTGTCCGCGCCCAATATCCTCAAGCCCGAATGGCTGCCCCAGATGGCGCCCAAGCCGCTCATCCTGGCCCTGGCCAATCCCGACCCGGAAATTTTGCCGGAAATTGCCAAGGTGGCGCGCCCGGACGCCATCATCGCCACCGGACGCTCCGATTACGTCAACCAGGTCAACAACGTCCTGTGCTTTCCCTTTGTCTTTCGCGGCGCGCTGGATGTGGATGCCACCACCATCAACGAAGAGATGAAGGTCGCGGCGGTGGAAGCCATCGCGGCGCTGGCCCGCGCCGAGGCCAGCGATGTTGTGGCCCAGGCCTATGGCGGCTCCTCGCTGGGCTTTGGTCCCGATTACATCATTCCCAAGCCGTTCGATCCGCGCCTGATCCTGCACATCGCCCCCGCCGTGGCCCGCGCCGCGATGGAATCGGGCGTCGCCCGCCGCCCCATTACCGACTTCGACGCCTATGAGAACGAACTGGAGAAGTTCGTGTACCGCTCCGGCCAGCTGATGCGTCCGGTGTTCGACATCGCGCGCCAATCCCCGCGCAAGGTCGTCTATGCCGAGGGCGAGGAAGACCGCGTGCTGCGCGCGGTGCAAACAGTGGTGGACGAAGGCTTGGCCCAACCGGTGCTGATCGGCCGCCGCGATGTGATCATCGAGAAGATCAAAAAACTGGGCCTGCGACTGGACTTCAACAAGCAGGTCCGCCTGCTGGACCCGCAGCAGGACAAGGATGTGTTCGGCCCACTGACCGAACGCTACCAGAAGCTGGTGGAGCGCCGCGGCGTGCAGCCGGAATCTGCTGCTCGCTGGCTTGCCACCCGTCACGGCATCGCCGCCGCCATGCTGCTGGATGCGGGCGAAGTGGATGCCGCCCTGTGCGGGGGCCTTGGCGACTGGACGCGACAACTGGCCAATATCCTGCCCATCGTCCCGCGCCTGCCCGGCGTCAGCCGGCTTTACTCCCTGTCGGCGCTGATCCTGCCCAATGGCGCGCTGTTCTTCTGCGACACGCATGTGAACATCGATCCCAGCGCCGAGCAGATCGCAGAAATGACTCTGCTGGCGGCCAAGACGGTGCGGCGCTTCGGTCTCGCCCCCAAGGCGGCGTTGCTGTCGCATTCCAGCTTCGGCACCTCCCACTCGCCCAGCGCCATCAAGATGCGCAAGGCCATGACCCTGCTGCGCGCGGGGAACCCGGATTTCGAGATTGACGGCGAAATGCACGCCGATGCGGCGCTCAGCGAAATCCTGCGCTCTCGCATCGTATCAACCAGCCCGCTCACCGGTTCGGCCAACCTGCTGGTGATGCCGACCCTGGATGCCGCCAATATCGCGCTCACCCTGCTGTCGGCTGCCACCGAAGCCCTGCTGGTAGGGCCCTTGCTGCTGGGCGTCGCCAAGCCCGTGCATGTGATGGTGTCGTCGGTGACGGCGCGCGGGATCGTCAACATGACGGCGCTGGCCGTGGCCCAGGCCGCCTCCCAGTCCTGAGAGAAGAAGAAGAAACGATGGAAGTTCTGGACCTCAAAGCCATGGCCGAGCAGGCTGTCCGCATTCACCAGCAGGGCGACCTGGTGGGCGCCGAAAAACTGTATCTGCAGATACTGGATGCCGACCCCGGCCTGTTCGGCCCCCGTTATTACATGGGACTGATCCGGCTGCAGCAGGGCCGCAGCGCCGAGGCGTGCGACTATCTGGGCGAGGCGCTGAAGATCTCCCCGGACAATCTGGGCGCCGTGATGAATCACGGCATGGCGCTGCAGGGGGCGGGTCGCGCCGACGAGGCGCTGGAAACATTCGACCGGGCGCTGGAGATCCAGCCCAACATGCCCGAAGCGCTCTACAACCGCGGCGTGGTGCTGGCGGACATGCACCGTTTTGAACTGGCGGTGGAAAGCTACGACCGCGCCCTGGTGATGCGCCCCGAAATGATATCCGCGATCATCAACCGCGGCGTGGCGCTGTCGGCGATGAAGCAGCTGGACGATGCGCTGGCCAGCTATGACCGCGTGCTGACGATGCAGCCCGGCAATGTCATGGCGATGAACGCCCGCGGCCTGGCGCTCAGGGCGCTGCGGCGCCTGCCCGAAGCAGTACAGGCCTATGAGCAGGCGCTGTCGCTGAAGCCCGATTATGCCGACGTCCGCTACAATCTTGCCGTGGCGCTGCTGGACCAGAAACGCCCGGCAGAGGCCCTGGCGGCCTTCGAGAGCGTAATGGCCACGCGCGGCCAGGACGCCGAGCTGTTCAACAATCGCGGCGTGGCGCTGCTGGATCTGCAGCACCCTGCCGAAGCGCTGGCCAGTTTCGAACGCACCTTGGCGCTGGAGCCGCAATTCGCCGAAGCCTGGGGCAATCGCGGCCTGGCGCTGCGCGACCTGGCCCGGCACGAGGAAGCGTTGGCCAGCTTCGACATGCTGCTCACCATCATTCCGCGCCATCCCGCCGCCCTGAACAATCGCGGCAATGTCCTGCGCGACATGCGGCATATCGACAAGGCCATCGAGAGCTATGGCCAGGCCCTGGCGATCCGCCCCGACTATACCGAGGCTGTGAGCAATCGCGCCAATGTCTGGTGGGCCGAGAAGCATGAGTATGCCCCGGCACTGGCAGACATGAAGCGGGTGCTGCTGCTGGACCCCGAACATCCCTATGCGGCCGGCGAAATCCTGCACCTGAACATGTACGGCGCGGACTGGACAGACTATGCGGCGCGGAAGACCGAACTGGAGGAAGGCATCCGCTTCGGCCAGCGCGTGGCGCGGCCCTTCCTGTTCCAGGCGCTGGCGGAAAGCCCGGCGGACATGCAGGCCTGCTCGCGCATCTGGGCACGCGACATGTATCCCGAAGTTGCGGGCAATCCGCCCCACGACCGCGCGGCCCGCAAGAGCCACACGAAAATCCGCCTGGGCTATGTGTCCGGCGAATTCCGCGAGCAGGCGGTGCAAATCCTGATGGCGGGGCTGTACGACCGGCACGACCGCGACAGGTTCGAGCTCATCGCCTTCGACAATGGCGTCAGTGACGGTAGCCCCCTGCGGGCGCGGCTGGAAAAGCGGTTCGACAAATGGATCGATATCAGCGCCCTGCCGGATGAAGACGCGGCAGCCAAAATCCGCGCCGAGGAAATCGACATCCTGGTCAATCTCAACGGCTATTTCGGCAAGGCGCGCATGGGCGTGTTCGCCCGGCGGCCCGCGCCCGTGCAGGTCAATTACCTGGGCTTCCCCGCCACTTTGGGCTCGCCCTACATGGATTACATCGTCGCCGACAAAGTCGTGATCCCCGACGACGAGCAGCGTTTTTACGACGAAAAAGTGACGATCCTTCCCGGCTGCTACCTGGTGAATGACGACAAGGGCCGCGCCATCGGCGATGCGCCGGGCCGCGCCGAGGCCGGTTTGCCGGACACGGGCTTCGTCTTCTGCAATTTCAACAATGCCTACAAGCTGACCCCCGACACTTTCGCGGGCTGGATGCGCATTCTCAAACAGGTGGACGGCAGCGTGCTGTGGCTGCTGGAAAGCTACGCGCCTTTCGTGGACAATGTCCGCGCCGCGGCGCAAAAGCATGGCGTGGACGGCGGGCGCATTATCTTCGCGCCCAACAAGCCGCCAGCGGAGCATCTGGCGCGGCTGGGACTGGCCGACCTGTCGCTCGACAGCCTGCCCTACAATGCCCACACCACGGCCGGCGACGCCCTGTGGGCCGGTGTGCCGATCCTGACCCGGCGCGGCAGCACCTTTGTCGGCCGCGTCGCCGCCAGCCTTTTGCTGAATGCGGGATTGCCCGAACTGGTGACCGAGAATCAGGCCGACTATGAAGCGCAAGCGGTCAAGCTGGCCACTGACGCCAGGCTGCTCAAGAGCTTGCGCGACAAGGTCATTAAGAAGCGCGACAAGGGCGAGCTGTTCGACACCGCCCGCTTCACGCGGCACATGGAAGCCGCCTATCAACAGATGTGGCAGCGCTGGCTGGCGGGCGAAGGGCCGGAGGGGTTTGCCGTAAAGGCGGACTGAGCCAAGCCGATGGACCTCAAGGCCATGGCCGAAGAGGCCGTCCGCATCCATCAGCAGGGCGATCTGGCCGGGGCCGAAAGACTCTATCTGCATATCCTGGATGCCGACCCCAGCCTGTTCGGGCCGCGTTATTATATGGGCCTTGTCCGACTGCAGCAGGGCCGCAATGCCGAAGCCACCGACTATCTGGGCGAAGCGTTGCGGATTTCGCCGGACAATGTGAGCCCGTTACAATCTTGCCGTGGCGCTGATGGGCCTTAAGCGTGCGGACGAAGCCCTGGCGGCCTTTGACAGCGTGATCGCTGCCGGCGCCCATGATGCCAAACTGTTCAACCATCGCGGCGTGGCGTTGTGGAACCTGAAGCGCCCGGCCGAGGCGCTGGCCAGCTTCGAACGGGCCCTGGGAAGCGAGCCGCAGTTTGCCGAAGCCTGGGGCAATCGCGGCCTGACGCTGCGCGATCTGGCACGGCACGAAGAAGCCCTGGCCTGCTTCGATCACCTTCTGGGGCTCGCACCGCACAATGCTGTTGCCTGGAACTGCCGTGGTAATATCCTGCGCGACCTGAAGCGCTTTGACGAGGCCATCGAGAGTTACTCCCAGGCGATCGAAATCCACCCCGATTACGCCGAGGCATTCAACAATCGCGGCTATGTCTGGTGGGCCGAGAAGCACGCCTATGCCCCGGCGCTGGCCGACCTGGAGCGGGCCATAGTGCTGGACCCCGAACATCCCTATGCGCGCGGCGAAATCCTCCACCTGAAGATGGTTGGCGCGGACTGGTCCGATTACGCGGCGCAGAAGGGGATCATTGAATCCGGCGTGCGCTCCGGCCAGCGGGTGGCGCGGCCCTTCATGTTCCAGGCGGTGTCGGAATGCCCCGCCGACCTGCAAGCCTGTTCGCGCATCTGGGCGCGAGACATGGTTCTGGAAATCCCGGCTGCGCCCCACGACCGCGCGGCGCGCAAGAGCCACAGGAAAATCCGCCTGGGCTATGTCTCGGGCGAATTCCGCGAGCAGGCGACGCAGATCCTGATGGCGGGGCTGTACGACCGGCACGACCGCGAGCGGTTTGAACTTATCGCCCTCGACAATGGCGCCAACGACAACAGCGTCCTGCGGGCGCGGCTGGAAATGGCCTTCGGTACCTGGATCGACATTGCGGCGCTGTCCGACGAAGAAGCAGCGGCCAGGATTCGCGCGGAAGAGATCGACATACTGGTCAATCTCAACGGCTATTTCGGTAAGCCGCGCATGGGGGTATTCGCGCGGCGGCCCGCGCCGGTGCAGGTCAATTATCTGGGCTTTCCCGCCACCTTGGGCGCGCCCTGCATGGATTACATCATCGCCGACAGGGTCGTGATCCCCGACGGTGAGCAGCAGTTTTACGACGAAAAGGTCGTCACCCTGCCCGGCTGCTATCAGGCCAACGACAATAACGGCCGCGCCATCGCCGCCGCACCAAGCCGCGCCGAAGCCGGACTGCCCGGCAAGGGCTTCGTCTTCTGCAATTTCAACAATGCCTACAAGCTGACGCCCGACACCTTCGCGGGCTGGATGCGGATTCTGAAACAGGTCGACGTCAGCGTGCTGTGGCTGCTGGAAAGCCAGGCACCATTCGCGGACAATATTCGCGCGGCGGCACAAAAACACGGCGTGGACGGCGGACGCATACTCTTCGCCCCCGACCGCGCGCCGTCGGACCATCTGGCGCGCCTGGGATTGGCCGACCTGTTCCTCGACAGCCTGCCTTACAATGCCCATACCACCGCGAGTGACGCGCTGTGGGCAGGCCTGCCGCTACTGACCCGGCGCGGCACGGCCTTTGCCGGCCGCGTTGCCACCAGCGCGCTGCTGGCGGCAGGGCTGCCCGAACTGGTAACCGGGAGCCAGGACGATTATGAAGCGCAGGCGGTCCGGCTGGCCGGTGACGCCGGGCTGCTGAAGAGCTTGCGCGACCGGCTTAAACAGAACCGTGGCAGTTGCGAATTGTTTGACACCGACCTGTTCCGCCGCCGCATAGAGGCCGCCTATGAGCAGATGTGGCAGCGCTGGCTGGCGGGCGAAGCGCCCCAGGCTTTTGCTGTGAAGGCGGACTGACATGGACCTCCACGCCTTGGGCCGCCAGGCCATCACACTTCACCAGCAGGGTCGCCTGGCCGAAGCGGAAGCGCTTTACCGGAAAATTCTCGGCCTCGACGCCAGCGTCTTTCCTGCACTCTATTTGTTGGGAATGTTGCGGCTGCAGCAGGGCGGCAGTGGCGAAGCCGTCCAGCTGATCGGCCGGGCGCTGGCGATCAATCCGGGCGATCCCGCCGCGCTGCTGCATTACGGCCTGGCCCTGCTGGGCCAGAGCCGTTTCGCCGAAGCCGCTGCCAGTTTCGACCGTCTTTTGGCCGCACATCCCGGCGAGCCGGCGGCGCTGATGGGCCGGGGCGCGGCCCTGCGGGCGCTGGGCCGGCACGCGGCGGCGCTGGCGGATCATGAATCGGTACTGGCGGTCGACCCGCGCAATGCCGATGCCTGGGCCGGCCGTGCCGTCTTGCTCAGGCACCTGCGGCGGATCGACGAAGCGCTGGAGAGTTTCAACCAGGCCATCGCGCTGATGCCGGGCTTCACGGAGGCCCTGCAGAATCGCGGCGACCTGCATTGGAGCGAGCGGCGGGACCATGACGCCGCGGTGGCCGATCTCGAAAAGGCGCTGGCGCTGGAACCGGAGCGCGGCTTGCTGCGCGGCAGCCTGCTGCATCTGAAGATGTTCGCTGGCGACTGGACAAATTTCGACCGCGACGTCGCGCTGGTTCACGAAGGCGTCCGCGCCGGGCAATTGGTGATCCATCCCTTTGCCTATCAAGCCCTTGTGGAAAGCCCCGCCGACAGCCAGGCCTGTTCACGCCTGTATGGCCGGGGCCGCTACCCGGCGCAGCTGTCCCAGCCCGTCGCCGCAGGGTCCGCCGCGAAAATCCGCATCGGCTATGTCTCGGGCGACTTCCGCGAACAGGCGGTGGGCCTGTTGATGGCCGGATTGTACGAACAGCATGACAAGGACCGGTTCGAGATTGTCGCCTTCAATACCGGCGACGCAAGCCACGATGACATCCGCCAGCGCGCGGTGGCGGCGTTCGACCGCTTCATCGACATCGCCCAACTGTCCGACAGCGCGGCGGCGGAGCGCATCCGCCGCGAGGGCATCGACATACTGGTGACCCTGAACGGTTATTTCGGCGCCGAGGGCCTGGGCATATTCGCCCATCGTCCCGCCCCTGTGCAGGTCAGCTATATGGGCTTTCCCGCCACATTGGGCCTGCCCTATATCGATTACATCCTGGCCGACCGCATCGTCATTCCCGATGATGAACGCCGCTTTTATGACGAGCAGGTGGTCTGGCTGCCGGAAAGTTATTGGGTGAACGACTCCCGGCGCGAGATCGCCGGCGCAATCCCCAGCCGGGCGGATTGCGGCCTGCCCGCGGATGGGTTTGTCTTCTGCAATTTCAACAACAGCTACAAGCTCACCCCGGAAACCTTCGCCTCCTGGATGCGCGTCCTGAGCCAAGTGCCCGGCAGCGTGTTGTGGCTGCTGGCCGGCAACAATCCGCATCTGGCGGACAATATGCGCCGCGAGGCGCAGACGGCGGGCGTGGCGGGAGAGCGGCTTGTCTTCGCGCCGCACGCTTCGTCCGCGCGGCATCTGGCGCGCCTGCAATTGGCCGGCCTGTCGCTCGACAACCTGCCCTACAATGCCCACACCACCGCCGCCGACGTATTATGGGCGGGCGTGCCGATCGTGACCTGCCGCGGCACCACCTGGCCGGGACGGGTTGCCGCCAGCCTGCTGAAAGCCATCGGGCTACCGGAACTGATTTGCGGGACTATCGCCGATACCGAAGCACTGGCGGTGCGTCTGGCGCAGGAGCCGGACAGGCTGCGCGCGGTCAAGGACAAGCTGGCGGCAAACCGCCTGACCACGCCGCTGTTCGACACCGCCCGCTTTGCCCGCCATATGGAGGCGGCGTATGCGGAAATGATCGCGCGCCATCGCCGCGGCGAAGCGCCGGCGCATTTCGCAGTACCTGCTCTTTGAATGCGCCTCCGCGGCAGGCCGCTACGGCTTAGCGAATAAACTGATCCACGAAATCCGCGCCCAGCCCGACCTTGGTGTAATGGGCGCGGCAGAGGTCGATCTTGGTGAAAACATCCTCATAGCCCAGCACCGCGCCGTCGGGATCGACATAGATCATCACGCCGTTGACCTGGAACAGGGTGATCATTTCTTCCACGTCTTCATCCACCACCAATGTGTGGGTCTCGCCGGGCGCCTCATAGACATAGCCGCCTTCCTGCGCCACCCAGTCATGCTCCAGATAGCGCCAGCGGCCCTTGATGACATAGCCATGCACCGGCTGGGGATGGCGATGACGCGACAGCACGCCGGACTTGCGCACCTTGAGCAGGTTCATCCAGTAGCCGCGCGAGGCGCACAGGCATAGGGGGCGGAACCAGACATTCTCGCCCTGCGGCACCCAGACGCGATCATCCTCGGGGATGACCGAGGGGATCACCAGCTCCGGCGGCGATTCCTTGGGCTGGGGATGGCGATAGGCGATGCGGGAATTGTCCTGGGCCATGCTAGCTACTTCTACTTCGCGATATAGCCGCCGTCCACCGGCAGCACCGTGCCGGTGATGAAGCCGGCGGCGTCGGAACACAGAAACACCACCGCGCCACCAATGTCTTCCGGTTTCCCCCAACGCCCGAACGGGGTGCGGGCGATGATGGCGTCGGAACGGTCTTTGTCCGCCATGGCAGCCCTGGTGAGATCGGTTTCGATCCAGCCCGGCGCGATGGCATTCACGCGAATGGCCGGCGCCCAGGCGACCGCCAGCGACTTGGTCAGCTGCACCACGGCGCCCTTGGAGGCGGTATAGGCCGGCGTCAGCGGCGCGCCGAAGAAGGACCAGAGCGAGGCGGTATTGACGATGGCGCCGCCGCGCTTTTCCAGCAGCGGTTTCGCCGCCATGCACATGCGCATGGTGCCGGTGAGATTGACGTCGATCACCTTCTGGAAACCGGCGATGGAGAATTCCTTGCCTTCGCGCAGGATGGTTCCGGCGCAATTGACCAACGCATCCAGCCGCGTGACGGAACCCATGAGGTGCGCGACATCCGCGTCGCTGGTGACGTCCAGACTCACGGCCCTGAGATGGTCCTGCGATGGAACCGACGCGACCTCATCGGCGGTCAGCCCGGTGACGGTGACGCCATAGCCGGCGGCCAGCATGGCCTGGGCGACACCCCAGCCAATCCCCCGCGCGCCGCCCGTAATCAGGACCTGTTTCATACGGGCACTGTAAGACACTGATTTCAGGGGGGAAAGTGGTGGGTGATGCAGGGATCGAACCTGCGACAAGCTGATTAAGAGTAAGTGGTTTGTAGCCGACACGGGATCCAGAAGACAGCACATAATCCTGCGGACCCCAATAATACCCTTGTTATAATGACTTATTCGTAGGACCATCTGACATGCGCCGCCATTGGGTGACTGGAGACGTCACTTCACGGGGTCCGCTGTGGGTCCGCTAAAATCTCCGGACCCGGTACAGGAGCGAGTGCCGGATGAAGCTGACAGAACACAAAATTGCAGGCCTGACGGTAGAAGGTACCGCTAGGGATCGGCTCGTCTTTGACGATGAGCAGCGCGGACTTGCCGTGCGCGTCACCGCCAGCGGGGGGCGGACTTATCTTGCCCAGTACACGCTCCACGGGCAGAAGCACCGCGTCCCCCTGGGAGCCGTTTCGGCGCTCTCACTGGCAAAAGCACGCGAGGCGGCAGCAGCTGTCTTGGGCGATGTTGCCCACGGGAAAAACCCCGCCGCAGAGCGAAAAGAGGCCGCTGCAAGGGCTAGGAAAGTCAAAGACCGGCTGACGCTTGAAGCCCTGATTGCACAGTGGAAAACCCTACACCTGTCCCAGCGCCGCCCACGTTACGCCTCTGAGGCGGAGCGGGCTTTGCGGTACGCCTTTAAGCGGTACCTGGACCGCGCAGCCGATGACCTCGACCGGGCTACGGTGGTGCGCGTTCTGGATGGCCTTACGCAGGCGACTAAGGCCAAAGGGAAATCGGGACAGACGACCCTGAAAGGAACCTCTATCGCAAGCCGGACAGCCGCCTACGGGCGGGCTGCCTTCGCATGGGCAGTCAAGCGCGGCGGCGTCGAAAACAACCCGTTTGCGAACCTGCCAACTATGGCAACACCGGCCAAGCGGGACCGAGTTCTAAGTGATGACGAATTAGCCAGCATCTGGAGGGCGGCTGGAGCAGCCAGCGCCCCATTCGGTCAAATCATCCGCCTGCTGCTGCTGACTGGCCAGCGGCGTGAAGAAGTCGCCGGTATAGCTTGGTCTGAACTTTCTGACGATCTCACAAAGTGGACCATTCCAGCGTCACGGACAAAGAATGGCGTCCCGCACATTGTCCCACTAAGTAAACCAGCACAGGACCTCCTGCGCGGCGCCAACCAGCGAGGTGAGCTTGTATTCCCCGGCTTGAAGGGGACACCTTTTTCTGGGTGGGGCAAATCAAAAACCGAACTCGACACGGCGTCAAAGACATCCGACTGGCGGATACATGACCTGCGCCGCACTCTCGCCACCGGGCTGCAGCGCCTAGGTGTCAGGCTGGAAGTTACCGAGGCGGTACTAAACCATGTGAGCGGCAGCCGCGCCGGCATTGTCGGCGTGTATCAAAGGCATGACTGGGCATCTGAGAAGCGGGC
Source organism: Pseudomonadota bacterium (assembly GCA_041192105.1). Taxonomy (GTDB): domain Bacteria; phylum Pseudomonadota; class Alphaproteobacteria; order Micropepsales; family Micropepsaceae; genus Rhizomicrobium. The sequence goes on along the minus strand of JBEENS010000039.1, from coordinate 627 downwards.
CGCGCTGGAAGCGTGGGGTAATCATGTCCTCACCATCGCGGAAGGGCGCGCCCCCTCGGCCAAGGTTGTAAGGGTTTCCTTCACATGAAATCCGGCGCAGGACAGCTATCTAAGTGTCTGTCCGGTGAGTTCTTGAATCACATGAATCAGTTGTGATTCAAAGGTGGCGGCATGATTCGGAGGAGCCGCCCATGTGGACGAAGGAAAACCGTGGACGTTATGATCGAAGCCGTTTGCGCTATCCTAGCGATCTGACGGACGACGAATGGGATCTTGTCGAACCGTTGATCCCACCTGGCAAACGCGGCGGTGACAAGCGCACGGTAATCATGCGTGAGGTGGTGAACGGCCTTATGTATATTCTGTCGACCGGTTGCCAGTGGCGCGCGCTCCCGAAAGACCTGCCACCGAAGAGCACAGTGTATGACTATTTCGATCTTTGGAGTTGGGACGGCACGCTCGATCTCATCCATCACACGCTTTATGCGAAATGCCGCAAGGCGGCCTCCAGGGAAGCGAGCCCCACCGCTGTAAAATCGCTTGCAATAATGACCCCCTTAGGGGGCATTTTCGCGTCCAATTCCGACCCCCTTTGAGCTGTTGTGCCAGCGTTCTTCCTTTTGGCCT
>JBEENS010000038.1:0-23259 GCA_041192105.1 Pseudomonadota bacterium | reverse complement strand
TAGTGGGCAGACGCGGACTCATCTTGGGCTTCGCTGCTGGCGTGACGGGCGTGGGCGGTGTTTTTTCCATTCCGCCTTGTACGCCGTTGCCGTCGGGTGTTCGCCATCATTATTTTAAAACTAGGGCGACAAATTTGTGGCGTTTCCTGCCAACCAGTGGTACAATTTCTCATAATATTACTTATACGATAATTATATTTCTGCGGGCATATGGCGACTTGCGGCTGTGGTCGCCCGTCCCTCCAATGTCGCATGTCGAATCCACCGAGCGTTGGCGAGAGCCAGAGCGACCAAAATCAAGTGAAGCCAGGCCGCGACATTGCCGTGCTGCTGGAGGTGATGCGCCGGCTGCGCGCCCCGGATGGCTGTCCCTGGGACCGCGCGCAGAGTTTCGCGACCATCGCGCCTTACACAATCGAGGAAGCCTATGAGGTTGCCAGCGTCATTGCCGACAACGACCTCAAATCCCTGCCCGGCGAGCTTGGTGACCTGCTGTTCCAGGTCGTGTTCCATGCCCGCATGGCCGAGGATTCCGGGCTGTTCGATTTCGGCGATGTGGTCGAGGCTGTCACCGCCAAGATGATCCGGCGCCATCCCCATGTCTTCGGCAACGATGAAGCCAAGGCCAGTGCGGCGGCCCAAAAGGACTTCTGGGAGAAACTCAAGGAAAGTGAACGCACGGCAGCCGGCAAAACTGGGCTGCTGGACGATGTTGCCAGCGCCCTTCCCGCCCTGATGCGTGCCGAAAAGCTGCAGCGCCGCGCCTCCAGCGTCGGTTTCGACTGGAACGACGCCAATCTGGTGATCGAGAAAATCGCCGAAGAAGCCCGCGAAGTCGCGGCCGCCACGACCCAGGTCGAGCGCGAGGAAGAAATCGGCGACCTGCTGTTCGTGGTTGCCAACCTAGCCCGGCACCTGAAGGTCGATCCCGAAGCCGCGCTACGGGCCGCCAACGCCAAATTCACCCGCCGCTTTGGCCATATCGAAACCAGCCTGGCCGCCCGGGGTGTCAAACCCGGCGATGCCAGCCTGGAAGAAATGGAGGCGCTTTGGCAGGACGCGAAGAGACGGGAAAAGACAGCTAATCTGAAGACTGAGGATTAGCCGTCAACACCCTGTTCTACCGTGATTTTCTTCGGAAAACGGCTTTCGAACCGGCCCAGGTCATCGGGGTGGATGCGCAGGGAAAGGCTGATCTTCTCACCCCGAATCCGCCGCTCCAGCACCTGGGCGTGGCGATAGGCAAAGGCCAAGGCGCTGCCGTCGGCGGCATCCAGCTTCAATGAAAGCGTGATGTTGCCACGCGTCACGCCGGCCTCGAACCCGGCCAGAAGCGCTGCAACGCCCTCGCCGGTCAGGGCCGAGACCGCCATCGTCTCGTCGCCCCGGCGGCTAAGCAAACCGGCGCGCTGGCCGGGCTCCAGCAGGTCGATCTTGTTCAGGACCTCGAGCATGGGCCGGTCCGGCTGCACGCCCAGCTCTTCCAGCACCGCCAGCACATCCGCCTTCTGGGCCTGGGTCTCGTCATGGGCGGCGTCACGGATATGGACGATCACATCCGCCTCCAGCACCTCTTCCAGCGTGGCGCGGAAGGCGGCGATCAGTTCAGTTGGCAGGTCGGCGATGAAGCCCACCGTGTCCGACAGGATGATCTTGGTCCCCTGCGGCAGCTTCACGCCCCGCATGGTGGGGTCCAGGGTGGCGAACAGCAGGTCCTTGGCCAGGACCTCGGATTCGGTGAGCCGGTTGAACAAAGTGGACTTGCCGGCATTGGTGTAGCCGACCAGCGCCACCACCGGGAACGGCACCTTGCGGCGCGCCTGGCGGCCGAGACCCCGGGTGCGCTTGACCGTCTCCAGTTCCTTTTTGATCTTGGTGATGCGCTCGGCGATCAGGCGGCGGTCGGTTTCGATCTGGCTTTCACCCGGCCCGCCCAGGAAGCCGAAGCCGCCGCGCTGGCGCTCCAGATGGGTCCAGGACCGCACCAGCCGCGAACGCTGATAGCTGAGATGGGCAAGCTCCACCTGCAAGCGCCCTTCGCGCGTCGCGGCACGCGCGCCGAAGATTTCCAGGATGACGGCGGTGCGGTCCAGCACCTTGCTGTTCCACGCCTTCTCGAGGTTGCGCTGCTGCACTGGGGTGAGATGGGCATTGACGATGATGACGTCGGGCTCCTGGTCTTTCGCCAGCAGGCCGATCTCCTCCACTTTGCCGGTGCCCAGCAAGGTGGCGGGCGTTGGCCGCGCCAGCGGCGCGACCTCGGCCAGCACGACCTTGAGCTGGATCGCGGCCGTCAGCCCGACCGCTTCGGCCAGGCGCGCCTGCGCATCGCGCAAGGCGCGCGACGACACCGAGCGCCCCTTGGGCTCGACGTGAATGACAAAGGCGCGAGCAACTCGCGGCCGGCGCTCGTCCACAGCCAAACGGTCAGCCTTCAGCTGGCTCGTCCTGAAGCTGGATCGGGCCCATCGGCATCACGGTCGAGATCGCGTGCTTGTAGACCAGCTGGGACTGGCCATCGCGGCGCAGCAAGACGCAGAAATTGTCGAACCAGGTGATGTTGCCCTGGAGCTTGACGCCATTGACCAGGAAGATGGTGACGGCAGCCTTGCTTTTGCGGATCGCGTTTAAAAACGTGTCTTGAAGGTTCTGTTGTTTATCGCTCATGGGTTCGCCCATTGTTTCAGCCGCACGGTGGGGTCCGCGGGCATCTTGGCTTGCCAGTGTAACGTAATGCTGCAATTGCGAAAGGGGGGGGGTGACGCCGCTTCAGGCGGTTTTCATGCCTGCTTTTGTTGCGTACAGATCATGAATGCGGCGGGTCAGGGGACCCGGCGTGCCATTCCCGATGGTTTTGCCATCAATTGTCACGACCGGAACCGCCGCGCCCGTTGCCGACGAAATAAAGGCTTCCCGCGCCGCCAGGGCCTCGGCCACGGTGAACTTGCGCTCAACCACCTTGATCTGCGCTTCGTCCATCGCTTCCAGCATGATCTTGCGCGTCACGCCCGGCAGGATGGCGTTGGAAAGATCGCGGGTGACGACATTGCCCTCACCGTCCACGATCCAGGCATTGGTCGAAGCGCCTTCGGTCACATAACCATCCGCGTCCACCAGCCAGGCTTCGAAGGCACCCGCCTGTTTGGCCGCCTGCTTGGCCAGCAGGTTTGGCAGCAGCTGCACCGTCTTGATGTCACAGCGGCCCCAGCGGATGTCGGGCTGGGTGGAAACCGCGATGCCCTTCTCCATCCGCGCTGCAAAGGCCCCCATGTCCTGCGCCCGCATGGTGAGGATCAGGGTCGGGCGCGGCGGATACTTGGGCGAAACGTGATCGCGCTTCACCGCGCCACGCGTCACCTGCAGATAAAGCAGCCCGTTGGCGATCCTGTTGCGGGCGATCACCTCGCCCATCACCACCTTGAGGGCAGCGCGGCCCATCGGCATCTCCATGCCGAGTTCGCGCAAGGAGCGTTCCATGCGGTCGAGATGAGGTTCCTCATCGATCGGCTTGCCGCCCACCACATTGGTGACTTCATAAATGCCGTCGCCCAGTTGCAGGGCGCGGTCCTCGATATGCACGCCCGCTGCGGCATGCGGCAGGTAGCGGCCGTTGACATAAGCAATGCGCCCGACCGGATTGCGGGCCGTCCACTTCTGCATCAGTTGGGAACGCCCTGGGCAGAGCCCACGCCCAGGGATTTCAGCTTGCGATGCAGGGCCGAACGCTCCATGCCGATAAAGGCGGCGGTGCGCGAGATATTGCCGCCGAAACGGTTGATCTGCGCCATCAGGTAATCGCGCTCGAAGATTTCACGCGCTTCGCGCAGCGGCAGGGAGATGACAAGATCGCCGCTCTTGCCGCCGCCCATGCCCGAGCCCAGATCGGTGGGCAACATATCGGCGGTGACGGCTTCGGTGACATCGTCGCTGGCCAGGATCAGCAGCCGCTCCACGATATTGCGCAACTGCCGGACATTGCCCGGCCAGCCATGGGTTTGCAGCATCGCCATGGCATCGTCGCCGATGATGCGCACGGGCAGACCGCCCGCCGCCGACAGCCGCTTCATGAAATGGCTGACCAGCACGGGAATATCGTCGCGGCGCTCGGCCAGGGAGGGAACCCGCACCGGCACGACATTGAGGCGATGATAGAGATCCTCGCGGAAGCGGCCGGATTCGGTTTCACCCCGCAAGTCGCGGGTGGTGGAGCAGATCACGCGCGCATCCACCTGCACCCGGCTCTGGCCGCCGACGCGGGTGAAGGTCTGGTCGATCAGCACCCGCAGAATCTTGCCCTGGGTTTCCAGCGGCATGTCCGCCACTTCGTCCAGATACAGCGTGCCGTTATGCGCCAGCTCGAACAGGCCGGTCTTGCGCGGGCCGTCGGCGCTTTCCACGCCGAACAGTTCGGCTTCCAGGCGGTCGGGCTCCATGGTGGCGCAGTTGATGGCGACAAAGGCGTTGCCGGCGCGTCGCGAACGGGCATGGATCAGGCGCGCCGCCACTTCCTTGCCCGAACCGGCGGGGCCGGCGATCAACACGCGGCTGTTGGTCGGCGCGATCTTGTCGATGAGGACGCGCATCTGGGCGATGGCCGGGGAACTGCCCAACATCTCGCCCTCGTCGCCGGCCTTCAGTTTCAGTTCCTGGACTTCGCGCTTGAGACGCGCGGATTCCAGGGCGCGCTCCACCACATGCAGCAGCCGGTCGGCCTTGAAGGGCTTTTCCACGAAATCATAAGCGCCCTTCTTGATCGAGGCGACGGCGGTTTCGATGGTGCCGTGGCCGGAAATCATCACCACCGGCAGGTCAGACTGCTCGCGCTTGATCATGTCCAGCACCTCGATGCCGTCCAGCATGCTGCCCTGCAGCCAGATGTCCAGCACCACAAGCTGCGGCCGCCGGGCGCGGATGGCGGTCAGCGCGGATTCGGAATCACCCGCGACGCGGGTGGTATAGCCCTCGTCCCGCAGTATCCCTGAAATCAGATCGCGGATATCCTCTTCGTCATCGACGATGAGGATCTCAGACGCGATCAGCAATCCGTTTTTGCTCATCTTCACTTCCTTTTGCTGAATTCTGGTCTTTCAGGTTCTTTTGCGCGAAGGGGAAGGTCAGCGTGACCTCCGCCCCTCCTTCGCCTTCGACATCGGCGAGGGTGATGTCCCCGCCATGGTCTTCCATGATCTTGCGCACGATCGCCAGGCCGAGGCCCGTGCCCTTGGCGCGGGTGGTGACATAAGGCTCGGTCAGGCGGTTCTTGTGTTCCGGCGGCAGGCCGATGCCATTGTCGGTGACGCGGAAGGCGAAGCTGGCGCCGCCATCTTTTCCATTGGTAATGCGCTGGACGGCGATGGTGATCTTGCCCGGCTCGTCATCGCCCTTGGCGATGCGCGCGGCAATGCCCTCGCCCGCATTCTTCAGCACATTGGTCAGGGCCTGGCTGATCAGCCTTCCGTCGCCCTCGAAATGCACCGGCTCCTTGGGCGCGTCGGTCGAGAAGGTGATGTTGGGATTGGCGACGCGTTGCAGGAACAGCGCCTGCTGCAGCAGCTCCTGGGCGTTCTCGCGCTTCATCACCGGCGCCGGCATCCGCGCGAAGGAGGAGAATTCGTCCACCATGCGGCCGATGTCGCCCACCTGGCGCACGATCGTGTCGGTGCATTGCTTGAAGACTTCAGGATCGGAAACGATCTCATTGGCGTATTTGCGCTGAAGTCGCTCGGCGGAAAGCTGAATCGGGGTCAGCGGATTCTTGATCTCATGGGCGATGCGGCGGGCCACATCGGCCCAGGCGGCGGTGCGCTGGGCGCCGACCAGATCGGTGATGTCGTCAAACGTGACGACAAAGCCCTCCGCGGTGCCCCGTTCGCTGGTGACCTGCACGCTGAGGGAGCGCGGCGAGCCCGCGCGCTTGATGGTGACTTCGCCGCCCGCCCTGCCTGCCGGCTCGGACATGGCGCGTAGGATCAGCGGCGCCAGTTCCGGCACCGCTTCGGAGTAATGGCTGCTTTCCAGATCGTCCGGCGCGGCATCCAGCAACCGGGCGGCGGCGCGGTTGATCAAGGTGATGCGCCCGTCATGGTCGATGCCGATGACGCCGGCGCTGACGCCCGACAGCACGGTTTCGGTGAAGCGGCGGCGGATGTCGATCAGCCGGCCGGCGGCGACCAGGTCGGCGCGCTGCGCCGACAATTGCTGTGTCATGCGGTTGAAGGCGATGCCCAGTGTCGCCAATTCATCATCGTCGCGTTCCACCATCACATGCGCATTCAGGTCGCCTTCCGAAACACGCTCCGCCGCGTCGATCAGGCCTGAAATCGGCTGCACCAGGCGGTTCGCGGCCCACAGGCCCGACCAGATGGCCGCCAGCAGCACCACCAGGGACACCACGGCATAGAGCAGCGCGAAGACCAGTGCGACGGAGGAGCGGTTCTGGTCCAGCCGGTCATACTCGCTGACCGCCGCCTTGGTGCGCTGGTAGTAGCCAAACACGCGCGGATCGACCACGCGCACAACTTCCAGATAGGCATCGTTCAGGGACTGCAATTGCACCAGCGCAGTGACCGTGCCGTTGTCGGGCGTGTCCACCACGATGCCCTGGCGCGCCTGGGCAAAGTCGGCGGTGGTGGGCGGACGCGGATCCTTCAGCGACTGTCTTTTGGTGCTGCCGAGGATATGGCCCTTGCTGTCCAGGATGTAGGAGGCCTGCAAGCCGCGTTGCTGGGTAACGGTGCCAAGCTTGGCGAACAGCATCCCGGCGCGAACCCGATGTTCCTCGTCGAAAAGCCGCGAGTCGCTCTGGATGGCATCCGCGATGTAGCGGATGTCGCCCAACAGGCTGGCTTCATGCTCCTTGATATAGACCTGCGCCACACTGACCGCATTGCCGAGCGCGTTCTTGACGGGACTGGAGAAGATCGCGTCCAGGCCCAGATTCAATGTCACCGCCGCGAAGATGGCGACCAGGATGGCGGGGACCACCGCGATGGCGGAGAACCAGGCCACCAGCCGCACATGCAGCCGGGCGCCGGCGCGTCCCGAGCGGCGCGTCGCCCACAGCCGCGCCAGCCGCCAGCCGATCAGTGCGGCCAGCGACAGGACCAGCGTCAGGTTGACCAGCAGCAGGGCGATCAGCCCGACGCGGTCAGGCGTGTAGGGCACCAAGCCGGTCAGCAGCGCATAGGTCACGCAGCCTGAAATCACCGCCAGGATTGCGACGCCGAAAGCTAACTGTGAAGGCCGGGATACCGCGCGCAAACCTGCGCGCCGCTCCTGGAGCGTTGTTTCGATTGCCATGTCTTCCGTTGCGACCGGTCCCACCCCGACCCGGTTCTAGAGCGCGGAGTGTAACCAAGGCACGGACTGTTGCAAGAATGCTGCGTTACAATTCCACCACAGGGGCTACTGGTGGAATTCGAGTAAAACCGCGGTATTATTGGGGAATTGGAAAAAATAATCGCGCTGGCTTCGGGAAGGCCCGGGCTCGCGCGGCTAACTGCGCTGCCGCGCGCCGCGCTGCGCCGCTCAGAAGCTATTCACTTCTGAGCCCCCGAATGACTTCCAACCCCAAGTCTCTGATCTTCTTGCGCAGGGTATTACGGTTAAGACCGAGCAGTTGTGCCGCGCGGATCTGGTTGCCACGGGTTGCGGCCAGGCAGATGGAAATCAGCGGCCGTTCCACCTCCTGCACGATGCGGTCATAGACGCCTGGTGGCGGCAGCCGGTCGCCCTGGGCGAGGAAATACTGGGTGAGATACTGCTCCACTGACGCCGCCAGCGGTTGCGGCCCCTCGCCGGAATCCGCCGCGAAGGTCTTGGGGGGCTCTTTCAACTCGGCGCTCACCGCGCCGGCGGAAATCGCATCTCCGGCCTGCAGCACCGCTAGCCGGCGGATCAGGTTTTCCAGCTCGCGCACATTGCCCGGCCAGCGATGCCGCCGCAGCATGTCCAGCGCTTCATTGTCCAGGGTCTTGTGCGGCAGGCCCTCGTCCCCCGCCTTGCGCAGGAAGTGGCGCACCAGGTCGGGAATGTCCTCCACCCGCTCGCGCAGCGGCGGCAGGCGCAGCGGCACGACATTGATGCGATAATAGAGATCCTCGCGGAACAGGCCCTGGCTGATCAGCTGGCGCAGATCGCGATTGGTGGCGGCGATGATGCGCACATCGGTCTTGATCGGGGTGCGACCGCCGACGGTGGTGTATTCGCCCTGTTGCAGCACGCGCAGCAGGCGCGTCTGCGCCTCCAGCGGCATGTCGCCAATTTCGTCTAGGAACAAGGTGCCGCCTTCGGCCTGTTCGAAGCGCCCGACGCCGCGGTTGGTGGCACCGGTGAAGGCGCCGCGCTCATGGCCGAACAGTTCGCTTTCCACTAGCTCCTTGGGGATGGCCGCCATATTGACCGCGACGAAGCTGCCATGGCGGCGCTTGCCGTAATCGTGCAGCGCGCGCGCCACCAGCTCCTTGCCGGTACCGCTTTCGCCCATGATCATCACGGTGAGATCGGTCTGGGTAAGCCGCGCGATGACGCGATAGATTTCCTGCATCGCCGGCGAGCGGCCGATCAGCGGCAGTTTTTCTTCCGCCGCATCGAGCGCACCATCCCGCTTGGTCTGCGGGCTGGCCAGGGCCCGCATCACCACGTTGGTCAGCTCCTTCAGGTCGAAGGGCTTGGGCAGATATTCGAAAGCGCCGCGCTCGGCGGCGGTGATGGCGGTGAGCAGCGTGTTCTGCGCGCTCATCACCACGATCGGCAGGTCGGGCCGGATGCGCTTGATGCGCGGGATCAGGTCGAAGCCGCTTTCGTCCGGCAGCACCACGTCGGTGATGACCAAGTTGCCCTCTCCCGCCGAAACCCAGCGCCAAAGGCCCGCCGCGGTGCCGGTGGTGCGCACGTCATAGCCCGCCCGGCCCAGCGCCTGGTTCAGCACGGTGCGGATGGCGCTGTCGTCATCGCAGATAAGAACGGTCGCGGCCATCAGATGTCCTCCGCCCGCGCCTTGGGCAATAATACGCGAAACATGGTGCGGCCCGGGACCGAGTCGCATTCGATCACGCCGCCATGGTCGCCCACGATCTTGGCGACCAGCGCCAGCCCCAGGCCGGTGCCGCGCACCTTGGTGGTGACAAAGGGATCGAAAATATGCGGCAGCAAATCCTGTGGCACGCCCGAGCCGTTATCGCGCACGGTGACTTCCAGCGGCAGCGAGACGCGGTCACCCGCCAGGCCGGAGCCGAACTTGACGCCTGGACGGTAGCCTGTGGTGAGGGTGATCTCGCCGCCCCCCTCGGGCAGCGCGTCGGATGCGTTGCGCACCAGATTGAGAAACACCTGGATCAGTTGATCGCGGTCGCCCGACACCGGCGGTAGTGACGGATCGAATGTCTCGAGAATGGTGACACCGCGCGCGAAGCTGGTTTCGGCCACCTTGCGCACCCGGTCCAGCACTTCGTGAATATTGACCGGATGGCGGGCGAAGGCGCGGGTGTCTCCGAAACTTTCCATCCGGTCGATCAGGATGCGGATGCGGTCGGACTCCGCGATGATCAGCTGTGACATTTCCCGTTCGTCGGGCGCCAGCCCTTCTTCCAGCAATTGCGCGGCGCCGCGAATGCCCGCCAGCGGATTTTTGATTTCATGAGCCAGGACCGCCGCCATGCCGTGCATCGAGCGCACCGCGCCGCGCGACATCAACTGGCGATCCATGCGCTGCGCCAGACTGCGTTCCTGGAAGGTCAGCAGCATCGCCCCTTCCGGGTCAGGCACCGGCGTGACCGTGACATCGGCAACGCGCTCGCCATGACGCGGCGTGGAAAGGTCAAGGTCGCGCTCGGCGGCGGAGGCATTGCGCTCTGCCGCCTGCTCGACCAGCTGGAACAGCGGCGAGTGCTGCGCCATCAGATCGGCCAGGGTCTGCTTGCGCAGCAAGGTCAGGCCGGTGTCGAAGAACTGTTCGGCGGCGGGATTGGCGTAGAGCACTTCGAGTTTGTTGCTAAGCAGCATGATCGGCATGGGCAACGCATTGGCGATAGTCCCCGATCCTGTTGGTTCGGTGGACGCTGTCCGCAATTGCTGAAGAATTTCTGCCAATGCGTGCCTATTGTTTGAGCAAATTAAATATTTGTAGATAATATAGGCAATTCAAGGCTTGGCAACAATTTATCGCAGTTGCTCACTGTAAATGTTACGCAGGTTCCGGATCGCCATTGGAAGCCCTCATGCCCCGCCTTGCTGTCCTGATCGTTGCCGCCGGAAAAGGTGAGCGCGCGGGGCTGGGCCTGCCCAAACAGTATGAACTTCTGGCCGGCCAGCCGATGTTGCGCCGGACAGTGCAGGCTTTTGCAGACCAAAAATGTCACGTGCAGGTGGTGATCGGCCAGGGCCAGCAGGCCCTGGCGCAGGCCGCCTTGCAGGGCCTGGAACTTCCTGAGCCGATGACCGGCGGCGCCACGCGGCAGGAATCGGTGCGGCTGGGCCTGGAAGCCCTGGCGAAAGACGCGCCGGATTTCGTCCTGATCCATGACGCGGCACGGCCGTTGGTCTCAGCCAAGATCATTGGCGATGTGATCCGGGCGCTGGAAAATGGCGCGGACGGCGCCCTGCCGATGGTGGCGGCGTCCGATACCTTGCGCCGGCGAGGCGATGACGGGCGCTGGACTCTGGTGCCGCGCGAAGATCTTTATCGCGCCCAGACGCCGCAAGGCTTCATCTATGCCAAGATCGCAGCGGCGCATCGCCAGCATGCCAACAATGAATTGACCGACGACGTTGCGCTGGCGGAACTGGCCGGCATGAAAGTGGAAATGGTCGAAGGCGAAGAAAAAAATATCAAAGTGACCCGCAAGGAAGATTTCGCGCTGGCCGAAAAATTGTTGGCCAATGATCAAACAAGCGGCGATGTCCGCACCGCGACCGGCTACGACGTTCACAAATTCACCGATGGCGATCACATCTGGCTGTGCGGGATCAAACTCGCGCACAGCCACGGGCTGGAAGGCCATAGCGATGCCGATGTCGGGCTGCACGCCATCACCGATGCGCTGCTCGGCTGTATCGGCGAAGGCGATATCGGCCAGCACTTCCCGCCGACCGACGAACGCTGGCGCGGCGCGGCATCCTGGAAATTTCTCGACCACGCCGCATCACTGGTGCGCGAAAAAGGCGGTGTCATCAGCCATGTCGATGTGACCCTGATCTGTGAACGGCCCAAGGTCGGCCCGCACCGGGGTGCCATGCGCGAGAAGATCGCGGAGATTCTCAGGATCGAGCTGTCCCGCGTCAGCGTGAAGGCCACCACCACCGAAGGCCTGGGTTTCACCGGCCGCCGTGAAGGCATCGCCGCCCAGGCCATCGCCACCGTCAAGCTGTGATGAAGCTGCGCGCCTCCACGGTCGTCGCATCGGTGTTCGGAATCGGCTATTTCCAGGTCGCGCCCGGCACCGTCATGAGCGCGGTGGCCGTCCCGCTGGCCATCCTGATCGCCATCCATGGCGGCGGCGGCGTGGGACTTCTGGCGGCCAGCATCGCGGTATTTGCAATCGGTGTGCTGGCCTGCGCCGATCATGTCCGCTCCACCGGGCGCCAGGACCCTTCAGAATGCGTCATCGATGAACTGGCGGGGCAATGGCTGGCCTGCGCCTTCGCCGTCCTGCCCTTCGGCGGCCTGCGGAGCGATACCATCTCCCTGCCCGCTTTCGCTTTGGCCTTTGGGCTTTTCCGGCTGTTCGATATCTGGAAACCCTGGCCGGTGTCCTGGGCCGACACAAATCTCAAGGGCGGCATCGGCGTGATGACCGACGACATGATCGCAGGGCTAATGGCCGGCGCTCTGGTCGTGCTGGCCCGCCACCTGGGGCTGCCATGATCTTTTCCAGCGACCTGCGCGCCAAGGCCTTCACCCTGCTTGCCGAGGCCCGCGCCAAGGGTTTGAAAATCGCGACGGCGGAAAGCTGCACCGGCGGATTGATCGCGGGACTTCTGACCGAGATCGCAGGCTCGTCAGATGTGTTCGAGCGCGGCTTTGTCACTTATTCCAACGACGCCAAGCACGACATGCTGGGAGTGCGCAAAGCACTCATCGACAAGCATGGCGCGGTGTCGGAAGAAGTCGCCCGCGCCATGGCGCAAGGCGCGCTGAAACATTCCCAGGCCAGTCTCGCCATCGCGGTCACGGGCATCGCCGGACCGGGCGGCGGAACGCAGGCCAAGCCTGTCAGCTTGGTGCATATTGCGGCGGCGCGCAAGGGCGGTGCCGTCACTCACCGCGTCTTCGAATTTGGCGACATCGGCCGCACCGACATTCGCCTGGCCAGTGTCGAGGCCGCGCTGGAGATCCTGGAACAGCTCATGAAATGATTTGTCATTCCCGCGAAAGCGGGAATCCATTTCTCCACCTTGCCTATGCCAGACATGGATGCCCGCTGGAGTTTATACTCCGACCGCGCTTTGCGCTGATCGGGGTACGGGCATGACAAGTGAAAGTTAAGGCGTCGCCGCAAGCTCGTCATGGGCGATCTGCTGCAGCGCCCTAGTCTGGGGTTTGGAAAAGCCCATGTCATCCGCCACGGTTTCGTTCTCGCCCAGTGACAACGGGTCCTTGCCCGTCACCTTGCCGAACACCAGCAGCGCTCCCAGGTAATAGCCATAGACGCTGGCATGATAGTGATCGTGCGTCCACAGGTCGACCTTGCCCGCCGCGATGCCGTCATAGGGATTGTCGTCCGCCACGCCCGCTTCAAACGCGCGATTCCACGCCAGCCCTGCCGGCACGACGCCGCGCACCTTGGCGTTCTGCGCCGCCAGTGCATAGCCTGCCGCCACATCCTTGCCCATCTGGGTGATCGGCTTGCCGGCCCAGGGTTTGCCGGCGGGATAGGTCAGGTCGGCCCGGCTCCAGGTCGCGGTCAGCCAGATTTCGGCTTTGGCATTCTTGCCGCGGAACATGTCGGATATCTGTTTCGCCGAGGACACCAGCAGCGCCGGATTGCCGGGATGGGCCTGATCCAGGGTGGAATAGCCATTCATCACCACCACATCCCAGGGCTTGTCCAGCAAGGCGCGCTTTTCGACATAATGAAAATCCAGCCCCTTGCCGCCAACGGTTTCAACGCTGACGTCATAGTCCAGACCAGCCTGCCGCGTGAAAGCCTTGAAGATGGCCGGCACGCCGCCGACCAGCTTGCCCTTGGCGTCCGGCCCGTTGAGGTCTGTGACGGTTTCGGGCTTGTAGTGATGCGCCGGCGAGCCTGCGCCAAAGGTGAAGCTGTTGCCGACAAACAGGATGGTCTTGGCCTCGACCGGTGTCGCGAATAGCAGTGCGGCAAGCAGGAACCTCTTCATATGACTTCCCCTTTTTTAATAGCCTATCGCTTCGCTACTTGAGGCAGTTGTCTTGTATCGTTTTCGCCCGCGCCTCGAAGGCGTCGGACATTTTCAGCATCGCTTTTTCGAACTTCGCACCCGCCACGCTGTGCAGCAAGCGGCTCTTGAATTCGAACTGTATGGAAAATTCGATCTCGCAGCCCGCGTCGGTCGACGTGAAGCGCCAGTGATTTTCCAGGGTCTTGAACGGGCCTTTGATCTGGGTGACGTCGACCCGGTGCTGCGCGGGGTCCAGTGTGACGTCGCTGGTATAGCGTTCGCGCAACGCGCCATAGCCGACCGCCATTTCCGCCGTCATGCAGTTCTCGCCCCGCGACAGAACCCGCAGCGCCACTACCCAGGGCAGGAATTCGGGATATTTCTCGACATCCGACACCACCGCATACATCAGCTCCGCCGGATACGGAACGATGCGGGTTTCGCGGTGGGAGATCATTAGGCTTTGGCAGCCATCTGATTGCTGCGGGCTTTCTTCAGCTCCGCGAAATCGCTGTCGGCATGATAGGAAGACCGGGTCAGCGGCGACGCCGACACCATCAGGAAACCCTTGGCCCGGGCGATGCTTTCCAGGCCGGCGAATTCCTCCGGCGTCCAGAACCGTTCTAGCCTGGCGTGCTTTTTGGTCGGCTGCAGATACTGGCCGATGGTGAGGAAATCCACTTTGGCGGCGCGCAGGTCGTCCATCACCTGCATGATCTCTTCGCGGCTTTCGCCCAAGCCCACCATGAGGCCCGACTTGGTGAACCCCGCCGGCATCAACTCCTTGGCCTTTTCCAGTAGGCGCAGCGACGTGAAATAGCGCGCCCCGGGACGGATCTTGAGATACAGCCGTGGCACGGTTTCCAGATTGTGATTGAACACTTCGGGCTGCGCCGCCATCACGATTTCAATGGCGCCGTCCTTGCGCAGGAAGTCCGGCGTCAGCACTTCGACGCTGGTGCCGGGGCTGGTGGCATGAATGGCGTTGATCACGCGCGCGAAATGTTCCGCCCCGCCATCGGCCAGATCATCCCGGTCCACCGAGGTGATCACGACATGGGCCAGGCCCAGGGCCTTGACCCCGTTGGCGACATTGGCAGGTTCGTCGGCATCCAGCGGCCCCGGCAAGCCGGTCTTCACATTGCAGAAGGCGCAGGCGCGGGTGCAGGTGTCGCCCATGATCATCATGGTGGCATGGCGCTTGGTCCAGCATTCGCCGATATTGGGACAGGCGGCTTCCTCGCACACCGTGTGCAGCTTGTTGGCGCGCACGATCTCGCGGGTCGCGACATACTCCTTCGACACCGGCGCCTTGACGCGGACCCAGTCCGGCTTGCGCTGGATCTCATTGTCCGGGCGGTGAGCCTTTTCCGGATGGCGGGGCGCGACATTGTCGATGACGATGGTCATGACCCAGATATAGCCGCCAAATACTTGAAAATCACCCGGCTGGTCGGCTGGGCTGCCCTGCGCGGCCGGAATAGTGTCCTATTTCAGTGATCCCGGACCGATCCGTCGAATTTGTCCCACATTTCCGCGAATTCCCATTCGGGCACGCCGCGCTCGTTGTCGATCAGATTGTCGTCCAGCTCGATGCCAAGGCCGGGACCGTCGAAATTGCCCGCCAGCACAATATGGCCTTCGGTCATGGTCAGCGGCTTCTTGATATAACTTCTGCCCAGATAGCTGCGCTGCACATCCGGCCGCCCCCGCGCCGCCTGCAAGGATGGCAACTCATGCGCCAGGAAATTGGGGATCGAAGCGCAGACATGCATCGAAGCCACCGACCCGACAATGCCTTCGCGGGAATGGGGCATCATCGCCGCATAATAGGCCTCGCCCAACGCCGCGATCGCCTTCAACTCGCTGATGCCGCCGCAATGGGTGATGTCGGGCTGCAGGATGGACGCCGCGCCGGCCTGCAGCAGCTCGCGAAACTGGAATTTGGTCACCATGCGCTCGCCTGTGGCGAAGGGAATATGTGTCTTCTTCGCCATCTCGGCCATCAGCGGCAGGTTCTGGTGCTGGATCGGCTCCTCGAACCACCAGGGCTGGAATTTCTCCAGCGCCTTGATGATCACCATCGCGGTTTGCGGCTGGTGGTCGGCATGCATTTCGATTCCCAGATCCACCTTGGGGCCGACTGCCGCGCGAATGGCCGCCACTTTTTCGACAAAACCTTCGATGAAATCCGGATTCTCGGAATAACGTGACAGGCGGCCACGACTGCTGCTGACGCTGGTCTTGAGCGAAGTGTAACCCTCGGCCAGAACCTTCTTGGCCTCTTCGACACTCTCCGCCTGGCCATAGACGCGAATGCGGTCGCGCGTCGGCCCGCCCAGCAGATCATAGACCGGCGTCCCCAGCGCCTTGCCCTTGATGTCCCACATGGCAATGTCGACGGCGGACAGGGCGCTGGTGAGCACGATATCGCCGCGATAAAAAGCGTGACGGTAGATCGCCTGCCAGTGATGCGCCGGTTGGCGCGGGTCCTTGCCGACCAGATACGGCTCCAGTTCCTTTATCGCCGCGCTCACGGTCGCGATCCGCCCCTCGACCGTGCCCTCGCCGATGCCGACAATGCCGGCGTCGGTGTGCATCTTGACAAAGATGGTCCGCAACGAATGCACCGGGATGATCTCGAGCCGGGTGATCTTGAGTGGATCGCGCGGCACCAACAGCGCCCGCGCGCTGACAGGCTGGGCATGAACCGCCCGCTCGCTGGCCAGCAGCCCGGCCATGCCGAGTGTCATTGTCTTGATCCAGTCACGGCGGGACGTCATGGCGGCCTCCTGTGGAGATGGGCGCATTGCGATATATAAAGGTGACGCAAAACCGGACAAACAGGCAGACGGCAGGGCGAATATTGCTGGGAATGATATCCCCTCAGACTGCCGGAATTGAACCGTTCCGCCCCCCGCGCGTTGGCAATGTTTATCCCATTCGGAGCTGTCTCATGGCCCATGCCGTCAAGCCCCGCCGCCGCGCCGTCCGGGCGGTGGAAAAGATCCATCATGGTGTGGCGCGGCCGACCCTGGCCGCCACCCTTGTCCGCATCGCGCTCAGCCGCCCCGCCCGCGCCGCCTATGTCGCGGTCGGCACGGTTGGGCTGGCGGCCCTGGCGGTCGCCTTTATCGGCCCCAGGCGGCTGGAACGCGAAGTGTTGAAGCCACTGCGCGGCGCCATCGAACCCCAGGCAGAAAAAATCTGGGCCGACTCGCAGCCCCTGCGCGATCAGATCGCCGGCCTGGTCAAATCGGCCGGCCCGGCCGGCCGCGAAAAACTGACCCGCAGCTTCCAGAGCTGGATCGGGCATTTCCACGCCACTTGAGCTAAGAAGTGCTTCCACAAATATGGAAGCAGCTATGTCGAGCAATCCCGCAACGCGCGTGCCGTTCGACCCGGCTTCCGCCCGCCGGACCGTGTTCCAGGCGCTGATTGACGCGCGGCAGGAATGGGGCGGTGGCCGCATTGCCCTGGTCGATGGCGATGATCGTGCCCTTTCCTATGACGAGATCATCCGCGCCAGCTTCGCGCTGGGATCTGCGCTGAAGGCCGGCACCCGGGCGGATGAATGCGTCGGCGTGATGTTGCCCACCGGCGTGGCCGGGGCGCTGACCTTTTTTGCCCTGTCGGCCTTCGGGCGCATTCCCACCATGCTGAATTTCACCGCCGGTGTGGCGGGACTGAAAAGCGCGCTGCGCACCGCGCAGGTGAAACGCGTGATCACGGCCCACCGCCTGGTCGAACTTGCGGGACTGGAAGAGCTGATCGCCGGATTGACCGGCATCGAGATCGTGTATCTGGAAGACGTCCGCAAGAACCTGTCGCTGGTGAACAAGCTCACCGCCGTGGCCGGCAAGATGGCCCCGAACCTTCTGGCGGCGCGGCCCGATCCGAAAACGCCCGCCGTCATCCTCTTCACCTCCGGCACCGAGGGCGAACCCAAGGGCGTGGCGCTGAGCCACGAAAACCTGCTGGTCAATGTCGCGCAGGTGCGGTCGCATGTCGGCATCCTTCCTACCGATGTCATGTTCAATCCCCTGCCCGTCTTTCATTGTTTTGGCCTGACAGGCGGCACGATTTTGCCGCTGATCGCCGGCATCCGGGTGATCTGCCATCCCTCGCCCAAACAGCCCAAGGAGATCGTGCGCCGGATCAGGCAGCATGGCGCGACCATCCTTCTGTCCACCGACACCTTCATCAACCAGTATGCCCGCACCGCAGACGATGGCGAGATGGCGTCTCTACGCATGGCGGTGTGCGGCGCCGAGCGGCTGCGCGACGAAACCCGCGCCTTTGTCCGGCGCAAATCCGGCATCACCCTGCTGGAAGGCTATGGCGTCACCGAAACCGCGCCCGTGGTCGCAGTCAACCAGATCGAGACCAACCGCCCCGGCACCGTGGGCAAGCTGATGCTTGGCATGGAAGCGCGCCTGGAACCGGTGGAAGGCATTCCCGGCGCCGGAAGGCTGTTCCTGCGCGGCCCCAATGTCATGCTGGGCTACATCAAGCCAGATGCCCCGGGCAGGATCGTGCCGCCCGAAGGCGGCTGGCACGATACCGGCGATGTGGTCTCGATAGACGAAGACGGCTTTATCGCCATTCGTGGCCGGCTCAAGCGCTTTGCCAAGATCGGCGGCGAAACCGTGTCGCTGGCGGTGGTGGAAAACATCGCTGCCGCCCTGTGGCCGGACAATGCCCATGCCGCCGTCGCGGTGCCCGATGGCCGCAAGGGCGAGCAGATCGTGCTGATCACCGACGCCAGGGATGTTCGCCGGGAGGAACTCATCGCCTGGGCGCGCAACCACGGCGTTTCGGAACTGTCGGTGCCGCGCCGGGTGGTGATGGTGGAGTCCATTCCGCTGCTGGCCACCGGCAAGACAGATTATGTCACCGTGCAAAAGCTGGCAGAGTCTGATCCCAAGACCGGCGATCCCAGCACCTGATCCGAATCGCGGTATGATCGCCGCGTGAGGCTGACATGGGTCGCGGAAAATTCTTAGCGCTTTTGATTGTCTGCGCAGCTCTCTGCGCCTGTGACGCCGCCAGCCCCCGCCTGGATGCCGCGACGCCGATCATCTGGAGCGCGCAGGCCAAGCGCGTGGTGCTGGCAACGGCCGACATCGAACTCAGCGAACTGACGGCCGGTGGCGCGCGTGCGCCGCGCGCCGACTGGACCGGCACGGCCATCGCCCTGACCCGCCGCAACATCCATGACACGCTGCGCCTGCGCGGCGTCGCGGTGGATGATGCCGACACCCAGAATGACCGGCGCGGAAGCCAACTGGTGAAACTGAACAGCGCGGTGGGCAACGCCATCCTGCTGCACCTTTACTATTCGCCCATCAAGCTGCCCGAAAAAGGCGCCGCGCTGGACTGGACGCTGGGTCCGGGCGTGAAGCTGCTGCGCGATAAATATCACGGCGATTATGCGCTGTTCGTGCATGTGCGCGATTCCTACAGCTCCACGGGCCGGCAGGCGCTGATGGGTGTGGCGGCGCTGCTGCTGGTGCCGGTGCCCGGCGGCTTTCAGAGCGGTTTCGCCAACTTGGTGGACCTGCGCACGGGACGGGTAGTCTGGTTCAACCGCCTGCTGAGCATCAATGGCGATTTGCGCAGCGAAAGCGATGCGCGCGACACGGTGGGCGAACTGCTGAAGGAGCTTCCGCTATGAGGCGGCTGGCGCTGGCCCTGATGCTGGCACTGTGCAGCCCGGCGCGCGCCAATGAGGTCGCCGTCCCGTTGGCGCCGGACATGAACAGCGACGAAGCCGGGCTGGGCATGCAGGTGGCAAAGCTGGAACAGGACCTGAAAAATTCGTCCGCCCTGATCAAGGACAAAAAGCTGACCGACTATGTGCAAGCCATCCTGTGCCGTGTCGCGGCAGCGGCCTGCCCATCGTTGCGCCTTTATATTGTGGAAGCGCCGGGTTTCAACATCGCGTCGCTGCCCAATGGCGCGGTCGTGGTGTGGTCGGGCGCCCTGCTGCGCGCCGGCAATGAAGCCGAGCTGGCCCAGCTTCTGGGCCATGAGATCGCGCATTTCCTGCACCGGGATGCGCTCAAGCAGTTCAACCGCATGGTCAGCACCAGCAGCGTGGTGGCGCTGCTGGGCGTGGCGGCATCGGGTGTGGGCATAGACTTTGTCGGCACCGGCGCGAGCATGGCGACCCTGAGCGCCCGCTATGCCCATTCCCAAAGCGCTGAGCGCGATGCGGATCGCCTCGGTTTCGAGCTGGCCACAGGCGCCGGCTATGACCCGCTGGCGGCGACGGCGATATGGGGCCAAATCGCCGCGGAAGCCGATGCCGGCGGACGCCGCGATATTTTCTCCACCATTCATTCGCGGCCCGATGACCGGATGGCGGCCTTGCAGGCGATGGCAAGCGCCGCGGCCCGGCGCGATTTCTGGAAGAGCGGCGTGGACGCATGGCGCGCGAATATTGCCCCCTGGCTGGCACGCTGGGTCGCCGACGAACTGCGCCGCGAAAGCACCGGCGCAAATGTGGCGCTGTTCACCCGTCTCAGCGCCGCCGATCCCGCGCGCGGCCTGCACCGGTATGCGCTGGGCGAAGCCTATCGCAAGCGCGGTGCGCCCGGAGACGCGGCATTGGCACAGACTGCGTTCCGCACCGCCCTCGCCGCCCCTGACGCGCCGCCCCTGGCCTGGCGCGGCCTTGGCCTGATGGCGATGCAGGGCGGCGACAAGGATGCGGCACGCACGGCCTTTGTTCGATACCGCGCCACCGCGCCGGATGTCGACGACAAGGCGATGATCGACTATTACCTGACCCAGCCATGACAAAATTCTCTTCGCTTGTTGTTGTCCTTGTTGCCGCCATGGCCCTGGCCGGTTGCGTCATGCAGGGCATGGACGGCGGCGACGAGGCGTCGGTCGGAAACGGAGTGCGGGTGACGGCGGAGCCCGGCTTTGCGCAGATCCATATCGCCACGATGCGCTACTGGACCCGCAACGGCACCGGACTGGACGAGCTGCATTTCCATACCGGCATCAAAAGCGGCCAGCCGCTGTTTCGCCCTGCCGGAAAACGCCCGATCGACATGGCGGCATTCAACGCGCGCATGACACCCAACGACATTGAGGACCTGACGGTCGCCAGCCTGCAGAAAAACGGCTTTCAGCATGTGCGCGCCATCGCGCTGCGACCCTGCCCGTTCGGATCGGCGTCGGGGTTCTGTTTCGACCTTTTGCTCGCCAATGACGAAGGACTCGAAATGCGCGGCCGCGCCTTGGCAACGTCTCGTGGCGAGGTTCTGGATCTGCTGGTTTTCACCGCTCCGGCGGAGCATTATTTTGCGCAAGTCAGCCCCGCCATAGACCGGATTTTCGCCTCGGTTCGGCTGAAATAGCCGTAGAATTCCTCGATTTTGAGATCAATATTGACAATCAGTCGCAACTAACAATATATCTTTGCGCCTGCAAATTGCTCTCACACGGATCGCTTGGAATGATCGTCTGCGTCTGCAATAGACTCAATGAACAGCGCATCGGCGCCGCCATCTGCGGTGGTGCGACGTGCGCGGAAGATGTCTATGCGCGCTGCGGCGTGAGAAAGAATTGCGGACGATGCCAGGAAACAATCGAAGGAATGCTGGATCAAAGCCGCGAGGCGCTGTCGCTGGCGGCGGAGTAGCGCCGGGCCCCGAGCCCCACGCCTCCATTCAAGGTGATCCGGTCACCATCAAGTTCCTGAACAAAGTCCTCAAGAACGAACTCACCGCCATCAATCAGTATTTCCTGCATTCGCGCATGCTGGCCGACTGGGGTCTCAGCATCCTGGCGAAGAAGGAATACGAAGAATCCATCGACGAGATGAAGCACGCCGACAAGCTGATCAAGCGCGTGCTGTTCCTCGGCGGCCTTCCCAACCTGCAGGACCTCGGCAAGCTGATGATCGGCGAGAATGTCGCCGAAGTCCTCAAATGCGACCTGTCGCTGGAAATGATCGGCCTGCCCGATCTGAAGATGGCGATCGCGCATTGCGAGACGGTGAAGGATTATATCAGCCGCGAACTCTTCACCGACATCCTGGAAAGCGAAGAAGAGCATATCGACTGGCTGCAGACGCAGATGCGCCTGATCGAGCAGATGGGCATCGAAAACTTCGTCCAGCTCCAGACCAAGCCGAACGAGAGCTAGAACTCCGCTTCCAGCTCTTCGATGCCAGCTTTCTCGGTTTTGGCCGCCTCGATCCATTCGATCATGTCGGGCAGCGTCAGCACGGTTTCACAATAATCGGCGCACTGGCGGTCCAGCTTGACGTCATAGGTGGCAAAGCGCGTCGCCACCGGCGCATACATGGCGTCGGCAAGACTGGGTGTGGCGCCGAACAAATACGGCCCGCCATTCTGGGCCAGGCATTCGCGCCAGATGGCGGTGACGCGTTCGATATCTGCCTGCGCCGCGGCCCATATCTTGAAGCCTTTATAATGGGCCTTGAGGTTCATTGGCAGCGCCGAGCGCAGATTGGAAAAACCCGAATGCATCTCGCCCGCGACCGAACGGCAATGGGTGCGCGCCGCTGCATCCCTCGGAAGCAGGCCGGCCTGCGGGAAATTTTCGTGCAGATATTCGCCTATCGCCAGCGTGTCCCACACCTTGATGCCATTGTGGGTGAGTCGCGGCACCAGGAAGGACGGTGACAGCAGCAGAAGTTCCGCCCGCGCGTCGGGATCGTCGCTGGAGAGCAGTTCTTCCTTGAAATCCAGCCCCGCCATCCGGCACAGCAGCCAGCCGCGCAGCGACCAGGAGGAGTAGTTCTTGCTGGAGATCGTCAGAACTGCGCTCATACCCAGCAGTCTTGGCTGGTTTGGCCGCGTTGACAAGCGTTATTTTGCACTGCAGCATAGCCGGATCGGATACGGTCTGGTGACCAGAATCTGCTGGAATGCTTTGCGGCTGAAAGGCTTTGAAGCTGGGGCAAAGCGGAATGTTATACGAAGCCTATCAAGCCCAGCAGGACTTCCTCGCCCCCTGGCGGGCGGGGGCAGAACTTATCACGGCCGCCTTCGGCGACACCCATATGGGCCCCGCCGCCAATTACATGTTCCGCAGCGTTGCCGCGGGCGCGGAAATCGCCTCGCGCGCTCATGCCATTCATGAACGCCCACCTTATCGCATCGGACCGGTAACCGTCGCGGGCCAGGCCGTGGCCGTGCACGAGGAAGTGGCGCTGGCGATGCCGTTCGGCAATCTGGTCCACTTCCGCAAGGAGAGTGACCCGGGCCAGCCGCGCGTGCTGCTGGTGGCGCCGATGGCCGGCCACTTCCCGACCCTGCTGCGCCACACCGCCCAGACCCTATTGGTCGATCATGACGTTTACATCACCGACTGGAAGAGCGGCCGTGATGTGCCGCTGAACGAGGGTCGCTTCGGGACCGACGAATATATCGATCACCTGATGGCCTACTTCGCGCATATCGGCCCGGGCGCGCACGGCATCGCGGTGTGCCAGCCCTGCCCGCTGCTGCTGGCGGCCACCGCCCTGATGGCGGAGGACAACAATCCCGCCACGCCCGCCAGCCTCGTCCTGATGGCGGGCCCGGTCGACACCAGCATCAACCCGACCAAGGTCAATATCCTGGCGAACGAACATCCGGTGGAATGGTTTGAGCGCAACCTGGTCACGCCCGTGCCGCGCCGCTATGCCGGCGCCCATCGCCGCGTTTATCCCGGCTTCCTGCAATTGTCGGCCTTCGTCACCATGAATCTGTCGCGCCATGTGCGCGCCCACATGGACCTGTTCGGCCACATCCAGAAAGGCGAACTCGCCAAGGCCGACGCCAACCGCAAATTCTATGACGAGTATTTTTCCATCGCCGACCTGCCCGCCGAATTCTATCTGGAAACGGTGCAGAAGGTTTTCCAGGAACAGCA
>JBEENS010000037.1:0-23439 GCA_041192105.1 Pseudomonadota bacterium | reverse complement strand
GCGCGCTGTGAAACACGCTCGCACAGTTTGCTACCGGCCGGTTCGGCCGGCGTCTCCAGGCACTTGCCCTTGACATCGAACAGCCAGCCGTGATAGCAGCAACGAATGCCCTCATCCTCGACGCGATCACGGTAGGGAGCGTTAGGACGAGTCGACATAAGGAAAATTAAACGTCTGCCCCGAAGTCGAAAATTCATCCCACGCTGAAGACTCGTGCCTTCGGTTTGGCACATATTCAGGTAGGTAATGCCTCCGCCCCGCAATTCAGGACTCCTGCCTTAAAGCTCTAGCCATCCAAAACCGATAAGGGCGTAGAACACCGCCCACACCACCGCCGCGATGCCGCTCGCCCAGATCATCTTCTTCTTCAGCATGGGATTGAGCGGCGCGCCGGTTTCCGGGTCCATCGGCCCGCTCATGCCGATGGGCAGCAGACAGAACAGGGTGATGAACCAGATCACCACATAGGCGCTGAAAATCACGACATAGTGCAGGCCGTCTGCGATGGTCATCTATATCTCCGCCACCAGTACCCGCGTCAGGGGTTTCTTGCCCCAGGCATCATGGGCGGCGCGGCGGGCGGCGCGGCGGATATTCTCCGCCAGATTGTCCGGATCGCTACCCTTGTTGCGGGCGATGGTGCCTTCCACCGCTTTCAACACCGCTTCTTCTACAGCGTTGGGCATGCCTTCGCCCAGCACCACGGGATCGGCGGCGACCCTGCCCTTGTGATCCACCACCAGCGACACCACCAGCAATCCGGCATAGGCCATGGCGCGGCGGTCCTTGCACAGGCCCTGGCCTTCCGGGATCAGAATGCGGCCATCCATGTGAATGCGGCCCGCCGGCACTTCGTCGATCAGTTCGGGGCGGCCCGGCGCCAGGCGGAACATCTGGCCATTCTCCGGCACCATCGCCTGCGGCACCTGGAGTTCGCGCGCCAGCTTGGCGTGCGCCACCTGGTGGCGCATCTCGCCATGCACCGGCAGCGCCAGCTTGGGCCGTATCCAGCGATACATCTGGGCCAGCTCGTCGCGGCAGGGATGGCCGCTGACATGCACGAAATGATCTTCCGCCGTCAGCAGCGCGATGCCGCGCGCCGCCAGGCTGTTCTGCATTTCCCCGATGGCCAGTTCATTGCCGGGAATGACGCGGCTGGAAAAGATCACCGTGTCGCCTTCGGCCAGATGGACATGGGGATGCTTGTTGGCGGCGATGCGGGCCAAAGCCGCGCGCGGCTCGCCCTGGCTGCCGGTGCACAGATACAGGATCTTGTGCGCCGGCATGTCGGCGACCTCGGTTTCGTCCAGCACGGTCGGGAAGTCTTTCAGATAACCGGTTTCGCGCGCCGCGCTCACCATCTTCTGCATCGAGCGGCCGACCAGCGCCACGCGGCGGCGATGCGCCTTGGCGGCGCGCGCCACCGTGTCCAGCCGCGCCACATTGGAGGCAAAGCCGGTCACCGCCACACGGCCCTTCAGGGTACCGATCAGTTCGGTCAGGCTTTCGCGCACCTTGCTTTCCGAACCTGAGCTGCCCGGCACCAGCGCATTGGTGGAATCGCAGACCAGCGCCAGCACGCCCTCATCGCCCAGTTTTTCCAGGGCGGCGGTGTCCGTCGCCTCGCCCAGCATGGGATTGGGATCGATCTTCCAGTCGCCAGTATGGACCACCACGCCCAGGGGCGTGCGGATCGCCAGCAGATTAGGCTCCAGGATCGAATGGGTGATGGAGATGAAATCCAGGGTGAACGGCCCCAGGGTCAGGCTGCCGCCGACCGGCACTTCCTTGACATGGACTTTCGACGACAGGCCGGCTTCGTCCAGCTTGCCGGTGATCAGCCGCGCGGTGAACGGTGTGGCATAGATCGGGCAGCGCAGCGACGGCCACAGGGGCGCGATGGCACCGATATGATCCTCATGGGCATGGGTGGCGATGATGCCCAGGATATTCTCAGCCTGCTCCGCCAGGAAGCGGACATCGGGCATCAGCATGTCCACGCCCGGCGTATTGCCTTCGCGGCCGAACAGCACGCCGCAATCCACGATGATCCATTGGCGATCGTCGGGCGGACCGAAGCCATAGGCATTGAAATTCATGCCGATCTCGCCCGACCCGCCCAGGGGCAGGAAAACCAGCTCGTCCTGCGGTGCGAAGCGATCCATTATGCTCTGTTGTTTTTTGGGAAGTTGCGGGCGTGGATCAGCATCAGACCGCGCATGGTCAGGTCCGGATCGATATGCTCGATGGCGGGAATGTCGGGGCGGAAAAGATTGGCCAGCCCGCCGGTCGCCACCACCGTCATGGGCTTGCCGTATTCGGCCTTGATGCGGCTGATCAGTCCGTCGATCAGCCCGACATAGCCCCAATAGACGCCCGACTGCATGCTCGGCACCGTGTCACGCCCGATTACCGTCTGCGCCCGCTGGATGGTGATTCGCGGCAATAGCGCGGCGGCCTGGTGCAGCGCCTCGATGGACAGGTTGGCGCCCGGCGCGATCACGCTGCCGTCGAAATCGCCATTCTCGGCCACGATGTCGAAATTGGTGGCGGTGCCGAAATCCACCACGATCACCGCGCCACGATAGCTGGCATGGGCCGCCACCGTGTTGCACAGCCGGTCGGCGCCCACCGATTGCGGCCGGTCGACATTGGCCTTCATGCCCATGTCCAGCGCCGGATCACCGACGATCATGGGCTCGCATTTGAGATAGTTGCTGCACAAGGCGCGCAGGTCGAACAGCGCCGCCGGCACCACCGTGGCGATGATGGCTTCCTTGAGGTCGACAAAAAACAGGCCTTCCAGCGCCAGCAACTGGCTGAGCCAGACGGCATACTCGTCGGCGGTGCGCGACACCTGGGTGACCGCGCGCCACTGGGCGCGCATCTTGTCGCCGTCATACAGCGCGAAGACGATATTGGTGTTGCCGGCGTCGATGGCGAGCAGCATCAGAAAAACACCTCGCCCGCCGCGATGGTGGTGACCTTGCCCTGCTCGTTCAGCAAAAGTGCGCCGTTGCCGTCAATGCCTTCGAACACGCCATGGCGGGTTTCATGCGGCAGGCGGGCACGGATGGGAAGGCCCAGCCCGCCGGCCCGTGCCAGCCAGGCCGCGCGCAATGTCTCAAAACCACCGCTCATCCAGGCATCATACCAGTGGGCGAAGCGCGCGGCGAGCAGGGCCAGGGCGTCATCCGGCGACGGCGGCTCTACAAATTTCGCCAGCGCCGTGGCGGGAAACTCTGTATCCGCGGGCGCGGCGGCCAAATTGATGCCGATACCCACCGCCAGCCAATCAGGACCGGATTCCAGCAGGATGCCCGCCAGTTTCTTGCCGTCGGCCAGCACATCGTTGGGCCATTTGACCGTGATCGCCGTGGCGGGCGCGAAATACGCCGCCACATCGGCCACCGCCAAAGCGGCGGCAAAGGATAATTGCGCTGTGGCCTCACGCGGCGCACTCGGGCGCAGCAACAGGGTGGCCGCCAGGTTACCGCTTAGAGTTTCCCAGCTGCGGCCGCGCCGCCCGCGCCCGGCACTCTGGCGCTCCGCCATGATCCAGAGCGGGCCGCGCTCGCCCGCTTGCGCAAAGCGGCAGGCTTCGCTGTTGGTCGAATCCAGTTCGACATGCCGCGCCAGCGCATAGCCTTGCGGCCAGATGGTCATCAAGGAAACAGGGAGCGGGCGGCCGCGTCGGCGGCATTGATCAGGGGCGACGGCGCGACCAGCAGCACCAGGGTCACCGCGCCCGAGACCAGCATAATCGCGGTCGAGCCGAACGCCCTGTTCTTGTCCAGCGCCGGCGCAGGTTCATTGAAGAACATGATCGCGGTCAGGCGCAGGTAATAGACAAGGCCCACACTACTGGCCAACACGCCGATCACAGACGGCCAGATCAGCCCGGCCTCGATTGCTGAAAGGAAGATGTAGAATTTGGCGACAAAACCGGCCAGCGGCGGCAGGCCGGCCAGGCTGAGGAAAAGCATCGAGAACAGCAGCGCCAGTTTCAGGTCGGTGCGCGCCAGGCCCGCCAAGTCGGAAATATTCTCCACTGCCTTGCCGTCGCGCCGCATCGCCTGGATGCAGGCGAAAACGCCGATATTGGTGGCGACATAGACCGCCAGATAGATCAGCACACCGCGCACGCCCAGGGTGGTGCCCGCCGCCAGGCCCAGCAGCGCATAGCCCATATGGCCAATGGAACTGTAGGCCATCAGGCGCTTGATATTGGTCTGGCCGATGGCGGCGACGGCGCCCAGCACCATGCTGAGGACCGAGATGAAGATGATGATCTGGCGCCACTGATGGATCAGGTCGGGGAACGGGATGAGGATGGCGCGCAGGAACAGGCACAGCGCCGCCACCTTGGCGGCAGTGGCGAAATAGGCGGTGACCGGCGTCGGCGCGCCTTCGTAAACGTCGGGCGTCCACATATGGAACGGCACGGCGGAAACCTTGAAGGCCAGACCCGCGATCAGGAATACAAGACCGAAGATCACGCCAAGGCCTGCGCCACTGGCGGCGGTGACAGAAGCAATAGCGGCGAACTCGGTCGAACCGGTAAAGCCGTAGATCAGCGAGATGCCGTACAGCAGCATGCCCGACGACAGCGCTCCCAGGACGAAATATTTCAGGCCCGCTTCGGTAGACCGCAGATTGTCGCGGTTGAAGGAGGCCAGCACGTAGAGCGCCAGGGATTGCAGCTCCAGTCCCATATAGAGCGACAGGAAGCTGGCAGACGACACCATCAGCATCATGCCCAGGGTCGCGAGCACCATCAGGACCGGCAGTTCAAAGCGCGACAGGTTAAGGCGCGCGAAATACTCCTCCGCCAGCAGGATGCTCAGCGCCGCGCCGACCAGGATCAGCAGCTTGGCGAAACGCGAAAAACCGTCCGAGACAAAGGCATTGTGGAAGGCGGTGGCCTGCTCCGGCCCCACCACGCAGGCGATGCCGGCGGCAAGCAACAGCACGATGGCGCCCCAGCTAATAAGGGGCGCAGATTTTTCCCCAGCGATAGCACCCGCCAGCAGAAGCGCCATGGCGCCGATCGCCAGGATCAGTTCGGGAAGCAGGACCATCAGGTCAGCGCAGCAGAGGTTCACTGTGCGGCTTCCTTCTGCACGATAGCGACTTTCCGGCCGGCCTTGTCCATCGCCAGCGCGGTCTTGTTGTCGTTGATCAGCTTGGCCACGGCGGGCGTGGTGACGTCGAACACCGGCTTGGGATAGATGCCCAGCCCGATGGTGATGATCACCAGCGGCGCCAGCAGGGCGATTTCGCGCGGAGTCAGGTCCTGGATGGTCTTGAGCGACGGCTTGACCAGCACGCCGAAAATAATGCGGCGGTAGAGAAACAGGGCATAAGCCGCCGACAGGATCACGCCGGTCGCCGAGAAGATCGCCAGCCAGCTATTGTGCAGGAAGGCGCCCAGCATGGTGAGGAATTCGCCGATGAAGCCGCTGGTGCCCGGCATGCCGACATTGGCCAGCGTAAAGACCATGAAAAATGCGGCATAGAGCGGCATGCGGTTGACCAGCCCGCCATAGGCGGCGATCTCGCGGGTGTGGATGCGGTCGTAAACCACGCCGACACAGAGGAATAGTGCGCCCGACACCACGCCGTGACTGAGCATCTGGAAGATGCCACCCTCGATACCCTGATGGTTGACGGTGAAGATGCCCATGGTGACGAAGCCCATATGGGCCACCGATGAATAGGCAATCAGCTTCTTCATGTCCTCCTGCGCCAGCGCCACCAGCGAGGTGTAGATGATGGCGATAATGGACATGGAAAAAACCAGCGGCGCGAACATCTCGGTCGCCGAGGGGAACATGGGCAGCGAGAAGCGCAGGAAGCCGTAACCGCCCATCTTCAACAGGATGCCCGCCAGGATGACGGAGCCTGCGGTGGGGGCTTCGACATGGGCATCCGGCAGCCAGGTATGGACCGGCCACATCGGCATCTTGACTGCGAAGCTGGCGAAGAAGGCCAGCCACAACCAGGTCTGCATATGGGGCGGGAAGTTCGGATTCTCCAGCAGCGCCACGATGTCGGTGGTGCCCGTGTACCAGTACATGCTCATGATCGCGAGCAGCATCAGGACCGAGCCGATAAAGGTGTAGAGGAAGAACTTGAAGCTGGCATAAACGCGCCGCTTGCCACCCCACACGCCGATGATCAGGAACATCGGGATCAGGCCGCCCTCGAACAGGACATAGAACAGCACCAGGTCCAGGGCGCAGAACACGCCGATCATCATGGTTTCCAGCACCAGGAAGGCGACCATGTATTCGGCGACGCGGGTCTCGATGGATTCCCAGCTGGCCAGGATACAGAACGGCATCAGCCCCGCTGTCAGCACCACGAACAGCATGGAAATGCCGTCCACGCCCATATGGTAAGAGATGCCGCCGCCCAGCCAGTCCAGCTTTTCGACCAGCTGGAAGCCGGCATTGGAATTATCGAAATTGGCCCACATCAAAAGCGACAGGGCGAAGACGACAGCTGTCGTGCCCAGCGCAATCCAGCGGGCGCTTTGCGCCTTGGGCATCACCAGGATGGCCAGTGCGCCCAGCAGGGGCACGAAGGTGCAAAGAGAGAGAATGGGCAGGCTCATGGCGCGCCTCCCGAAATCATGAACCAGGTCACCAGCCCCACCACGCCCAGCAGCATCGCCAGCGCATAGTGATAGACATAACCGGTCTGCAGCCGGACCGCGCCGCGTGTCGCGTCCAGCACCCGGGCGGCGATACCGTCGGGACCCAGCCCGTCGATCACAGTGCCGTCGCCGCGCTTCCACAGGAAACGGCCCAGCCGCAGCGCAGGGCGGACAAACAGGAAGTCATACAGTTCGTCGAAATACCACTTGTTGTAGAAGAACAGGTACAGCAGGCCCTGCTTTGCCTGCATCCGCGCCGCAACTTCGGGGTGCAGGATGTAATAGTAATAGGCGATCAGAAAGCCGGTGACGGTGACCACCAGCGGCCCGAACTCCACCCACAGCGGCAGATGGCCTTCATGGCCCTCGACCACCACCAGCGAATGACGCCAGAATTCGTGGGCGCCCTCGCCCAGGAAGGCATGGAAGAATCCGGCACCCGCGAACAGCGCACCCAGCGCCAGGATGCCCAGCGGCACCAGCATCACCAGCGGCGCTTCATGCACTTCGCTGAGCTTGGGAGCGTGATGGTGACCATGATCGTTTTCCAACGGCTCGTCATGGGCGTGATCGTCCGCCGGCTGATGGCCGTGATCGACATGGGCATCACCGCGATAGGGACCGTGGAAGGTCATCAGGAACTGGCGCCAGGCATAGAAGCTGGTCATGCCGGCGGCGAGCAGCAGCAGGGTGAAGGCGTAGGAGCCAACACCGCTATGGGCTGCGAAGGCCGAATTGATGATCGCATCCTTGGAATAGAAGCCGGCAAAGCCAATATGCAGCAGCGGAATTCCGACACCGGTCAGCGCCAGGTTGCCGATCAGCATCATGGCCCAGGTGAAGGGAATGGCCTTGTAGAGGCCGCCCATCTTGCGCATGTCCTGCTCGTGATGCATCGCATGGATCACCGAGCCGGCACCCAGGAACAGCAGCGCCTTGAAGAAGGCGTGCGTGAACAGGTGGAACATGGCGGCGTTGTAGGCCATCACGCCGGCGGCGGCGAACATGTAACCCAGCTGGCTACAGGTGGAATAGGCGATCACCCGCTTGATGTCGTTCTGGAACAGACCGACCGTCGCGGCGAAGAAGGCGGTGGTGGCGCCGACAATGGTCACGAAGGCCAGCGCCGTGGGCGCCAGCTGGAACATGGGTGAGCAGCGGCAGACCAGGAACACGCCCGCCGTCACCATGGTTGCGGCATGGATCAGGGCCGAGACGGGGGTCGGGCCTTCCATCGCGTCCGGCAGCCAGGTGTGCAGGCCCAGCTGGGCCGACTTGCCCATCGCGCCGACGAACAGCAGCAGGCAGAGCGTGGTGAGGATGTCGGGGTAGAAGCCGGCGAATTCGAAGGTCCTGCCGACCATGGACGGGGCGGCGGCAAAGACCTCGTCAAAGTCCAGGGTACCGAACACCGCCCAGATGCCGAAGATGCCCAGCGCGAATCCGAAATCGCCGACGCGGTTGACGATGAAGGCTTTCATGGCGGCGGCATTGGCCGAGGGCCGGGTGTACCAGAAGCCGATCAGCAAGTATGAGGCCAGGCCCACGCCTTCCCAGCCGAAGAACAGCTGCAGGAAGTTGTTGGCCGTCACCAGCATCAGCATGGCGAAGGTGAACAGCGACAGGTACGAGAAGAAACGCGCCCGGTGCGGATCGACCGCCATGTAACCGAAGGAATAGAGGTGCACCAGCGACGACACGCCGGTCACCACCACCAGCATCACCGCCGTGATCGTATCGACACGCACCATCCAGTCGGCAACGAAGCTGCCGGAATGAATCCAGGACAGGATCGGAATGATCTGGGTTTCACCGCCGCCCAGCGCGACTTGGGTGAAGGCCACGACCGACAGCGCCGCGGACACGAACAAAAGTCCGGTGGTGACAAGTTCGCTGGCGCGGGCGCCGATGACGCGCCCGAACAGGCCCGCGATCACGGAGCCCAGAAGCGGCAGGAAGACGATGGCGGCGTACATGCTAGCCCTTCATCATATTGACGTCCTCAACCGCGATGGTGCCGCGGTTGCGGAAATAGACGACCAGAATGGCCAGCCCGATGGCGGCCTCGGCGGCGGCGACGGTCAACACGAACAGCGCAAAGACCTGGCCCACCAGATCGCCCAGATAGACCGAGAAGGCGACAAAATTGATGTTCACCGCCAGCAGGATCAGCTCCACCGACATCAGGATGATGATGATGTTCTTGCGGTTGAGGAAAATGCCCAGTACCCCGATGGTGAACAGGATGGCCGCAACGGTGAGATATTGGGTGAGACCGATAACCATTATACGCCCCCCTCTGACCCTTGGCCCGGCTTGAGATCATGCATGTCCACCGCCATGGCGGCAGTGCGCGCATTCTGGACGGAGATCACCTGGCGGCGCACGCCGGGGCGCGAACGCAGGGTCAGAACGATGGCGCCGATCATCGCCACCAGCAGCACCAGCCCGGCGATCTGGAAGTAGTAGATATAGTCTGTATAGAGGATACGCCCCAGCGCCTCGGTATTGGTGATGCCGGCCGGCGTGGCACTGGCCATCGCCGATTGGGCGACGGGCTTGAGCACCCAGGCGCTGCCCGCCATCACCAGCTCGGCCACCAGGATCAGTCCGATCAGCGCGCCGAAGGGCAGATATTGCAGGCTGCCACACTTCAATTCGGCGAAATCGATGTCCAGCATCATCACCACGAACAGGAACAGCACGGCGACGGCGCCGACATAGACCACAATCAGGATCATCGCCAGGAACTCCGCCCCCAGTAGCACGAACAGGCCGGCGGCATTGAAAAAGGCCAGGATCAGAAACAGCACGGAATGCACGGGGTTGCGCGCGGCAATGACCATGACCGCGCTGGCGATCAGGATCGCCGAGAAGAAGTAGAAGGCTATCGCTTCAAACATTCGTTTTCCTGCGCCTAACGATAAGGCGCGTCCAGTTCCAGATTGCGGGCAATTTCGCGTTCCCAGCGGTCGCCATTCGCGAGCAGCCGGTTCTTGTCGTAGTAAAGTTCTTCGCGCGTCTCGGTGGAGAACTCGAAATTCGGCCCTTCCACGATCGCGTCCACCGGGCAGGCTTCCTGGCAGAAGCCGCAATAGATGCACTTCACCATGTCGATGTCATAGCGGGTGGTGCGGCGCGAACCGTCTTCGCGCGGTTCCGCCTCGATGGTGATGGCCTGGGCCGGGCAGATCGCCTCGCACAATTTGCAGGCGATGCAGCGTTCTTCGCCATTGGCATAGCGGCGCAGCGCATGTTCGCCGCGAAAGCGCGGGCTCAGCGGCCCCTTCTCGAAAGGATAGTTCAGGGTCGCCTTGGGGGCGAAGAAATAGCGCATGGTCAGGATGAAGCTCTGGATGAACTCCCAGAAGAAAATCTGACGCGCGGTACGGTCGAAGTTCATAAATGCCTCACGCGGGCTGACGGAAGACGAGGACCCAGGCCGCCGTCACCACCACCCACAAAAGCGACGTCGGCAGGAACACTTTCCAGCCCAGACGCATCAACTGGTCATAGCGGTAGCGCGGCACCATGGCCTTCACCATCGCAAACATAAAGAAGAAGAAACAGATTTTCAGCAGGAACCAGAGAAACCCAGGCACGGCGTTGAGGGGCCAGATATCCAGCGGCGGCAGCCAGCCGCCCAGGAACAGGATCGAGCACATCGCGCACATCAGGACGATGGACAGATACTCGCCCAGGAAGAACAGCAGGAACGGGGTCGAGGAATATTCCACGAAGAAGCCTGCCACCAGTTCGCTTTCCGCTTCGACCAGGTCGAAGGGCGGGCGGTTGGTTTCCGCCAGCGCCGAGACGAAGAAGATCGGCAGCATGGGGAACAGGATAGTGAAAACGAACCAGTGATTTTGCTGTGCTTCAACGATCTTGGACAGGTTCAAGGAACCCGCGAACAACAGCACGGTGATGATGACAAAGCCGATGGAGACTTCATACGACACCATCTGGGCCGCGGCGCGCAGCGCCGACAGGAAGGGGTACTTCGAGTTCGAGGCCCAGCCCGCCATGATGATGCCATAGACGCCCAGCGACGACATCGCGAACAGGTACAGAATGCCGACATTGATATTGGCCACCACCCAGCCCTTGTCCAGCGGCACCACCGCCCAGCCAGCAAAGGCCAGGGTCACGGTGACCAGCGGGGCCAGCATGAAGACGACCTTGTTGGAGCCCGCCGGGATGATCACTTCCTTGAGCAGGAACTTGGTCAGGTCGGCGAAGGTCTGCAGCAGGCCGAAGGGACCCACCACATTGGGACCGCGCCGCATCTGCACCGCCGCCCAGATCTTGCGGTCGGCCAGCAGCAGATAGGCGATCATCACCAGCAGCACTACGTCGAAGATCAGGATCGACAGGAACTGGCTGAGGAACCACGCGAAGGAGTGGTTCATGCCCAGGCCGGCAAAGAGATCGGTGAACAGCATTATTCCGCCGCCATCTTCGTGGAGCCGGAGACGAACTCGCGGCTGCATAGCGCCATGGTCTCGCTGGCCCGCGCCACCGGGTTGGTCAGATAGAAATCGGTGATCGCGGCAGTGACCGGCGCATGGTCCAGCGCACCGCTTTCGCCGATCCCGCCCCAGGTCGTGGCCGCGGTGTCGGAATGGACCGGCGCGTCATTGAGCGTGGCGAAATGCGTCACATCCTTTTCGAGCGCGGCGATCAGCGTGGCGCGGTCGTCATAGGGCAGCTTCACGCCCAGAACCTCGGACAGCGCCCGCAGGATGGCCCAGTCTTCCTTGGCCTCGCCCGGCGGGAAGGTGGCGCGGCGGGCGCGCTGCACCCTGCCCTCGAAATTGGCATAGAGGCCGTCTTTTTCGGTATAGGCGGCGCCTGGCAGAACCACGTCGGCATGATGCGCCCCGGCATCGCCGTGGCTGCCCTGATAGACGATGAAGGCGCGGCCCAGATGGGCGACATCGAGCTCGTCCGCGCCCAGCAGGTATATAAAGTCGATCTCACCCTTCTGTGCGCCGTCGACGATGCCAGCGACATCGCGGCCATTTGCGCCGGGCAGAAAACCCAGGTCGAGCGCCGCCACGCGCGACGCGGCGGTGTGCAGAATGTTGAAGCCGTTCCAGCCGCCTTCGGCATGGGGTCCGGCCGGACCGATCATGCCGGTATCGCCGGCGATCTTGGCGGCCAGTTTCAGGATGGCGGCGCCATCCTTGCGGGTGAGCGCACCGGCGCCCAGCACGATCATGGGACGCTTGGCATCGCCCAGGATTTTCGCGAAATCATGGCTGCCGCTGGCGATCTGCTCCAGCACCGCAATATCAGTGCCCAGTTGCTCGGCCGGATAGGTCAGGTCCACCGCCGGGCCGATATTGGCGATCTTCACGCCGCTGGCCAGCCAGGCCTTGCGGATGCGGGCGTTCAGCACCGGCGCGTCCCAGCGAGGATTGGCGCCCACCAGCAGGATGGCGTCGGCAGCTTCCACGCCCGCAATGGTGGAATTGAACAGATAGGTCTGGCGCGGGATCTTTTGGCCGGAAGAATTGGCCGCGATTTTCGCGCCGTCCTGGCGGCAATCGATATTGGAGACACGCATGGCGCCCATCAGGTCCTTCAGCGCCTTGATCTCTTCGGCCGCGGCCAGATCGCCGACAATGGCGGCAATACGGTCCGGCACCGTGTCCTTCACCTTGGCGGCGATGGCGGCAAAGGCTTCGGCCCAGCTTGCGGGCTTCAGCTTGCCGCCGACGCGGATATAGGGCCGGTCGAGACGCTGGCGCGCAAGCCCGTCACAGGCATGACGCGTCTTGTCAGAAATCCATTCCTCATTGATCTCTTCGTTCAGGCGCGGCAGCACCCGAATCACCTGCGGGCCGCGCGTGTCGACCCGGATGTTGCAGCCCTGCGCATCCATCACGTCGACGCTTTCGGTCTTGCGCAGCTCCCAAGGGCGGGCGTTGAAGGCATAGGGCTTAGACGTCAACGCGCCCACCGGACACAGGTCCACCACACTGCCGGACAGTTCAGACGCGAACGCCTTCTCCAGATAGGTGGTGATTTCCATGTCCTCGCCGCGCCCCGTCGCGCCCAGGTCGGGCACGCCAGCGACTTCGGTGGCAAAGCGCACGCAGCGGGTGCACTGGATGCAGCGGGTCATGATGGTCGCAACCAGCGGGCCCATATACTTGTCTTCGACGGCGCGCTTGTTCTCGTTGAAGCGGTGGAAGGCGGCGCGGCCATAGCCCATCGCCTGGTCCTGCAGGTCGCACTCGCCGCCCTGGTCGCAGATCGGGCAATCCAGCGGATGATTGATCAGCAGGAATTCCATCACGCCTTCGCGGGCCTTGCGCGCATACGGCGAGGTCGTGTTGATCTTGGCGGGCGTGCCGTCCTTGTTGGGGAAGATGTCCTTGACCTGCAAGGCGCAGCTGGCTTGCGGCTTGGGCGCTCCGACCCATTCCACCAGGCACATGCGGCAATTGCCCGCCACCGACAGGCGCTCGTGATAGCAAAAGCGCGGAATCTCCGCGCCGGCCTGCTCACAGGCCTGCAGCAGGGTCAGGTTTTCTTCCGCTTCGACTTCCTTGCCGTCAACGATCAGCTTGCGCGTGGCCATGGCTTACTCCGCCGCCAGTCGGGAAAAGTCGGCGATGCGTTTTTCGATTTCGGGGCGGAAGTGCCGGATCAGTCCCTGGATCGGCCAGGCCGCCGCGTCACCCAGGGCGCAGATGGTGTGGCCTTCAATTTCCTTGCTGACTTCCTGCAGCAGGTCGATCTCGGACACCTGGGCATCGCCCTTCACCATGCGTGTCATCACCCGCCACATCCAGCCGGTGCCTTCGCGGCAGGGCGTGCACTGGCCGCAGCTTTCATGCTTGTAGAAATAGGCCAGCCGCTGGATCGCCTTGATCACGTCGGTGGACTTGTCCATCACGATCACGGCGGCGGTGCCAAGGCCCGTCTGCGCTGCTTTCAAACTGTCGAAATCCATCAGGATGTCGTCGCAGGTGGCCTTGGGCAGCAGGGGCACCGAGGCGCCGCCCGGAATTACAGCCAGCAAATTGTCCCAGCCGCCGCGCACGCCGCCGGCATGACGCTCGATCAGCTCGCGCAGCGGAATGCCCATTTCCTCTTCGACATTGCAGGGTTTGATCACATGGCCCGAGATGCAGAACACCTTGGTGCCGGTATTGTTGGGCCGCCCGATGCCGGCGAACCAGTCGCCGCCACGGCGCAGGATGGTCGGCGCCACCGCAATGCTCTCGACATTGTTGACGGTGGTGGGACAGCCATAAAGGCCAACATTGGCCGGGAATGGCGGCTTCAGGCGCGGCTGGCCCTTTTTGCCTTCGAGCGATTCCAGCAGCGCAGTTTCCTCGCCGCAGATATAGGCCCCTGCCCCGTGATGGACGTAAAGGTCGAAATCCCAGCCATGGATATTGTTCTTGCCGATCAGCTTTGCGGCATAGGCCTCATCGACGGCGCGCTGCATCGCCTCGCGCTCGCGAATGAATTCGCCGCGCACATAGATGTAACAGGCGTGCGCCCGCATCGCGAAGCTGGCGACCAGGCACCCTTCGACCAGCGTATGCGGATCGTGACGCATGATGTCGCGATCCTTGCAGGTGCCCGGCTCGGACTCGTCGGCATTGACCACCAGGTAATGCGGACGCTCCTTCACTTCTTTCGGCATGAAGGACCATTTGAGTCCGGTGGGAAAACCGGCGCCGCCGCGGCCGCGCAGTCCCGACTTCTTCATGATGTCGATGATGCCGTCGGGGCCCAACGCCAGGATGGCCTTGGTATTGTCCCACTGGCCGCGCTTCTTCGCAGCTTCCAGACCGGGGCTGTGGAGGCCGTACAGGTTGGTGAAAATGCGGTCCTTGTCGGCGAGCATCAGGTAGCGGCTCCCGGCGGTTTTTGCTTGGGCGATTCACGGTCGCTGGCAGCCTTGGTCGGCTTCTTGGCGTCCGCATCGGTGTTGGCGGGCTGCGGCGGCACCGGCGCGACAACCTTGTACTTGCCGATGATGGAGCCATCATACAGCGCCGCATCGGTCAGGCTGGTGGCGCCGCCCTCCGGCTCGGAGGATTTGCGTGCGTTCTGCGGGCCGGGCCTCAGCGCCTTGCCGGCGCGCAGATCGGCGATCATCTGTTCGGTGATGGGGCCGTCAATGTCTTCATAGAAGTCGCTGCCGATCTGCAGCATCGGCGCATTCACGCAGGCGCCCAGACATTCGACTTCCATCCAGCTGAACTTGCCGTCCGCCGAAACCGTGTGCGGGTGCGGATGAATATGCTTCTTGCAGGCGTCCATCACGGCATCCGATCCGCGCAGCCAGCACGGCGTCGTGGTGCAGACCTGCACCAGATAGGTGCCGACCGGCTGCAGGTTGAACATGGTGTAGAAAGTCGCCACTTCCAGCACCCGGATGAAAGGCATGTTCAGCATCCTGGCGATGCTTTCGACCATGGGATGGCTGACCCAGCCCTCCTGCTCCTGGCCGCGCCACAGCAGCGAGATCACCGCGCTGGCCTGACGGCCTTGCGGATACTTTGCGATGGTCACCTTGGCCCATTCCGCATTTTCGCCATTGAAGGCGAAACTTGCGGGCTGGGTATCCGGCGGGGCGAGGCGGCGAAGCGACATGGTCCTACTTTGCGAAATCGACGCGGCTGATCAGCCCGTCTTTGAAGGTGTAGATTGCGATGATCTCGAACTGCTCGCCGCCGGGGGCGCGGATCACCAGTTCGTGATCGACCACGGTGTTGCCGACGGCGATACGGTTTTTCAGTTCCGCCTTGTTCTGCGGGAACTGGGCGAAGGCCTTGGCGTAACGCGCATGAAGCGCGTCGCGACTGGTTTCGGTGGGCGTGCCGTTCAGGCCCGAGATCACGCAGTCCATCGTGAAATAGGAGACATAAGTGTCCAGGTCCTGGGCGTTGTAAGCGTCGAGCTGTTTCTGGGCGACACCAACGTTGCTCACCGGTCCACCTCGCCAAACACGATGTCGAGCGAACCCAGGATCGCCGAAACGTCGGCCAGCATATGGCCCTTGCACATGTAATCCATCGCCTGCAGGTGCACGAAGCTGGGCGCGCGGATCTTGCAGCGATAGGGATTGTTGCTGCCATCGGCCACCAGATAGACGCCGAATTCGCCCTTGGGCGCTTCGACCGCAGCATAAGTCTCGCCCGCCGGCACATGGAAACCTTCGGTATAGAGCTTGAAGTGATGGATCAGGGCTTCCATCGAGGTCTTCATTTCGCCGCGGCGGGGCGGCACCACTTTACTGTCGGCGCTAACCACCGGACCGGCCGGCATCTTTTCGATGCACTGGCGCATGATCTTGGTGGATTCGCGCATTTCTTCCATGCGCATCACATAGCGATCGTAATTGTCGCCGTTCTTGCCGATCGGAATCTTGAAATCGAGATCGTTGTAGCACTCATAGGGCTGGCTGCGGCGTAGGTCCCATTTCACGCCGGTGGAGCGCAGCATCACGCCCGACATGCCCCACATTTCAGCTTCGGCGCGGGTCACGACGCCGATGTCGACATTGCGCTGCTTGAAGATGCGGTTCTCGGTCAGCAGGCCTTCGATATCGTCCAGCACGGTGACGAAATGGTCGCAGAATTTGAGAATGTCCTCGGCCAGGCCAGGCGGCATGTCCTGGTGCACCCCACCGGCACGGAAATAGGCGGCGTGCATGCGGCTGCCGGAGATGCGCTCGTAGAACACCATCAGCTTTTCGCGCTCTTCAAAGCCCCATAGCGGCGGGGTCAGCGCGCCCACATCCATCGCCTGGGTGGTGACGTTGAGCAGATGGTTGAGCAAACGGCCGATTTCCGAGAACAGCACGCGGATATACTGGCCGCGCCTGGGCACTTCCATGCCGATCAGCTTTTCAATCGCCAGGCAGAAGGCATGCTCCTGGTTCATCGGCGCGACATAATCGAGCCGGTCGAAATAGGGCAGCGCCTGCAGATAGGTCTTGTGCTCGATCAGTTTCTCGGTGCCGCGATGCAGGAGCCCGATATGGGGATCGACGCGGGTGACGATTTCGCCATCCAGGTCCAGGATCAGGCGCAGCACGCCATGCGCGGCGGGATGCTGCGGCCCGAAATTGATGGTCAGCTGCGGATCGTCCGACTGATGACCCTCTTTGGCGTCGAGCCTAACCGTACTCATGGCTTCTTCCCCGGATCGCCGGAAGATGCATTGGGCGCCATGGCGGCCTTCTCGTCGCCGGGAAGAATGTGCGGTGCGCCTTCCCAAGGGCTCATGAAATCGAAATCGCGGAATTCCTGCACCAGATGCACCGGCTGATAGACCACGCGCTTCAGCTCGTCGTCGTAACGCAGCTCGACATAGCCGGTGAGCGGAAAGTCCTTGCGCAGCGGATAACCGGAGAAACCGTAATCGGTGAGGATGCGGCGCATGTCAGGATGATCGGCAAACGGCACGCCATACATGTCGAAGGCTTCGCGCTCGAACCAGCCGGCCGCCGGATAGACGCCGATAATGGAGGCGATACTTTCGCCCTCCCCCACCTGCGTCTTGACGCGAACACGAACATTCTTCGTCAACGACAACAGGTGATAGACGACATCGAAACGCTTGGCGCGCTGCGGCCAGTCATTGCCGCACAGGTCCACCAAAATCTTGAAGTCGGCCGCATTGTGAAGATGCACCATGACCTTGAGAATGTCGGCAGCCGCGACATCAATCGTCAGTTCGCCCCGCGCCAGCGTCACGCCGGTCACCGCGCTACCCAGCGCCGATTTGATGCTTTCGCCAAGGTGCGCCAGATCGCTCATGTCAGCGCTCGATAGTGCCGGTGCGGCGGATTTTCCGCTGCAGCAGCAGGATGCCATAGACCAGCGCTTCGGCGGTGGGCGGGCAGCCCGGGACATAAATGTCCACCGGCACGATACGGTCGCAGCCGCGCACCACGGCATAGGAATAATGGTAATAGCCGCCGCCATTGGCGCAGCTGCCCATGCTGATGACGTAGCGCGGCTCGGGCATCTGGTCGTAGACCTTGCGCAAGGCGGGCGCCATCTTGTTGGTCAGGGTGCCGGCGACGATCATCACGTCGCTCTGGCGCGGTGACGCGCGCGGCGCGACGCCGAAACGCTCCAGATCGTAGCGCGGCATCGAGGCCTGCATCATCTCGACGGCGCAGCAGGCCAGGCCGAAGGTCATCCACATCAGGGAGCCAGTGCGGGCCCAGTTCACCAGGGCTTCCGAGCTGGTGACCAGAAAGCCTTTGTCGGCCATCTCGGCCTGCAGCGCCTTGAAATAGGGATCGTTGTCGGTGATGGAGGCGGCGGCGCCTTCAACGCCGGCGCGCGCAGCAGTTCCCTGCGGTGTCAGGATCACTCCCATTCGAGCGCGCCCTTCTTCCACTCATAGATGAAGCCGACGGTCAGCACGCCGAGGAAGGCCATCATGGACCAGAAGGCGAAGACGCCGGTGGTGCCCAGGGTAATGGCCCAGGGAAACAGGAAGGCCACTTCCAGGTCGAAGATGATGAAGAGGATGGCGACCAGGTAGAAACGCACGTCGAACTTCATGCGCGCATCGCCGAAGGCGGGGAAGCCGCATTCATAGGCGGACAGTTTTTCCGGGTCGGGCTTGCTGGGCGCCACGATCAGCGGCACCAGGATCAGAACCCCGCCCAGAACGCCTGCCAGCCCGATGAAAATCAGGATCGGCAGATACTCCAGCAGCAGATCTTCCATACGCATACCCCGTGGTCCGTGCCCCAGCGCGAAAAGCGCCCCCAATAGGTCGAACCGGTGTTATTTCGCGGGTGCAGTATTAAGCCGGCACTGCCCTCGCGCAACGCGGGTTTAAAGGAAGATTCGCCGCAGAAAAACAGGAAAATTCGCGCGACTGCGCATGTGCAAAGAAGGCAGTGGAAACAGTACGCATTGTTGCGAACCATTCTTAAAAATATGCTGTTTTCGAAGGAAAATGCGGGCGCCTGCTGGCGGGCCAAAGGCCCGCGCCCTGGCCGCGCGTTCAAAAAATAACTGCCATTTTCGGAAAGGAAAATGGCGGGAGCGACGGGGCTCGAACCCGCGACCTTCGGCGTGACAGGCCGACACTCTAACCAACTGAGCTACGCCCCCGCAGCGCTTCCTGACGTAAGGCGCGCGAAGGTGGCCGATGTAGGGGAGCCCCCCTGCCAAGTCAAGCAAATCGCTGACTATTGGGCCGGTGGCGGCGGCGTATCGCTGGCGGGTTCCCCGGCGCCTTCTGCCGGCTTTCCGGCCGGGCGCTGGCCCCGCTCCAGCGGTGTCAGCCTGGCGTCCCGATTACGGTCCAGCTGGTCGAACAGCGAATAGGGCGCGGCGGAAAATTCCGTGTAGTTGATGCAGCCGTCCTGATTCCAGTCGATCAGCGGCGTGGCGGTGGATTGATCGGCGTCCACGCGCTCCTGGTTGATTTCCGCGACCTGACCGCCATCCAGGCAACCATTGCGCTTCACATCATGGGCCGCGAACTCGGCCCTGAGACCGGCGATCAGCTCGTCGCGCGCCACGATGCCGTCCTTGTTGGCGTCAAACTTGAGCAGCATGGCGGAAGGGCCGCCGCGGTAATTTTCGTCGCGCGGCTTCTCGGTCGGACGCATCCAGGGCGGCGGCTGGTTACGCCCAGCGCTGCACGCGGTGGCCAGAAAGGCGATGCTGAGCAAGACCGGCAGGGCAATGCGCAAGAGGACTTCCCTATTGTTTCAGGCACGTTTATCGCGTCGCGAAACGCGGCGATCATGGTGGGCGGTGACGGGATCGAACCGCCGACCCTATCGGTGTAAACGATACGCTCTACCGCTGAGCTAACCGCCCATAGTCTCAGTATAGGCAAAAACAATGCCGCGTAGGCCAATGGTCTACGCGGCATCTATCTGGACCCCCTTCCCTCGCGCGGCCTGATGGCCGCGCTCGCCGGGGATGACCTCGCTAACGCGAAGTCAGTTCAGCGAATCCTTGAGCTGCTTGCCGGCGCGGAAGCGCGGCTGCTTGGACGGCTTGATGGTGATTTCCTCGCCGGTCTGGGGATTGCGGCCCTTGCCGCCCGCCCGGGTCGCAACCACGAACACGCCAAAACCGGTCAGACGCACCTCGTCCCCCGCCTTTAGCGAGGCGGCGATGAGGTCGAACACACCATCCACGGCCTTGGCGGCGTCATTCTTGACCAGGCCTGTCGTGTCCGAAAGCTTCTGGATGAGATCGTTCTTATTCACGGATGGCTCCTTTTCCTATGGTCGCCCCGGCTTGGCCGGTGCTCCTCACGCGATTCTTTTCCCGTGGCCAGACTCTAGGGGGGGGACTTGCGCCCCGTAAAGCCGAAAAGTCGCGGAATCGGGGGATTTTTGGCTTGATTCGGCAAAGAAAAGGGCCCGGAACCTGCGTTCCGGGCCCTGACTTTGCGTCTTGCTTAATGCGTGACCACCAGATCGT
The DNA here is from genome assembly GCA_041192105.1 of Pseudomonadota bacterium. GTDB lineage: Bacteria > Pseudomonadota > Alphaproteobacteria > Micropepsales > Micropepsaceae > Rhizomicrobium. The sequence goes on along the minus strand of JBEENS010000037.1, from coordinate 3,333 downwards.
CGCCATCGGCCAGCGGCAGCGCCGCCGTGACCTCGGGTTCAACCCAGTCAATCGCTTCGGGCTGGCGGGTCAGCGCCACCTTCAGCACTTCGCCCATGGTGGCGACCGGAACAATGGTCAGGCCCGCCTTCACATTGTCGGGGACGTCGGCGAGGTCCTTCTCATTCTCCTTGGGAATGATCACCGTGGTGATCCCGGCCCGCAAGGCAGCAAGCAGTTTCTCCTTCAGGCCGCCAATCGACAGCGCCCGTCCGCGCAAGGTCACCTCGCCGGTCATCGCCACATCGCGGCGGATCGGAATACCGGTAATCACCGAGATGATCGAAGTGGCCATGGCCAGCCCCGCGCTGGGACCGTCCTTGGGCGTGGCGCCTTCCGGGACATGGACATGGATGTCGATCTTGTCGAACAGCGGCGGCTTGATGCCGAAGCTGGTCGCCTTGGAACGCACATAGGAACGCGCCGCGTCGATTGATTCCTTCATCACATCGCCCAGCTTGCCGGTGGCCTGGAAGCGGCCCTTGCCGGGCAGCATCACGGACTCGATGGTCAGCGTTTCGCCGCCGACTTCCGTCCAGGCCAGGCCGGTCACAACGCCAACCTGGTCCTCGCCTTCCATCTCGCCGAAGCGGTGACGGCGCACGCCGGCAAAGGTGCCGAGATTTTCCGCCGTGATTTCCAGCGACTTGGTTTTTTTGGACAGAATTTCCTTCACCGCCTTGCGCGTCAGGTTGGCGAGCTCGCGCTCGAGATTGCGCACACCGGCCTCGCGGCTGTAGTAGCGGATCAGGTCGCGGACGCCTTCGTCCGTGATCTTCCATTCATCGTCCTTCAGGCCGTGCGACTTCATCTGCTTGGGGATGAGGTGGCGCCGGGCGATCTGGATCTTCTCATCCTCGGTGTAACCGGGGATGCGGATGATCTCCATGCGGTCCATCAGCGGCTGCGGCATGTGCAGGCTGTTGGCCGTGGTGACAAACATCACGTCCGAAAGATCGAAATCGACCTCGAGATAATGATCGTTGAAGGTCGCGTTCTGCTCCGGGTCTAGGACCTCGAGCAGCGCCGAAGACGGATCGCCGCGATAGTCGGCGCCCAGCTTGTCGATCTCGTCCAGCAGGAACAGCGGATTGCTGCTCTTGGCCTTTTTCATGGACTGGATGATCTTGCCGGGCATCGAGCCGATATAGGTCCTGCGGTGACCACGAATTTCCGCTTCGTCGCGCATGCCGCCCAGACTCATGCGGACATATTCGCGTCCCGTCGCCTTGGCGATGGACTTGGCGAGCGAGGTTTTGCCCACGCCCGGCGGACCCACCAGGCACAGGATCGGGCCCTTCATTTTCCCGACGCGCTGCTGCACGGCGAGATATTCCATAATCCGCTCCTTGACCTTTTCCAGACCGAAATGGTCGTCATTCAGCACCAGCTCGGCGGCAACGATGTCGCGCTTGACCTTGCTCTTCTTGACCCACGGCAAGGACAGCAGCCAGTCGAGATAGTTGCGCACCACCGTGGCTTCCGCCGACATGGGTGACATCGAGCGCAGCTTTTTGACTTCGGCCTGCGCCTTTTCGCGTGCTTCCTTCGACAGCTTGGCCTTGCGGATGCGGTCTTCCAGCTCGTTCATCTCGTCGCGACCTTCTTCGCCTTCGCCGAGTTCTTTCTGGATCGCCTTGAGCTGCTCGTTCAGATAATATTCGCGCTGGGTTTTCTCCATCTGGCGCTTGACCCGCGAACGGATCTTGCGCTCGACCTGCAGCACGCCGATTTCAGCTTCGATCAGCGACAGGATCTTCTCGAGCCGCTCGGTGGTGCTGAAGGTTTCCAGCAGCGCCTGGCGCTCGCCGATCTTGACCGACAGATGCGAGGCAACGGTGTCGGCCAGCTTGGCCGCATCTTCGATCTGCGCCACCGCGGCCAGGGTCTCGGACGGAATCTTCTTGTTGAGCTTGATGTACTGCTCGAAATTGGCCTTCACCGTGCGCATCAGCGCCTCGGCTTCCTGCACCGCAGCCGGTTCCTCGGGAATCTTCTCGATGGTCGCCTGGAAGAAATCGCTGCGCGGATTGAAGCCGGTAACGCGGGCGCGCGACTTGCCTTCGACCAGCACGCGCACGGTCTGATCGGGCAGTTTCAGAAGCTGCAGCACCGTCGCCAGTGTGCCGATGGTATGCAGGCCTTCGGCCGTGGGGTCGTCCTCGGCGGCGTTTTTCTGGGTCAGAAGCAAGATCTGCTTCTCGTCATTCATCACTTCCTCAAGGGCGCGGACCGACTTTTCGCGGCCCACGAACAGGGGAACGATCATGTGGGGGAACACCACGATGTCACGCAGCGGCAGGACCGGCGCGCTGCCAAGGTCCTTGGTGTCGACTTTGTCCTTGGTCTCTACTTTCTTGGTGGCGTCATCCGCCATGTACATAACTCCTGCCGAAACAAACCGGCGTAATTCAGCTTCCCGACTGGGCAAGCTTGCTAGGGAACCGCCCAACCATTCCGAGCCGACTCCGGATACAGTAAAGTGGCCCCCCTAATGGGGGGTTTCAAGGCGGCATAAGGGGGTACGGGCGGTCCTGCCCCACTTCTGCACAAAATCCCGCCAGGAACCTGCATTTTTCACCTTCCCGCGGCGAATTTGCCCGCCCACGGACCGCACGGCTATCGTTCTGAAAATCATAAGGGAGGAACCCGATGCTGAACCGTCGTTCGTTCACGCACCTGCTGGGCGCAACACTGGCGATGCCGGCCCATGCGGCCGGCGGCACCCTGCCCTTCTATTCCAGCGTCGGCCCCGAACTGTCCTGGTACGGGCTGGATGAGGACAGCGCCGAACTGAAGCGGCTGGGCAGCGTGCGGCTGCCGGCCAATGTGCAATATGCGTGGCCCGATCCGGCGGGCTTGCGCTTTTTGTATGTCGCAGCCAGCAGCAATCGGCCGGACGGACCGAACGATCACTGCGTGCAAGCCTTTCATCTCGGCGCCGGCGGCGCACTGACGCCCCATGGAGCGCGGGTAGCCCTGCGCCAACGCCCCGTCCACATCACGGTGGACGCCGCATGCCGCTTCCTGGTCACCGCCTACAACCTGCCCTCCGCCATCAGCGTCCACCGCATCAACGGCGACGGCAGCATCGGCCAAGAGATTGCCCAGCCGCAGCTCGATACCGGCCTCGCCTTCGAGAACTGGTGAGACGAGTTCCAAACCGCAGGAGCCGTCGGTGACGATCTTCCAATAGGGCGTGGTGTCGTGGGTGTAGTAGGAAGATTCGACCCGGATGCCTGCGGCTCTCAGGCTCATGACGGCATGCTCTTTGGTGATGGTGGAGAGGAATTC
>JBEENS010000036.1:0-24326 GCA_041192105.1 Pseudomonadota bacterium | reverse complement strand
CTTCCTCCACGATCTTTTCGGCCTCGGCAAAGGGCGCGGCTAGACAATAGCGCGCCTGGTCCTCGCCGAACCAGAAGGGGATGTCGTCAGGCAGGCCGGCGATGCCGATGTTGGCGCCGATGCCGCGCGGCATCGCCATTTCGGCAATCGCCACCAGCAGGCCGCCGTCGGACAGGTCATGCACCGTATCCACCCGGCCCGCCTCGATCAGCCCCCGCACAAAGTCGCCATGCTTCTTTTCCAGGCCCAGATCGACCTTGGGGGCAGTGCCTTCTTCCTTGCCTTCGATTTCGCGCAGATAGATGGACTGGCCGAGATGGCCCTTGGTTTCGCCGATCAGGATGATCACATCGCCGGACCGCTTGAAGGCGACCGTCGCCATCTTGGAGACGTCCTTCATCAGGCCGACGCCGCCGATGGCCGGGGTGGGCAGGATGCCTTCGCCGTTGGTCTCGTTGTAGAGCGAGCAGTTGCCGCCGATCACCGGGAAGTCCAGCGCCCGGCAGGCGGCGCCGATGCCGTCGATGCCGGCCACGATTTCCCACATGATCTCGGGCTTTTGCGGATTGCCGTAATTGAGATTGTCGGTGACGGCCAGCGGCGTTGCGCCCACCGCGGTCAGGTTGCGCCAGGCTTCGGCCACGGCCTGCTTGCCGCCTTCAAACGGATCGGGCCGGCAATAGCGCGGTGACACGTCGGTGGTGATCGCCAGGGCTTTCTGGGTGCCATGGACGCGCACCACTGCGGCATCGCCGCCCGGCACCTGCACCGTATCGGCCATCACGGTATGGTCATACTGTTCCCACACCCAGCGGCGTGAGGCCATGTCGGGCGAGGCCAGGATGGTCTTGAGCGATTCCAGCACATTCTTTTTCTTGTCGAAGACCGGCTCACCGGTCAGCGGCGCGCGCTCGGTATAGGGGCGTTCATAGACCGGGGCTTCGTCGGACAAAGCGGTGATCGGCATGTCGGCGACGACCGCGCCCTTGTGCTTGACAACCAGACGGCTGGTATCGGTGGTGATGCCGATAACGGCGAAATCCAGCTCCCACTTTTTGAAGATGGCTTCGGCCTGGGCTTCGCGTCCCGGTTTGAGCACCGCCAGCATGCGCTCCTGGCTTTCCGACAGCATCATTTCATAGGCGGTCATGTTGATTTCGCGCTGGGGCACCTTGTCCAGATCCAGCTCGATGCCGCTGCCGCCCTTGTCGCCCATCTCGGCGGAGGACGATGTCAGGCCTGCCGCGCCCATGTCTTGGATGGCGATGATGGCGTCGGTGGCCATCAGTTCCAGGCAGGCCTCCAGTAGCAGTTTTTCGGTGAAGGGATCGCCGACCTGCACGGTGGGGCGTTTTTCTTCGCTCGCATCATCGAATTCGGCCGATGCCATGGTGGCGCCGTGAATGCCGTCGCGACCCGTCTTGGAGCCGATATAGACCACCGGATTGCCCGCGCCCTTGGCGGCGGAGAGGAAAATCTTGTCCTGCCGCGCCAGGCCGACGCACATGGCATTGACCAGAATGTTGCCGTTATAGCTTTTGTGGAAATTGACTTCGCCGCCCACGGTGGGCACGCCCATGCAATTGCCATAGCCGCCGATGCCGCTCACCACGCCGCTGACGAGATGCCGCGTCTTGGGATGGCTGGGCTCGCCGAAGCGCAGCGCGTTCATCATGGCGATGGGGCGCGCGCCCATGGTGAAGACGTCGCGCATGATGCCGCCCACGCCGGTCGCCGCGCCCTGATAGGGCTCGATGAACGACGGATGGTTGTGGCTTTCCATCTTGAAGATGCAGGCGTCGCCGTCGCCAATGTCGATTACGCCGGCATTCTCGCCCGGGCCCTGGATCACCCAGGGCGCCTTGGTCGGCAATTTTTTCAGGTGGGCGCGGGTGGACTTATAGGAGCAATGCTCGCTCCACATCACGCTGAAGATGCCCAGTTCCACGAACGAAGGTTCGCGGCCCATCAGCTCCAGGATGCGCGCATATTCGGCATCCGAAAGCCCGTGCTCGCGGACCATTTCCGGCGTGATTTTTGTCATGTCAGGTTTTCGATCAGGCTTTGGAACAAAGCGCGGCCATCGGTGCCGCCCAGAACCTTGTCCACCACCCGCTCGGGATGGGGCATCAGGCCCAGCACATTGCGCTTTTCGCTCAGGATGCCGGCGATGTCGCGGGCCGAACCGTTGGGGTTTTCGCCCTTGGCATAGCGGAAGGCGACGCGATTCTCGCCTTCCAGCCGGTCCAGCGTCTCGTCATCGGCAAAATAGCTGCCTTCGCCGTGCGCCACCGGAAAGGTGACGCGCTGGCCGTTTTCATATTTGCGGGTGAAGGCGGACTGGGTCTCGCTGACCTCCAGCCCCACCGGCTTGCAGACGAATTTCAGCGCCGCATTGCGCATCAGCGCGCCGGGCAGCAGATGGCTTTCGGTCAGGACCTGGAAGCCGTTGCAGATGCCCAGAACCTTGCCGCCCTTGTCGGCATGGCGCTTCACTTCGCGCATCACGTTGGACTGGCTGGCCATGGCGCCGCAGCGCAGGTAGTCGCCGTAGGAAAAGCCGCCGGGCAGCACCACCAGATCGACATCGGGAAGCTCGCTGCCCTGGTGCCAGACCATGGCGGGCGTCTTGCCCGTCATCTCCTCCAGCGCGACCTTGGCGTCGCGGTCGCAATTGGAAGCCGGGAACACGATGACGGCACTTTTCATTTAAATACTCCATGGCCTGCGGCCATGTCGGGGGTCATTACTTCAACTCGATCTCGTATTTCTCGATCACAGTGTTGGCGAGCAGCTTTTCGCACATCGCCTTGAGGTCTTCTTTCGCCTTGGCGGAATCGCTGCCCGACAGTTCCAGGTCGATCACCTTTCCCTGGCGCACTTCGCCAACGCTGTCGAAGCCCAGGCCGTTCAGGGCATGGCCGATGGCCTTGCCCTGCGGGTCCAGAACGCCATTCTTGAGAGTGATGAAAACGCGGGCTTTCACGGTAAAACTCACTGTACGAGGACGGGACCTTTGTTCTCGCCTTGCACCGATTCGGGCATGATTCCCAAGCGCCTTGCGACTTCGGAATAGGCTTCGACCACGCCGCCCATGTCGCGGCGGAAACGGTCCTTGTCGAGCTTCTCGTGGGTGGTGACGTCCCACAGCCGGCAATTGTCCGGGCTGATCTCGTCGGCCAGCACGATGCGCATATAGTCGTTTTCCCACAGGCGGCCGAATTCCAGCTTGAAGTCCACCAGCTTGATGCCGGCGCCCAGGAACAGGCCCGACAGGAAGTCATTCACCCGGATGGTGAGATTGACGATGTCATCCAGATCCTGAGGGCTCGCCCAGCCGAAGGCGGTGATGTGTTCTTCGCTGACCCAGGGATCGTTCAGCCCGTCATTCTTGTAGTAATATTCGATGATGGAGCGGGGCAGGGCGGTGCCTTCCTCGATCCCCAGCCGCTTGGACATTGAGCCGGCGGCGACATTGCGCACCACCACTTCCAGCGGAATGATCTCGACTTCCTTGATCAGCTGCTCGCGCATGTTCAGGCGGCGCACGAAATGGGTCGGCACCCCGATGCCCGAAAGCTGGGTCATCAGATATTCGCTGATGCGGTTGTTGAGGACGCCCTTGCCTTCGATCGTGTCTTTCTTGGCGCCGTTGCCGGCGGTGGCGTCGTCCTTGAAATACTGGATGACGGTGCCGGGCTCGGTTCCTTCGTAAAGGATCTTGGCCTTGCCTTCGTAAATGACGCGGCGGCGTTTCATGGGACTATCCTCGAAAAAGGGGCGGCTCCGCCCGCGGCCCCGTGGGACAAGAACTTACCGGATGGGCGGCCGTTGCAGCAATGTTGCCAAAGCGCATACCCACATCCATATGGGAACATGGCGCATTCTTGACATGATGGCGTGCCAGGATGCAGAAAATCGAACGAATACAGGGAGTTGATTATGGCCAATGGAATGGACGACCGCGGCAAGGCCTTCGAATCCAAGTGGGCGCATGACGCGGAACTGCGCTTTAAGATCGAAGCGCGGCGCAATCGCGCACTTGGCCTGTGGGCAGCCGACAAAAAGGGCCTTTCCGGCCAGGCCGCCGAGGACTTCGCCGACAGCGTCGTGGCGGCCGATTTCCAGGAAGCCGGCGACGAGGATGTGTTCCGCAAGCTCCGGTCCGAGCTGGACGTGTCGGTGTCCGACGCCGTGATCCGCGACAAGATGAAGGAAGCGCTGGACGCCTCCGTCGCTGCCCTCGCACCGAAGTAATCAGTCAAAGACGCGCTTGAAGATCGTGTCAACGGCCTTCAGGTGATAGCCGAGGTCGAACATGGCCTCGAGCTTGTCCGCCGGCAGCGCCCTGGAAACGTCGGGATCGGCTTTCAGCAGATCCAGCAGATTGCCTTCCCCGTTCCAGGCGCGCATCGCGTTCTTCTGCACCAAGCGGTAGCTGTCCTCGCGGGCCAGACCCGCCTGGGTCAGCGCCAGCAGCACGCGCTGGCTGTGCACCAGGCCGTGGGTGGCATCCAGGTTCTTCTGCATCCGCTCCGGATAGACCACCAGCTTCTCGATCACGCCGGTCATGCGGGCCAGCGCGAAATCGAGCGTGATGGTGGCATCGGGACCGATGTAACGCTCGACCGAGGAGTGTGAGATGTCGCGCTCATGCCATAGCGCGACATTTTCCATCGCCGGAAGGGCGTAGGCGCGCACCATGCGGGCCAGGCCGGTGACATTTTCGGTCAGCACCGGATTGCGCTTGTGCGGCATGGCCGACGAGCCCTTCTGGCCGGGCGAGAAATATTCCTCGGCTTCCAGCACTTCGGTGCGCTGCAGGTGGCGGATTTCCACCGCCAGACGCTCCAGCGACGAGGCCACCACGCCCAGCGTGGCGAAAAAGGCGGCATGGCGGTCGCGCGGGATCACCTGGGTGGAAACCGGCTCCACCTGAAGTCCCATCTGTTTGGCGACATGCTCTTCGACCAGGGGATCGATATTGGCAAAGCTGCCGACCGCGCCCGATATGGCGCAGGTGGCGATTTCGGCGCGCGCGGTCACCAGACGAGTGCGGGCGCGGGTGAACTCGGCATAGTAGGTCGCCAGCTTGACGCCGAAGGTGGTGGGCTCGGCATGGATGCCGTGGCTGCGCCCGATGGTGGGCGTCATCTTGTATTCCATGGCGCGCTTTTTCAGCGCCGCCAGCAGGGCGTCGGTGTCGGCGATCAGAAGGTCGGCGGCGCGGGCAAGCTGGACATTCAGGCAGGTGTCCAGCACATCCGACGAGGTCATGCCCTGGTGCACGAAGCGCGCTTCGGGGCCGACGATTTCCGACAGGTGGGTCAGGAAGGCGATGATGTCATGCTTGACCTCGCGCTCGATCTCGTCGATCCGCGCCACGTCGAACTTGGCGTCCTTGCCCTTTTCCCAGATCTTCTTGGCGGCGTCCTTGGGCACCACGCCCAGCTCGGCCAGCTTGTCGGTGGCGTGCGCCTCGATCTCGAACCAGATGCGGAATTTGGTTTCGGGCGACCAGATCGAGACCATCTGTTCGCGGGCATAGCGGGGGATCATGGGAACACCGAAAGAAGTTACGGGTGCTTCTAGCGCGTCGGGCAGGCGTGGGAAAGGCCCGTTATTCTACAGCAATCCCACGGACTTGAAGCTGGAATGGCCGGCGCGGCCGATCACCAGATGATCGTGCACGGCAAGGCCCAGCGTCTTGGCGGCGGTCACGATCTCGCGGGTCATGGCGATGTCCACCCTGGAGGGCGTGGGGTCGCCGCTGGGATGGTTGTGGACCAGGATCATGGCCGATGCGCTGAGCTCCAGCGCCCGTTTGACGATCTCGCGGGGATAGACCGGGGCATGATCGACAGTGCCCCGGGTCTGCACCTCGTCGGCGATCAGCACGTTCTTGCGGTCCAGGAACAGGACGCGGAATTCCTCATTGGGCGAACGCGCCATCGCCGCCGTGCAATAATCCAGCAGCGCCGACCAGGATGATAACGCGGCGCGGCCGATCACCCCGGTCTTGCCCAGCCGCTGGGCAGCGGCCTCCACGATCTTCAGATGGTTGGCGACGTTCTCGCCCACGCCCGGTATCTCCATCAGCCGGGCGCGGGGCGCGGCGATCACTTCGGCGAAGCTGCCGAAACGCGCCAGCAGGGCCTTGGCCAAGGGCTTGGTGTCGCGGCGCGGCAGCGCGGCGAACAGCGTCAGTTCCAGCAATTCGTAGTCGGGCATGGCGTCGGCGCCGCCCTTTAGGAAACGCGTCCTCAACCTGTCGCGATGACCCGCCGTGCCATTGTCGTGCGAGCCGGTCACGGATCAGAAATAGGGCGGTTTGTGCAGGCCCTTGGGCGACAGGGTGAAAATCTCGACCCCGTTTTCCGTCACGCCCACGGAATGTTCGAACTGCGCCGACAGCGAACGGTCGCGCGTCACCGCGGTCCAGCCGTCGTTCAGCACCTTCACGCCATAGCCGCCCAGATTGATCATCGGCTCCACCGTGAAGAACATGCCGGGCTTCAGCGCGATGCCATGTCCGGGCTTGCCGTAATGCACGATGTTGGGCAGGGCGTGGAACACCTTGCCCAGGCCGTGGCCGCAGAAATCGCGCACCACGGCGCAATTCTCCTGACCTTCGGCAAAGGACTGGATGGCATGGCCGATATCACCGGTGGTGTTGCCGGGCTTCGCCGCGGCGATGCCGCGCATCATGGCGTCATAGGTGATCTCGACCAGCCGCTCGGCTTTGCGCTTCACATCGCCGACCGGGTACATCCGGCTGGTGTCGCCATGCCAGCCGTCCAGGATCACGGTGACATCGATATTGACGATGTCGCCATCGCGCAGCGGCTTGTCGCCTGGAATGCCGTGGCACACGACATGGTTGATCGAGGTGCAGACCGTATGGCGATAGCCGCGATAACCCAGGCAGGCCGGCGTGGCGCCATGGGCGACGACATAGTCATAGGCCACCTTGTCCAGCGCCTCGGTGGTGACGCCGGGCTTGACCAGCGGCACCAGCAGGTCCAGCACTTCGGCGGCGAGGCGCCCGGCGCGGCGCATGCCGTCGAAATCGGCCGCCTCGTGCAGGGTGACGGCAAAATGGGCCTTCCTGGCGGCTTCAAAAATCTCGGATTGGGGTACGATGGTCATGATGAGCCAATATAATGGCGGCCACGCCAAAACCCAACTGGTTTCGAGATGCTGAAAAGCGCGGCAATTCTGGTGATCGGCGATGAGATCCTGTCGGGCCGGACCCAGGACACCAACACCAATTATATCGCCAAGTTCCTCACCGCGCTGGGCATCGACCTGAAAGAGGTCCGGGTGGTGGGCGATGTGGAGGCGGAGATTGTCGCCGGCCTCAATGCCCTGCGCGCGCGCTACGACTTTGTCTTCACCACCGGCGGCATCGGGCCGACCCATGACGACATCACCGCCGATGCGGTGGCCAGGGCGTTTGATGTCGGCATTGGCTATCACCCCGAGGCCTATGCGCTGCTGGAAGCGCGCTATCCGCCCGGCGAGTTCAACGATATGAGGAAGCGCATGGCCCGCATCCCGCACGGAGCGGCGCTGGTGGCCAACAGCGTCTCCGGCGCGCCCGGCTTTCACATCGGCAATGTCTATGTGATGGCGGGCGTGCCGATGGTGATGCGCGCCATGCTGGAGGCGATCGCGCCCGAGCTGCCGCGCGGTGCGCCGGTCACCGCCATCACGGTGGAAGCCGCCATTCCCGAAGGCGCCATCGCCCCCGGTCTTGCAGCCCTGCAGAAGGATCACAAGGACGTCGCCATCGGTTCTTATCCTTACTACCGCGAAGGCACCGCGGCGCCTTTCGGCGCGCAACTGGTGGTGCGGGGCCGCGATGCGGCCGCGGTCGAGACCGCCGCACTGGCGTTGGAGGCTTTGCTCACCTCGCTTGGCGCCGCCCCGCAGCGGATAAAATCGTAGCTGACAGCGCGCGCCTGAAATGACAGGCTTGCGCCATGCCGGCGCCCAGAGGAGCAATGACGTGGACATCAAGAAGCGCGACTTTCTGGTCGGGGGCGCCATGCTGGGCGCGGGCGCGGCGATGAGCGGCGAAGCCGCGGCCCAGCCCGCCACGGTCTTTCCGGCGCCGCAGCAGGTCACCCTGCCGGTCAATGGCAGCGGCCAGCGTTTCCCGGTGCGGCGGATTTATTGCGTCGGACGCAACTACCTCGCCCACATCCGCGAGATGGGCAATGACGAGCGCGAGCTGCCCTTCTTCTTCGCCAAGCATCGCGACATGATCGTGCAGCACGGCGGCACCTGCGCCTATCCGGGCATGACCAAGGACTTCCAGTACGAGATCGAGCTGGTGGTGGCGATGAAGTCGGGCGGCATGAACATCCCGGTCGCCAGCGCCCTGGACCATGTCTATGGCTATGCGGTGGGCCTCGACATGACTCGCCGCGACCAGCAGAGCCGCATGAAGTCCAAGCAATGGCCCTGGGAAATCGGCAAGTCGTTCGAGGACAGCGCGCCCTGCGGCACCATCTATCCGGCCAGCGCGGTGGGGCATTTGTCCAAGGGCCGCATCCAGCTCGCGGTGAACGGCAAGACCCAGCAGGACTCCGATCTGGACAAGATGATCTGGAACGTGCCGGAAATCATTCATCACCTGTCGGCGCAGGCGGAACTGAAGGCGGGTGACCTGATCTTCACCGGCACGCCCGAAGGCGTCGGCCCGCTGCAGAAGGGCGACAAGATGCTGGGGCGCATCGACAAGCTCGGCGAGCTTTCCGTCTCCGTGGTGTGACGCGCGTCGGCATGACGCAGGCGTGACCACGCGCAACTTTCGCGCAACGCGATGCGTGCTGCACCGCACCTATAAAATCGAAGCTGACAGCGCTTGCCTGAAGTGAGAGGCTTTCCCCAACAACAGTTCTCAAGGGGAAAGCAGATGGACATCAAGAAACGCGATTTTCTGTTCGGCGCGGGCGTTGCCGCGGCAGCCGCCACCACAGCCCTGGCCCAGCCCGTTCGGCAGCCCGGCGGCGGCTATCCGCCCGGCGTTCCCAAGGCCACGGGACGCAGCATGCTCGATAGCCCGCATTACATCGGCTACGCCAGCAAGGGTTATGGCTTCCAGCCGAACTGGGCCCGCACCCTGCCGCTGGTTCCCTCGGTTGACCGCAACTACAAGCCGCGCCGCATCAACAAGGCGATCGAGCTGTGGGAAGACAATCAGGTCGTGGCCTATGCCGAATTCGGCGCGTCGGGTGCGCCCGACACGTATGAAGAAGGCAAGCGCATGTCGCAGACCTATTGCGACGCCATTAATTACGAGATGGAGAACGACTCCTTCAGCATCGATGGCCTGCGCAACTTCATGCAGGGCCTGGTGGATGGCGGCCCCACGCCGTCGGGCCATCGCACCCCGATGGTGTTTGCGACCATTCCGGCCTGGGGCTTCGATGGCCCCTCGATGCGCGCCAATGTCTGGCAGATCGCCCAGTGCCTGGCGGCCGGCGTGCATGGCGTCCTGATCTGCGAAATGGAATCGCCCGAAGCGGCCCAGATCGCGATTGCCGGCGCGCGCTACAAGTGGACCTGGCCTGGCGTGGAGCAGCTTCCCCTCGAAGGCTGCCGCGGGGCAGGCAGCCAGTCCTTCGCCGCGCATATCTGGGGCATCACGCCGGCCGAATATTCGCGGGTTGCCGATGTCTGGCCGCACAATCCCAAGGGCGAAATCACCATGGGCTTCAAGCTGGAAAACCGCCGCTCGGTCGAGGTGGCAGACAATATCCTGTCGACCAAGGGCCTGGCCTTTGCCGAACCCGGCCCCAGCGACAATGGCCTGTCGCATCTGGGCTGGGACGCGATCCGCGGCGATATCACGCCGGCCCAGCGCGCCGCCCTGCCGGCCTCCAAGCGCTTGCAGGAAAACCTGGAACGCATCCGGCTCGCGGCCAAGCAGCACAAGGTGCAATGGCTGGGCGATGGTCCGGAAGGTGCGACCCGCAACCAGGAGATCGACGAGGGCCGGCGCATGGGCCCTGCCGGCAACGAAAAGCGCGTCCACGAGGACCGGCTCTACACCAAGCGCAAAATGCCTTACTAAACGCAGGCTATTCGAACTTGAGCGCCCGGGCCGCGAAAGCGGTCCGGGTGTTTTTTTATTCGAGGTTCAGCGCCTTGGCGGCGGTGTTGAACGCGGTCTGCGCGTCGGGATTGCCGGCAAAGGTCTTGCGTGCCGTCGCCAGCGCTTCCTTCGCCTTGGCGGTTTCTTTCAAGACGGCATAGGCGCGGATCAACCGCACCCAGCCCAGTGCGTCATTGGGATCGCCCTTGAGCCGCGCGGACAGCATCTCCACCATCCTGCGCGGGTCGGGCGCAGCGCCGGGATTGCCGCGCGTGACGTCGGCGGTCAGCAGCGCCATCCGGTCCACCAGCATCTGGTAGAGCGGCGTGGCGGGTGAGGTGTCGGCGAGCAGGCTCTGCCACATCTGCGCCGCGCCGGCATTGTCGCCCTTGGCCCGCCGCGCATCGCCCAGATAGAAGCGCGCCGGCGTGTTGGTCGGATCGACCTGCAGCGCGGCGGTGAAAGCGGCTTCCGCTTCCGCCGGCACCTTGCCGCCATTGGCCATGACCAGGGCTTCGCCATAAGCGGTGGTCAGTTCCGGATCGCCCCTGCCTTCCAGCTTGATGGCGCGGGCCAAGGCCTTGGCGACATTCACCGGATCGCGCGCGGCCATATAGGCTTGGCCCAGGAAGCGCCAGGCGCGGCTGTCATTGGGATACTGCCGCACCCGCTGGATCAGAAGCGGGATCAACGTATTGGGTTCGTTGACGCTCAGTGCGTTTGTGCCTTGCGCCTCGCGCTGCGCCAGATAGGGGCGGCCCACCATCCAGTAGGCCGTGCTGCCGATGGCCAGCACGAACAAGGCAAGGCAGGCACCGATCAGGCCGGTGCGCTTCATGTCCTTGGTGCGCAGCAGCGGGACCGCCACGAAGGCGATGGCCAAAAGCGCCACGACCATGAAACCGATAACGGGAACGGCGATCACGTCTGTCCTCTATACTTGTTGCGCACCAGCGCCACGATCATGCCGCGGATGGTACGCGCCTGTTGATCCGTCAGGCCGGAGCGCAGGATCATGGCGCGGATGTTGCGCACCATCGCCCCCTTCTTGGCGGGAGGGAAGAAAAATCCGCCCGCATGCAGTTCGCGCTCCAGATGCTCGAACAGGTCCACCAGTTCCTGGCGGGCAGCCGGCACCGCAATTGTGGCGCGGATGCGGCTGGCGGGCGTGGCATCGGCGCTTTTCAGCCATTCATAGCCCAGCAGCAGCACGGCCTGGCCCAGGTTGAGCGACCCGGCCTTGATCTCGGAGTCCTTGATCTGGGCTAAGGGCGCGGTGGGAATGGTGATCAGCGCGTCGCACAGCGAAATCTCGTCATTGTCCAGGCCCGCCCGCTCGCCGCCGAACAGCAGGGCGGTCTTGAGCCCGGCCTCGGACGCCTGGCGCAGGCGCGCGATCGCGGCCTGGGGCGTCAGCACCTCGCGCGTCACGTCGCGGCCCCGCGCCGTGGTCGCCAGCACCAGCCGGCAATCGGCCAGCGCTGTCCGGGCGTCGGGATGAATCTGTGCCCGCTCCAGTATGTCGCCGGCGCCCGAAGCCAGGATCTGCGCCCGGTCGTTGGGCCATTCCATCTTGGGGGCGATCAGGCGCAGCTCCGACAGGCCGAAATTCTTCATCGCCCGGGCAGCGGCGCCGACATTTTCGCCCATCTGGGTATGGGACAGGATGATGGCGGGGGCGGTCATTTTGCGCTTTGACGGGCCTTTATGGGCGGGTTATTTGAGGCCTCGCTATATCCGGTCCAGCCCCGGTTTTCGAGGCTTTCTTCCAGCAAGGGAATTCGTCATGGAAAAGATCAAGGTCGCCAATCCGGTCGTGGAACTGGACGGCGACGAGATGACCCGCATCATCTGGGACCTGATCAAGAAGAAGCTGGTCCTGCACTATCTGGACATCGATCTGCATTATTACGATCTGGGCATGGAACATCGCGACGCCACCGACGACAAGGTGACGGTCGAGGCCGCGGAAGCCATCAAGAAGTATGGTGTGGGCGTGAAGTGCGCCACCATCACGCCCGACGAAGCGCGGGTGCAGGAATTCAAGCTCAAGAAGATGTGGAAGTCGCCCAACGGCACCATCCGCAACATCCTGGGCGGGGTGATTTTCCGCGAACCGATCATCTGCTCCAACGTGCCGCGCCTGGTGCCGGGCTGGACCCAGCCCATCGTGGTCGGCCGTCACGCTTACGGCGACCAGTACCGCGCCACCGATTTTCTCTTCCCCGGCAAGGGCACGCTGACCATCAAGTTCGTGGGCGAAGACGGCAAGACCATCGAGCATGAAGTGTTCAAGGCGCCGGGCGCCGGCGTCGCCATGGCGATGTACAATCTCGACGAGTCGATCCGCGAGTTCGCCCGCGCCTCGTTGAACTACGGGTTGATGCGCAAATATCCGGTCTATCTGTCGACCAAGAACACGATCCTCAAGGCCTATGACGGCCGCTTCAAGGACCTGTTCCAGGAAATCTACGAGGCCGAGTTCAAGTCCAAGTTCGAAGCCCTGGGCATTGTCTATGAACACCGCCTGATTGATGACATGGTGGCGAGCGCCCTCAAGTGGAGCGGCGGCTATGTCTGGGCTTGCAAGAACTATGACGGCGACGTGCAGTCCGACACGGTGGCGCAGGGCTTCGGCTCACTGGGACTGATGACGTCGGTGCTGTTCACCCCCGATGGCAAGACGGTGGAAGCCGAAGCCGCGCATGGCACGGTGACACGCCATTACCGCGAACATCAGAAGGGCAAGGCCACCTCGACCAACTCCATCGCCTCGATCTTCGCCTGGACCCGCGGCCTGTCCCACCGCGCCAAGCTGGACGGCAACGACCGCCTCGCCAAGTTCGCGCTGGCCATGGAAAAAGTCTGCGTCGATACCGTCGAGCAGGGCTTCATGACCAAGGACCTGGCGCTTCTGGTCGGTCCCGACCAGAAGTGGCTGACCACCGAAGGTTTCCTCGACAAGGTGGATGAGAACCTCAAGCGCGCTATGGCGTAGGGGCGCGGCTCTTTTGCGTCGTGAGTTCGTCGCGCGTGCTCACGGGCTTCTAGCCCGCTCCGCGCGACGCTCCTGCTCACGCCGCAAAATCCCTCGCGCCGAACGGGTTGAGCGATGGTAGAGCTAACGTCTCTTGAGAGGGCTGTTCTTTTTGCCTTAGCGGAGCAACTTCCTTCCCCGGAACGAGAATGCCTTGCCCTTCAGATTGCTGAAGCGTCCGTAACCACCAGAGAAAACACAGGTGTTGGTTTTTATACCAACTTTGAGGCTGGCAGTTCTCCCAAATGCTCAACGCTTACGGATTTGCGAAACTGTGACTTTAAGGCAGAAGTCGAAGGTATTGAGCATGGGATGGGCTTCATCCTTTGGGTAGATGACGGCCGAATCGATTGCCTTGAGGGTTACACCTACGAAGGTTCAACCGCGGGTTTTGATTTGGCAGCGATAAAATTCGAACTGATCGCCTAGCGAAGCGACTACTCCGCCACCGACCGCTACATCTTCTTCTGCGCCTACATCGCCTGGTCGGCGCGGGCCATGGCGAGGTCGGGATTGTCGCCGGACTTCAGCTCAAAGGCGCCATAGGCGAAGCTGACCGGAATGGTCTGGCCATCCCAGATGGTGGGCGAGGATTTCAGCGCCTCGGCCAATGTGTCGGCCTTCTTCAGGGCCTGTTCCTGGTTGGCATGGCTCAAGAGTACGCCGAACTCGTCGCCGCCCAGCCGCCCGACGCAGTCGCTGTCGCGCACATGCCCCAGCAGCACGCTGGCGAAATGCGCCAGCACCGCATCACCCGCGGCATGGCCATGGGTGTCGTTGGTGCGCTTGAGATGGTTGAGATCGAAATAGATCAGCGAGGCCGGGGTGTTGTAGCGCTCGGTGAAGGCGATATAGCGCGTCAGCTCGCGCACAAAGGCGCGGCGGTTGAGCAGCGGCAGCATTCCGTCCTGGTCGGCGGTCTTTTCCACCTCGTCCAGCCGGGCGCGGGTCTGGGTCAGTTCGCGGCGGAAACTGTCCACTTCCGTCATCAGCCCCATGATGGCGTCGCGCACGCGCGGGGTGAATTCGGCTTCGGGGATGCCCAGCACGCTGGCGGCGGGCGTCACGGCGTCCACGCGGCCAACGCCATCTGCCCCCTCGACGCGGCGGGCATAAGCGGCCTGGGCCACGGAACGGGCCGGGCGGGCGGGGCTGTTGCGGTCGACTTTCATGGCGTGCCTTCTGGCTCCCAAACCCTAGCGGGGACGGCTTTAAGAATGCGTTTATGATCCCCAACGAATGGTTAACGGGGGCTAAACTCCTCTTTCCTTGGGTTTTTTCGCCCCTATACTGCGCCGCTTCGCGAAGGGCAGGGCCGTAATGGCGATTCGAAGCACTCCAAAAAAGTCCCCGCTCCGCGCGGGGGGCAAAAGAGTTCAGGTCGGCATCATCATGGGCAGCCAGTCCGACTGGCCAACCATGAAGGCGGCCGCCGATATGCTGGATGCCCTGGGCGTCGCCCATGAGACGCGCATCGTGTCGGCCCATCGTACCCCTGACCGCATGGCGGCCTATGCCAAGGAAGCCGAAGGGCGCGGCATCAAGGTGATCATCGCGGGTGCCGGCGGCGCGGCGCACCTGCCGGGCATGGTGGCCAGCATGACGACGCTGCCGGTGCTGGGCGTGCCGGTGCAAAGCCGCACCCTGAAGGGCCTGGATTCGCTGCTGTCGATCGCCCAGATGCCGGGCGGCGTGCCAGTGGCGACTTTTGCCATCGGCGAAGCCGGCGCCAAGAATGCGGCGCTGCATGCCGCCGCCATTCTGGGCCTGTCGGACATCGGGCTGAAGCGCAAGCTGGATGCCTGGCGCGCCAGGCAGACCAGGTCGGTCGCCAAGTCACCCAAATGAAGACACTGAGCAAGCCGGTGCCGCCGGGCGGCACCATTGGCCCCGTGCCCCCTGGGGGCACAATTGGAATAGTTGGCGGCGGTCAGCTTGGCCGGATGCTGGTGCTTGCCGCGGCACGCCTGGGGCTGAAGACTTACATCTACAACGACGCCCCCGATGCGCCGGCCTTTCAGGTCACAAACCGGTCCGTCGCCGCGCCCTATGACGATCTGGAAAAGCTCGCCGCCTTCGCCGATGCCTGCGACGCGGTGACCTTCGAATTCGAAAATCTCCCCGCCCATGCCATCGCGCATCTTGCCGGTCACGTTGCCGTGCGTCCCGGCGCGGAGGCGCTGGCCATCACCCAGGACCGCCTCAGCGAAAAAACCTTTGTCGAAAGGCTGGGTCTGAAGACCGCGCCGTTTTTTGATGTGACGTCGGTGGAGCAGGCGCGCGAAGCGTTCGGCAAGCTGGGCGCGCGCGGAATCCTCAAGACCCGCCGCTTCGGCTATGACGGCAAGGGCCAAGCCAAAGTCTCATCGGCGGACGAAACCGCGAAGGCGTTCGAAAGCTTCAAGGGCGCGCCCGCGATTCTGGAAGGCTTTGTCGATTTCGAATACGAAGCCTCGGTGGTGGCGGCGCGGGGCGCCGATGGCGGTTTCGCCGCTTACGATCCGCCCGAGAATGAACACGAAAATCATATCCTGCGCCGTTCCACCGTGCCGTCGCGGCTTTCCGCCGCCAAGGCGCAAGAGGCCAAGATGATTGCCAGGCAGATCGGTGATGCGCTGGACTATGTCGGCGTCTTTGCCGTCGAACTGTTTGTGGGAAAAGACGGCGCGCTACTGGTCAATGAGATCGCGCCGCGCGTCCACAATACCGGCCACTGGACGATAGAAGCCTGCGCCTGTTCCCAGTTCGAACAGCATATCCGCGCCGTGGCCGGCTGGCCCTTGGGCGATCCCGCACGCCATGCCGATGCGGTGATGGAAAATATCATCGGGGCGGAAGTCGATGCCTGGGAGTCGCTTGCCAGGACCGGGGCCCTGCATCTTTATGGCAAGGCGGAAAGCCGCTTGGGCCGCAAGATGGGCCATATCACCCGCTTAAAGCCGTTGACGAAGCCCTGATCGCCCCATAGGTTCCGCCGCCATGAGCATGACCACCAAGCGCACCAAGCCGACCACCACCAAGCCCAATGGGGCTGGGATCGCGCACGCTTAAGGTACAAGACACGCGAAAGACCCAAGCCCCGCTCCAACCGGACGGGGCTTTTTTATTGCCTGAAAGGACGACCCAATGAAGAACAAGCATGTAGCAATCGTCGGCGCCACCGGCGCGGTGGGGCGTGAATTTGTCGGCTGCCTGGAAAGCCGCGGCGTTCCGCTCGCCTCGCTCAAGCTGCTCGCCAGCGCCCGTTCGGCGGGCCAGAAGCAGAATTTCCGTGGTCAGGAGCTGGTGATCGAGGAGTTGAAGGACGATTCCTTCAACGGCGTGGATATCGCGCTGTTCTCCGCCGGCAGCGGTATTTCCAAGCAGTATGCGCCTATCGCGGTGAAGGCCGGTGCGGTGGTGGTGGACAACTCTTCCGCCTTCCGCGCCGATCCGGCCGTGCCGCTGGTGGTGCCGGAAATCAACGCCCATCGCATGAAGGATCACAAGGGCATCATCGCCAATCCCAATTGCGCCACCATCACCACGCTGGTGCCGCTCTGGCCGGTGCACCAGGTCAATCCCGTGCGCCGCCTGATCATCTCCACCTATCAGGCCGCCTCGGGCGGCGGCGCGGCCTTGATGGAAGAGCTGGAGCTGTCCACCCGCGCCTATCTTGACGGCAAGGAGTACCCGCCCAAGGTGGTGAAGTATCCCTATGCCTTCAATCTCTTCAGCCACAATACGGCGATCGACATGGCCACCGGCTATAACGATGAAGAGACCAAGGTGATCAAGGAGACGAAGAAGATATTCGAAGACGACCGGATCGCCGTGTCGGCGACCTGCATCCGCGTGCCGGTGCTGCGCGCCCATTCGGTCTCGATGACCTTTGAATGCGAGCGTCCCATCTCCCCCGAAGAAGTGAAGGCGCTCTTGGCCAAGGCGCCGGGCGTTCGCATCGTCGACGACTGGGCCAACAATTATTTCCCCATGCCCAAGGACGCTTCGGGCCAGGGCGATGTGCTGGCGGGCCGCATCCGCAAGGACCTGTCCGATCCGTCCGGCAAGTCGGTCAGCATGTTTGTCGTCGCCGATCAGCTCCTGAAGGGCGCGGCGCTCAACGCGGTGCAGATCGCGGAGCTGCTCTAACTTTTTGTCATTCCCGGCCGAGCGAAGCGAGGGGAGGGGAATCCATCTGGCAATGTGCACCATGCAGCAGCATGGATTCCCTTCCCCTCGCGCAGCGATGCTGCGCTCGGCCGGGAATGACAGATTTTACTTCGGCTTGGCCCAATTGGCGAAGGCGGGGAAGCTCGACAGGGTCTCTGCCGCTTTTGCCTTGAACTTCTCGAACTGCATCACATTGTCGATGCGGGCGGCGAGGAATTCCTCGGTGGCTTTCTGATCGTCGCTGTCATCGGTGAACCAGCGCATGGCAGTGGCGCCATAGACGCCAGCGAGAATCCCGCGCTTGGTGTAAAAGTTGAAATCGGTGGAGGTGTCGCCCACGGCCCGCCACATCGCATCCACCGTGCGGTACATCAGCTTGGCGCCCAGCGCGGCGTTCATCGGCAGCGACAGCATGGCGGCAGCGCGGCGCGCGGTTTCCTTGTGGGCTTTGAGCGCATCCAGCCGGGCCCAGACGGCGGCGGCGATCTGCATCCGGATCTTCATCGCTTTCAGGTCCATCGCCGCCAGCTTGGCTTCCATCTGGTCATCTGCCCAGACGGAATAGAATTCGACCAGGCTGGCGGGCCCGCCCTCGAACAGACGCGCGACCTCAAGCTTGCTGACACCGGCCTCCTTGCCGGCCTTGTCCAGAACGGAATCGATAAAGCCGTCGAACGCCGCATGAGGGAGGGCGGCCAGCAGCACGGCTGTGCGCAGCGCCTGGTCGTCCCGGCTTTCGGCCTTGGGCGCATCTGTCGGCGCTGCTTGTTCTTCCGGCGCGCCCGCTCTGGCGGCCCTGCGGGGGCGGGCAGGCCTTTTGGGTGTGTCGCTCATGAGGCCGCCTGCCCCTCCCTGGAATGAAAGTGCCGGATTTCCGATTCAAAAATCAGCCGCGACAAGTCTGTCATCCGCGAGGGGTAAAGCCGCCCCTCCAGATGGTCGCATTCATGCTGGACGACGCGGGCGTAAAAGCCGCGCGCCACCCGCTCGATCGTCTCGCCGTCCACCCCCAGCCCGCGATAGCGGATATGGGCGGGACGCTCGACCCAGCCGCGCAGGCCCGGCACCGAAAGGCAGCCTTCCCAGCCGCCCTCCATTTCGGGGCCCAGAATCTCGATTTCGGGGTTGATAAGCACAGTTTGGGGGGCGGTGTGGTCGAAACGCTCCTCTTCCGATTGGCCCGGATCGGACCGCTCTTCGGGGGCCTGGAACACCACCACCCGCAAGGGGACATGGACCTGGGGGGCAGCCAGCCCGGCGCCATTGGCATCCATCATGGTTTCCACCATGTCCTTGATAAGACCGCGTATTTCAGGAGCGCGGGGGTCCTTCACGGCCTTGGCCGGGGTAGCTAGGACGGGGTGCCCCATGCGGGCGATTTTCAGGATTGCCATGGGCCAAATATGGGGGGAAACGGCCTTATATCAAAGCCAAAGAGCCCGAAACCCGCAGGTTTACAGCCTATACCCCTTCTGGTATCACCCGCGCCTCAAATTTCCCGACCGGAGCCAGACTTTGCAGATCATCGTTCGCGACAACAATATCGACCAGGCGCTCAAGGCGCTGAAGAAGAAGATGCAGCGCGAAGGCATCTTTCGGGAGATGAAGCTGCGTGGCGCCTACGAGAAGCCCAGCGAAAAGCGCGCCCGCGAGCGTGCCGAGGCGGTGCGCCGCTACCGCAAGCTGCAGCGCAAGCGCATGCAGCGCGAAGGCCTGCTGCCGCGCTAAAGCGCCAACCATTTGTCGAAAGAGCCGCTCCTTACCGGGCGGCTTTTTTGTTGTCGTCCTGGCTAGGTGACGGCAGGGCTGGGTTTGCGTCGGGGGCGGTCTTGGCGCCCTTTCTGGTCTTGGTGACGTAATAGGTTGCCGCCGCGCCGACCATCGCCGCGCCCAGCAGAAGCATCACGCCACTCTGGCCGATCACCATGGTCTTTTGCATCAGGTCGTTGGTGGCGAGCGCCACTTCATCGACCGCCTGTTCGACCTGCTTCTTTTTCTTGCGCCAAAACATTCAGGTGCAATCCGCGCAGACCGCCACTTCGACCGTGACGTGGGAGAGGTCGGGATGGCGGCGGCGCAGCACTGCCTTGATGTCTTCCGCATTGGTGACGCCCGGCGAAATCAGCGACACGATCAGGCCGTGATGGCCGGGCCCCAGGCGCCACAGATGCAAGTCGGCGACGCGCGCGCCCAGTTCGCCTTCCAGCGTCTTGCGGATTTCCGCCGCCTCGTCGGGATCGGATTCTGCATCCAGCAGCACCATGGCGCTGTCGCGGATCAGGCCATAGGACCAAACCGCGATCACGCCGGCCCCCACCAGCCCGCTGATGGGGTCCAGGATTCCCAGCCCAAAATAGTACCCCGCCGCCAGCGCCACGATGGCCAGCACCGAGGTGACCGCATCGGCCAGCACATGCATATAGGCGGCGCGCATATTGTTGTCATGACCATGCCCGCCTCCATGGTCATGGCCATGATGGGCATCCTTCAGGATCAGGGCGGTCACCAGGTTGATTACCAATCCGATGATGGCAATCAGCAGGGCGTCGCCGTAACGCACCTCGCCCGGCGTGATCATACGCATGACGGACTCCGCCGCCACCGCCAGCGCGGTCAATCCCAGAACGATGGCGCTGGTGAACGCGGCCAGATCGCCGAACTTACCGGAGCCGAAGGTAAAACGGGTATTGGCCGCGTGGCGGCGCGCCAGCCAATAGGCGCCCGCCGTAAGCCCCAGCGCCCCGACATGGGTCGCCATATGCACCCCGTCCGCCAGCAGCGCCATCGAGCCATAGGCAATGCCGCAAGCGATCTCCACCACCATGAACAGGGCGGTGAGAATAGCGGCCAGGCGGGCGCGGGTTTCCGCGCGGCTGTGGCCCGGGCCCAGGAACATGTGATCGCGCGTCCAGATGCCGTGCCCATGTGGGTCGATGGGCGGATCGGCGGGCGGTTGGCCATGCCCATGTTCATGGGTGTGCCCATGCTTATGGTCATACAAGGCGTGATCGTGGGACATGGTGGCAGTTTAGCGTCTATGGCGCAGGCGCGCCATGTCCTTGGTGCTCGTCAGGTCGGGGGCGGGAATTTCATGTAACTCTGCACTAGTGAGCCGTCATCAGCCGCCAATCGTCCATCAGCACGAAGAAGATCAGCTTAAAAGGCAGGGAGATGATCACCGGCGGCATCATCATCATGTCCATGCTCATCAGGATCGAGGCCACCGCCATGTCGATGATCAGGAATGGCACGAAGATCAAAAGCCGACCTCGAAAACCGGTTCCAGCTCGCGCAGTATGAAGCCAGGAGCCAGGGTGGTCACCGCGACCAGCGCCGGATGGTCTGCTGGGGTTGACCGTGTGCCGCGAATCTGGCGCCGTGAGGGGCTGAAAGTACCCGGTAAACAATGGGCCAAGAAGGCGATTGTGGCTCAATCACGGCTCCTGCAACCGGCTACCTCCGGAGCGGCGCAATCATGTCTGGTCCTATGATTTTGTGGGGGCCCTGACCCAGGATGGCAGCAAGGTGCGGCTGGTGACGCTGATCGATGAGTTTACTCGGGGCGATCCGGGTTGCTAGGCGGATTAACAGCCTGGGTATCCTGGAGACCATGGCTGACGCGATGATCGTGCGCGGGGTCCTAGAGCACATCCGGTCCGATAACGGGACAGAGATGACCGCCAAGATCGTACCTAGCTGGCTGCCGCCCTTCCGCCTGATCTCCCGGCTTACCGTCGACGGCGACCGTCCAAGGTCGCGGGCGATCCCCCGGATAGACCGGCCCGCCCCAATGCTGCGGGAAATCTCCTCGCGCTCCTCAAGCCTCAGTTACGCTACAGCCCGGCAGCGCGGGTTCGGGGCAATGCCGCCATCGTGAACCAGTATCCGGTAGACAACGCATTTTGCGCCGCCCAAGCGCAAGGGCGATGTCGGCCACACATTGACCAACCCGCCAGCGCTCCCACAACTCGGCCTTTTGAGGCGCCGTAAACCTTATCCAGGCGTCAATTCAATGCGCTTACCTCTTGATTTAGAACGATTAGGAGGTGTTGCGCGGACCCGTTGAACCCGCCGGTAATAGCAGGCATTGGTCGATGACTAGACATGCTCCCTAAGGTTGTTGTTCCCGGCGGGTGGCCAAAGGCTAAGAAGCAAGCGGATAACTTTACACCCCGCAGGGTGTAAAGCTTGAAACCGAACTATTCAGGGGGCGTTCCTAGCTTGCTTAAATCGCCTCGTTATCAATCATTGGGTCGTGCCGAGTGTAGGCGAAGCACCGTTGATACCCAATATGCCATCGATGCGCGTAACCGCAGTTAATGTCAGATCTTTGTTAGTGGATAGAGCTAATTGCTGACGCGCTGCTGTGATCGCTTCTGCCTGCGCCGCAGGGTCAGTCAGCGCCAGTGCCGCGGTCAATTGGCTTTTGTAGTTTGCAATAGCCCCGACGGCTGAATTTGGCGCAGCTTTATTCAATGCAACCGTTGAGGCACGGGCGGCATTAAGCTTGCCTAGTTCACTGGCGACATTGGCAGAGGCACTTCTGGGCACGGCGGGAGGCTGACCCAAGGATACGTTGGCAGGAATGCGCGCAAGCGCTGCAGCTGGCGGGCCCATAGTGACGTTCGCAGGCGGCCCCATAGTCACACTTGCGGGCGGGCCCATGGTCACACTTGCGGGCGGCCCCATAGTCACACTTGCGGGTGGGCCCATAGTTACACTTGCGGGCGGGCCCACCGTAAGTCCCGCCGGCGGGGCAGCATAGCCGGCTTCGGCGAAAAACAACAAGCTGGCCGATAGTGTCGTAAGAAGTTTGCACGTGTTCATAGCATTGGCTCCTTTGATCATCAGGGTTTAAAAAAAATCAGCCGTAAACCGCCGCCGATATTCGGACTGGAGTTAGTGAAGCCCACCAAGCCATAGCCGCTGACCCGCCAATGTTTGGCGAAGGTCCAAAGGGCATAAGGGGTCAGGCTGATCTGGTCGTCCAGGGTCTGGTAATAAGCTTGCCGGTAATTTGCGGACACGCCGATGTTGGTGCTGTCACTGGACTTAAAATTAAGGCCACCGTTAGCAGTCACGCCGTCTTCCAGATTGAAGCCGCGGAAATCGCTTAGCCACGAATAGCCCAGCGAACCAAAAAGCATCACGCGCTGTGAAATGGAATAGTTGAGATTCGTCTGTGCATTGTAATCAAATTTACCTGTACCTAAAGCGCTGGAAGCTGTGGGCACCTTGACGGAGCCCGCCAATTCTATGCCGGGCAGAAAACTGCTACCCTGCTGAAGTGTCCAGGCCGCCCCCGCCGTGATGTCACCGAGACCCGAACGGGTCGTAATTGCGTTATTCCCACCAACAACCACTCCACCCGCGGAGGTGCCCGGGCCTTTCACATCAAGATAGGGAACTGTGAGCTCCAGGCGAACCTTACCCATCTGCGCACGCAGCCCAAGCGGAACGCTTAGTATGCTTGTATCAGACGAACCGCCATACTTTCCGGTCGAATAATCAAATCCGGTAGCCACATCCCAAGTGGTTTTGGCGAGCGCAGGTAGCGGCCAAATCGAAATCGTTATGCAAAGCAACGCAACGCTTACAGCTTTACGCATCTAGAACTCTAATGTTGTAAAACGGGACTATTTTCGGGCGAGCCAACGATGGCACGATAGTCAATAAAACTAATGAACTGACGGTGTAGGAACAAGGGCCTTGGCCCCCTCCCCCAGAGCACACCCGCTCCGATAACGCGCCGGAGATGACCGCCAGGATCGTGCGGAGCTGGCGGGCGTGGTCGCCAAGACGCTCTACATCAAATCGAGGGCACTTTCGGGGAGCAGGTCATGAGGGACGAGCTGCTCAATGGCGAAATCTTCTGCAGCCTCGAGGAAGCAAAGGTCCTCATCGAACAATGGCGCCACTGACCTGACCGGGTCTTTTTGAACCAAGCGGTTTGATAGAAACTGACTTGGAAAGGAACCTGGTTATGCCGAAGAAGCGTTTTAGCGCGGAGCAGATAGTGATTTTGCTGCGCCAGATTGAGGTTTTGATATCGCAGGGCAAGTCGGCGCCGATTGCGTGCCGGGATGCTGGGATATCGCAGCAGAGCTACTACCGCTGGCGCAAAGAATATGGCGGTTTGGAGCTTGATCAGGCGAGGCGGCTGAAGGATCTGGAGAAAGAGAACGCCCGGCTGAAGCGGCTGGTGGCTGATCTTTCGCTTGATAAGCAGGTTCTCAAGGATATCGCCTCGGGAAACTTGTAAGCCCCGAACGGCGCCGGCAGGCGGTTGCGGGGGCTTGTGAGAAGTACAGGCTCTCGGAACGCCATGCCTGTCGGCTCGTTGGTCAGCCACGAGGTACGCAGCGGTACACAACGATAGTCCGTGCAGACGAAGATGCTCTGACACAGGCCATTATTGGTCTGGCGTCAGAGTATGGTCGCTATGGCTATCGGCGGATCACATGGCTGCTCAGGGATGCTGGGTGGGCCGTTGGCACGGACCGTGTGCAACGCATCTGGCGCCGCGAGGGGCTTAAAGTTCCCAGTAAACAAAGGCCCAGGAGCCGTTTATGGCTCAATGATGGGTCTTGTATCCGGCTGAGACCGGAACGGCGTAACCACGTCTGGTCTTACGACTTTGTCGAAGCCCAGACGCATGATGGCCGCAAGGTTCGGCTTATGACGTTGATCGACGAGTTCACGCGGGAATGCCTGGCGATCCGTGTTGCCCGCCGGATCAACAGTCTGGGTGTGATTGAGACCATGGCGGATGTGATGTTGGTCCGGGGCGTCCCTGAACACATCCGGTCCGACAATGGGCCAGAGATGACGGCCAAGATCGTTCGGCATTGGTTAGCCCAGGTTGGGACCAAGACGCTTTACATCGAGCCTGGCAGCCCCTGGGAGAATGGCTACTGCGAAAGCTTCAACGGCAAGCTGCGTGACGAGCTTCTGAACGGAGAGATCTTCTACAGCCTGAAGGAGGCCAAGGCTGTTATTGGGCAATGGCGCAGCCACTACAACACCGTCCGG
>JBEENS010000035.1:0-29232 GCA_041192105.1 Pseudomonadota bacterium | reverse complement strand
TTCGGCCCAGTTCGAAAAAACTTTAGGGGACTATAAAAATGAATTCGAAGCGCACCGCAGACACAAACCTTGCCGCCCAGTCGAAATTCAGTCTGCTGAAAAAGGCATCGCTTTTCGCCACGGCGGGCGCGAGCGCGCTGCTGGTGGCATCGTCCGCCTACGCGCAGGACCCCGCCGTCGAGTCGGTGACAGTCTCATCTTCGCGTATCGTGAACAGCGGCATGCAAGCGCCAACCCCCACCACAGTCATGGCCGCCGATTTTATACAACAGCAGAACAAGGACAATATTTTCACGGCCGTCACGCAACTGCCCTCCTTGATGGGTAGTACTGGTGTGCAGAGTAACGTCAACGCCACCAGCGGTGGTACCAACGGCTTGGCTTCGTTCAACGTGTTCGGCCTTGGAACTGTTCGTACCCTCACGCTGCTAGATGGCCAGCGCTTTGTTCCCGGCAATGTCGCCGGCATCAATGATATCAACCAGTTCCCCCAGATGCTGATCCAGCGAGTTGACGTGGTGACCGGCGGCGCCTCGGCGTCCTGGGGCTCGGACGCCATCTCGGGCGTGGTCAATGTCATCACTGATAAAACATATATCGGTTTCAAGACGCATATATCGACCGGTATTTCGAACTATCGAGATAATGCTACGCTTACCATCGGTGCTGCCGCCGGCACTAGTTTTGCGGGCGGTCGGGGGCACTTCACGGTGTCGGTGGATTATAGTCATAGCGACGGAGTGGAAGGCGACTGGAAAAGGTTGTCCTGCTGCGGCGGCGATAGCCTGAAGGACGCGCTGGGACATGGGCGTACCTGGTATACCGCGCCCTCGATATTGGCTTATAATAGTCCTGGCGTAACCCCTGCCGGTCAGCCGCAATTCTATTTAAGGGATAATGGTACTTCTAATCAATTTGGGCGCACCGGTATGATAAACAGTGGCCCGCTGCAGGGGATCGGGTTCAACCCCGACGGAACGACCTATCGCCGTGACTTCGGCGTAGGTCCCACCGGCCTTCCGGGTGTTCCGGCCCTAAATGGCAGCGCTGGTGCGGCCGGTACGGTCACCAACTGCCCGGGAACGCTCTGTATCGGCGGAGATAACTCTGCCCAGACCGGCTCGGGCGGCACCATGTCATCGCCGATTACGCGCGGCAACATCTATGTCCGCCTGTCCTATGACATCGCGCCAAAATGGAATCTTTATACCACGGTAAGCATGGGTGAAACTCAGAGCTCAACCAATCCAAATTCCAATCAATGGCGGTCCTCCCTGCCTGGGCTTGCTGGCGCCGCCACCCAGAGCACAGCTGCGGCTCTGACGTCATCAATTCACTCCACCTCGCCCTTCAATGTAGGCCAGTTGCTGGTGGCCCCGGGTATCCAATGCGGCAACGCTGCGGGCGGAGCCAATGCATATCTGCCTGCTAGTATCAATGCCGCATGTATCACTAATAACATTACGTCTTTCGGGTTCGGCTCACTTTTTTATGGGCTGGGACCGCAAAAGGTCCATTCACTGCGTAGCAGCAAGCGCTACGCCTTGGGCCTTGACGGGTCCTTCGAGCTCATGGGTACGGAATGGTCTGCCGTTGCCTATGCCCAGCATGGTGAGAACAATACCCGGATCAAGGTCAACGGTATCGCAAATTTACCCAATCTTTATCATGCCGTAGATTCGATCAGGGATTCCCAAGGTGTTGCGGTCTGTCGCAACACCGTCGCCCGTACGTTGGGGTGCACACCGCTTAATCCATTTAGCGACGATTATACCCAGGCTCAGAAGAACTGGGTATATGGCGGAAAAGCTAATGGTCCGGGGCCGCTCCAGATCTCGAAACAGTTCCAGAACAACGTAGAATTCGTTATCAGCGGTTCGCCCATCAAGAACTGGGCAGGCGATGTTGCAATCGCGGTTGGCGCTGGATGGCGTGAGGATGGCTATTCGGTCCGCGGCGACGCTGCTGGCAATGGTACAAAGACCGGCCCCAAGGGCGCTCCTGGAACCCCCTGTGACAACCCGGTGCAAAATTGCGCCAACGGTACGAACTGGTATGCCGGCAGTTTCCACAATGCCAATGGTTACTTCAGCGTCCGTGAAGCCTTTACGGAAATTGAAGTTCCGCTGTTAGACTCGTCGGAATTTGGCAAGTTCGACCTGAGCCTGGCTGGCCGGCATGCCGATTACAGCACTTCTGGTTCTGCCAATACTTGGAAGGTCGGCTTGACCTGGGACACCCCGATCGACGGCGTTCGTTTCCGCGCCTTGCAATCGCGCGACTTCCGTGCACCGAACCTGTCTGAACTTTATGCGGCGCCCACCACCGCAAACTCTTCCAACTCTGATCCTTGGAGAGGGGGGACTATTCAGGTTATCGGCGGCGCTCTGGGCAACCCAAACTTGAAGGCTGAAAAATCCCTCAATACCCAGATCGGCGTGGTGTTCACGCCAAGCTGGTTGCCTGGCTTCAGCACCTCAATTGATTATTATCGCATCGGTCTTGGTGCACAGATCAGCGCCGTTGATCGGCAGACTAGTGTCAACAACTGTCATGCTGGTCTGACCCAGTTCTGCTCCGCAATTATAGTGGCGGGCGGTCTGAGCCCCGCGGTCAGTACGAACTGGGTTCAGGTCAATCAACAGGCTTTCAACACCGCCAGTACAACGACAGACGGCTTCAACGTGGAAGCGACCTATCAGTTCAGCCTTGCCGATGCAGCTTATGTGTCATTGCCGGGCGATTTTACCTTCCGCAACCTGGTTACCTATGTCACCAAGTTCGTAAACACGCCTGGTATCCCCGGAACGTTCCCGCTCAATACGGCTGGCGCCGCAGCCGGTGCAGGCGGATTCGGCATCGGCTTCGGCAACGTACCTCATGCCAAGGGCTTCTTCACGCAGCAGTATGAAGAAGACAATTGGGAAATCCATGTTTCAGAAAACTGGGTTTCGAAGGGCAAGTTCAACAATAATTGGATTCAGTGCGTACCCGGAACTTGCCCGGTATCGACGCTGCAAAATCCGACAACCGATAGAAACACCTACCCGGCGATTGTTTACTTCAACGTCGGTGGTTCTGTGGAATTGGACGATCACTGGACGGTCTATACCCAAATCGACAACGTTTTCAACGCGGATCCGGTGATCACCGGACACACTACCGGTTTCAACTCAGCGAACAATGGAACCAATCCAACGCTCTATGACACCGTCGGTCGCATGTTCCATGTTGGTGTTCGCATCAATAACTAGTGGTAAAAAGGCCAAGGAAATTGGTAATTTTACTGAATCCATAGAGAGGTCTTATGCAAAAGCTCCTGGTAATTACTCTTACTGCCGCCCTTCTCGTTCCCGGTGCCGTTCTGGCTGACAGTGGCGCTTTAACGGCCGGAAAACCTGCCGGCATCCGCGCCGCCCAAGGGGCTAATACATCCCTTATCGTTGGGGCGATCGGTGTGGGTATTTTGATTACGGGTGTTGTTTTTGCTTCCGATTGTTGCAAAAGCAGCAACGCAAAGGTACCGCTCACCGTTTCACCGACGACGACAGGCGGATCAACAGCGTGATATGGAAATTCGCTTGCTTGAGTCAGCGCGATGGGGTTGCAGGAGCTTCTTCACCAGGCCCTGGATGCGCGCAATTCCGGCAAGCTCGCTGAAGCAGAGCGGCTGTACCTGGCGGTGCTTGCCGCCGATCCCGGAAATTTCAACGCAAATCATCTGATTGGTATCAGGCGGTTTAAGCAGGGACGCTGCTAGGATGCGGCCGTATGTTTTGGCAAAGTCCTGTCGGTATGGCCGAAGCATGCTGCGGCGCTGAACAATCTCGGTCTTGTGCTTTTCGAATGCGATCGGGCCGAGGAATCCATGCAGATGTTCCGCCGCCATGCTGAACTGCGGTATGGCGACGGGGATTTCCCCGATGAGCCGGCGTCCGAATACAAACCCAGCCCCCGCAACGCACTGCCGCGAATGTCGAAGGCCGGCGCAAATTCGGGATGGAGTGCGAGGGCTTTGTCATAGCTGGTCAGCGCGTCCTGCAGCCATCCCAGAGACGCCAGGGAAATACCGCAGTTTATAGAGACGTTCCGGGCTGTTCGGTCTCAGGGTCAGCGCCTTGTCATAGCTGTTCACGGCCTCCGCGAAGCGCTTCAGAAATGTCCCGCGCGGCGCGTGACGGGCGGTTACAAAAAAGTACAATTTTTGCATCGCAGTATTCGGCCGCGGGGGGGCACCATCTTGAATTCGATCAAGCAAGACGGTAAGTTGCAGTAATATCATGTCTATTTGTTGCGAATTTCTCGCGACGTGCTTTCGGCCCAGTTCGAAAAAACTTTAGGGGACTATAAAAATGAATTCGAAGCGCACCGCAGACACAAACCTTGCCGCCCAGTCGAAATTCAGTCTGCTGAGAAAAGCATCGCTCTTCGCCACGGCGGGCGCGAGCGCGCTGCTGGTGGCATCATCCGCTTATGCGCAGGACGCCGGGGTGGAATCGGTGACGGTTTCCTCTTCCCGCATCATGAATTCCGGCTTCACCGCGCCGACCCCCACCACTGTCCTGGCTAAGGACTTCATCGAACAGCAGAACAAAGACCATATTTTCCAGGCCATCACGCAACTGCCCTCCATGATGGGCAGCACGGGCGTGCAGAGCAACGTCAACGGCACCAGCGGCGGCACCAACGGCCTGGCCTCGTTCAACATGTTCGGCCTGGGAACGATCCGCACCCTGACCCTGCTGGACGGACAGCGCTTCGTTCCCGGCAACGTCACCGGCGTCAACGACATCAACCAGTTCCCGCAAATGCTGATCCAGCGCGTCGACGTGGTGACCGGCGGCGCCTCGGCGTCCTGGGGTTCGGACGCCATCTCCGGCGTGGTCAACTTCATCACCGACAAGAAATATGTCGGCTTCAAGACGAACATCTCGGCCGGCATTTCGAACTACAGGGACAATGCTACGCTCAGCATTTCGGCCGCCGCCGGCACCAGCTTCGCGGGCGGCCGGGGACACTTCACGGCGTCGGTGGATTACAGCCATAGCGACGGCGTGGAAGGCGACTGGAAAAGACTCAGCTGCTGCGGCGGCAGCCTGAAAGACTCACTGGGCCATGGCCGCACCTGGTACTCGGCGCCGACCAGCATCCAGTATGGCTCTCCCGGCGCGACACCGGCCGGCCAGCCCCAATTCTTCTTGACGGCCAATGCAACGCCAAATGTTCTGGGACGGACCGGCATCATCAACAGCGGCCCGCTGCAGGGGATCCAGTTCAACCCCGACGGATCGACCTCCCGCCGTGACTACGGCGTAGGCCCGAACGGCCTTCAGGGCGTTCCGGCGCTCAATGGCAGTCTCACCGCCGCCGGCACGGTCACCAACTGCGTATCCACTTTCTGTATCGGCGGAGACACCTCGTCCCAGACCGGCTCGGGCGGCACCATGTCGTCGCCGATCACGCGCGGAAATTTCTACGCGCGCCTGTCCTATGACCTGACGCCGGACTGGAACTTCTGGACGACGGTGAGTCTGGCGGAGGTTCAAAGTTCGACCAATCCCAATTCCAATGAGTGGCGGTCTGCGATGCCCGGCATCAACGGCGCCGCCGGCCAAGTCGCGAGCCTGACCACAACCATCCAATCCACCGCGGCCTTCAACCTGAACCAGGTGCTGCAACCCCCGGGCGTCTATTGCGGCAACGCCGCAGGCGGCGCCAACGCGTTCCTGCCCGCCAACATCAATGCCGCCTGCGTCAGTGCCAACATAACGTCCTTCGGGTTCGGCTCGCTGTTTTACGGACTGGGACCGCAAAAGGTCCATTCCCTGCGTGACGGCCGGCGCTATGCCATGGGCCTGGACGGCACCTTCAACATGTTCGGCACGGAATGGTCCGCCATGGCCTATGCCCAGCATGGCGAGAACAACACCCGGATCAATGTCAACGGCATCGCCTTGCTGCCCTACCTTTATGCGGCGGTGGATTCGGTGCGGGACGGTCAGGGTGTCGCGGTCTGCCGCAACACGGTCGCCCGGGCGCAGGGATGCGTGCCGATCAATCCCTTTTCCGACGAGTATACCCAGTCCCAGAAGAACTGGGTTTATGGCGGCAAGCAATGGGGTCCGGGCCCGATCCAGCTCTCGAAACAGTTCCAGAATAACGCTGAATTCGTCATCAGCGGTTCGCCCATCAAGAACTGGGCTGGCGATGTTTCGGTGGCGACTGGCCTATCATGGCGCGAAGACGGCTATTCCGTGCGCGGCGATGGCGCCGGAAACGGCACGGCGATTGGCCCCAAGGGCGCGCCCGGCAGCACCTGCGTGGACCCGCTGATAAATTGCGTCAACGGCACCAACTGGTATGCTGGCAGCTTCCACAACGCCAACGGTTACTACGGCGTTTATGAAGGCTTTCTCGAGTTAAGCGTCCCGCTGATCGACAGTACCGCCTGGGGCAAGGCCGATCTGAGCGCGGCCGGCCGCCATGCCAAGTACACCACCGCCGGTTCCGCCAATACCTGGAAGGTCGGATTGACCTGGGATACGCCGCTCGACGGCGTCCGCATCCGCGCCCTGCAATCGCGCGACATGCGCGCCCCCAACCTCAGCGAACTGTTCGCGGCGCCGGTCACCGCCAACGGTTCCAACCAGGATCCGTGGAGAGGTGGCGCGATCCAGGTGATCAACGGCACCCTGGGCAATCCGCTTCTGAAGTCTGAAAAATCCCTCAATACCCAGGTCGGTGTGGTCCTGTCGCCAAGCTGGCTGCCGGGCTTCAATACCTCACTGGACTATTACCGCATTGCTGTCGGCGCACAGATCAACAACGTTGCCACCCAGACCAGTGTCAACAACTGCTTTGCCGGCCTGACCCAGTTTTGCGCCGCAATCCAGGTGGCGGGTGGTCTCAGCCCCGCGGTCAGTTCGAGCTGGATCCAGGTGAACGCACAGGCTTTCAACACCGCCAGCACGGTCACGGATGGTTTCAACTGGGAAATGACCTACCAGTTCAGCCTGGCAAACATGGATTACATCTCGGTGCCGGGCAATTTCACCTTCCGCAACCTGGTCACCTATGTCACCAAGTTCATCAACACGCCCGGCGTCGCCGGAACCTTCCCGACCAATTCGGCGGGCGTCAATACGGGCTCTATCCCGCACGCCAAGGGCTTCTTCACCCAGCAGTACGAAGAAGACAACTGGGAAATCCATGTCTCGGAAAACTGGATTTCGAAAGGCAAGTTCAACAATGCCTGGGTCCAGTGCGTACCAGGAACCTGCCCGGTATCGACGCTGCAAAATCCGACCACAAACCTGAACTCTATCCCGGCTATCGTTTACTTCAATGTTGGCGGTTCGGTCACACTGAACGACCATTGGAAGGTCTATGCCCAGATCGACAACGTGCTCAACAAGGACCCGCTACAAGTCGGGCACAGCGTCAACTTCAACGCGGCGAATAATGGCGGGGGTGCCACGATATATGACTCCGTCGGCCGCATGTTCCACATTGGTGTTCGCATCGATAACTAAAGGTGACGCCGCCGTCAGAAGCGGAAAGCACGTGTAATTTTTTGAGAGGTACTATGAAAAAGATCGCAATAATTGCGCTTGCTGCAAGCCTTCTCGTTCCCACTGCCGTTCTGGCGCAGAGTGGTGCCTTGACCCCCGGCAAGCCTGCCGGCGTCCGCTCCGCCCAGATGGACAGAACAACCACGTTGGTAGTGCTCGGCGGGGCGGGTATTTTGGCTGCTATTGTGGTTGGGGCAACAAATTGCTGTGGCAGCAGCAACAAACCGGTCCCGGTCGCCGCCGCAGCTCTCACGACGGTCTGAGACGGTATTCCAGCTTTTGTAGATTAATGACGGCGGATATGACCGAACCGGGACCGGTTCAGATCGTGTCCGCCGTCATATTTTTGGTTGGCGAAATAATCCCTATAGGTCAGCGCGATGGGGTTGCAGGAGCTTCTTCACCAGGCCCTGGATGCGCAGAATTCCGGCAAGCTCGCTGAAGCAGAGCGTCTGTACCTGGCGGTGCTTGCCGCCGATCCCGGAAATTTCAACGCAAATCACCTGATTGGTATCATGCGGTTTCAGCAGGGACGCGGCGCCGAGGCGCTCCAGTTCCTTGACGCCGCGCTGAGCGCGATTCCGGACGCGGCCGAAGCGCTGAGCCACCACGGACTGGTCCTGCATGCGCAGGGACGCCATGTCGAGGCGCTGGAGAGTCTTCGAAAAGCGCTGGCGGTGAAGCCGGACCATGCAGAGTCGTTGAGCAACCAGGCCATGGTGTTGCGCGCCCTGGGTCGCCAGGACGAAGCACTGGCCAGTGTCAATGCCGCGCTGACAATCCACCCCGACTATGCCGAGGCTCTGAACAACCGGGCGATCATGCTCCGGGATGCCGGGCGCCCCGTCGAGGCGCTGGCTTCTTTCGACCGGGCCGCGGCGCTTGAACCGGGCAATCCCGAGATTGCGTTCAACCGCGGCCTGCTGCTGCGCGACCTGGGGCGCTGTGAGGATGCTGCCGCATGTTTCAGGAATGTGCTGTCGATATGGCCGAACCACGCTGTGGCGCTGAAAAATCTCGGTCTTGTTCTTTTCGAGTGCGATCGGGCCGGGGAAGCCATGCAGCTGTTCCGCCGCCATGCTGAACTGCGGTATGGCGACGGGGATTTTCCTGATGAGCCGGCGTCCGAATACAAAATGCGGCACGACCGGGAACAGCAGGATTATCGGGCCAGCCGCGATGGCGTTGCTGGCCCCCTGTCGCGATTTCATCTCGCAAGCGGGGAGCGGTTGGCTACGCCCGCGATAAATCCCGGCAACAACAGTGAACAGATTTGCGAGCGCTGGCGGACTGCGCGGCCGCAAGTGGTGGTGATAGACGACCTGCTGACACAGGACGCACTGGAAAGCCTGCGCCGGTTTTGCTGGGAATCCACGGTATGGCGAAAAGCCTATGCCGGTGGCTATCTGGGGGCGCTTCCGGAACATGGCTTTGCATGTCCGCTGCTGGCCCAGATCGCCGAGGAGTTCCGCAGCACCTATGGCGGCATCTTCGGCGCGCATCATCTGCGCTATTTGTGGGCCTTCAAATGCGACAGCGCGCTCAGCGGCGTCAACATTCACGCCGACTTTGCCGCCGTGAACGTGAATTTCTGGATCACCCCCGACGAAGCCAATCTGGATGCCGAACGCAGTGGTTTGATCATCTGGGATGTCGCCGCGCCGCTCGACTGGGACTTTGCGAAATACAATGACAATGACGCGGCGATCCGCGACTTCCTCGCCGAAAACTGTGCGCGGTCAATGACCGTCCCATACCGCGCCAACCGCGCCGTTATTTTTGACTCCGACCTGTTTCACGAAACGGACCGGATCGCGTTCAGGGAGGGGTACACCAACCGCCGCTTGAATATTACGCTACTGTACGGTCGGCGAAGATCGCATGAGGGGATGGCGGCCTCGCCGGTCCATGGATGATGCCGGAACGGTCGGGAAGGCCTGCCGGCGATTCGTCATTCGCGGAGGAGGCCGTAGCCGCACCAAATGTTTTTAATGTAAACATAGATCAACTGGAGGCAGTTTTTTGTCTCAGAATGTCTCAAAATCCCCACATTTACCGGCCAAAGCAAAACTTGAGGCTTCGTTATGTTGTGAAATCTCCACGCGGGGACTAACAATAATGACTGATTATCGGGTACAGCATCACGACGACATAAGACGATAAGCGCGCGAAAAAGCGCGCTCTACATCAGGCATGGAGAGTAACCAGTGCGCACCACAGTTATCCTCGTCATTGCAGCTTTTGTGGCCTGCGGCACCTGGATGGGTGCGGCAGCCCTGGAAGCAAGCGGCGGCCAGGTCGTGGGCCTGCGGCGCCTGAACGAGAGTGAATATCGCCATTCCATCGCGGATATTTTCGGCAAGGACATCGCGGTGCAGGGCACCTTCGAGCCGGGCATCCGTATCGGTGGCCTGACCTCCGCCAGCACCGCTGTGCTGTCGATTACACCGGCCGGTTTTGAATCCTACTCGAAGATGGCTGACAGTATTGCGATGCAGGCGACAAGCGAGCCGCATCGCAAGCGTCTGGTCTCCTGCCAGCCCAAGTCGTCCGCCGCGCCGGATGATGCCTGCGCCGCACAGTTTCTTGGCCATTACGGCCTGCAGTTGTTCCGCCGCCCCCTCACGGCCGAAGAGCTCCGCTCGCGCGTGAGCCTTACGCGGACGATGGCAAAGTCCTCCAGCGATTTTTATGCGGGCCTGCGTTATGGCCTTGCCACGCTGCTCCAGTCGCCGGAATTCCTGTTCCGCAAGGAAATCGCGGTGCCCGAAGGCAAGGGCTACGCGCTGGAGCCCTACAGCCGCGCCGCCCGCCTTAGCTATCTGATGTGGGACACCACGCCGGACGCCGAGCTGCTGAAGTCTGCCGAAACCGGGGAACTGAATACGTCCGCGGGACTGGAAAAGCAGGTTGACCGGCTGATGGCATCGCCTCGCCTGGAAGTCGGCATGCGCGCCTTCTTCTCCGACATGCTGATGCTGTCGACGTTCAACAACGTGTCCAAGGATGGCCTGTTCTATCCCAAATGGGCCGGCCCCATGGGCGTTGCGGCGTCGGAAGAAACCCTGCGCAGCACGATCGCGCTGGCGCTTCACCAGAATGGCGACATGCGCGATCTCATGACCACGCGCAAAACCCTGATCAATCGCTCCCTAGCATCCATCTATGGCGTGCCGTTTTCGTTCAATGGCGAGTGGGCGCCGTATGAGTTCGCGCCGGACGCCGGACGCAGCGGCCTGCTGACCCAGATCAGTATGCTGGCCATGTTTTCCCATCCCGGCCGCAGTTCGCCCACCAGGCGTGGCGTGGCATTGAACGAAATATTGCTGTGCGAGCCCACGCCGACGCCGCCCAACAATGTGGATTTCTCCGAGGTCAATGACACCAATGGGCCGCTCAAGACTGTGCGCGAACGCCTGATGGCCCATGCCAACGACAAGACCTGCGCCTCCTGCCACAACGCTGTTGATCCGCTCGGCCTGTCGCTGGAAGGTTTCGATACCATTGGCGGACGCCGGGAGCGGGAGAATGGCGAGATGATCGACGTTTCCGCCACACTCGCGGGCAAGTCGTTCAGCGGTTCGGAAGGCCTGGGCAAATTCTTGTACAGCAGCCCGAAATATCCCGCCTGCGTCGCGCGCAAGCTCTATTCCTATGCCAATGGCCTGAACAGCGAAGAAGTCGACCCCGCGGCGTTCAAGGGCGGGCAGGAAGCCTTCCAGAAGTCCGGCTATCGCCTTCGCGCTTTGATCAAGGGCCTCGCCACAAGCCCCGGATTCTTCAATGCCTCCGCCGAACACGTCAAAACCGTATCACCCTAGAAACTAGGAGACACAGTCATGAAATTAGATCGCAGATTCCTTCTTCGCGGCATGTTCCAGGGTTCGGCCGCCACAATGATGGTGCCGTTCCTGGACTGTTTCCTTGACAGCAAGGGCCAGGCGCTGGCCGCGACAGGGCAGAAGCTCCCGACGCGCTTCAATACCTTCTTCTTCGGCTGCGGCCTGACAAAGTCGCTCTGGGTCCCCAAGACTGCCGGAAAAGATTATGAAATGACCGTCCAGCTCAAGCCGCTGGAAGCTTACCGCAACAAGCTGAACGTGTTCAGCGGCCTGCGTATTCCGTTCGACGACAACCCGAATTACCAACACTGGTCGGGCGTTGCCGCCGCGGCCACCGGCATTTCGCCCTCCAAGCAGGGGCAGTTCGATTCCAAGACCATCGACCAGCAGGTTGCCGATGTGATCAGCCGCGGTGCCCGCTACAAGTCGGTAGCCGCCGCCGCCTCGGGCAATGCGAAGGAAAGCTATTCGAGCCTGGGCGGCCTCAACACGCTGCCTCCCGAAACCACGCCGCTGTCGCTGTATACGCGACTGTTCGGCCCGGGATTCCAGGATCCCTCTTCTCCCAACTGGAAGCCCGATCCCTCGATCATGGTGCAGCAGAGCGTGCTGTCGGTGGTTGCAGAGGACCGCAAGCGCGCGATGATGCATCTGGGCGCCGCCGACCAGGCCCGCATGGATCAGTACTTCACCTCGGTGCGCGAAGTTGAAACCCAGATGGCGACCCAGCTGCAGCGCCCCGAACTCACCGCAAAGGTCGAGATTCCGGGGGCACCTGAGAGCGATCTGGTTGTCAATAACGCACTCCCCAACATCCGCAAGAACGTCCCGCTGATGTCCCGGCTGGGCGCGTTGGCCCTGGCCACCGACCAGACCCGGGTGTTCAATCTCAGTATTTCCGAGCCGGGTTCGCAGATCTTCATTCCCGGCGATTCCCTGGGCTATCATCAGTCCACGCATGAAGAGCCCATCGATCCGATCCTGGGCTATCAGCCGCGTGTCGCCCAATACAATGTTCACAGCATGGAGCTCTTCGCCATGATGTTGAAGGAGCTGGACGGCGTTCAGGAAGGTGACGGTACACTGCTGGATCACAGCCTGGTCTTTGCCTACACCGACCAGAGCTTCGCCAAGATCCATGCGGTCGACGGTCTCCCGATCCTGGTTGCCGGTCTGGCGAGCGGGCGCATGAAGGGCGGTTACCATATCGCAGGTGACAACAGCACGGTGTCGCGCGTGGGCCTGACTGCCATGAAGGCGATGGGTGTCGGCGTCGACAGCTGGGGCGCGAACTCGATGGAAACCAAGAGTCCGTTCACCGAATTGCTGGCCTAGTTCGTTTCGTTCCAACCGAAGGCAACCACAAGCTGCTCTAGCTTGCCTGCTTTTTTGTCCGGCCGGAGATTTTTTACGTTATGTTGCGTTCTGTTCTTTTCTCCCGCGTCGCGGGCGTTGCGCTTCTGTTTTGTGTTGCAGCTGCCGCTATCGTTACGGCAGCACCCGCAGACATCGCCCAAATTAAATCCCGGCAGGACAAATTGCGCGATATGGCAAGTGCCCTTAAGCAAATCGACGATGAGCTCAAGAAGAGATCTCCCGACTGGGAAAATCTCATCCATCCGAACGTCCTGATACTCCAGGAGCGCAGCCCCTTTCTGCTCAAGTGGTTTCCCAAAGGAAGCGGCCCCGAAGCCGGCGCCAAGACTTATGCCCTGCCGGCCATCTGGCAGAAGGGCGATGATTTCGCCAAGCACGGCAGGACGATGATGGCCGAAGCGGTAAAGCTGAGCCAGGTGGCCGCCAAAAAGGACAACGGCGAGCTCAAGGCGCAGGTCATTGCACTGGGCAAGAGCTGCAAGGCCTGCCATGAGGATTACCGCTCGCCGGACTACGAAAAAGACCAAGAACAGTAAGAGATCCTATGAGTTTGCCGGGAGAGATCGGGGGGGGGCAAAAGGCATCTCGGACAATGTCCCTTTTGCGCATCTGGGATTCGCCAACCCGCGCCATGCACTGGCTGCTGGTGATCTCCATCGCGGTCTGCTGGTGGACCGCCGAGAATGGTGAGCTCGAATATCACGCCTATAGCGGCTACGTCGCGCTCTGGGTCATCCTGCTGCGGCTATACTGGGGCTTTGTGGGGTCTTCCACCGCCAAGTTCGTCAACTTCCTGCGCGGCCCCAGGACTGTTTTCAACTATGCGCGCACCCTGCACAGACGCGACACGGCCCCGGCATTGGGGCATAATGCGCTGGGCGCAATCAGCGTCCTGGTACTTCTGGCTTCCGTTCTGGCGATGGTCGTCACCGGCTTGTTCGC
Source organism: Pseudomonadota bacterium (assembly GCA_041192105.1). GTDB lineage: Bacteria > Pseudomonadota > Alphaproteobacteria > Micropepsales > Micropepsaceae > Rhizomicrobium. The sequence goes on along the minus strand of JBEENS010000035.1, from coordinate 15,500 downwards.
GGTGGACATAGACGTGATCTATTCCGGTCCCTTGTCGAGCTATGTCGATTATCGCCAGGGGCGCCGCCTTGCGCGCCTGCATGGCGGCACGCTGTTCGATGTTATGCTGGTGGTCATTGCCCTGCATCTTCTGGCGGTCAGTTTCTACGTCGCCTGGAAACGCCAAAATCTGGTTGGCGCCATGATCACGGGCAAGCGCAAGGGTGACGTGGACGGGGGGGAAGTTCAGGTCGCGCCGGTCTGGCGGCTTCTGCTTGGCGCGGTGTTTGTTTCGGTTATCGTATGGGCGGTGACGACGGGGTTCTATTTCTAGATGTTGTTCTGCTATTCTTCAAAAAAACACTACTAACCGGGCGGGAAAACAATGAGACGCAGCACGATTTTTGGCTTTGCAATGATAGCGGTGTGCGCAGGGATGCCGCTGGCAGCTCTTGCGCAGGTGCCGGCCGCCAAACCGACCCCGCCGCTGGCCGATGCAATGCCGATGGTCCCCGCCGCCAAGCCCGGCGTCTTTGCCCTCAAGACGGTCAACCCGACCCGGTTCAACCTGACGGTGACAGGAAAAACCTTCACCTCGCGCGAGGCGGTCGAAAAGTATCTCGGCTGGCGCGCCGCCGAACACACGCTGGCGCAGGGCGGGACCTGGTTCACGCTCGTCGAAGGCCGCATGAAGGGCGATGCGGGTCCCGACCCCGTGAACGACGATCCGGCGCGTGCCGGAAAGTCCTATAGCTTTCGCATGGTCCATTGGCGGCCGGTCTGGCGCTACAAGATGGCCGGTTCTGCCGCATGGAGCACATGGAGTCCCTTTGCCGGCGCGGCCTTCTTTGCTGACGGCAAGGACCCCAAGACTGTGACCGATTTCGAAGTCAGTGCCGACATTGTGGTCCGCAAGGGCGTCAAGGACGGCAAGAACCCGCTGGGTTTTGAGGCTGCCGCACTTTCCGATCTGCTCATAAACCAGGTTTCGCCGCCGGAATAACAACTGCTGCAAGGAAGAACTCATGGGAATTCATCGCCGCGCATTCGCCCAGTTTCTTGCCGGGTTTGGCCTGTCCGTAACGGCGGTGCCGGCTCTCGCACAGGAAAAGACAGTCGAGGTCAGCATGGGGCGGGCAAAAATGGTTTTCCTGCCGACATCCGTCACGATCAATGTCGGTGATACGGTGAAATGGACCAACCCCGCCGTGGTGCTCCACAGCGTGACGTTCGATCCCAGCATGGAGACCAAGCCCGGAAATGTTGTCCTTCCCGCCGGTGTGGTGCCGTTCGATTCCGGCGACATGCAGCAGGATGCCGTCTTCAGCCATACCTTCACGACAAAAGGTACCTACAAGTACATCTGCAAGATGCATGAAGGGATGGGCATGATCGGCTCGGTCATCGTCTCCTGATTTGTAACTAAATTCAAAGTCTTAACTTAGACCGACTGGGAATCTTTCGGTTATTAAGTGTTTGAATATCAATCAATGCTTCGCCAAATGTCGGCATAAGACCGGTTCAGAGGAGTTCACCATGATCTCGCAAAAACGCGTTCTGCTTTGCTCGGTTGCGACTGCTGCGCTCGCCGCCATGGTTCAACCCACAACGGCCGCGCCTTGGTCGCGTGGATATGTCGTCGCAACCTATGAGTATGCCTTCCGCTATGGCGGACGCGCAGGCTTTGAACGCGCCGGTGAGATCGAACCTGGTTCCGATTGCCTCCATGGCGCCAGCCTTCATTTCGCCAACGACAAGAATACGGAAGCCGCGATCAAGCAGCCGTTCCGCAGCAAATACGAGATTGAAGCCATCTCCAGGCCGCCGGGGCTCGAGATGGTCAAGGCGCCAGTCTTGACGCGCTTCCATATCTGGAATCGCGCCATTACCTATCGCGCCTGGAAACGTGGCATCGAAACCTATGTGAACCCCTGGGCGGCGGAAGATCCCGGCCAGCCCGAAGTGACGGGCAAGATCGCCACCGGTTTCAACCTGGACGGCAATCCCAACACCGGCGGCTTTGTCGCTGAGGACGGTGAAAGAGGGATCGACAACGCCCTGTACCGCGCCTGGGGCTGCGACGCGCCGTGGCGCGGCAACGGCAACGCCACGCTGCATCTTCGCGCCAACGACAAGATGCAGGGCGGGCTCTACACGATGGTGATCCGTGTTTCAGGCAACAAGGATCCGATGAATGACGACAATGCCACGCTCGAGATCGGATATTCGCCGGACAAGATCACCAAGAATGCCCGCGGCGATGTCGCGGCCGACTATTCCTACCGCATCGTCAAGACCGAGCAGTACACCAAGCTGAAAGCCAGGATCCGGAACGGCGTGGTCGAGACCGAACAGGTTGAGAATCTGCATGCGCCGCGTCTCGCCTGGTTCTACGACCATGCCGGCGATGCCGATTTTCGCAAGGGCAAAGTTCGTCTCGAGATCGCTCCTGATGGCAATGCGAAGGGCCTGATTGGCGGCTATCGCGACTGGCGCAAGATCTACACGGAAAACACCTTCGCCCAGGACGGCGGCCAGCAGGGCATTCGCGAGCATGAAGACGGCGTCGCCCTCTATTATGCCCTCAAGCGTAATGCGGACGGCATGGCTGATCCCAAGACGGGCGAGAAGATGGGCATTTCGTCCACCTACCGGGTCACGGCAATGCCGGCCTATGTGGTGGATTCCGAAAAGCCTGTCGGCGTGACAGTCATAGCGGCGGAGGAGCGTCGCAAGGGCGCCTTCCTCGCCATCCGCGCCGCCACCATCAAGTCCTCACTGACCAGGGCAGTGCAGGGCGTGCCGCCCGGTACGTCGCAAGGCGCGTTCCCCGCGCTGGAACGGAACATCTCCGATCTGCCGAGCAGGGAGTTTTTTCTGAAAACTCTAGATCGCCCGCACTATACCGCCGCGGTCACCGAATATGAATTTGAAGGTGAGCGGGTCAATAACAAAACCGGCCTTGATGAGCCCGAGCCCAATGTAAAACCGGCGCCCGACAAGCAGGTGCGCAACGATGTGGCTCCGGCTCAGCTAGCCGACGCCAGAAAGCGTTAATCTGAGGCGTTACGTGCTGACGGGGCGGCGCGCCCCGTCAGAGGCCTCACTTGCATATCTGGCTCAGCGTGTCCTTACGGACCTTGGCAACGACATTGTATTCGGAATCCACCACTTCGGCGATTTCGTATTGCATGGCGGTGCCCAAGAGAGGCGCGATTTCCTGCGGCGATAGCTGATAGGTCGTCGCCAACCAGCGGCTCATCTCGGTGGTCGCGCTTTTCATGGCTGCGTCCAGTGTCACGCCTGTCCCCATGATCATCATGAAATCGGCGCTCTCGACCCTGGTTTGGCCACCCGCCTGGCCCGGGATGACATCCACGGTGAATTGCACGTCCATCGAGGTTTCCAGGCCCTGGCCCGGCAATTCGCCGTCGCCCTGCTGGGCATGGCCATCCCCGATGAACAGCAAGGCGCCGGGCTGGAACACCGGCAGGTAGACCGTGACCCCTTCGCGCATCTGCGCGGTATCCAGATTGCCGCCATAAGGGCCCAGGCGGCCGCTGACGAAGGTTTCATCGCGGGGCGGCGCTACGCCGACACCGCCCAGCATGGGGTCCAGCGTGATCTTGTAGTCCGCCAGCGCGGCTGTGGGATTGATGATGGTGGCGACGCCGGCAGCGGCGTCGATCTTCCACTGAGTGAAGCCGCTTTCGAACTTCGCCAGCTCCCGCAGATAGCTAGGTTCCAGCGCGTTGCTGGAGATCAGGTTGCTCTGATAGGCGGTATCCCGGTTGGTGCGTATCCGGTCCAGGCGCACCACCAGCGTATCGCCCGGCATGGCGCCTTCCACATAGAAAGGTCCCGTCTGGGGGTTGCCGCGCGGCGCCCGCGGCTTGCCGTCCCGGTCGAAGCCGCGGCTGTCGAGCGTGTGCGTCTTGACGCTGTCGCCGGGGAATATCCGCAGGGCCGGCGGGATCGCGCCTGAGAAAAATGTATGGAATTTCTGCGGGTTGAATTCGTGGATGCTTGGCGCGGGCCGAGCTGCGGGCCGCTTGCCCTCGATGGTCACCGGCAGATCCTGCAATGTGCCGCTGCCCGTCAGCTGATTGCCGGACAGGCGAAGGACAAAAGACCCGCAAGGCTTGCCATTGTCGTCACAGGTCAGATGCAGGCCATCCTTTTCCACCTGGCCTGTGAAAAGTGCCCGCTGATTATAGGACGCAACGGTGCGGCCTTCGCGTTGCTCCACGGTCAGGCGCCCGTCGACCATCGGGAGGTAGTAGTTTTTCTGTCCAAATTCGCGGACCGCGACTTCCCAGGTGCCGGAATAGCCGGTCTGGGCGAAGGCGGCCGCCGAACCCGACATCAGTAGGATCAGCGATAGTGAAAATGAACGCATCATGTCTCCGCCCCCCAAAGCCAGAATCTCGTCGCTAGCGCGACACACCCTTGAACGTGAATTTCTGCACCCGGCCGTCCCGCCCGTCACCGGTATAGATATTACCCTTGGAATCGGTGGCGATGATGTGCAGTCCCAGGAACATGCCCGGCTGCGCACCAACATGGCCGAACTTGCCCTGCGGAATTTCCTGCAGCGTCTGCCGGTCCAGAACTCGGATGCGCTGCTGGTGTCCTTCACAGACATAGAGGAAGCGCTGCTCCTTGTCGCCGGACAGCGCGACGCTGTTGACGGTGCCGAAGCCCACCATGGGAATTTCCCGGGCGACGAAGGCTTCCTTGAGGAACTTGCCATCCAGGCTGAAGGCCTGGACGCGGTTGTTGTTGCGGTCGGCGACATAGACGATGCCGTCTTTGGAAATGGTGAGGCCGTGCACCAGGTTGAATTGCTGCGGCACAGGATCGTAAGTCCGCTCCTTGGAGGCGCTGTCGTCCGGCGCCTTGCCATAGGCGCCCCACATCCGCTTGAACTTGCCGGTGTCGGCATCGACCACAATCACCCGCCGGTTGCCGTAGCCGTCGGAGATGAACACCTCGTTGGTGGCGGCCCAATAGACCGGCTGTGAGGGGTGATTGAGGTTTTCGGTGTCGAGGCTGCCCTTGCTTTGCGCGGACTTGCCGATCTGCAACAGGAACTTGCCGTCATTGGTGAACTTCAGACACTGATCGTCGTCCAGTTTGAGCTTGGCGTCGCGGCCATTGCCGCAGACCCAGACATTCTCCTTGGAATCCACGGCGATACCGTGCTCTGCGATGGGCCAGTCGAATTTGGCGCGCTCCGCATCGCTCATCGCGAATGGTCCGCCCCATCCTTTCAGGAATTTTCCGTTCGCGTCGAACGCCACCACCGACGGGGCAGGGACGCCGGACGCTTCCTGTGGCGGTTCATCGATCTGCGGGATAATGCGGCGAGGCCGGGAGATCACCCAGAGATTGTCATGGTCATCAACGGTCAGGCCGGCGATCTGTCCGAAGAAATAGCCCTTGGGCATCTGCCTGGGCCAGTTCGGATCGACCTCGAACCTTGGATATGTCTGCGCTTGCGCCGACGTGATCAGCGCAGCCAGTCCAAACAAAACCGATGTCGTCCAACTGCCTGTTTTCATGGTTTTTCTCTTTTCGGGGAAATGACGGGGAGAATGCCACACGTGCGAAAAAGGATAAATCATGCGCTGCAACAATGGCATTGACGATGGAATACTGGAACAGGCCGGACAACTGGGCCATATTGCGGGCAGTAATACGGGGAGGGTGGGATGACACGTCTTTTTTCAGGGCATTGCCGCAAACACTTCTGCCTTGTCGCACTGGCGCTGATCGCGCTTCCTGGTGCGGCGCTGGCGCAAAGCTACCCGGTCTTCGAAGTGGACTTCAGCTGGCCCCGACAATTGCCGCACGGCTATGTTTTTGGTCCCAGCGGAGGCGTCACCGTCGATGCCAAAGGCAACATCTGGGCCTATTCGCGTCCGACCCAGCTTCGGATCGCCATAAACGATCCGCCGGAAGAAGAATCCGGCGTCCCGGCGCCTTCGGTGATTGAACTGACCCCCGACGGGCGCTTTGTCAGGGGCTGGGGCGGCAAGGTCGCGATGAGCAAGGCGGAACTGGCCAAGTTCGACTGGCCGATCCAGGAGCATGGCATCGCCCTGGATGGCAAGGACCGCGTCTGGGTGTGCGGCAATGGCCGCGATCCCCAAGGTGAGAAAGAAAAGCGTAGCAAGGAAGACAATCAGTGCCTGGTGTTCACCGCCGACGGCAAGTTCGTGATGCAGATCGGCAAGGCCGGGCAGAACAAGGGCAGCCTGGACATGGAAAATCTCGGCCGCCCTTCGCAGCCGGTATATTGGGCCAAGGCCAATGAGATGTTCATCTCCGACGGCTACGGCAACCGGCGGGTGGTGGTGCTGGACGCCGACACCGGCAAGTTCAAGCGGATGTGGGGCGCCTATGGCAAGGTGCCAGACGACAGCTATCCCAGGGACAGGGTGTATAAACCGGTGCAGCAGCAGTTCAACCTGCTGCATGGCATGGGAATTTCACAGGACGGCATCGTCTATGTCGCCGACCGCAATGCCAACCGCGTGCAGTCCTTCACGCTGGAAGGCAAGTTCCTGAGCGAAAGCGTGATTGGTCCGAACTCGCCGATGACGGGCAACGGCTCGGCTTTTGCCGTCGCCTTTTCCGGCGACAAGGAGCAGCGGTTTCTCTACGTCGCTGACGGCCATAGCCAGAAAGTGCGGATCCTGGACCGCAATACGTTGAGGGAAATCCCCGGTTCGGCATTCGGCCGTATCGGACTGGGCAATGGACAGCTCGCCAATATTCACATGATCGCCAATGATGCTCAGGGCAATCTCTATATCGGAGATGGCGGCGGGCGCTTCCAGAAGTTCGTGTTCAAGGGACTATCGAAATAGTTTTCATCAGGAGACTGCCATGTACCGATACCTGCTGCTGATCGCTGCGCTTTGCGTGGCAAGTCCGGCCCTGGCGCAGGCGCCCGATACGGTCTTCCTGGAGCGGATGACCTGGGATGAAGTGCGCGATGCCATTGCCGCCGGCAAGACGACCATCATTATCCCGACGGGCGGTACTGAGCAGAATGGCCCGCACATGGCGCTGGGCAAGCACAACGTCCGGGTCACCGCCAACGCCAACACCATCGCCCGCCGGCTGGGCAATGCATTGGTCGCCCCGGTGATGGCTTATGTTCCCGAGGGGGGCATCGATCCGCCCACCGGCCATATGCGTTTCGCCGGCACCATAGGTCTTCCCGATCCCGTTTATCGCCAGGTGCTGGAATATGCCGCTCGCAGCCTGAAACAGCACGGCTTCCGCGACATAGTCTTCCTCGGTGACAGTGGCGGCAACCAGCCCGGCCAGACCGCGGTCGCGGCCACGCTGAATGCAGAGTGGGCCGGTTCCAATGTGCGGGTCCATACCTTTTTCAACTATTATCGCGGCGATCCCGAAGGGAGCGCTGTCCTGATGATGCAGCGCGGCATCCGCAGGGACGAGATTGGCGACCATGCCGATGTGCGCGACACATCTTTGATGATGGCGATCGATCCCAGCATGGTCCGCACGAACAAGTTGCATGCGGGAGACGGGAAGAACGGGGTTGTGGGCGATCCGCGCCGTGCTAGCGCGGAAATCGGCCGCGCCCTTATCGAGAACACGGTAACGCGCACAGTCGAGGAAATCCGGGCATCCATCGCCGCAGCACGAAAGTAGCCCATGCCTCATGTTGGCGAGGCTCTGGGCAACGCCCGCTCGCTGCTGGAGCGTGGCCGGAGCGGCGAAGCACGCGACCTGCTGCTCCAGGCCATGGCGGGTGGGCTGGAAGGCCCACAGGTCCGAAGCCTGATGGGATTTATCCTGCACCAGCAGGGCGACTTGGCTGGCTGCGAGCTCGAGTTGCGTCACGCGGTGCGTCTGGCGCCGGACGATGGCGCCGCGGAATTCGCGCTGGCCTCGATTTCTTTCCGGCTGGGCAACGAAACGGGGGCAGAGGCCGCCACCCGCCGCGCCATCGCCAAGGGCATGGACGATGTCCATTCGCACCAGCTGCTGGGGCGCATCCTGGGCAAGCAGGGCCGCTTCGCTGAGGCCGCAGCCGCCTATCGCACAGCGGTGCGGCACGATCCATCCTCGCTCCAGGCCCAACGTGAGCTGGCCGATCTGGTCTGGATGCTGACCGGCGATTTGGCGAAGGCGCGCGCCGAACTGGACGCCGCCCCACAGACGCATGAAATCGTCGCGATCACCGTGCGCCTGTTGCAGGCCGCCGGCGAGGATGAGGCCGCCTATGCGCTGGCGGCAGCGCGGGCCGAGCGCGACCCGACGCTGAACGTGCTGGCCGCGCGGGCAGGGTTGCGGATCAATCCGCAGGCCGCAGACCGGCATCTGGCAGCGGCGCCGCCGGACATTATTCCAAATGCGCGCGCCAAGGCCGAAATCGAGGTCGATCTCGCGCTCGGACGCATAGAACAAGCCGTCAGGCGCGGCGAAAGACTGCATGCGGCCCAGCCAGGCGATCAGCACACTACCGCCTTGCTGGCCATCGCTTGGCGGCTGGCGGGAGATCCCCGCTATCACTCGCTTTACGACTATGACCGGCTGGTCAAGACCTATCGCATTGATCCGCCCGAGGGTTGGAACAGCCTGGCCGCATATCTCGGCGATCTCAGCCTGGCCCTCAACAAAATCCACGGACCGCTGACCCACCCGGTGGGGCAATCGCTTCGGCATGGCAGCCAGACTACGCGCGCCTTGGCCGATTATCCCGATGCGGCGATCCGCGCCCTGTTTGGCTCCATCGACCCGCTGATCCGCCGCCACATGGCTGCCATCGGTACGCCAGATGAGAATTACAAAATCGCCAGCGCCTGGTCGGTGCGGCTGAACAGTGGTGGCTTCCACATTAATCACATCCATCCCGAAGGCTGGCTCTCTTCGGCATTCTATGTCCGCACGCCCAGCGCCATGACGGGAATGGAAGGGGCGCTCAAGTTCGGCGAGCCCGGTCCGCCGACGTCACCGGTTTTGCGTGAGGACCATCTGGTCAGGCCGGAGCCGGGAATGCTGGTGTTGTTCCCCGCCTATATGTGGCACGGCACGGTTCCATTCTCGTCGGGGGACACCAGGCTGTCCTGCGCCTTCGACATTGTGCGACCGCGGTGAGTAATCAAAAGGGAGGCTTCATGACGATTTGGGAATCACGTCGCGGGTTCTTTTCCTGGATGCGGAACGCCATGGCAGCTGCCGGTGTCTCAGTCGCGACTCCGGGGCTTGCGGCCGTAGATACGGCCCGGTCCACGCCGGGTGAGGATTATTACGACAAGCTGGGCGTTTCAAAGATCATCAACGCAGCTGGCACATTCACGGCGCTCACCGCCTCGATCATGCCGCCCTCGGTGCAAGCCGCGGTTGCCAACGCCGCCAAGCATCCAGTCAGGCTGGCCGAATTGCAGAAAAGGGCTGGTGAATATATTGCGCAGCGCCTGAAGTGTGAGGCGGCGCTGGTGAGTTCGGGCGCATCTGCGGCTCTCACATTGGGCACGGCGGCCTGCATGACGGTGGGCAATCGCCCGGCGGCGCGGTTGCTGCCTCTGGATGTGTCGGGACTGAAGAATGAGGTGATCGTCCAGAAATCCCATCGCTATGGCTACGATCAGGCCATACGCAATTGCGGCATCCGGTTTGTGGAAGTCGAGACATTGCAGCAGTACGAGGCTGCTTTCACCGACCGCACCGTGATGTGTCACTTCTTCAATGCGGCCGAGCAGGGACAGATCACAGCCGAGCAATGGGTTGCCGTGGCGCACCGCCATGGCGTGCCGTGCTTCAACGATGCTGCCGCCGACGTGCCGCCCATTTCAAACTTGTGGAAATTCACCCGGATGGGCTTCGACCTTGTGACCTTTTCGGGTGGCAAGGGGCTGCGCGGCCCGCAAAATGCCGGCCTGCTGCTGGGCCGCAAGGATCTGATCGAAGCTGCGACCTGGAGCAACAGTCCCAACAGCGACAGTGTTGGCCGGGGCCTGAAAGTCGCCAAAGAACAGATTGTCGGAATGGTCGCCGCTGTCGACTGGATACTGGCGCAGGACGAAGACGCGATGCAGACGCAATTCCGCCAGAGGGCGGACCGCATCGCCGCGCATCTCAAGGACATTCCCGGCCTGAAGCCGGAGATATTTGTGCCGCCGATCGCCAATGTCGTGCCGCACCTCGTGCTGCGCTACGATCCGGCGAAAATCGGAAAGACGCCCATCGCGGTTTCGGAGATTCTGCGCAAGGGTATGCCCTCGATAGAATTGAACCCATGGACAGGCCGAAAATCCGCCGGGGCAGGCGCTCCTGACGCCGAAAACGCCATTGTTGTCGGGGTCTGGATGCTGCAGCCGGGCGAAGACGTGATCGTTGGACGGCGGTTGCGGGAGGTGCTTTCAGTTTAAGGCGCTGGCTGTTGTCGAAATAGCGGCATCCGGCTTGCTGCTGCACTGCACACCGCATTAGCATGGCAGGGCGGCAGCACGCCGAGACTCAGGTATATTTTGCGGGCGGGAGAGATTCATGATCCTGAAACAGCGACTTCTGGCATCCGCCATGACCTTGGCGATGGCAGGCGCGATTGCGCCTCCGGCAACAGCCGCGCCCTGGGTTCGTGGTTTTGTGGTCGGTTCCTACGAGTATGCTTTCCGCTATGGCGGACGGGCCGGTTTCACCCGCGAAGGCGAGATCGAGCCGGGCGCGGACTGCCGCCATGGCAGCAGTACCCATTTCGCCGATGACGTCCGCACCAAGCACGCCGTGGCAAGCCAGACATGGCGCACGCAGCAAGAGATCGACTGGATCTCCGCGCCGCCGGGATTGGAAAAGGTGCGCGCGCCCAACCTGACACGTTTCTATATCTGGGACCGCGCGCTGTCGCATCGCGGCTACAAGAAAGAGATTGAAACCTACGTCAATCCTTTCGCCGCCGAGGATCCCGGCCAGCCCGAGGTCACCGGCCGCATCGGCGACGGCTTCAATCTGGACGGCAAGGTCAAGGCCGGCGACTTTGTCAGTGCTGACGGCGAGCAGGGTATCGACAATGCCCTGTACCGGGCCTGGGGATGCGATGCGCCCTGGCGCGGCAACGGCAACGCCACCTTGCACCTGCGCGCCAACGACAAGATGCAGGGCGGATTGTACACGATGGTGGTCCGCCTCTCGGGCAACAAAGACCCGATGAATGACGACAACGCCATCGTGGAGATCGGCTATTCGCCGGACAAGATTACCCAAAATGCCAAGGCCGAAGTCGGGACCGATTTTTCCTACCGGATCGTCAAAAGCGAGCAGTACACCAAGCTGAAAGCCACAATCCGGGGCGGCTTGGTCGAGACAGAGCAGGTCGCGGCGCTGCATACGCCCCGCCTCGCCTGGTTCTATGACCAGATCGGGGATGCGAACTTCACCCAGGGCCGCATTCGCCTCAACATCGCGGCCGACGGCCAGTCGGCCACGGGCCTTGTCGGCGGCTATCGCAACTGGCGCGACCTGTATGCCGAGAACACTTTCGCCCAGGATGGCGGCCAGCAGGGCATTCGCGAACATGAAGATCATGTCGCGCTTTACTACGCCCTGCGGCGCAATGCCGACGGCATGTACAATGCCAAGACGCGAAAATATGACGGCATCTCCAGCGTCTATCGCATCAAACTGGCCACGGCCTATGTGATCGATCCGGACAAGCCGGTGGAAGTCTCCAAGCTGCTGGTGGAAGAAGACCGCAAGGCCGCTTTTGAAGCCACCAAATTGGCCGTGATCAAGGGCACCGATACCCGCATCCCGCAACTGGTGCCGCCCGGCACAACCCAGGCCGCGATCGGAATCATGGAACGGCTGGTGGTGGATCTGCCGAGCAAGGATTTCTTTCTCAAAACCCTGTATCGCCAACGCTTTCCGGGCGAGGACGAAGAGGGCATTCCGCCCTGGTTGCAGGACGATTTCGGCCGCACGAAACCGCAACCTCCGCCGCAGCCTCCCAAGCCACAGCAGGAGGCGCGAGAGGTGGGCGTTCCGGTGGCAAAACCTTAGATGGCCAAAGCCCGGCTGCTGTTTCTCGCCGTCGCTATCCTGATGACCATCACGCTGGCCACCCCGACTGTGACCCGGGCGGATGCTGGGTCGGGCAGGCCATCGCCGGCACCCCGATCTGGCGATGGTATTGTCTACAATGCGGGTGGATGCCCCGCGGGGCAGATGCGGCAGTATTCGCAAGGCGGCGCCGGCCCCGGCTCGGACTGCGGGACCTGGAAATTCGACGACACGGTCATTGCCTATGTTCACAAGATGCCAAAGCATAACCTGCACTGGGTCTGCGCCGTCCCCTTTGCGTCGTGTGATGAGGGTGGGGCAAGCCGTTCGATGGAGATCAACGAGTGACGATCGACGGTCGGTCTTGAAGTAAGCAAAAGAACAACGCGGCGAACCGTTCGACCGCGTGGTCAGGAGGAACAGTTGGGTCATACGAAATTCGCCGTCCGTCATCGCGTTGTCGCGTTCACGGTCGGGCTTGCCGCCGTCACCTATCTGGACCGGGTCTGCATCGCGGTCCTCGCGCCCCAGATCAGCGCCGAGCTGGAGTTGTCCCGCATCCAGATGGGCTATATTTTCAGTGCCTTCGCGGTTGCCTATGCCCTATTCGAGGTGCCCACGGCCTGGTGGGCCGATCGCGACGGCGCCCGCCGGGTCCTCAGCCGCATCGTGTTGTGGTGGTCGGCCTTCACGGTGGCGACTGCCTTTGCCTGGAACTTCGCATCCCTGCTGGTCATCCGCTTTCTGTTCGGTGCGGGTGAGGCGGGGGCCTGGCCCTGTGTCGCGCGTGTGTTCTCGCGCTGGATTCCGCTCACCGAGCGCGGCCGCATCCAGGGAATTTTCTTCGCCGGTGCGCATCTTTCCGGTGGCTTGACGCCGCTGTTCGTCGCCGCGCTGGCAGGGCTCCTGGAATGGCGCGCGATATTCATCCTGTTCGGGTTCATCGGCGTGCTGTGGACCGCCGGATGGTATGTCTGGTTCCGTGACGAGCCTCGCGACCATCCTGCCGTGCCGGCGGACGAACGCGACCATATCGAGGCGACGCGCGGACTTTCCGCAGGACACACCGGCAGCTGGACCGCCGTGTTCCGCACACCGACCGTCGCGCCGCTTTGCGTGGCGGCTTTTGCCAACAGCTATGGCTTCTACTTTTTCATCACTTGGCTTCCGACCTATCTGGGGCAGGCGCGTGGCATGACCGGCGCGCAGCTGGCGATCTTTTCGGGCCTGCCGCTCTTGTTCAGCGTCGTTGCCGATCTGGTCGGCGGCGAGGGCTCCGACAGGCTGGCCCGCGTGATCTCGTTGCGCAACGCGCGGCGGACATTCGGCACCGGCGGCTACGCTCTGGCCGCGATTGCGATTTTCTGCGCCACGCAAATGAGCAACGGCCTTATGGCGGGCTTTCTGATCGCCATCGGCGGCGCCTGTTCGATGCTGACGCTGGCGCCGGCCTGGGCGACGGCGGTCGATGTCGGCGGCCGCCACGCCGGCGTCACGGCCGCGACCATGAACACGATGGGCCAGGTCGGCGGCATTCTCAGCCCGCTCGCGCTGGCGTACTTGGTGGACGCCACAAACGACTGGAATATCCCGCTGCTGGTCCTGGCGGGCATCTACGCCATCGCCGGGTTGGCATGGCTGGCAGTTAATCCTGACCAACGGGTCGAATCCAGAGCTTAGGCGCGCGTCATCCGAACCGGCAGCAGGCCACTTCGAGATAGAGCCCGCCGCCGTCGCAATAGCGCCCCGGCTTGGTCTCATGTTCCACCCGCATGGGGCTTAATAGTCCGGTCTTAGCCATTGGATCACGCGCGAGTGGGTTACACTTTGGGTTACACCTTGCGCGTGGATTATGCCGGACGGCTTCAGTCTCTCCAAGACAGGCGTTGGTGAAAATGCTTTACCTGAAAGGGTTTCAGCGTCGGCGTCGGACAGCGATGGATCATGCTGGACGAGCGGTTGGCGGATGGGGTGGCCGTTTTCACCTTGTCCGAGGTTGTCCACAGGCATCCACTAGGGCTTGCATTTACGGGCGCTTAGCTCAATTTCATAGTCCACGCCGTTCCGGCGCAAACCGCTGAAATCCGGCGTCGGGTTGTGGGTCAAGTCGTGGGCTGTGGAGTTAGAATCCCATATGCGAAAGACAAATCAGCTTTCCGCAATCAAGGTGGCCAAGCTCACCGCGCCAGGCCGATATGGTGACGGCTTCGGCCTTTGGCTTCAAGTCGCGCCGGGCGGTACCAAGTCTTGGCTTTTTCGCTACCAGCGGGACGGCAAGGCGCGCCAGATGGGCTTAGGGCCCGTCCACGCGATCAGCTTGGCGGACGCGCGGGAAAAGGCGAGGGAAGCCCGCAAGCTGCTCCTGGCCCGTATGGACCCCATCAATGCCCGTAACTCCCAAGCTGCTCGCGCTGCCGCAGAGGTGGCCAGCGGAATTACCTTCCGGTCGGCGGCAGAGAGCTACATTGAGGCACATGGGCCCACTTGGAAGAACAAGGCCCACGCCGCGCAATGGCCAGCCAGCCTGGAACTGTATGTCTACGACACCTTAGGGGCCGTGGCCGTTGGTGCGATAGATACCGGGCTTATTCTCAAAACCCTGGAACCCATCTGGCGCACCAAGCCAGAAACGGCGTCCCGCATCCGCGGGCGGATTGAGCTTGTTTTGGACTGGGCGGCGGCGAGGGGATACCGCAGCCGAGAAAACCCCGCGCGCTGGCGCGGCCACTTGGACAAGCTACTTCCGGCAAAGTCCAAAGTCCGCCCCATCGTCCATCATCCGGCCCTCGCATACCGAGAAATTCCCAAGTTCATGAAAGCTCTGCGCGCCCGCGATGGCGTGGGCTCACGGTGTCTTGAATTTACGGTCCTTACCGGCGCGCGGACTGCAGAGGCCATCAACGCCACTTGGAACGAAATCGACCTTAAGCTGCGACTATGGACGATTCCCGGTGCGCGCATGAAAGGGGGGCGGGAGCATCGTGTCCCTCTCAGTGATCGAGCCATGGCCATTCTGAAAAAACTGCCGCGTGAGGGAAAATTTGTCTTTATAGGTGCGCGCGAAAAAATGCCCCTTTCCAACATGGCTATGTTGAAAGTGCTGAAAAGCATGGGGCGCAATGATCTAACCGTCCATGGCTTTCGGTCCACCTTTCGAGATTGGGCGGCAGAGCAAACCAATTTCCCGCGTGACGTTGCGGAAATGGCTATAGCCCATGCGGTGGGAGACAAGGTCGAGGCGGCGTATCGGCGCGGCGATCTCTT
Organism: Pseudomonadota bacterium; assembly: GCA_041192105.1. Lineage (GTDB taxonomy): Bacteria > Pseudomonadota > Alphaproteobacteria > Micropepsales > Micropepsaceae > Rhizomicrobium. The sequence goes on along the minus strand of JBEENS010000035.1, from coordinate 215 downwards.
CGAGAAGCGGCGCGGGTTAGCGAAGGCGTGGGCGACATATTGCGGGGCGAGCAAGTGAGCGGATCAGCAATGCCAATCTGGCCACCAAAGGTAAAACGCTTCCAAGATGAGATGAGGCCGTATTTGCCGATATTGGCTGATAATGATGATGCCGCATCATATGAACTGCGACGGTTGCATTTCGATATGGCGAACATGGCTCCTGTAGTTCGGCG
>JBEENS010000034.1:0-25487 GCA_041192105.1 Pseudomonadota bacterium | reverse complement strand
AACTCTGATCCCTGATCAACCCGGATCGGGGTGGGATAGCCGGTCTTGGCACAGACCCGTTCCAGCGTCTGCACCACGTCCTTGCCGCGATAGCTGAACTGGGCATCGAGGACAGGCACGTAGCGTGAGAAGGTGTCCACCACGGTCAGCACCCGAATCTTTTTCCCTGTTGCCAGATGGTCGTGCACGAAGTCCATGGCCCAGGTCTCGTTTGGCCGCTTGGCCTCTCGGAGATCATCACGCAGCTTAGCCTTGACCCTCCGTTTGGGCGTTTTGTTCCGCAATTGCAGGCCTAACTCGCGATAGATGCGGCGGGTCTTCTTCTGATTAATAGCAAATCCCTCACGGCGCAGCAGCACATGAACCCGCCGATAGCCGAAGCGCGCGCGGGTCTGGGATATCTCCCTGATCCGCTGTTCGAGATGGGCCTGTCCGGGGCGAAGGGACTTGTAGTAGTAGGTGGACGTATCGATCTCAAATAACCGGCAGGTTCGCCGGATCGACACACCCCATTCACCACGCACCGCATCAACAAGCTTGCGCTTCCCGGCAGGCCTTAGGTTTTTCGGCACAGGGCATCCTGCAGCATCTCCTTGTCCAGACTGAGCTCAGCGACAATCTTCCGCAGCTTTGACGCCTCGTACTCAAACTGCTTCAGTCGCCGCATCTCGTTGGGCAGCAGACCGTCGTACTTCTTCTTCCAGTTGAAATATGTCGCCTGGCTGATCCCGGCCTTACGGCAAATATCCACCACCGGCATTCCATCCGAGCCCTGCTTCAAAACGCACGCCTTCTGGGCGTCCGTAAACTTCGAGGCCTTCATCCTTTCGACTATCCCAGCCTGGGATAATTACCGCCGAAAAATCCGATTTCTAATGGTCCAACTATCCGTGAGTAGAATAGGTGATTCTCCGGCATTCACTTTCTGCCCTCAAAAGACTAAACGGCGTTCGGCGCCGCCCAAAAAATGTTAACGAAATCAATCCTTTGGGCGCCGGAAAGGATTGGTTAACCAAATCTTGTATTCTGTAATTATGAACGCCGCAAAATCCCTTTCCGGGACCCCTGTGGGGGTGCCCGCCGGCCTCTGGCGCTGGGCTGCCCTGGGCTTTGTTTTACTCGCCTTGGCGGCCGCGGGCCTGACTATTGTCATGCCGCAGGTCGCTGGCCTGGCTGGTTTTGCCCTGCTGGGCGGGGTCGCGGTTCTGGCCATGCTTTTTCTCTATGCGGTGTGGCCGCGTGACGGCCGCGCCAGCGCCGACGCGCTGCGGGTTGCCGAAGCCGCCGCCAAGGCCAACATCGCCTGGGCCATAACCGGCGAAGGCGGCGCGGTGCTGGACTGCAATCCCGTCTATCGCCGCATGGCGGGCGTAGGTGAAAACGAAACCCCGCCGCCGCCCGAACTGGCGCTGGCGGGCGAACCCTCGTCCGCCGTGCTGTACCGGCTGTCGCGTGATGCCGCCGAGGGGCGCGCGCGCGAAGAATCCTTTGTGGTTGTGCCGGGCCTGGAGATCGTTGCCGCAGTGCGTCCCTTGCCCGACAAGCAGGCCGCATGGTGGTTCACGCCGCGTCTGGCCGCCAGTTCCTCGCCGCAACCGGTCTTGACCCGCGCCGCTGCCGCACAGTCCGTGCCTTCTGTAGCTGCGCCCGAGCTAGCCGCTCCCGCCCCAGCGGATGTCCAGCCGTTCGAGAATGCCGGCGACCTGTTCCGTGATGCGCCCATGGGCGTGGCCTTTTCCGATGCCAGCGGCGTGATCAGCGCCGCCAATGCGGCGCTGGCGAAATTGTTCGGCGCCTCGGGTGATCTCACCGCGCGCAATTTCAGCGAGCTGGTGGAGCCAAGCGACCGCGCCCAGGTCACATCCCTGATCGCCAGCGCCGCGCGGGGCGAAACCGGGCTCAAGGCCGTCGAACTGCGCATGGGCAAGTCCGGCGCGGGCGAAGATCGCATGGCCGAACTGTTCGCCAGCCCTATGCCGGGCGGCAAGGCCATTCTCTATCTGGTGGACGTTTCCGAGCAGAAGGCGCTGGAAACCAAGTTCGCCCAGTCCCAGAAGATGCAGGCGGTCGGCCAGCTGGCCGGCGGCGTGGCGCATGACTTCAACAACCTGCTCACCGTCATCATCGGCAATTGCGAATTCCTGCTGATGCGCCATCAGGCCGGCGATCCGTCGTTCAAGGAGATCAACGAAGTCCATCAGAACGCGCTGCGCGCCGCCGCTTTGGTCAGCCAGCTTCTGGCCTTCAGCCGCAAGCAGACCATGCAGCCCAAGGCGCTGGTGCTAGGCGACGTGATCGGCGAACTGGCGCGGATGCTGCGCCGGTTGGTGGGTGAAGGCATCACCCTGAATGTCGAGCGCGATTCCGACCTGTGGACCGTGCATGCCGATGAGGCGCAGCTTTCCAACGCCATCATCAATCTGGTGGTCAATGCCCGCGACGCCATGCCCTCGGGCGGCACGGTCGCCATCAAGACCATCAATGAAACGATAAACCGGTCATCGGCGCTGGGCACCGCCATCATGCCGCCGGGCGATTATGTGCATATCGAAGTCTCCGACACCGGCACCGGCATGTCGAAGGAAATCCAGAGCAAGATCTTCGACCCCTTCTTCACCACCAAGCCGGTGGGCCAGGGCACTGGCCTGGGGCTGGCCACCGTCTATGGCATCGTCAAGCAGAGCGGCGGCTTCATCACGGTGGATTCGGAAGTCGGCAACGGCACCAGTTTCCATATCTATCTGCCGCGCCTCAGGGTAGATGCCGCCACCGCGCTGGTGGAAGCAGCCCCCGTCCAGGCGCGCGACGTCACCGGCCAGGACACGATCCTGCTGGTGGAAGACGAGGAAGCGGTGCGCAGCTTCGCGGCGCGGGCGCTGCGCATGCGCGGCTATAATGTGCTGGAAGCCAGCGGCGGCGAGGAAGCGCTGGAGATCGTCAAGAGCGAGGCGCACACCATTCATCTGATCATCACCGATGTGGTGATGCCCAGCATGGACGGTCCCACCATGGTGCGGCACGTCAAGCAACTGAAGCCCGATCTGCGGGTGATCTTCATGTCCGGCTATGCCGAGGAAGCCTTCCGCCGCAACGACCAGAGTTCGGAAGACATCCACTTCCTGCCCAAGCCCTTCGGCCTCAAGCAGTTAGCGGCGAAAGTGAAAGAAGTTCTTTCCGCCCCCTAGTGTGAATTTTTTTCTGATTGAATCAAACTCAAATTGTCATCCCGACCAAGCGATGGTCGATAGGTCTTGAGCGGCAGCGAAAGACGCGTATCGACGCATCGCGCCGAGATCTATCTTGCAGGCGGCGCCATGGATCCCGGATAGCCGCTTCGCGACTTCCGGGATGACATAGTCGAGCTTAACGAGCCGCGCTACTTCACGCTGAATCGATATTCCGTGATGTGGCGGTAGTCCTGTCCCGGCAGCAGGCGCGTGCTGGGGAAGCTCGGGATGTTCGGTGCGTTGGGAAAGCCTTGCGCTTCCAATGCGACCGCGCCCTGCTGCACATAGCCTTTCGCCAGCGCTACCGGGGGCGGCGTGTAATTGGCGGTGTAAACCTGCAGGCCGGGCTGGGTGGTCCATTCCTCCAGCACGCGGCCCGATTTGGGATCTTCCAGCCGCGCCGCCAGCCGCAGCGTTCCTGGCTTTCCATTGATCACATAATTCTGGTCATAGCCGCGGGCGCGCACGATCAGGGGATCGGGGTCCTTGATGCGCGCGCCGATCGGGGTGGGCTGGCGGAAATCGAAAGCGGTGCCGGCCACCGGGCGGATTTCGCTGGTGGGGGTGTTGCTCTCATCGCCGGGCGTGATGGCATCGGCATTCACGGTCAGGAGCTGGTCCAGCACGCTGCCGGACGTATCGCCCGCCATGTTGAAATAGGCGTGGTTGGTCAGGCTGACGACGGTTTCCTTGTCGGTGGACGCGTAATAGGTGATGCGCAGGATATTGTCCCGGGTCAGGGTATAGATCACCCGCACCCGCAAGGTGCCGGGAAAGCCCATGGTGCCGCTGCGGTCCCGCAGGCCCAGGAACAGCTGCGGTTCGTCGCCACCCTTCTTGGTGTCGGCGGTCCAGACCCGCTCGTCATAAGGCTTGTTCTCGCTTTCGCCCTGGATATAGGCGTCCCGCGAGACGCGGTGGGTGATGCCATTGATCTGGAACGTGTTGTTCTTGATCCGGTTGGCGAAGCGCCCGATCAGCGCGCCATAGCGCCCGGCATAGCGCGGGCTGGTATAGTCTTCCAGCCGGTCGAAACCCAGGGTCACATTCTCCAGCTTGCCGTTTCTGTCGGGCACGCGGATGGAGGTGATGATGCCCCCGTAATTCGAGATTTTGACTTCCATGCCGCGCGCATTGGTCAGGGTGAAAAGGTCCACGCCCTTATTGTCCACGCCGCCCCAGGCCTGGACGGTGGTGTCGGCGTGCGCCGGCGGCGAAAAGGCGAGCGCCGTCAGCGCGGTGATAACGAAACGGACTTTCATGTGGCTCTCCGAAGAACGCAAGCACCCTAGCAATTCGCCCAGCAGCTGCGCCATCCTGCCGCGCCATCTGACACGTTGTGCAAGCGCGAAGTACTGCTCGTGGCGTTTGACCGGCCCTGTCATGCCTGATTAGCTGTCACAATTGGCCGCGAGACGTCGGCCGCAGGGAGAAGAATTTCATGAAACGCATGTTGTTTTCAGCCGCGCTTGTCGCGGCTGTGGGTCTTGGCACTGTTGCCGCCGATTCGCAGGTCGCAGATCCGTATGCCAACAACGCTGCCGCCGGCACGTTGAAGTTTCCGATGACTGCGCCCGCGGGCGTCGACAGCAAGGCGATGGAGCGCTCGTTACCGGGCGCCGTCAACACCGGCAAGTTTGACGACAAGAAGTGGAAATACGGCACGGCCTTCAATGCTCCGCCCGGCGCCAAGATCTGGAATCCGGTCAAGGCCAAGATGTTGAAGGGTGACAAGGTCACCGGCGGCACGTTCTTCACTGGCACTGATCCCTCCACCTACTGCGCGTTCGCCAATGCTGGCTATGACTTCATCTGGGTCGAGCATCAGCACACCGCGCGCGACTGGTCCCAGACCGCGCGCCTGTGGGCCGGTTGCCCGCATGCCAAGGCGGTGCCGGGCGTGCGCGTTGCCTATACCGATGAGCGCGAAATCCAGACCGCCACCGACTCCGGCGCGCTGGTCGTGGTGGTCCCCACTATCCGCTCCTACGAGGAAGCGGTGAAGGCGCGTGACTGGATGTTCTTCCCGCCCATGGGCAAGCGCAGCCAGGGCGGGGGCCAGGCCTTCGGGGCCAACTTCTGGGGCGGCGTGCCGGGCGGTTATCGCCAGACCTGGAACGACAATGCGGTGTTGATCCTGATGATCGAAACCCTGGATGGCCTGAAAGATGCCGACCGCATCGCCAAGATTCCGGGCGTCACCGCGATTTTCGCGGCGTCGGGCGATCTGGCCAACCACACCGGCTATCGCCAGGGCGATCCGGACTATGAGCGCAACATCAACATCGTCCATGACGCGGCGATCAAGGCGGGCGTGCGGCTGTGCGGCCCGCTGGCCTGGCGCGACCGTCCCGACTACACCTGCTTCCAGGCAGGTAGCGAGACGGCGGCCATCGCCAATGGCGTGAAAGCGGACCTCGGCCCGCTGCTTAACACGCAGGGGGCGGTGGAAGTCGGTCCGTTCGCGCCTAAGAAGTAAGAGCGTCGAAACAGACAAAGGGCGCTGCGGGAAACCGCGGTGCCCTTATTCTTTGCGGGCTCCGACATAAACCCAAGCGGTCAGGCCGGACTTCAGCAAAGCCGCCACCCGCTTGTAGTCCGAGACTTCATAGCGGTCGGCGGCGGCCAACTCCTCCGCTGTGACCTCGAACACCGTGCCCGCAACGCTATCGTCCTTGCGCCCCGGCATCAGAATCGGATGCAGCGCCTTGCCGCTCTTGGCCAGCACGTCGTGATCGGTGATCTCCACCATCTCCTGCCGCCAGCCCACCAGCGCGTCCGGCCTGCCGCTCAAACAGCGGCCGAACGACGCCAGCTGCACGTCTTCCTGCTGCAAGGTGCCGTAGGAGAAAAGCAGTTCTGTCTCCATCCCATTCACCATGGCCGGACTCACTTCTCATGGAAAGAGTGGCCGGCCACGAGAGCAACAGATTTCTTGTCCACAGCAGGAGGCCCTGGATGGGCGGCTCGGTGGCCGCCCATGGAGAGGTGTTATTTCGCCGTCGAGAACCTGAACTCTGTCACTTCGTAAAAGATCTTCCCGGGCCGCAGTTCGGTGCTGGGAAAGCTCGGGATATTGGGCGAATTGGCGAAATGCTGGGTCTCCAGGCAGAAGGACTGGCGCGGGCCATATTGTTGGCTGTTCTTGCCCGGCACTGTCCGGCCGCTATTGGGCACATACAGCTGCACACCGGGCTGGGTGGTCCACACGCTCATCACCCGGCCGGTTTCCGGCTCGGTGACGCGGGCGGCGGGGCGCAGCTTTCCCATCGGTCCGCGCACGATGTAGTTGATGTCCCAGCCGGGCGTCGCCTTGATCAGCGGGTCGGGACCGTCGATTTCCTTGCCGATGGTCTTGGGCTTGGTGAAGTCAAAGCCGGTGCCCGAAACCTTCAGCACTTCACCCGTTGCCATGTGGTTGGCGTCGGTCGGCGTCACGGCGTCCGAGAATATCTGCAGGCGATGGTTCAGCACATCGCCATTGCCCGCGCCCTTGAGATTGAAATAGGCGTGGTTGGTGATGTTCAGCACCGTCGGCTTGTCGGTGGTGGCGCGATATTCGATGCGCAGCGTGTTGTCGGCTTTCAGAGTGTAGCTGACGGTGAAATCCATCCGGCCGGGAAAGCCTTGGTCGCCGTCCGGGCTGACCATGTTCAGGATCACGCTGGGATTGGGGCCGTTCACCGCCGTGGCGCTGTAGACGCGGGTGTTGAAGCCGTTGGGTCCGCCATGGATGTTGTTGGGCCCGCCATTGGCGGCCAGCTGATGGGTCTTGCCGTCCAGGGTGAACTTGGCGCCGCCGATGCGGTTGGCGAAGCGCCCGACCACGGCGCCGTTCATCGAACCATACTGTTTGTAGCCCGCCGCATTGTCGAAGCCCTGCACCACGTCGGCCATCTTGCCGTCCTTGCCCGGAACGCTCAGCCCCACCAGGGTCGCGCCATAGGTGCTGATCTGTGCGCTCGCGCCGCGCGCATTGGTCAGGGTGTAGATTTCCACCTTCTGGCGGTCGGGGCTTTCGCCCCAGGGCGCGCGCTCGACCTTGGCCTGGGCGGGCAGCGCGAATGCCGACAGGCATGCCAGCGCCAATACGATATTTTTCATTTTATTTTCCCCAGTTTGGATTCTTGTTGTCATTCATAGGCGCGGGCGAACAGCCCGCCGATCGTGGCGCTGGCCAGAAAACGCCCCTTGGCGGCGACCAGGAACTGGTCGCGGGTCAGGCCCGGCGCCAGGGTCGGTTCCAGGTCGGTGGCGATCACCGTGAAGGTATAGCGATGCGGTCCGTCGCCCTGGGGCGGGCAGGGGCCAAGATAGTTCGGCATGCCCCGCGTACCCGCGCCGCCGGTGAAGCCGATGCCGGCGGTGCCGTCGCCTTCCTTCAGCTCGGTGGTGGTGGGCGCGATATTGTAGGCGACCCAATGCGACACGCCGGCGCCGAACTGGCCGTCAATGTCATACATAAGGATGGCGAAGCTCTTGGTGCCGGCGGGCGCGTTCTGCCAGGAGAGCTGCGGCGAGACATTCTTGCCCGGGCAGGGGCAGATGGCAGGATTGCGCGGCGAGCAGGCGCGCTTGGGATCATCCGCGCCAAACCGCACCGGAATGCGCATCCCGTCCTTCATCGAGGTCGAGGTGACGGTGAACCAGGGCGCGGCGCTTGCCAGCGGGGCGGTCCATAGAGTTGCCGCCAGGGCCAAAGCCAGTGTTCTGATTCCGCCCATTTCCCGTCCCGTTTTTCCGAATTGGCGGCGAATCTATATGCGGGAAGAGGTGCATGAAAGGGAGCGGGAACGTCCCCAGAACAACATGTAGTATCTTCGCAAAAATCAATACGTTAGACGGTATCTTGTCAAAAAGAACAAACCGTGTACTTTCATTGCATCCACCCGCCGCCAGATTCGCTTGGGGATCGGCGGGCGCTGTGGAATAACCGGGAGACATTTCATGTCACAGGCGGCTTTGCGGGTGGTTGGTAAGGAACAGAATAACGATCGCAAGCGGGCTCTCGAGGCCGCGCTGAGCCAGATCGACCGGGCGTTCGGCAAGGGCTCGGTGATGAAGCTGGGCAGCCGCGATCTGGGCCTGGCCACCGACTCCGTTTCCACCGGCAGCCTCGGCCTGGACATCGCCCTGGGCATCGGCGGCCTGCCGCGCGGCCGGGTGATCGAGATTTATGGTCCGGAATCCTCGGGCAAGACCACCCTGGCGCTGCATGTCATCGCCGAGATCCAGAAGAAGGGCGGCATCGCCGCCTTTGTCGATGCCGAGCATGCGCTGGACCCGCTCTATGCCGGCAAGCTGGGCGTGGACATCAACGAATTGCTGGTCTCCCAGCCCGACACCGGCGAACAGGCGCTGGAGATCACCGACACGCTGGTGCGTTCCGGCGGCGTCGACATTGTGGTGATCGACTCGGTTGCGGCGCTGACGCCCAAGGCCGAGCTGGAAGGCGAAATGGGCGATTCCCTGCCCGGCCTGCAGGCCCGCCTGATGAGCCAGGCGCTGCGCAAGCTGACGGGCAGCATTTCCAAGTCCAATACCATCGTGCTGTTCATCAACCAGATACGCATGAAAATCGGCGTCATGTTCGGCAGTCCGGAAACCACCACCGGCGGCAATGCCCTGAAATTCTATGCCTCGGTGCGGCTCGACATCCGCCGCATCGGCGCCATCAAGGACCGCGACGAAGTGGTCGGCAACCAGACCCGCGTCAAAGTGGTCAAGAACAAGGTCGCCCCGCCCTTCAAGCAGGTCGAGTTCGACATCATGTATGGCGTCGGCATTTCCAAGGTGGGCGAACTGGTCGATCTGGGCGTCAAGGCCGGGATCGTCGAGAAATCGGGCTCCTGGTACTCCTATGATGGGTCGCGCATCGGCCAGGGTCGGGAATCGGCCAAGACCTTCCTCACCGACAATCCCGACATCGCCGACAAGGTTGAAGCCGCCATCCGCGCCGCCTCCGGCCAGATCGGCCAGAACCTGGTGCTGGAAGCCAGCGAGAAGGCGGACGCGGAAGAAGAATAGGCCGCAAGGTCTTGAAATGGGGCTCCGGCTCGCGCCTGCGCCCCCATCAAACGCTGATACGTCCCTAGCCATGGGGGCCATCAGCTCCTCGGCAAAAGGCGCCGCCCGTGAATGGGGCGGCGTCTTTTGTTTTTTGCGGCTCCGGCTCGCGCCTGCGCCTGTGGGCGCCCCGTGTGAATGCGGGGCGCCCTTTGTTTTTGTTTTTGTGCGGCGGATCGGACGGAAATGGGCATGGCTGCCCCGAAAAACCCAGGCGTGACAAGGCTTTTGAGGGCCGTTACAACCCTTAACCTATGAAAAGCCTTTCCGACGTCCGCAGCGGTTTCCTCGATTTCTTCGCGACCCGCGGCCACACCGTGGTGCCGTCCTCGCCGCTGGTGCCGCGCAACGATCCGACCTTGCTGTTCACCAATGCCGGCATGGTCCAGTTCAAGAACCTGTTCACGGGCGCGGAAAAGCGTCCATACAGCCGCGCCACCACGGTGCAGAAATGCGTCCGCGCCGGCGGAAAGCACAACGATCTCGACAATGTCGGCTACACCGCCCGCCATCACACCTTCTTCGAGATGCTGGGCAACTTCTCCTTCGGCGATTACTTCAAGGAAGACGCCATCACCTTCGCCTGGGACTTCATCACCAAGGTCGTGGGCCTGCCCAAGGACAAGCTTCTGATCACGGTCTATCCCACCGATGACGAAGCGCGGCAGCTATGGAAGAAGATTGCCGGTTTTTCGGACGACCGCATCATCGGCCATGAAAGTAACCTGTGGGCCATGGGCCCCACCGGCCCTTGCGGCTTTTGCTCGGAAATCTTCTACGACCAAGGCCCGTCCGTCGCGGGCGGCCCGCCCGGTACGCCCGAAGAAGACGGCGACCGTTACCTGGAATTCTGGAATCTGGTCTTCATGCAGTTCGAGCAGGTGGACGAAAACACCCGCCTCGACCTACCCAAGCCTTCCATTGATACCGGCATGGGGCTGGAGCGCATTACCGCCATCCTGCAGGGCGTCACCAACAATTACGATGTCGACCTGTTCCGCCACATGATTGCGGCGTCGGAATCGGCCAGCGGCGTGGACAGCAAGGGCGAGGCGACCTTCAGCCATCGCATCATTGCCGACCATCTGCGTGCCACCTCCTTCCTGATCGCCGATGGCGTGCTGCCGTCCAACGAAGGCCGCGGCTATGTGCTGCGCCGGATCATGCGCCGCGGCATGCGCCACGCCCATCTGCTGGGCACCAAGGACCCGCTGATGCACCAGCTGGTTCCGGCGCTGGCGGGCGAGATGGGCTCGGCCTATCCCGAACTCAAGCGCAGCGAGGCGCTGATCGCCGAAACCCTGAAGCTGGAGGAAATCCGCTTCCGCGAAACCCTGGCGCGCGGCATCAAATTGCTCGACGAAGCCAGTGGCGGTCTCAAGAAGGGCGACCAGCTCAAGGGCGATGTCGCCTTCAAGCTGTATGACACCTACGGCTTTCCGCTCGACCTGACGGAAGAATCGCTGCGCGCTCGCGGCGTCACCGTGGACACCGACGGTTTTTCCGCCACCATGCAGAAACAGAAAGCCGAAGCCCGCGCCTCATGGTCGGGTTCGGGCGAAGCCGCCAGCGAAGCGCAATGGTTCGCGGTGCTGGACGAAGTCGGCCGCACCGAGTTCCTGGGCTACGACACCGAGGAAGCCGAAGGCCAGATCCTGGCGATCTTCAAGGATGGCGGCCGGGTGATGGCGGCCAATCCCGGCGAGGCAGTGCAGATTCTCACTAACCAGACGCCCTTCTATGGCGAATCCGGCGGACAGGCGGGCGATGTCGGTCATATCGGATCTGCCAGAGCCAAGGGCCAGGTCGGCGATACCCAGAAAAAGCTGGGTGCGCTGCATGTTCATGTCGTGCGCATTACCGAAGGCACCTTCGCGCCCGGCGATGCGGTGGACCTGAAAGTGGATACCGAACGCCGCCGCGCCACCCGCGCCAATCACAGCGCCACCCATCTGCTCCATGCCGCGCTGAAGCGCGTGCTGGGTTCGCATGTCAGCCAGAAAGGTTCGCTGGTCAATGCCGAGCGTCTGCGCTTCGACTTCTCGCATCCCAAGCCGGTGAGTGCCCAAGAGCTGGAAAAGATCGAAGCCCAGGTCAACCAGGTGATCCGCCAGAATTCCGACACCACCACACGCCTTGTGCCCACCGACCAGGCCGTGGCAGCGGGCGCCGAAGCCCTTTTCGGCGAAAAATACGGCGACGAGGTGCGGGTTCTTTCGATGGGCGCCGACCTCGAGGCCGACAAGTCCTATTCGGTCGAATTGTGCGGCGGTACCCATGTCTATCGCCTGGGCGATATCGGCCTTTTCACCATCCTGGCGGAAAGTGCCGTGGCCGCGGGCGTGCGCCGCATCGAGGCGCTGACCAGCGAACACGCACGCCGTTACCTGTCGGGTCAGGCGGAAATCGCCCGCGACGCTGCCTCCGCCATCAAGGCGCCCATCGGCGAACTGTCGGCGCGCGTGGCGCAATTGTCGGACGAACGCCGTCGGCTGGAGCGCGAACTGGCCGAAGCCAATAAGCAGCTGGCGCTGGCGGGTCCCGCCAAGGGCGGCGATGACGGCGTGGAAAGCATCGCCGGCCTGAAAGCCGTGCTGCGGCTGGTGGAAGGCGTCTCGCCCAAGGATCTCAAGAGCCTGGCCGATGGCGCGAAAAGCCAGATCGGTTCCGGCGTCGTCTCCTTCGTGGCGGCGGCGGACGGCAAGGTCTCCATCGTGGCCGGCGTCACCGACGATCTCACCGGGCGCATCAGCGCGGTCGATCTGGTGCGGGTGGCGGCGGAAGCGCTGGGCGGCAAGGGCGGCGGCGGCCGTCCCGACATGGCCCAGGCCGGCGGACCCGACAATGGCAATCCGTCTCTTGCCCTGGACGCTATTCGCAAGAAACTCGGCGAGCTGGCGCCGGCCTAACCCCCACGTTTGTCACTCCCGCGAAAGCGGGAGGCCAACTTCACGAAAGATAGATTTCCGCTTGCGCGGGAATGACAGTAAGAGTTTAAGCAATAATATCCGGCAGCAGGTCGTTGTTGATCTCGGTGATCTCGTCCTTCAGCTGAAGCTTGCGTTTTTTCAACCGCGCCAGCGCCATCAGATCGGTATTGCCCGATTCCACCATCGCATCGATGGCCTGGTCCAGGTCGCGATGCTCCTGCGTCAGCTGGGTCAGCTTGGCGCGAGCGGCAACTTCATTGGGGCCGACAACACCGGTCATTTCACACTCTTCTTGCGGCGGCTTTTGGCGATGGTCTCGCCCCAGCGCTTCATGTCGGGCCAGTCATAACCGAACAGGTCCAGGGCGCGGCCCACCATCTGGTCCACCAGGTCGGACAATGTCTTGGGTTCGGCATAAAAGGCCGGAACCGGCGGCAGGATGATTGCACCCATTTCCGCCAGCGCCGTCATGGTGCGCAGGTGCCCCAGATGCAGCGGCGTCTCGCGCACCATCAACACAAGCGGGCGGCGTTCCTTCAGCATCACGTCGGCGGCGCGGGTCAGGCAGTTGGTGGTTACGCCGGTGGCGATCTCGCTCATGGTGCGCACCGAGCAGGGCGCGACGATCATGCCGCGCGTCCGGAAACTGCCGCTGGCGATGGGTGCGGCGATATCGGTGACCGCGTAGGTGTAGTCCGCTTTCGCGGCAACCTGCTTGGGCGAAAGCCTGGTTTCATAACCGATGGTCATTTCCGCCGGCTTGGTCATCACCAGATGTGATTCTACCCCCAAGTCGCGCAACGCTTCCAGCATGCGAATGCCATAGGCCACGCCCGACGCCCCGGACAGGCCGATAACCAGCCGTTCCGCTTCGCTTTTCGCTGTTTCCTGCCGCTTCATGGCTCTCCGGTTAGCACTTCTTAAGGCTGGCTCAAAGAGTTCCGTTATTGCAATTTTTTGGGATGACAGCGCGCGGATTTGGTGGTTGAATTTTCGGGCTAGGTGCGTACCACCTTTGTGTTGCGCGCCAGCCGAAATCTAACGATGAGGTGAATGCATGGCGATACAAGGACACATCAACCATCTGTCCAACCAGCACAAGAAAATCGAGCATATAATCGAGAGCGAGATGGCCAATCCCGATTGGGATGAAATCCGGGTCGCAGCTCTGAAAAAGCAAAAACTCCGAATTAAGGATGAGCTCGAGCGGCTTCGCGCCGTTAACTGAGCCTTCTTCCTCGGCGGCGCGCGCCAGTTTTCCTTAGCGAGCGAAGCGAGGTTAGGAAAACTGAGCGCCGCTTCGAGCCTGCGCAGCAGGCGAGGGCGGCTTCGGCCGCGGGGAATGTTCAAAGCGCCTTCGCTATTTCCCGCAGGACAAATTTCTGAATCTTGCCTGTGGACGTCTTGGGCAATTCGGAAAACACGATCCAGCGCGGCATCTTGAACTTGGCCAGCCGCAGCTTCGTGAAATCCAGGATTTCGCTTTCCGAAACCGTTTTCCCCGGCCGCAGCTCCACGAAGGCGCAGGGACTTTCGCCCCATTTGGCATCGGGCCGCGCCACCACCGCCACGAACAGCACGGCGGGATGCCTGGCGATGGCGTCTTCCACTTCGATGGAGGAGATATTCTCGCCGCCGGAAATGATGATGTCCTTGGAACGATCTTTCAGCTGGATATAGCCGTCCGGATATATCACCGCCAGATCGCCGGAATGAAACCAGCCGCCGGCAAAGGCCTCGCGCGTCGCCTTGGGATTCTTCAGATAGCCGCGCATCACAATATTGCCGCGGAACATGACCTCGCCGATGGTCTTGCCGTCGGCGGGTACCGGCTTCATCGTCTTGGGATTGAGCACCGTCAACTCTTCCAGCGGCGCATAGCGCACGCCCTGGCGCGCTTTCTTCGAGGCCTGCCCGGCACTATCCAGCGCATCCCATTCCTCGTGCCATTCATTGACCACCGCCGGGCCATAAACCTCGGTCAGGCCATAGACATGCACCACGTCAAAGCCGGCCTCCGCCATCGCCGCCAGCACGCTTTCGGGCGGCGGCGCGGCGGCGGCCATGAATCGCACTTTTTGCGGAAAGCTTTTGCGCTCGGTATCCGAGGCATTGACCAGCGCCGACATCACGACAGGGGCGCCGCACAGATGGGTGACGCCGTGCGCAGCCAGCGCCTGGAAGATCGCACCCGCCCGCACCCAGCGCAGGCAGACATGGGTGCCTGCCACCGCCGACAGCGACCAGGGCATGCACCAGCCGTTGCAGTGAAACATAGGCAGGGTCCACAGCAGCACCGGATGCTCGGTCATGCTGCCAGCCAGGGCATTGCCGTAACACATCAGCGCCGCGCCGCGATGATGATAGACCACGCCCTTGGGATTGCCGGTGGTGCCGGAGGTATAGTTCAGCGCGATGGCGTCCCATTCATCGTCCGGCATCTTCCAGGAAAATTTCGGATCACCGCCTTTTAGAAATTTCTCATAGTCGATCTTGCCCAGTCGCGCGCCGCTTTGGGGAAATTCGGCATCGTCATAATCGATCACCAACGGCTTCTTTTTCAGCAGCTTTAGGGTAGCGGCGATGGTGGCGGAAAATTCTCGGTCGGTGATCAGGATCTTGGCACCGCCATGTTCCAGCATGAAGGCGATGGCGGCGGCATCCAATCGCGTGTTGAGCGCATTCAGCACCGCCCCCAGCATGGGCACGCCATAATGGGCTTCCAGCATGGGCGGGGTGTTGGCCAGCATCACCGCCACCGTGTCGCCCTTCTTTATGCCCTGCTTCGCCAGCGCCGATGCCAGGCGGCGGCTGCGGGCATAGAAATCGGCATAGCGGATGTGCTGGCGGCCATGAATGATCGCGGTGTGATCGGGAAAAATACCGGCGGCCCGCTCCAGGAATGTCAGCGGGGTCAGCGGCTGGTGGTTGGCGGCCACACGGTCCAGCCCGCTTTCAAACACCTTGGCGCGCCGCGGTTTAGCCGCACGCTTTGTGACGCTTTTAGCAGTCATTTTTCTGGTCGCCATCGCCCGGCACGCTAAAGAAAGCCGCATTTGACGGCAAGGTTGACGCCCAGTTTGACGAAAGACGCGGCGATGTTAGGAAGACCGTTCAGGAGCGTGACATGACCTTTACCGATCCGCCGGCGGCGAAAGCCGGCATTGTGCGTGCGCTGTATGACTGGATGATGCGCAACGCCAAGGGCAAGCATGCCTGGGCTACACTGGGCGGCCTGACGTTTGCCGAGGCCTCCTTCTTTCCTATTCCCACCGACATCATGCTGATCCCGATGGTGATCGCCGACCGCCAGCGGGCCTGGGCGCTGGCAGCCTGGTGCACCCTCTGGTCGGTGCTGGGCGGCGCGGCGGGCTATGCCATTGGCGCCTTCCTGTTTGATTCCTTGGGCCAATGGCTGATCAGCATCTATGGCATGGGCGACGATCTGGTGCAGTTCCAGGAATGGTACGCGATCTGGGGCGCGTGGTTGATCATCGGCAAAGGGTTTAGTCCGCTGCCCTACAAGCTGGTCACGATTGCGTCGGGCTTTGCCCATTACAGCTTTGCGATCTTCATGCTGCTGTCAGTGCTTACCCGTGGCGGCCGCTATTTTCTGGTCGCGGGCCTGCTCTACTGGAAAGGCGACGTGGCGCGCCGCTTCATCGAAAAGCGGCTGGAGGCCACGCTGTTCGTTTTTCTGCTGGTGGTGGTGCTAGGAATCGTCGCCTTCAAATATATCTTCTGACGATTAGTCCTGTTCCAGCTCGCTGGACAAAGCGTAATCGTCGGGCGCAGGCGCGCCTTCCGACGGTGCTTCCTCGCGCGCCGGCAGCTCCGTCGCCGCAACAGCCGGGGCAGTGGTTTCGGCGATGGATTTCAGCGCCGCGCCCTTCTTGGCGGCGCGCTTCTGGGCGCGCTCGAACTTGACGCTGGCGCGGGTCACGGCCAGGTCCAGCTCCAGCTGCGAGCACAGGCCCAGCGTGACCGGGTCGACTGCCTTGATGTTGGCCGCGTTCCAGTGCGAACGCTCGCGGATCTTGGCGATGGTCGCCTTCGTGGTGCCGATCAGCTTGATGATGTCGCTGTCGGTGAATTCGGGATGGTTGCGGATCAGCCAATAGACCGCGTCGGGCTTGTCCTGGCGCTTGCTGACCGGGGTGTAACGCGGGGCGCGCTTCTGGCGCACATTCGGCATCTTGTGCTTGGGCGCCGCCATCTTCAGGCGCTTCTTGGGATCTTTTTCGGCGTCGGCGATCTGCTCGCGGGTGAGCTGGCCCGTGGCGACCGGGTCCTGGCCCTTGATGCCCTTGGCGACGTCTTCGTCGGCGATGCCTTTGACTTCCAGCGGATGCAACCCGCAGAAATCGGCGATCTGCTCGAAGGACAGACCGGTATTGTCCACCAGCCAGACGGCTGTGGCTTTGGGCATCAGGGGCTTCTGTTCGACGGCCATGGTATTTTCTCCCGTTGAGCGGGGGCCGTATCCGGGCCCGCCGCCCCTCGTCAGGCTAATCCTTTCGAGGAATGCGGTCTTTTAGCCACACCGCAGGGCCAGCGCAAAGACTTTCAGGTCCCGCCCCCCATTTTTTGGGGGGAGGTGGCCGTAGCAGCGCTTGCGATGCGAAGGCCGGAGGGGGCGCTAAAAAGCGAGCAAGATTTTGCCGATATGGCCGGTTTTGGCCATGGATTCATGGGCTTTTTGCGCCTGGTCCAGCGGGAACACCCGCGCCACCACGGGGTGGATGCGGTTGCCGAGCAGGGGCCAAACCTCTTGGCGCAGGGCATCGCGGATAGCCTGTTTTTCGGAAGCCGTGCGGGCCCGCAGGGTGGTGGCCGCCAGGGTCAGGCGCTTGGAAAGAACGGGCGCGAAATTCACCTCCGCCCTGAAGCCTTGCTGATAGGCGATGTTGACGATCCGGCCCCAGGGGGCGGCGGCTTCGATGTTGCGCTGGATATAATCGCCGCCGACCATGTCCAGGATGACGTCCACGCCTTTGCCACCGGTTTCTGCCTTGGCCATGGCGACAAAATCCTCGCGGCGATAATTGATCGCCCGCGCCGCGCCGAGCGCTTCGGCCGCGGCGCATTTTTCATCGGAGCCGGCGGTGGTGAAGACGCGGTGCCCGCGCGCAGCAAACATCTGGATCGCCAGGCTGCCGATGCCGCTGGTGCCGCCATGCACCAGTAATGTTTCGCCGGCCTTCAGGCGCGCCGTGTCGATGATGTTGGTCCAGGCGGTGAAGGCGGCCTCGGGCAGCGCCGCCGCGTGGATCAGGTCGACATCGCTGGGCACCGGCAGCACGGACCCGGCAGCGGCCAAGGCATATTCCGCATAGCCGCCGCCACCGAGCAGGGCGCAGACACGCGCGCCCACCGCCAAAACGTTAACGCCATCGCCCAGCGCAGCGATAGTTCCGGAGACTTCCAGCCCCAGAATTTGCGATGCGCCGGGCGGCGGCGGATAAGCCCCTTGCGCCTGCAGCAGGTCGGCATTGTTCAGGCCTGCGGCGGCGACCCGGATCAGGACTTCGCCGCGCCCCGGCACGGGACAAGATTCCTCGCCCAGGACCAAACGATACTCCTTGCCCGGACTGGAAATATGGATGGTTTTCATGGCTTGCGCGCTGCTTTTCGCGGGCACAGACTAAACGCAAAACAGGAGCAAGGCGATGGACCTAGACGATCTTCAGCCGCGCAAGAAACTTCCCGACATCGTTCTGGGCGAAGACATCTCGGCCTTTTCGGCGCATGAACTGGAACTGCGCATCGCGCGGCTGGAAGCGGAAATCGCGCATTGCCGCCAGGCCATTGCGGCCCGCAACGCCACAAAATCCGCGGCGGAACACTTCTTCAAGAAGTAAATGCGTGAAGCATCAATGTTAATACGCACAATAAGAATGTGGCGCGGGCGCGACGCAGCCCCCCCTTTCTCGCCATTTACCAACCGACGGGCCTTGCGCTTCGTGCGCGTCTTGCTAGCGTCCGGTCCATAAACGGGGACGAGAATGCAGATCACCGAGAGTGAGAATTTCACCGAGTCCGCCATGTTCGACCGCACCTTCGATGAAGGCATGGCGCTGGTGGAAGAAACCGCACGTTATCTCGACGGCAAGGGGCGCGAGGAAGCGCGCGTGCTGCCGCGCAAGGCCGCCATGCTCTATGCCGGCGAAAGCATGCGCGTCACCACCCGCCTGATGCAGGCGGCCAGCTGGCTGCTGGTGCAGCGCGCGGTGCGCGACGGCGACATGGAACGCGACGATGCGATGAATGACCGCTATCGGCTCGGCAGCCGCGAAATCTGCCTGGGCCAATGCGCCGAGGATACCGAGCCGCTGCCGCGCGAACTGAAGGACCTGCTGGTGCGCAGCGACAGCCTGTATCGCCGCATCGCCCGGCTGGACGACATCCTGTTCGGCGAAGGCGAGATGCCGTCACTGGGCGCGCGCGGCCAGCTCGACACCCTGGCCCAAGCCTTCGTGTCCAAATAATCCAGATCTACTCACCATGGCCGGCCCCCCCCGAACCGCGCGGAGCGCGGTCGGAGGGTAAACTTCACGACCCGGCCATCCAACTTTGGTGCGGATGGACTCTGGATGGGCTGGGGTCGCTAGCGTCAGCGTAGCGATGCCCGCCCATGGTGACTGAAGGCTGAGAAACAAAAACGCCGCCGGGTGACCAGCGGCGTTTGCATTTGCGCAGGTAAAGACCCTTACGTCGGGGCCTTCACGAAGCTGGCGAACTTCTTGTTGAAGCGGGTCAGACGGCCGCCGCGGTCCATAAGCTTGGCGTCGCCGCCAGTCCAGGCCGGGTGGGTCGAAGGATCGATGTCCAGGGTGATCTTCTGGCCCGCTGTGCCATGGGTGGTGCGGGTCTTGTAGGTCGTGCCGTCGTTCAGCTGAACGTCGACAAAGTGATAATCGGGGTGGATGCCCTTTTTCATGATCCAAATGACCTTTCGATGGCGCCCATTTCCGACGGGCGCGAGGCGGGGCTTATACGGGAGGGCAAGCGGCCTCGCAAGGCGGCAATAGTGGGCTTTGGCCGCCCGGCCATTGCCTATATACAGCCGTGGCTTAACGAATGGGCGAACCCTTGGCCGGCGATGATTTTGCGAAGGAAACCGCCCGGGTGGCGGCGGGACGGCCCAAAGGCCGCTCCATGGGCCCTTTGCGGGGAATCCTGCCGTTTCTGAGGCCTTACCGGGGGCGGATCACCCTGGCGGTGCTGGCCCTGCTGGCTTCCTCCGCCGCGACCCTGGCCCTGCCCCAGTTCGCCCGGGGTCTGATCGACGCCCGCGGCCTTTCCGCCGCCCAGGCGCATGGCCTGGCAGATTTCTATTTCGCCTTTGTGGTGGCGGCGGGCGTGCTGGGGCTGGCCTCGGCAATCCGCTTCTACATGGTCACCTGGCTGGGCGAGCGGGTGGTGGCCGACATCCGCAAGGCGGTGTTCAGCAATGTGCTGGGCCTGTCGCCGCAATTCTTTGAAGTCACGCGTACCGGCGAAGTCCTGTCGCGCATGACCGCCGACACGACCCTGATCCAGACCGTGGTAGGGTCTTCGGCCTCGCTGGCGCTGCGCAACCTGGTCACCCTGACGGGCGGGCTGACCTTGATGTTCGTCACCAGCGCCAAGCTGGCGCTGCTGGTGGTGGGCGCGGTGCTGCTGGTGATGGTGCCGATGCTGCTGTTCGGGCGCTGGGTGCGCAAACTCTCCCGCGCCAGCCAGGACTCCATTGCCGACACCGCTGCGCGCGGCACCGAAACCCTCAATGCCGTTCCCACCGTGCAGGCCTTCACCCAGGAAAATTACGAGCGCCGCGCCTTTGCCGCGGCGGTGGAGCGCGCCTTTGATTTCGCGCGCCGCCGCACCATGGCGCGCGCCGTGCTGACGGCAGTGGCGATCTTCACCGCCTTTGCCAGTCTTGCGACGGTGGGACTGGTTGGCCTGCACGACATGCTCGGCGGAAGCCTCACCGGCGGCGACCTGGTGGCATTCATCATTTATGGCTTTCTGACCGGCGGCGGCGTCGGTGCGTTGAGCGAAACCTGGGGCGACCTGCAACGCGCTGCCGGCGCGTCCGAACGGCTGATGGAATTGCTGCATGAAGTGCCGGCCATCGCGGCGCCCGCCCATCCGCTGGCCCTGCCGCAAAAATCGGGCGGCGCGGTGCGGTTCGAAAATGTCACCTTCCAGTATCCCTCGCGGCCCGGCTTCAAGGCGCTGAACAATTTCTCGCTGGACGTGGCCAGCGGCGAGGCGGTGGCTTTGGTCGGCCCCAGCGGCGCGGGCAAGTCGACCGTCTTCCAGCTGATGTTGCGCTTCTTCGATGCCCAGACCGGCAGTATCCGGTTCGATGGCCTGGACATTACTCAGCTCGATCCCATCGCCCTGCGCCAGAAAATCGCTGTCGTGTCGCAGGAGCCGGTGATTTTTTCCGGCAGCATCGCCGCCAATATCCGCTATGGCCGGGAAGAGGCGAGCGATGCGGAGGTGCGCGCCGCCGCCGATGCCGCCGCGGCTTCCGAATTCATCGACAAGCTGCCGGAAGGCTTTGACACGCTGGTGGGCGAGCGCGGCGTGACGCTTTCGGGCGGCCAGCGTCAGCGCCTGGCGATTGCCCGCGCCATCCTGCGTGATGCGCCGCTGCTGCTGCTGGACGAAGCCACCAGCGCGCTGGATGCGGAGAATGAACGGCTGGTGCAGACCGCGCTGGCCAACCTGATGGTGGGCCGCACCACCATCGTGATCGCGCATCGTTTCTCCACTATCCAGCGCCTGAAACGCATTGTGGTGATGGACGAGGGCCGGGCGGTGGCGGAAGGCAGCCATAGCGAACTGATGGTCGGCGGCGGGCTGTATGCACGGCTGGCAAGCCTGCAATTCTCGGACGTCCCGGGATGAGAAGCTTTGCGCGGGCCTGGCGGATGACCGCCATCATGCTGGTGCTGGGACTGGTATTCTTTATCGGCCGCATCTTGTGGGCCAATGGCCTGTTCTCTTCGGTGCAGACGGGCTTTTTCGGCAGCTGCCGCGCTTTGTCCAACCTGCCGGGCGTGACGGATATTGAGATCGCGGGCGGCACGGCCTTTGTCGCGGTCGCCAATGCGCGCGGGCCCAGCAGCGCGGACGGCATTTACACGCTGTCCTTGTCGGGGGGCAGGCTGACCCGGCTTTCCGGCACGCCGAGGGATTTTCATCCGCGCGGCATTGGCCTGTATCGCGCGCCCGACGGCAGCGCTGTTCTGCTGCTGGCGGTGAATCGCCGGTCAAGCGGCCGCTTCAGCATCGTCTCGTTTGAAGTAGCGGCAACCGGACTGGTGGCGCAGGGCACGATCGGTAGCGGGCTTCTCACCGATCCGCAGGATATCGTGGCCGTAGGTCCTGGCACTTTCTATGTGAGCAACAACACGGCAGCGCAGGGTACGATGCAGTGGCTGGCCGATCTGGGCGCGGTGCCGGGTTCCAGCATCCTGTATTTCAACGGCATGATGCTGCGCACCGCGGCCGAGGATGTTTATGGCGCGCAGGGCCTGCTGCTTGCCCCGGACGGCAATCATCTGCTGGTGGCCAGCCTGACCACCCGCAGCCTCAAATCCTTCAACCGCGAGATGTTGACCGGTAACCTGACCGAGGGTGAATCCCTGACACTGGATATCGCGCCCGAGAAGATCAGTCTGGATAGAAGGGGCGAGGTCTGGGTGGCGGGCCATGCTAATCTGTTCCAGTGGCGCGATTTTGCCACCGACCCGGACCATCGCCCGCCGTCGCAGGTCTACCGTGTCAGCCTGTCGGGCGGCGCGCCGCAATCGGCGCAGCCTGTCTATGGCAATGGTGGCGGGGAGATCGCCGCCGCCAGCGTCGCGGCGTCGGCGGGCAAGCGCCTCCTGATCGGCTCGTCGCTGGACGGCAAGCTGCTGGATTGCACGCTGCAATAGGAGCGACCGCGAACCCGGAGCGACCAATAAAAAAGGCCCGCAACACCTGCGGGCCTTTTTCGTTTGTTGCCGGATCGCTTAAGCGACCTGGGTAACCGGAACGATGATTTCCTCGCCATTGGGATCGCGCAGCACATAGCCGCGGCCCCATACGGTTTCGATATAATTGGCGCCTTCGGTGGCGGCCGCGAGTTTCTTGCGCAACTTGCAGATGAAGACGTCGATGATCTTCAGCTCCGGCTCGTCCATGCCGCCGTAAAGGTGATTGAGGAACATTTCCTTGGTCAGGGTGGTGCCCTTGCGCAGGCTGAGCAGCTCCAGCATCTGATATTCCTTGCCGGTCAGATGCACGCGGGCGCCGTCCACTTCCACGGTCTTGGCGTCCAGATTGACGGTGAGCTTGCCGGTGGTGATGACCGACTGGCTGTGGCCCTTGGAACGGCGGACGACGGCCTGGATGCGGGCGACCAGCTCGTCCTTGTGGAAGGGCTTGGTCATGTAATCGTCGGCGCCGAAGCCCAGCGCCTTGACCTTGGCTTCGACAATGGCGTTGCCGGACAGGATCAGGACCGGGGTCTGCACCTTGGCGACCCTGAGGGCCTTGAGAACCTCGAAGCCCGACATGTCGGGCAGCTGCAGGTCCAGTACGATAATGTCGTAATCGTACAGTTTACTGAGATCGATCCCTTCTTCCCCGAGATCGGTGGTGTAGACGTTAAGCCCTTCGCTCCGCAGCATCAGCTCGATGCTTCGCGCCATGGCGCTGTCGTCTTCAATCAGCAATACGCGCATGTCAGGCCCCTCTCTTAACGTTCGGACGTGCCCAACATGGTGCAGGCACGGTTAACCGGTTTCCGAACGGTAAGCGTAAATAGTTAACAGCAGCTTTAACTTCGCCCGCCGGCTTCAGCCCTTCCTCATCCCGGATTAAGCCCGGGAAAGGGTTGGGGAGCGCCGCCATGGCCTTGATTCGATTTGTTAAGTTTACCGCCATTTAAATCCTTGGCCTCAAGATGGGGCCTCACGGACGACAGAAAGTCGTCCGAACCAAGGATTTTTATGCGCGCTTTGCTCAAGGAAATAGACGGCATTTCCACCCTGACCCGCTTCGGCCGGGTCGCCCGGATCGAGGGTCTGGCGGTGGAAGTAACGGGCGCGCAGGGGGCTGTCAGCCTCGGCGGCCAGTGCCGCATAACCCTACGAAATAACACGAAAATTCCCTGCGAAGTGGTCGGCTTTCGCGATGGCCGCGCCCTGGTCATGCCGCTGGGTCCGCTGGATGGAATCAGTCTGGGCGCGCGCGCCGACTTCGAAGATCGTCCCGTCTCCATCTATCCCTCCAAGGCGTGGTTGGGACGGGTGATTGACGGCTTCGGCCAGCCCATGGACGGCAAGGGCCCGCTGGCCCAGGGCGCCATCCCCTATGCGCTAAAAGCCGCCCCGCCGCCCGCCATCAGCCGTGGCCGGGTCGGCCGCAAGCTGGATCTGGGCATCCGTTCCCTCAATGCCTTTGCCACCTGCTGCGCCGGTCAGCGCATGGGCATCTTTTCCGGCTCGGGCGTGGGCAAATCCACGCTTCTGTCGATGCTGGCGCGCAATTCCGACGCCGATGCCATCGTCATCGGTCTGATCGGCGAGCGCGGCCGCGAAGTGAAGGAATTCATTGAGGACGATCTGGGCGAGGAGGGCATGGCCCGTTCCGTCGTGGTCGCCGCGACTTCGGACGAAGCGCCGCTGGTGCGCCGTCAGGCTGCTTATGTCGCCATGACCGTGGCCGAACAACTGCGCGACCAGGGCCTGAATGTGCTGCTGCTGATGGATTCGGTGACCCGCTTCGCCATGGCCCAGCGCGAGATCGGCCTGTCGGCGGGCGAACCGCCTGCCTCCAAGGGCTATACCCCCACCGTCTTCTCCGAACTGCCGCGCCTGCTGGAGCGCGCCGGACCGGGCATCGCGGGCGGTGGCTCGATCACGGGCCTGTTTACCGTGCTGGTGGAAGGCGACGACCATAACGAGCCGGTGGCCGACGCGGTGCGTGGCATCCTGGACGGCCATATCGTTTTGGAACGTGCCATTGCGGAACTTGGCCGGTTTCCGGCCATCAATATCCTTAAATCGGTCAGCCGCGCCATGCCCGGCTGCAACAACGAAACCGAACAAAGCCCTATTTTACAGGCTCGTGCGCCCCTGACCATTTACGAAGATATGGCAGATCTGATCCGGCTGGGCGCCTACAAGGCTGGCACGAATCCTGAAGTGGACAACGCAGTCAGGCTCTACCCGCAGCTTGAGGCCTTCCTGGCCCAAAGCAAAAACGAGCGGGCGACGATGAGCCAGGGTTATGACGCGGTGTCCGACATCATGGGCATCGCGGAAGGGAGTGCGCGATGAACCGGACCGATACTCTGCTGCGCCTCAAGCGCTTTCGTGTCGATGAAATGAAGCGCCGTATTGCTTCGATCGACGCCATGAAGGCCGACCTGGAACGCAAGCTGGCCGACCTGGCCGACAATGTCGCCCGCGAAAAACAGCGTGCCGGCGACAGCGATATCGGCCGCCTGGCCTTTCCGTCCTTCCTGCGCTCCATCGAGGCGCGCCGCGAAAATCTGCGCACCACCCTGAAGGAAATCGAGCGCGAGCACGCTGCCGCGCAGATGGATCTTTCCAACGCGTTTCAGGATCTCAAGTCTCTGGAAGTCGCCACCGAACAACAGGCCAAGCGGCTTGCGGAAATGCAGACGCGGCGTCATCAGGCGCGGATGGATGAAATGGCTCTTGTTCGCCATTTGCGCAAACACACGCTGCGCAGCGCGTAACGCGTCAGATCAGAATACCCAGAAACGCGATCACGAAGATCGCCACGCCTGTTCCACGCATGATCAGCGTGCTGTAGGGCGTTAACGGTTTCGCGCCTTTTTCCCAATCCATTTCGCGCATTTGCAGCGACTGCTGGCGCGTAAAAAACAGGTGGTCGTGCCGGTAATCGGCATAGGCGGAAATCGCAAATCCTTTCCCGCGCGGGGCGGGCATTCCAATTGCTGACATTGTCTTAGACCTCATAACGCAAAAGGTCCCTCCGCTCCGAACAACGCGCCTGTCGATTCCCGCGTTCCATATTTTTTCGAGGTGCTGCCCGGGTGTGACAAAAAGGGCGCGGAATCGCGGGTTTTGGCCCGTTTCTGCCATCCAGTTGAACGGCGATGCCGCTGGCTTATCATTGCGGCAGGTGAGTCTGATCTGCCCCCTTCCAAGTGGTCCAGGGACTATCATATTGGAACCTTGGAAGGAGATTTGGAATGGGACGCAGGCATCAGCCTGAGGAAGTTATT
>JBEENS010000033.1:0-28581 GCA_041192105.1 Pseudomonadota bacterium | reverse complement strand
GACGCCCATGCTCTGCGCCCGTGTGCTGAAGGCCGAGCACGAACAGACGCACAACGCCTTCTATCGCTGGAGCGAACGGACCTTCAACAGCATCCAGGACTTCTACGACCGCACCCTGCGCTGGAGCCTGGACCATCGCCGCATCATCCTGGGCGTGTTCTTCGCCAGCCTGGCGGCCAGTGTGGTGCTGATGCAGGTGATGAAGCAGGACTTCCTGCCCAGCGACGATACCGGACGCCTTCAGGGCAATATCCAGGCTGCCAACGGCACCTCGTTCGACCAGATGGCCAAGTACACCCAGGAAGTGGCCCGCATCGTCGAGTCCGATCCCGACATCACCGGCGTCATGGCCAGCATGGACGGCTCCAACGGCGCCGCCGGCACCAACAGCGCACGCATGATGATGATCACGCTGCGCCCCCAGAGCGAGCGCGATTCCACGCCGGAAGAAGTCATCGCCCGCATCCGTCCCAAGGTTTCGCGCATCCCCGGCGTCAATGTCTTCCTCACCAACCCGCCCACCATCCGCCTGGGCGCGCGCGGTTCACGCTCCAATTACCAGTACACGCTGCAGGGCCTCGACCTGCAGCAGCTGCAGGAATATTCCGGCAAGCTGATGGCCGAGATGCGGTCGCGCCCCGGCTTTGTCGACATCACATCTGACTATGAAGCGGCGATGCCGTCGGTACAGGTCGACATTGACCGCGACCGCGCCGCGGCCTTTGGCGTCTCGCCGCTGCAGATCGAAACCGCGCTGGGTTCGGCCTTTGGCGGCCAGCGCATCTCCCAGATCAACACCTCGTCGAACCAGTATGAAGTGATCATGGAGCTGCTGCCGCAGTATCAGCGCGATGCGTCCTCGCTGGACCGGGTCTATGTCACGGGCAGCAACGGCACACTGGTGCCGCTCACCGCCGTGACCAATACCAAAACCAGCACGGTGCCGCTGTCGGTCAACCATGCCGGCCAGATCCCCGCCATCACCATTGCCTTCGACCTCCCCCCGGGCCGCGCGCTGTCAGACGCCGTCACCGGCATCCGCGATGCCGCCGAGAAGATCGAGATGCCCGACTCCATCCAGGGCAATTTCCAGGGCACCGCGGCAGCGTTTGAAGACTCCACCAAGAATATGGGAGCGCTGCTGCTCATCGCCATGGTGGTGGTCTACATCATCCTGGGCATCCTCTATGAAAGCTTTATCCACCCCTTGACCATCCTGTCGGGCCTGCCGTCGGCGGCGGTGGGTGCGCTGCTCACGCTCTATTTCGCCCATCTTCTGTACGTGGCGGGCATCACCAAGACCGACATGTCGCTGACGCTGTACGCCTTTGTCGGCATGATCATGCTGATCGGCATCGTCAAAAAGAACGCCATCATGATGATCGACTATGCGCTCAACCGGCAGCGCGAGAACGATGGCGTGACAGCAGAAGCCGCCATCTATGAAGCCGCCATCACCCGCTTCCGCCCCATCATGATGACCACCATGGCCGCCCTGATGGGCACCCTGCCCATCGCCTTCGGCTGGGGCGCGGGCGCGGAATCGCGCCGGCCGCTGGGCCTGTGCGTGGCGGGCGGGTTGCTGCTGTCGCAGCTGCTGACGCTCTATATCACGCCAGTGATCTTCACCTATCTCGACCGCTTCAGCGGTCGGGCCAAGGCAATCCCCGCCGGCCAGAGCGCCATACCGGCTGAATAATTGGACGTCAGTCAGGAAATCGAAAACGCAGCCGTCGGGCACGTGAAGCGTCCATGGGCTTGTTGCGCCGGGCCTTCTGCTGGCCCCCTGGCGCTACCCCTGCGCGCGGCGGCGCTCATACCCCATATACTGCAACACCGCCGTGGCGGCGATCGCCGCAAAGGCCAACATCACCCAGGGCAGGCTGGGCTGCTTGATGCCCCACTGATATGTAAAAGTGTGCACGGCCATCAGCGTGAAAGCCGCATAATTCCAGCGCTGCAACTGCTTCCAGCCGGGCGTGCCCAGCTTGCGCAAGGACGCATCATTGGATGTCGCCAGCAGCGCGAGCAAGACCAGGGCGGCGAACAGTCCGGTGAAATTGCCCAGCCCGAATATATCATGGCGAAAGGGCTGAACGTGTTTGTCCTGCCAATTCTCATAGATGTAATACAGCCAGGGGCGACCGCGCAGATGCTCGAAATTCCCCACCACGGCATGGAAAACGCCCGCCATCCCTGCCCAGATGCCCAAGTCGCGGCGAAAATCCATCGAGATCGCCACGCCGCGATGCCTCTTCAAGAGCTTCCACGGCCCGACCATTAGGCTCAGCCCGATCAGGAACAGCGCCGGATAAGCGCTGGCAAAACTCAGCCGCGTGATGAGGTCGGAATAGTCGCGCGTGGCGTACAGCAGCCCGGTTGCGGCCAAAGTGAAAAAACCGATCGGCAGATGATGACGCCACAGGCGCTGTGACAGGCGGCGAGACAACATGAAAACGCTACTCCGCGACAATTCGGACGAACACTGTATTGCCGCGCGGCGTGCCGCCATAGCCCAGCACAGAAGGCGCAAAGGCAAAGGCGTGCAGCGCCCCCAGCCCCAGCTTCCAGTTTTCACTCAGGCGCCAGTCATGCACCGCGCCCAGCGAAAGCTGCCCCACCCGGCTAATGCTGTGCCCGGCGCCCAGCTCGGCATTTTCCACCCATTCGGCGCGGGCAAACAGTGACCAGTGGGCCGACGGCTTGTAGGTCGCTTCTGCTACCAGGCCATGCAGCTTGGTCCCGTCACTGAGATCCTTGAAGCCCCAGGCCAGGGTGGCGGCGATGGAGGTCTCGCCTTCCAGCCGCGCGAAATACTGAGCGCTGGCGGTGATGCGGGTTTCATCTTCGCTGGGATTGAGCTGTTCGGGACTGTTCAGGTGTCCCCATGATGTCTGCAGCGACCAGTGAGTGCCCGGATTCCAGCTCAGCCGCACCGCGGTGGAATCGAATTTGGGAGAATCAAAATTGAAGCGGAACTGGTCCGGCTCCCGGCCGGTGAATTGCGACACTTCCACTTTCCAGTCGTCACGCACGAAACCAGCGGTGGCGACGCCGAAGGTGATGTGCGTGGAGTCCAGCCAGTGATGGGTGATGGGCGCGGACGGATTGGCGCTGGCGCTGGCCCGATGCATGAAAGCCGGCGGGCCCAGCGCCGGCTCGCCCGGATAGCCGACATATAGAAAAGCGGAATCACTATCGGAAAGCCGATGGCTGTAGCTGCCGGACATTTCCATCACCAGTTCATGGGGATGCTGGCGGTCCACCAGATGCGTCCTGCCGTCGGCGGTTTCGCCGCTGGCCAGCAGCAGCGGATAGCCGTTGCGGCCCATAAAGGGATCGGGGCTGAGCATCAGGCGCAGGTTCAGCGTGTCGCCGCCGGCTAAATCGCGCCGCGCCGCGCCCATCACCATGCCGGCCGGAAAGGCCTTCTCGTCGCCGCGCGCACCCGACTGGTTGCTATAAACACCTGACAGCGACAGATGGCCCATCAGGTTCCAGTCGCCCGCTTGTGCGTGAATGCCGCCATGCGCGGCATCGTCTGGCTGCCAGCCGGTGCCCGAGGCATCGCGGCTCATGGGATAATGGCCCAGAGTGCCGCGCATGGGCATGGCCGCCATTTGATGCCCGGCATGGGGATCTGGTTGCGGCATGGCGTGGCCGGCATGTTCAGAAGCGGCCGCGGTGGAGGCTGAAACTGCGTGATCATGCGGCTGTGCCGCAGCAGAAAGAACAAGCCCGGACACAGTCAGAGCCGTTCCGGTCATAAGAATTAAAAGGCGCACGGAATTCTCACTCAGTTAATAGCCAGACTGCGTAGCATAAGAAATCCGGCGAACCAATTTGGTGAGCCGGAGCGGCGGCGCCCGAACCATGCCCGCCCCGGTCTACAACGTATGTCTGCTTTTTTTCACGCGGGTCCGCCCGCAACAACCCCGCCTGACTTCTCGTCAGTTACAGGGACTGTCAGTTACAGAGAATGAGAGAAATTACATTGCCCATGGGTGTGCCAGGCACACGCCCTGTCGGCACAGCGCCGACACAGGCCGATGATCGCCGACCCATCGCCACCACCGACTTGCCGTCGGGCATGACGATCTGGTGGTTGGCATTCAGCGACGCCCATACCCGGTTGGTCTGGCATGTTTCGGGGCCGCGCAGGCGCGAACCCGGCAGATGTTGCGGCACCCGGCAGGTGACGGCGTCGGGATCGCCCTGCCCGCGTGGGTCCAGCGCCCACACCGTGCGCTTCAAAGGCGACATCTGGTCGGCGGACGCTTCGGTCGCCACCACGGCATCCTGCGGCAGGGACGGTTGCACCACCGCCGCGGGCGTCAGCGCCATGGTGAAGCTGGGCGGTTGCGCCACCGGCGCAGACACGCTGGCCAGTTTCAGGCGCGGCAGCCGCGTGACGGACGCCGGCGCGGGAAGCGCGCCAAGCTGCATCACCATCGCCGACATGCCGCGCGTCAAAGCCTGGTCGGCCGCCGCCGCCACGCTGCGGCTGACCTGGTTGATGGCCTGGGGCAGCGGCGAAGCAATCATGCCCGCCATCACCGGCAGCAACAGAGTAATGCTTGCCGCGCTTGCCAGCAGCAGCTTCTTGGCGCCCGGCAAGGCCCTCGCATCGGGGGCGGTCATGATCTGGCGCACGCGATGGCCCAGGTTGCCGCCCGACATACCCGCGGCACAGGCCAGCGGCGATTGCAGGCAGAATTTGCAGACCTTGAGAATGCCGCCGGCATAAACCTCGCGGTCATGGCCGCGCGCCAGCACGCTTTCATCGCAGGCCCGTTCGCGCTCGACGATCAGCCGCGCGCCGATCAGCCAGACCAGAGGATAGAACCAGAACAGCGCTTCGACCAGCATGTGGATCGCCGCCGTCAGATTGTCCCGCCGCTTCAGATGCGTCAGCTCATGCGCCAGGATGGACTGGATTTCGCTGTGCGACAGCCGCGCCATCAGGCCCTGCGGTAGCAACACCACGGGGCTGAAGATGCCCACCAGCCCCGGCTCCAGCAGCGAGGCCGAGGTCTTCACCCGGACTGGCCCGGTCATATCCAGATCGCGCGCCCCTTTCAAAACGGCGCGCAGCCTAAAGCTGCGGACCAGCCGCACGCCCAGTACGGCCAGGGTGCCAGCTGCCCATACCGATCCCAGCAGCAGCGCCAGGGTCAGCCCGCTACCCGGCGGTGTCAGCAGGGCGGCGGGGGCGGAAAAACGCTCGGCGGCGGGCGCGATCGCCAGCAGCGGCGACGGCGGCGCCCAGGTCACCGGCAGGAAGCGGGCCAGCATTTCGCCCAGCGCCGCCAGGGCTGCAAACGGCACCAGGAATTTGATCGAGGCTGCGAACCACAGCCAGAAACGCACGCGCGCGCTGTTGTTGCTGAGCGCCAGGGTCAGCAGCGCCGCCAGGCCCGCGACCATCGTCGACTGCCAGAGATGATCCAGCAGCGGCGCCATCAGGGTTCTTTCTTCCGCTTGGAAAGATCACGCAGCAGCTTTTCGGCGTCGGCGACATCCTTGGAGGTCAGGTTGCCCGCCTCGATCAGCTGCGCCATCACCGGCTGCATCCGTCCGCCTAACATCCCCAGGAAGTCATCTACCAGCCGGCGCTGGGCGGCATCGCGGGAAATCAGCGGCTCGAAAATATGGGCGTTGCCGATCTTGTGCATCCGGCGCAGCGCCTTCTTGATCTCCAGCCGGTACACCATGGTCTGCACCGTGGTGTAGGCGGGGCGGCCCTTCTGGGGGAACGTCTCCTGGATCTCGCGGATCGCGGAAGGCCCACAGCTCCACAGCGCGTCCATGATCTGCAGTTCAAGCTTGCTGAGTTTGGGAAGCCGCATCACCAGTCCACCTACAATCGTAATAGATGTTAGTCCCGAGCGGTGGGCTTGTCGAGAGGGCGCGGAGCCCCCTCACTCAGTGTCATGGACCACCGGGTGAGTAGCAACAGCGTACGAACGGACCACCCAGTTGGGGACAGCCTCAGTATCCAAGAAATTTACGATGGCTCACCTTGCGATATTCGCGTTTTGCATCACCTGGGCGGCCCGCACGGAATTTACACTCCGGCCGCGCTATGCGCGGACCGGGGTGGCGGGCCGTGACAACGGTGCGAAGGCCAGGCGGCTCTAGCTTTCCAGTGGCGCGCCCACGACACGCGGCCGCAACCTATCGAACACCCCGCATAGCAGCAGCCCGGCAATAAATCCGCCCAGATGGGCCTGCCAGGCGATCAGCCCGCGCTGTCCATCGGTGCCCAGATCCATCATGGCGGCCAGGAAATTGATCACGCCCCAGACCGCGCTGAACATCAGGATCTGGCGGGAAAAAAGCGGAATCAACGGCTGCTCGGCCGCCCCCACCATCCAGGGGCCCGTGTTGCCCGGCATCATGCGGACCGCCGCCGCCATCAGGCCGGATATCGCGCCCGAGGCGCCCACCACCGGCACGGCGCTGCCCCAGTTGAACGCCAGATAGGCCGCCGCCCCGGCCGCACCGCAGACAATAAAGAATACCAGGAACAGCCCACCCCCGAAGCGCCGCGCCACGATGGGACCGAAGGCCAGCAGCCAAAGACAGTTAACCACCAGATGGGTAATGTCGCTGTGCAGCCCCATGTAAGAAACAAAGGGAATCACCCGCTCCCACACTGTGCCAGGATCGGCCATGTGGCTTTCCAGAAAGACCCGGCTGTAGCGGGCCGGCACCAGGCCATAGGCATAGATAAGGTCCTGGGAGCGGGCGGCGGACACCAGCATCCGCAGCCCATGCGCCGCGGCCAGGGCGCCGATCAGCCACAAGACGATTGCGGGCGCCTGGAAGACGGGCTGGCGCGGGGATTGGGGCTGCAGGAAGGCCATGGCGTTTCATAAGGCGCTTCGCCGCCCTCGCCAAATCGATCCATGAAAATGTCCTGTATTGAAACAGCGCCGTCCCGCTTTTGCGGCAAAGCCGCCTGCGCAATCCCGGGACAGCGCCGGCCAAAGCCTTACCCCGCCGCCGAAGCCTCCGGCCGCGCTCTTGCAAAAAAGCCAGTATCTGCGGGATTTTCCGCGCCAACCTGTACCGGCTCGGCACGCCAAATCCCTAACGGCGATTAAGAAAATGGCACGGCGGTTGCTCTGTTCGAGGCAACAGATTTTGGAAAAACCACCATGACACGTTCGAATATCCTCATCGCCCTGGCCCTCCTCGCCACCACCGTGTCCACCACGGCAAGCGCGGGCGATTGGACCAATTCGGGCATGTACAACGGCTATGGCGCCAGCATGAACCAGTCCTCCGGCTACTCGCTGCGCGACCAGAACGGCAACCTGACCATGGTCGATGGCCGGGTCACCAGCGCCCAGTACAGACAGGGCTCCGGCGCCCAGTATGCCGGCGGCGGAGTTGGCACGGGCGGTGCACTGAACGCTTACGGACAGGCTTCCGCGATCGGCAATCAGCTCACGGTCACTGTCATCGGAAGTCGCAATAGCACGATCATTGACTCGACGCAGATCAACAACGGCAACCAGACAGCAACCGCCGATCTGAATACGCACTAAGAATTTTTAGGAAAGAAGGGAAGCCCCTCCCATGTCTCGCCGCGCTCGCAAACATCTCCTGAAGCCCCTGGCCTGCCTCCTGGCCGTCGTGGCACTTGAAGGCTGCATCAGCCCCACCGCCAATTCGGTGGGCCGCTACACCTCCCCGATCGGCGGAGCGCCCGTGATCAGCAACGAAACCCCCTATTCCGCGGCCCTGCGCTGCATGGCGTCTTATGTCCGCCAGCGCCCGGTCCGCATCGCGGTCGGCCAGATCGCCGACTATACCGGCAAGACCGAATCCGACGGCTCGGGCCGCAAGGTCACCGCCGGCGCCGCCCTGATGGCGATGAGCGCCCTGAACAAGGCCGGCGTGCACATGGTCGAGCGTTTCGACACCTCGGTCGCCGAAATGGAACTGAAATATGCCAACAACAAGCTGATCGGCGACGAGAGCCGTCCCAATCCGCAGCCCGGCGACTTCCGCAAGATCCTGGCGGGCTCGATCCCCGGTTCGGACTACTACATCGTCGGCGGCATCACCGAACTGAACTTCAACATTCGCTCCGAGAACGCTTCGGGCAATGGCGGCGGCACCGGCACCAACGCCGCCACCGGCACCGCGGGCGGCAGCCTGTATGTCATGAATATCGGCATGGACCTGCGCTTGGTGAACACCAACACGCTGGAAGTCGCCGACGTGATTTCCTACCAGAAGCAGATCATCGGCCGCCAGGTTTCGGCCGGCGTGTTCGACTTCCTGGGCACCAACTTCTTCGACGTCTCCATCGGCGAAAGCGCGCTGGAGCCGGTGCAGCTGGCGGTGCGTTCGGTTCTGGAACGCGCGGTGCTGGAAATGATGACGCGCGTCTATCGCGCGCCGGGCGGTTCCTGCGCCATTCCGCTGGGCACCATGGACGATCCGCTGCGCGGTGCGGGGGAACGCCCCTACTATCAGCAGGCCGCTTATGGTCCCGCGCCGTATCAGCAACAGCCCTATCCGGTTGCCTATGCGCCCCAAGCCTATAACGAGAATTATCGCCAGTCGCCCTATCGCAGCTACGTTGCGCCCGAACCCGGCTTCGGTCTGCAGCTTCGCGGCGGCCTGTAACAGTCACGTGAATTAAAAGCCCCAACCAAACAATTTCGCAGGAGTTCAAAATGTCCCTTCGCAAGATCCTTCTCGCCTCCGTCCTGATGACCGCCACGGTTACTTCGGCCATGGCCGAGGAATACGGCACCTGGAACGACAACAGCGCCATCGGCTCGCTGGTCGTCAACGACCAGGTCAACCTGCAGACCAACTGGTCGAACCTGTCGGGTGTCGTCGACACCGTGGGCGGCGATGTGGTCGCCCAAGGCGCCGCGGCCGGTAACATCATGGACGTCATCACGATGGACAATACCCGCGTCTTCAACAACCAGATCGTCAGCTCGCAGGCCACCATCGGCTCGAACGTCTCGCTCGACGCCAACAATGTGTGGGGTAGCGTGGGCGTCAACAACACGTCGCTGTGCAACGGCGCCAGTGTCTCGACCGATCCGGTGCTGACCTCGGTGAACAGCTACCAGGAATGCGGCGCCAAGGACCCCTATACCGGGACCAGCGCCTTCGTGACCAACATTGCCGGCAACGCGGTGTTCCAGAATTCGGCCATCAGCAACAGCTTTGAAGCCGACTCCAACGCGCCGAACTTCCCGGTCTTCAACAAGCAGATCAACAACTCGTCCGCGATCTCCAACATGGCCGTCAACGCCTTCAATGTCGGCGGCACGGTGGGCCTGTCGTCCAGCGCGATCGGCAACACCTCCCGCGTCATCCACTACAATACGGGTGGCCGTTAATACCCTCTTGCTCCGGGCTTCTAAGGGGCAAAATTAGAATCCCGGAGTTTTGGGGCGGGCGCGATTGGACATTCGCGCCCGCCCCATACTTATTTGTACCCCCCTCTGTGCGGCACGCGGGCAAGCCCGCTACCGCACATCTCCCCCCGCCAAGCGCTTCGCGCTGCGGGGGAAGAAAGCCGGTGAATGCGGCTACCGCCCTACAATTTTGCGACACACACAGGCCTGGACTAGTATCGCGCCGCCATGAACCCCCTCCCCATCGACCTGGACGCCTTTGAAGCCGCAAGCGTGGCGCAAGAGCCTTTCGCCTATGCGATGGTGCCGGGCTTTGTGAAGCGCGACGCCATGCCGGCGATCAACACCGACTTTCCCCTGGTCAGCCATCCCGGCAGCTTCCCGCTGCCCACCCTGAAATACGGTCCCGCTTTCGCCGCGTTCATGGACGCCATCCAGGGGCCGCAATTCCGTGCCGCGGTGGAACGCAAGCTCGGCGTCGACCTGACGGGACGTCCCACCATGGTGACGGCGCGCGGCGTCTCGGCGGCGCGCGATGGCCAGATCCACACCGACTCCCGCACCAAGCTGATCACGGTGCTGATCTATATGAACAATGACTGGGAGGCGAAGACCGGCCGGCTGCGCCTGCTGCGCGGCCCCGGCGACCTGGAGGATGTCATCGCCGAAGTGCCGCCCGACCAGGGCACCATGCTGATCTTCAAGAACGAGCCCCATGCCTGGCACGGCTTCCACGCCTTCGAAGGCCCGCGCCGGGTGATCCAGCTCAACTGGGTGACGGACAAAGGCGTGGTGCGGCGTGAACAATTCCGTCACCGCGTCAGCGCCTTTTTTAAACGACTACGCGGCACCTCCGCACCGGAGCGGATGTAGCCCCAGCCCAATCATAAAAAACGCAAGGAGATGACATGACGCGCAAGTGTTTTTCCCACTTCCTGACCGCCTGCTGCTTCGCGATAACGATGACCGGCAGCGCCATGGCGCAGCCCGCCAAACCCTTCGAGCCCTATAGCGGCCAGCCCGGCAAGGACGTGGTCTGGGTCCCCTCGCCGCAGGCGCTGGTAGACCGCATGCTCGACATGGCGAAGGTCACGCCCAGGGAATATCTCGTCGATCTGGGTTCGGGCGACGGGCGCACCGTCATCACCGCCGCCAAACGCGGCGTCACGGCGATGGGCGTCGAATTCAATCCCGACATGGTGGCGCTGTCCCGGAAGAACGCAGCCGAGGCCGGTGTGACTGGCAAGGCGACCTTTGTGCAGGGCGACATCTTCAAGACCGATTTCACCAAGGCCGATGTCGTTACCATGTTCCTGCTCTCCAGCCTCAATCTGCGCCTGAGACCGACCTTGCTGGACATGAGGCCCGGCACACGGGTGGTGTCCAACACTTTCGATATGGGCGAATGGCTGCCGGATGAGATGATTTCCGCCGGCGGTGAATGCTCCAGCTTTTGCAGCGCCATGCTCTGGATCGTGCCCGCCAAAGTCGCCGGCACCTGGAAGATGGGCAAAGCCGAACTGACCCTGGAGCAGAGTTTCCAGATGCTGGAAGGCAGAATGAACGCCGCCCCGATCAGCAAGGCCAAGATGCTGGGACTGCAAATCGCCTTCACGGTCGGGGGCAGGACCTTTACCGGCCGCGTCACCGGCAACCGCATGACAGGCACCGCCTCGGACGGCAGCAAGTGGCAGGCGACCCGCCGCTGAGAGCGGCTGTCTGAATGCGAAACGGCGCGCCACCGGCGCGCCGTTTTCATTTTATAGCTCGGTGATTAGTGCAGTTCGGTGGGCAGCACCGGGATTCCGTCCCCCCGGCCGCTGGGGCCGTTCACCTTGGTGCTGACGACAATGCCATAGCTGTTGACGCGTTTCTGCTCAGCGGTGAGACCCGCCCAATATTTGTTGGTCAGGCACACCGTCGGTCCCAGCTCGATGCGGCTGGCGGTGGTGGCCGTCGGGCGGCGGCAGGTGACGGCCTCGGGATGGCCCTTGCCCGAAGGCTCGGCCACGGTATCGCGCGCGAAGACGGTCTTGCCGTCAGCGCTCAAATCGCTGGCCGTATCGGTCAGCTTCAGCCAGACGCTGTTGCGCATGCAGAGCTTGGGGCCCAGGCCGCCCTGGGGCAGCGGCTGGGGCGCGCGGCACATCACCGCTTCGGGTTCGCCGTAACCGCTGGGCGTGAAGGGCAAGGTCGGCGCGCTGGTCGTGTCCAGTGCCGCCAAAGCGGGTGTTGCAAGCAGGGAGAAGATGATGGGGAGTGCGCGCATGACACCGTCCTCAGTTGCTACGATGTACATAGTAGCTCGAAATCGAGGCGCTCGCAAGCCAGCGCGAAGGCCTTGGCGGGACTAGCTTTTGGCCAAAAGACGTTCGGGATAGGCGTGCCATGAACCGGCGGAATCGCGCACCCGGTAGCCGCCCGCGGTCTTCTCCAGATGATCCGATTCCAGCGGGATTTTTCCAAAACCACCGGGGATGTCGAGCATATAGACCGGCATTTCCAGCCCCGACACACGCGCGCGCAACGCCTTCATCAGCGCCAGCCCTTGCGCAATTCCCACCCGGAAATGCGACGTGCCCGGCGCCAGGTCGGGATGATGCAGGTAATAGGGCTTGATACGATGGGCGATGAAGGCGTGCATCAGTTCCGCGAGCGCCTCGTCATTGTCATTGACGCCCTTCAGCAGCACCGACTGGCTGACCAACGGGATGCCGCCATCCACCAGGCGCGCAATCGCTCTTGCGGCCAAGGGCGAAAATTCGCGCGCATGATTGGCATGCACCGCCACCCAGGTCACCGCGCCGGGGGCATGCAGCGCCGCCACCATCTCGTCGCTCACCCGTTCCGGGTCGGTCACCGGCACGCGGGTGTGCCAGCGGATCACCTTCACATGATTGATCGCCGCCAGCCGATGGGTGATCTCACCCGCACGGCGCGGCGACAGGATGAAGGGATCACCGCCGGTCAGGATGACTTCGCGAATCTCGTCATGCGCCGCGATGTAGGCAATCGCCGTATCGAACGCCTCTTTCGACAGCGCGTTCTCACTTCCAGGCCCAATCATGTCGCGGCGGAAACAGAAGCGGCAATAGACCGGGCAACTCGCCACCGCCTTGAACAACACCCGGTCCTTGTGTCGGTGCACGATGCCCGCCACCGGCGCATGCGCGCCGTCGCCGATGGGGTCGGCCAGTTCTTCCGGCAAACTGACCAGCTCTTCTAGGCTGGGCAGGAACTGGCGCGCGATGGGATCGTTCGGGTCGGCTGGGTCCACCAGCGACAGAAGATGCGGCGACACCGACACCGCATAGCGCCGTGCCACCTGTTCAAGATTTGATTGCGCGATTTGTTCCAAATCGCGCGGGGCCATACTCATCTCTTATGGACCTTGAAGTTGGGCAGGAACACGGTCAGCAGGCCGATCGCCGGCAGGAAGGCGCACAGCTTGAACACATAATCGATGGAGGTAACGTCGGCCACCGCACCCAGCACCGCCGCGCCCATGCCGCTAAGGCCGAACGACAACCCAAAAAAGAGTCCGGCGATCATGCCCACCCGGCCCGGCAGCAATTCCTGCGCATAGACCACGATGGCGGGAAAAGCCGAGGCCAGGATCACGCCGATAATGGAGGCGAGAATGCCGACCCAGAACAGGTTGGCGTAAGGCAGCATGACGGTGAAAGGCAGCATCCCCAGGATCGAGAACCAGATGACATACTTGCGCCCGATGCGGTCGCCCAGCACGCCGCCCAGCAAGGTGCCCGCCGCGATGGCGCCCAGGAAAAAGAACAGATGCACCTGAGCGCTCTGCACCGACACGCCGAATTTGTCGATCAGGTAGAAGGTGTAATAGCTGCCGATGCAGGCCAAATAGACGAACTTGGAAAAGACCAGCGCCAGCAGGATGCACAGCGCCTGGATCACCTTGCCGCGCGACAGTTCGGGATGCTTGCCGCCCTGATGGCTGCGGATACGCGCCAGGCCGTGATGCTTGTACCAGGTGCCGACCTTCATCAGGATCACAAAACCCAGCAGCGCGAAGCCCGCATACCAGACGATGCTGCGCTGGCCATAGGTCGCCACCAGCAGCGCGGCGATCAGCGGGCTGATCGCCTGGCCGGTATTGCCACCCACCTGGAACACCGATTGCGCCAGGCCGTAACGCCCGCCCGACGCCATACGCGCAACCCTGCTGGCTTCCGGATGAAACACCGCCGAACCCAGCCCCACCATCATGGCGGCGATCAATATCACCGCATAATTGGGCGCCACCGCCAGCACCAAAAGGCCGATGAAGGTCGAGATCATGCCCAGCGCCAGCGAATAGGGCATCGGCTTGAGGTCCGCGAAATAGCCCACCATGGGCTGCAGCAGCGAGGCGGTGCACTGGAACGCCAGGGTGATCATCCCGATCTGGGCGAAGCTGAGGTGGAACTGGTCTTTCAGGGTGGGATAGATCGCCGGCAGCAGCGACTGCATCATGTCGTTGAGCAGATGGCAGAAACCAATCGCGCCCAGCACCGTAAAGCTGGTATCATGGGCGATCTTCTGGGCGGTCGTCTGGTTCATGGCGGGGCAAACCTACGCGCTGGCCCGGTTTTGACCAGTCTTTTTCGGTGCCATCGGCCATGCGCGGGCCTGCCGGTTGCGCCGCCGCCCCCGCCCCGCCATGGTTGATAAAAAATCGGGGAGACACGTATGAAAAGCTTCAGCCTTGCGGTGTTTTGCATCCTTGCGGCAGCGTTTTTGTCCCCCGTAACGGCCCAATCCCCCGGCTGGACCCTGGCCGACACCCATCCCGACACCGGTGGCCGGGCGCCGGTGTCGCCCGGCGGCAAGGTGCTACCCCCCGGCAGTTCACCCCGCAGCGTGCTGGCGGGTTGCTCGGGCGATATCGATAAAATCTGTCAGGGCCGCTCCGGGCTTTATTCGGCGCGCGCCTGCCTGACCGAGAACAAGGCCAGACTGTCACCCCGCTGCGTGGTGGATCTGGCCAAGCTACCACCGTCGAGTGTGCCGCCCTGTTCGCGCTCGCCGCTCTGCGACAACCGACTGGGGCCAACCCGCGAACAGTTAAAGCGGGTGTTGTGGAAGACGAGTCGTGTTTCCTATTCCTATCCCTTCAACCTGCCGGTGGGCGGCGGCGCCACGGGTGTCGGCATCGATTCCAAAGGCAATTTCTGGGTGCTACAGCGCGCTGTGCCCGGCCAGCCGCAACTTTTCCAGTTCGGCCCCGACTATAAACTGGCGCGCGCCGTGCCCAATGCCGTCATCGGCCAGCTGGAAAAGGGCCACACCATCAAGGTGGACGCTGCGGACAATGTCTGGATCAGCGATGCCAATGGCGGCATCGTCCTGAAAATCAGTCCGCAGGGAAAATTGCTGATGACCCTGGGGGTGCGCGGCAAGCGCGGCGACTGGAACGAAGCCAAAGCGCAAAGGCTATTGTGGCAGCCACTGGACGTCGCCTTCGCCGCCAATGGTGATGTCTTCATCGCCCAGGGCCATGGCAATGAAAGCCCCAACGATGTGGGCATGGCCCCGGACAATATGGTCGGGGCGGCGCGCATCCTGCACCTGGACGCGAATGGCAGGTTCATCAACCAGTGGTACGGCAACCAGATCGGGCCCGGCAAGTTCGGCAGCGCCCATGGCATCGCCGTCGACCTCCGCAATGGCGATGTGTGGATCGGCGACCGCGAGGAGTATCGCCTGGTGGTCTATGGCAAGGACGGCAAGCACAAGCGCACCATCCAGATGCGCAACCTGATGTCGGCGGCGGCCTTCGATCCCAAGGGCGAGTTGTGGGTTTCCAGCGGACGCGACGGCCAGCTTTTGAAAATCGACCGGGGTGGCAATGTGCTGGCTGCTATGGGCAACGGCTCGGGGCTGGGCACCGGCCAGTTCGTCGAATCCACCTACATGGCCTGGGACAAGGCGGGCAATCTTTATTCCGGCGACACCAGCGTCGGGCGCGTCACCAGGATGGTGACGTCACGATAACGGCGTCCAAAGGACGTCATTGATGTTCGGTGCGCCCGTCGCCAACATCACCAGCCGGTCGAAGCCCAGCGCCACGCCGCTGGCGGGCGGCATGTTCGCCAGCGCGGCCAGGAAATCCTCGTCCAGCGGATAGCGTTTGCCATAGACGAGTTGCTTCTTGGCCATCTCGATCTCAAAGCGGGCGCGCTGCTGTGCCGGATCGGTCAGCTCGCCAAAGCCGTTGGCCAGCTCCACGCCGCAGGCATAAAGCTCGAAGCGCTCCGCCACGCGGCCGTCGCGCGGGCTGATCCGCGCCAGCGCCGCTTCGCACACCGGATACTCATAAAGAATGCAGGGCCGGTCCAGGCCCAGCCGCGGCTCCACCCTTAACGTCAGGATCTTGGCGAAGATGTCCGACCAGTCATCGTCGTCCGCCACATCGATGCCGCCGCGCCGCGCCCGCAGCCGCAAGGCATCGCTATCGCCCTCGCCTTGCGGCGACAGTGTCGCCAGCAGGTCGATCCCGGCATGATGCGTGAAAGCCTGCGCCACCGTCAGCCGGTCGGCCTCGGCGCGCGGATCGCACACCGCATCGCGGTGGCGAAATTCCGCCGCCTCCGCCACGTCCGCCGCCAGGCGCATCACCGCCAGGGCGTCATCCATCACCACTTCGTAGTCCTCACGCGCCCGGTACCATTCCAGCATGGTGAATTCAGGGGCATGCAGCCGCCCACGCTCACGGTTGCGGAAGACGCGGGCGAAATCGAAAATCCTGGTCTCGCCCGCCGCCAGCAGTTTCTTGGCGGCAAATTCCGGCGAGGTGTGCAGATACAAGGAACGGCTGGTCGCGTCAGTCCCCGTCAGTGCCGTCTCGAAGGCATGCAGATGGGTCTCGTTGCCGGGGGATGCGACCAGCGCGCCGCATTCCACTTCGGTGAAGTCCTGGCCCTCGAAATGGGCGCGAATGGCTGCTTTCACCCGACCCCGCTTGAGCAGCAGGGGCTGGCGGTCGGCATGGTTTTGGGTGTCCCACCACGGCATTTGCGCGGCCATCCTCTCCGGTGCTAAGACCCCCGCAAATACGTCCGATTTGCGAGGTTTCCCGTGGTTTCTGTTATCGCCAGCTCCGTGCGCAAAGGCAATGTCATCGAGAAAGAGGGCAAGCTTTATCTGGTCCTCACCGCCGAGAATATCCATCCCGGCAAGGGCACCCCCGTCACCCATCTGGAAATGCGCCGCATCAGCGACGGCGTGAAGACGGTCGAGCGGCTGCGCACCACCGACAGTATCGAGAAGGCCTTTGTCGAACACATGGACTTCCAATACCTGTACCAGGACGGCGAGCAGTATGTGTTCATGCAGCCCAAGACCTTCGACCAGATTCATGTCGGCGGCGATGTGGTGGGCGACTACGCCCCCTATCTGACCGAGAATATGGACGTGCAGCTGCAGATGTTCGAAGGCAACGCCATCTCCATCGAAATTCCCCAACGCGCCACCTTTGAAGTGGTGGAGACCGAGCCGGTGATGAAGGGCCAGACTGCGTCCGGCTCGTTCAAGCCCGCCGTCCTGTCCAACGGCGTGCGCACCATGGTGCCCACCCATATCGTGACCGGCACCCGCATCGTGGTGATGACCGAAGACGGCGCCTACGTCGAGCGCG
Organism: Pseudomonadota bacterium; assembly: GCA_041192105.1. Taxonomy (GTDB): domain Bacteria; phylum Pseudomonadota; class Alphaproteobacteria; order Micropepsales; family Micropepsaceae; genus Rhizomicrobium. Next base: position 11,535 of record JBEENS010000033.1, on the reverse strand, counting down.
CGAAAGACTAGGTTCCTTAATTCCTCACCATGGGCGGGCTTGACCCGCCCATCCAGACTGTCCAAGGCTGGTCCGCGCCCGCAGCCGTGGAAGTAGAATGCCCAAACGCATTGATCCCAAAGCCCTGCCCACCCAGACCGGCACTTATTATCCGCCGCCCTATGACCAGCCTTGCCTGGCGCGCGAACGCCGCCGCCTGGGCGATGCGGCGGGCCTGACCCATTTCGGCGTCAACCTGCTGCGCCTGAAGCCGGGCGTTTGGTCCAGCCAGCGCCACACCCATATGACCCAGGACGAATTCGTCTATGTGCTGGAAGGCGAAGTGGTGCTGGTCACCAATGCGGGCGAAGAAATCCTGAAAGCGGGCGATTGCGCCGGTTTCAAGTGCGGCGAGGATGACGGCCATCACCTGCAAAACCGCAGCAGCGGCGACGTGCTGCTGCTGGAGATCGGCACCCGCAATGACACCGACAGCGTCACCTATCCCGGCATTGACCTGATCTATCCGCCCGGCGGCGTTCCGGCCATGTACACCAGACTCGACGGCACGCCCTACACCGACATCAAGCTGCGCAAATCCGAGGACTGAAGGCGTGCCGCCACCTTACGGCTTGGCGCTTGCATCATAGAGCGGCTGCACCTTTGCAATATAGGATTGCAGATCCACGGCGCGCGCTTCGCTTTGCGGATGGGTGCTGAGAAATGACGGCCCCGTGCTGGGCGCGGCGCGCGCCAGTTTCTGGAAGAACGTCACGGCGGCACGCGGCTCATATCCGGCGCGGGCAATGAGCTCCAGGCCGATGCGGTCGGCCTCAGTTTCCTGGTCCCGTCCATGGGGCAGCGAGTAAGTCACCTGCGCCACGGCATTGGCGATCTGCACGGTGGACTGGCTGGCGCCGGTTGCAGCCGCCAGGCCTGCCAACACCAACTGCTGGCCGACCGAGCGCGACACCGCTTCGCGCGTATGTTCGCGCAGCGCATGGGCGATTTCATGGCCCAGCAGGGCGGCGAGCTCAGCATCGGTGGGCTTCAGCTTATCGATCAGGCCCGAATAGACCATGATCTTGCCGCCGGCCATGCACCAGGCATTGATCTCCGGCGTATCCATCACATTGATTTCCCATTTCCAGCCCGGCGCATCCGGACGGAAAACGCCGACCTGCGCGATCAGGCGCCTGGAAATGGCCTGCACCCGGGCCAGCATCACCGGCTTGTTGTTGAGGGCACCCTTGCCGCGCCCCTCGGTCAGGGTCTTGGCATAGGCTTCACCGGCGGCGCTCTGCACCGCTTCCGCCGACACCAGAAAACTCTGCTGGCGCGCAATGCCGGCCGCGCCCGGCGCGGTGGTATTGACGGTGGTGCAGGCGCCAAGTGCCGCGACGGCAAAAAGGGCAAACGCCCTCTTCCAGTTCTTCATGAAATATCTCCCCACCGCGCCATGAAATAATGGCGCGTCGCACTGGGTTCCGGCTCCCCGGCAGTCTAGGCCCCAGCATGCATAATCCCGGCGGCCAAAACCGTCAAAATCGCCCTGAAAGCTGTTTCTTGGCGGTCGCGCCGGGAGTGATCGGCTCGTCCGTGACAGACGTATACAAAGCAAAATGGAGCCTGTCCGATGCTGAAGACACTCATTGCCGCGTTTCTTCTGGCCTCGGCTGCTCCCGCCCTGGCCGCGCTCAAGCCCGGCGACAAGGCGCCCGACTTCACTCTGCCCGCCACCCTGGGCGGCAAGGAATTCACCTTCCACATGGCGCAGGCCCTGAAAAAGGGACCCGTGGTGGTCTATTTCTATCCGGCCGCCTTCACCAAGGGCTGCTCCATAGAAGCGCGTGATTTTGCGCAGGCCATGCCGCAATACCAGGCGCGCGGCGCCAGCGTGATCGGCATCAGCAATGACAGTATCGCCACCCTGAACAAGTTCTCAGTCAGCGAATGCCAGGGCAAGTTTCCCGTCGCCGCCGACAATGACCGCAAGGTTATGAAAAGCTATGACGCGTCCTTCGGCTTTCTCACCGGCTATGCCAGCCGCACATCCTACGTCGTGTCACAGGACGGCAGGATCGCCTTCGCCCATAGCGACATGGACCCGGAAGGCCATGTCAGCAAGACGCTGAAAGCGGTTGGCGACCTGAAGCGTTAGCGGTCCGTCATTTTCGAAAATTTATCTCGACCAGCACGCCTTCGGGATCGGGCACGAAAAGCTGCGCCACCGCCCCGCCGGGCACCAACCGCTCCCGGAACGTCATGCCCGCCTTTTGCAGCCGCGCTTTCAGGACGGCGGCATCGCCGCCCCGGAAGGCGACATGGTCGAACGCGCCGGTGCCGTTTGCGGCGTCAGGAATGACAATTTCTCGGCTCCAGGCCCCGGCCTTGTCGGCGGCCTCCACCAGATGCACGACCGGGACGCCGCCCAGATACAGCCAGTATCCGCGAAACGGGAAATCTGGGCGCGCACCCTCGCTCAGGCCGAGACATTCGACATAGAAATCGCGGGTGCGCTGCAAGTGCGCACAATGGATGGTGACATGCTCCAGCGACTGAACCGCCAATCTGCGCTCCCTTCAAAGGCCTGCGCCAAGCTACCCGCCCGGCTTTCAAGCCAGCAAGCCCTCTGCTAGCGTTCGCCCCGCATTCAGACCCAAAGGACCATTGCCATGAAAAAACAGATTCTGATTGGTTTCCTGGCTGCGGCCATCTGCGCCAGTCCCGCATTCGCCGCGCTCAAGGTCGGCGATACCGCCCCCGATTTTACCGCTGCCGGCAGCCTGGGCGGCAAGGAAATCTCCTTCAATCTGAAGAACGCGCTGAAGAAGGGTCCCGTGGTGGTCTATTTCTATCCGTCCGCCTACACCGGCGGTTGCGACCTGGAAGCCCGCACCTTCGCCGAAGAGTCCGACAAGTTCACCACCGCCGGCGCTTCCATCATCGGCGTGTCGGGCGACCCCTTGGACCGGCTGCAAAAATACTCCGCCGATCCCAAATTCTGCGCCGGCAAGTTCCCGGTGGCTTCGGATTCCGACACCAAGGTTGCGGTCACTTACAATCTGAACGTCCGCCAGCCAGGCCCAGGCGCCAAGGATAACCAGGGCAATCCCCTGACCCACGCCATCATCGAGCGTCACACCTATGTGATCGGCAAGAATGGCAAGATCATCGCCTCGATGAATTCCACCACCGACGGCATCTCGCCGGTCGAGCATGTCGAAAAGTCTCTGGCCGTCGTCACCGCCGCCAAGTAACTACCGCACATCACGCAAAAAGCCGCCCGGATATCCGGGCGGCTTTTTTGTTTGCGCCATGACCCGCTTTTAAATCCCGGCCAGCGCGGTTTCCGCGGCCCAGCCCGTCTGGCCCAAGTCCTGGCTGCCCTTCAGGAAGCGGCGCTCGAACTTGCCGGCGATGGCGGCATCGGACTCGATCTTCAGCGTCTTGTATTTCAGCGCCCCCGACATGAGGCCCCCATCGCGGATGAATACATTGTCGCAGACCACATTGGCCTTGACGTGCCCGATGATGCACAGCGTCCGGCAGAAAATGACGCCATGGACGATACCGGTTTTTTCCACGGTGACGTGCTCGGCGAACACCAGCCCCTGGATTTCGCCATGAATAAAGGCCGTGCGGGCAATCAGCTTGCCCTCGATGCCGGTGCCTTCATCCACGATCGAAAAACAGCGCTTGCCGCGCGTGATCTTGCTGGGAAGGAAGTTCTCCCAGTCGAATGCCGCCAGCTCTTCTTCGCGCTGCGGCACCACCAGGGACGAATAATCGTATTTCAACGGCCCAATCCTGCGGTTCAGATTTCAGGGAGCGGCTGTATTATTCGCCGGCGTGCAGCGGAATGACCTTGTGCTCGCTTTCCTTGGCGGAGGCGGGCTTGGCGATCTTTTCGATGGTGCCGGCCAGGCTGCCGCCTTCTTCCACCATGATCTTGGAATAGCTGATCGAGCCGGAGATGGTGCCGGTCGAGCGCAGGACCAGGTTGGACTGCACCACCAGGTGATCGCCGACCGTGCCACGGATTTCAGCGGTATCGACGCTGATCTGGCCGGTGACGTGACCCGACTGGCCGACGATCAGGCTCTTGGCCTTCAGCACGCCTTCGAATTTCCCGTCCACCGACGCGCAGCCCGGCACGCTCACTTCGCCCTTCATCTCCACGCCCGCACCAATGAAAATCGCGCCGTCGGTCTTGTCGTTCATGTCAGCCATTGCCCTGCTCCTGTCTTCACATCGGAAGAATTTTCGCCTTCCGATTAAGCTAATTTCTTTGCGCAGGGGCGGCAAGCACAACAGCCGGCATGATTAATTTGCGGCCGCCCGGTCGCTGCGAAAGACGCCGCGCGCCACGGGCCGCAATTGGTGTCCCCGGCACAACGACCGGCAAGCGGTGGGGTCTGCCGGCAAGACGCGGGCGTCCGGCGGACTGTACGACCGGAACAGCCAAAAGCCCGCTGGCGGCCATGGCGCCCCGGCCGCCATCCGTTATGCCGCACTGCAATAAGTCGAAAAATACAATCAATTACAATGCTTTAATGTTGCTGAAATGCCACGCGACCGTGGCAAGGAAACGTCTTTGTCACAGCCCCAACTCTTGGTCTATTTCGCCCGGGCCAAGGCTGTCGGGGGGAAAATCCGCACACTGAAAGTCCCACCGCCGGAAAATCGGCGGGCCAAAAAACGAGCTTGGGGTGCGGGTGTCGAAATTTCACCACGGGATACTGGGGCTGATCGCGGCCAGCGCCTTGGCGGTTACGCCGGCGCAGGCATCGGTGGAAGACCACATCACCGACCTGACACATAAAGTCACAAACCAGGTCACCGGCCTGGCCAAGGAAGCAGTTTCCTATCTGGGCTTTGGCGGCGACCAGGCCAACAACCCCACCGATCCCCTGCCGGCGCGCGAACTGACGGCGCGCCAGATCCTGCCCGCCCCGGTGGTCGCCGAGGTTGCGGCGCCCGTCGTGCCGGAACTGGTTCGCGACAAGCCGCGGGTGCAAACCGGGCTGCGCAAGGTTTTCTGCGTGGAATATGCCCGCGTGCGCTCCGGCCTGGCCGTGTTCGGCGATGCCAGGCAATGGTGGGAACGGGCGCGCAACCTTTATGCCCGCGCTTCGCATCCCGTGGAAGAAGCGGTGATGGTGTTCTCCGGCTCCAAGCGCCTGAAGCGCGGCCATGTCGCGGTGGTGACCGAGATTGTTTCCCACCGGGAAATCATCGTCGATCACGCCAACTGGCAGAACAAGCGCGAGATCGACCTTGCTACCCCGGTGCTGGATGTCAGCCCGGATAATGACTGGAGCCAGGTCCGGGTCTGGGATATCCCGTCCGGCCAGTTCGGCGCCCGCACCTATGCCATCAGCGGCTTTATCACCAAGGGGCTGATCCGGCAGGCGAGAAACGACTAGACTGCGGGCATGTCTCCAGCCGTCTCGATCGTCACGCCCACCTTCAATCGCCACGACCTGCTCCAGGCGCAGCACAAGACAGTGTTGGCGCAGACGGTTCAGGATTTCGAATGGCTGATCCTGGACGACAGTCCGCAGCCCTCGTCCTATTTCGTGGCACTGGACGATCCGCGCATCCGCTACACCCACAGCCCTGCGCGCATGATCGTCGCCGCCAAGCGCAACTGGCTGTGCGAGCGCAGCCGCGGCCCAATGATCGCCCAGTTCGATGATGACGATTATTACGCGCCGCATTACCTGACCACCATGCTGGCGCGGCTGGAGCAAGCCAAAGCCGACATCACCAAACTGTCGGCCTGGTTCGTCTATTCGGCGCAGCTGAAACGCCTGGGCTATTGGGACACCGCGGACACGATGGGCCTGCATTTCACCTTCGGCCCGGAGAAAAGCCTCCAGGGATTCGTCAACGCCGCCCCGCCCGAAAACATGAAGAACAATTATCTGGGCTATGGCTTCAGTTACGTCTTCCGCAAATCCGCCTGGGATGCCTCACCTTTTCCGCCGGTGGAATATGCCTCGGACTATGGATTCGTGGCGGCAGCCATCGCCAAGGGTCAGCGGTTCGACCATTTTGCCGACACCGAGGGCATCGTCCTGCACATCCTGCGCACCGACAACATGTCGAAGAGCTTTCCGCAGCATCTGCTGCCGGATTTCATGCTGGAAAAGCTGTTCGGCGCGGATCTTGGCGCCTTACTCGAAGGTTGAAAGCGCGGCCTGAAAAACAAAAAGCCCCGCCGGATTTCTCCGGCGGGGCTTTTTTGAATTGTTCGGGCGGGTTCTCTTATTTCTGTCCTTAGCAGACCTGGCGGCGTTCTACTCTCCCGCGGCTTGAGCCGCAGTACCATGGACGCAGAAGGCTTTGACGGCCGAGTTCGGAATGGGATCGGGTAGAATTCCTTCGCTATGACCACCAGGTCGGCAAAGGACAGAAATCAAGTCCGCAGCAAAGCTGAGAACTGCACGAGTATAATACGACACACGGCGACCGATAATTTCATTAGACATGCCTGGCTTTGTTCCCAGACATGGAACGGTGCTGCTTGCGATCAAGCCAATCGAGCAATTAGTACCAGTAAGCTCAACGCATTGCTGCGCTTACACACCTGGCCTATCGACGGGGTAGTCTTCCCCGGCTCTCAAGCGAAACCTAGTTTTGAAGTGAGTTTCCCGCTTAGATGCTTTCAGCGGTTATCTCGTCCGTATTTAGCTACTCGGCTATGCCACTGGCGTGACAACCGATCCACCAGAGATACGTTCTTTCCGGTCCTCTCGTACTAGGAAAAAGTCTTCTCAAGTTTCGAACACCCACGGCAGATAGGGACCGAACTGTCTCACGACGTTCTAAACCCAGCTCACGTACCACTTTAAATGGCGAACAGCCATACCCTTGGGACCGGCTACAGCCCCAGGATGTGATGAGCCGACATCGAGGTGCCAAACCGCACCGTCGCTATGGACGCTTGGGTGCGATCAGCCTGTTATCCCCGGCGTACCTTTTATCCGTTGAGCGATGACCCTTCCATTCGGGATCACCGGATCACTATGACCGACTTTCGTCTCTGCTTGGTCCGTCGACCTTGCAGTCAGGCAGGCTTTTGCCATTGCACTCAACATCCGATTTCCGACCGGATTGAGCCTACCATCGCGCGCCTCCGTTACTCTTTGGGAGGCGACCGCCCCAGTCAAACTGCCTACCATACACTGTCTCGGATCCCGTTCAGGGACCGCGGTTAGACATCAGGAACGAGAAGGGTGGTATTTCAAGGACGGCTCCACAAAGGCTAGCGCCTCTGCTTCAATGCCTACCACCTATCCTACACATCCTATTCCTAATGCCAGTGTAAAGTTGCAGTAAAGGTGCACGGGGTCTTTCCGTCTGACCGCGGGAACCCCGCATCTTCACGGGGAATTCAATTTCGCTGAGCCTGTGTTGGAGACAGTGGGGAAGTCGTTACGCCTTTCGTGCAGGTCGGAACTTACCCGACAAGGAATTTCGCTACCTTAGGACCGTTATAGTTACGGCCGCCGTTTACTGGGGCTTCGATTCAACGCTTTCACATCTCCTCTTAACCTTCCAGCACCGGGCAGGCGTCAGACGCTATACGTCATCTTTGGATTTCGCAGCGTCCTGTGTTTTTAGTAAACAGTCGCCACCCCCTGCTATGTGCCCCCGACTCCTACTTGCGTAAGAATCGGGCCCTCTTCTTCCGAAGTTACGAGGGCAATTTGCCTAGTTCCTTCAACACAGTTCTCTCAAGCGCCTTAGCATACTCTGCCAGTCCACCTGTGTCGGTTTGGGGTACGGGCTATAAGTGGGAGCTATTTCCTGGGACCAATTCCCGGCCCGACCAATCCAGTAAGGTCGAACAAGTTACTTGATCCGTCACTACCCACAGGCTGCGGAATATTTACCGCATTCCCATCGACTACGCCTTTCGGCCTTGCCTTAGGGGCCGGCTAACCCTGCGCAGATTAACTTGACGCAGGAACCCTTGGACTTACGGCGAGAGGGTCTCTCACCCTCTTTATCGCTACTCATGTCAGCATTCTTACTTCCGATACCTCCAGGCTCGCTCACGCTCACCCTTCGCAGGCATACGGAACACTCTGCTACCATTCACCTTGCGGTGAATCCTAAGCTTCGGCTCATGGCTTAATCCCCGTTACATCTTCGGCGCAAAGTTCCTTATTTAGATCAGTGAGCTGTTACGCTTTCTTTAAATGATGGCTGCTTCTAAGCCAACATCCTGATTGTTTTGGGAACCTCACATCCTTTCCAACTTAGCCATGAATTGGGGGCCTTAGCTGTAGGTCAGGGTTTTTATCCCTCTTCACGACGGACGTTAGCACCCGCCGTGTGTCTGCCATGCTCAGCACTCACCGGTATTCGGAGTTTGGTTGGGTTTGGTAAGCGGTGAAGCCCCCTAGCCCATCCAGTGCTCTACCCCCGGTGGTGATACATGACGCGCTACCTAAATAGCTTTCGCAGAGAACCAGCTATCTGCAAGTTTGATTGGCCTTTCACCCCTAGCCACAGCTCATCCCCGTCTTTTTCAACAGACGTGGGTTCGGTCCTCCAGTGCATGTTACTGCACCTTCAACCTGGCCATGGCTAGATCACTTGCTTTCGGGTCTCATCCGTCTAACTCAGTCGCCCTATTCAGACTCGCTTTCGCTGCGCCTTCGCCTTGTGGCTTAAGCTTGCTAGACAGACGAACTCGCTGACCCATTATACAAAAGGTACGATGTCACCCGCTCACCAAAGGCGAGACGGCTTCTTCGCAACCTTGATTCAACATCAACAATGTCGTCTTGCGCCGGCCACGGATTCCTCCGCGATCGGCGTTTTTCGACACTGCGTTTGAAGCAAGGTTTCGACGAAGTCGCTCAACTTTGGAGAGCGGGCTCCATCTGTTTGTAGGCATCCGGTTTCAGGTCTGTTTCACTCCCCTTGCCGGGGTGCTTTTCACCTTTCCCTCACGGTACTAGTTCGCTATCGGTCACACACGAGTACTTAGGCTTGGAGGATGGTCCCCCCATATTCAGACAGGATTTCACGTGTCCCGCCTTACTCAAGGACCTTGGTTCTTTTTACCCGTACGGGGCTATCACCCGCTATGGCTGTCCTTTCCAGAACATTCCGGTTTTTAAACCAAGGCCACTGGCCTGGTCCGCGTTCGCTCGCCACTACTAACGGAGTCTCAATTGATGTCCTTTCCTAAGGGTACTGAGATGTTTCAGTTCCCCTCGTTCGCTCCTCCAACCTATGTATTCAGTTGAAGGTAATCCTTGCGGATTGGGTTTCCCCATTCGGAAATCTGCGGGTCAAAGGGTGCTCGCCCCTCACCGCAGCTTATCGCAGCGTGCTACGTCCTTCATCGCCTGTGTGTGCCAAGGCATCCCCCAGATGCCCTTGCTTTAACGCTTGATCGCTCAGCAATCGTTCCATGCCCAGAAACAAAGCCAGCGTACCAACGACTCGGTACATGGTTTGAAATCCAGACTATGGCTTCATGCGATCAGTCTTGAGTGTCGTATTATAGATCAACCGGTTGTGCGAACCGGCTAACCCGCCTTTACAATGTCAAATCTTGCGTTTGCGATTGTTCGCAAACGAAGCTGTTTGATTTTTTCCGTCGTCATACTGGTCGGTGATCGTAGCGAATGGTGGAGCCAGACGGGATCGAACCGACGACCTCATGCTTGCAAAGCACGCGCTCTCCCAACTGAGCTATGGCCCCGTTGTTCGAGCGCTTGCCGTTCGGGCATAGCCCTCACGGCTTTCTCGCCTTCGACCGATCCACCGGATCGGTCGATTGCGCTGGCGCGCAACCGGCTTCGAAATGGTGGGCCTGGGAAGACTTGAACTTCCGACCTCACGCTTATCAAGCGCGCGCTCTAACCAACTGAGCTACAAGCCCGATGAGGCATCGTCCAGCGGTTTGCAGCCCATTGGCGCAAAACCACGACGGAAAAAGGAAGGGAAACGAAGGCGGCGGCACGGTGCCATTTGTTCATAGGTGACGTTTGGGGAAAGTCTCGTGAGAGGTCCCGAAAACATCGATCCTTAGAAAGGAGGTGATCCAGCCGCAGGTTCCCCTACGGCTACCTTGTTACGACTTCGGCCCAGTCGCTGATCCTACCGTGGCCGGCTGCCTCCCTTGCGGGTTAGCGCACCGTCTTAAGGTAGAACCAACTCCCATGCCGTGACGGGCGGTGTGTACAAGGCCCGGGAACGTATTCACCGCAGCCTGCTGTTCTGCGATTACTAGCGATTCCACCTTCATGCACTCGAGTTGCAGAGTGCAATCTGAACTGGGACGGTTTTTTGGGATTAGCCGCTTCTCGCGAAGTAGCTGCCCACTGTCACCGCCATTGTAGCACGTGTGTAGCCCAGGGTGTAAGGGCCATGAGGACTTGACGTCATCCCCACCTTCCTCCGGCTTGTCGCCGGCGGTCCCTCTAGAGTGCCCAACTGAATGATGGCAACTAAAGGCGAGGGTTGCGCTCGTTGCGGGACTTAACCCAACATCTCACGACACGAGCTGACGACAGCCATGCAGCACCTGTCTCTGCGTCCCTTGCGGGAAAACTCCTATTAGGGAGCGGTCGCAGGATGTCAAACCCTGGTAAGGTTCTGCGCGTTGCGTCGAATTAAACCACATGCTCCACCGCTTGTGCGGGCCCCCGTCAATTCCTTTGAGTTTCAACCTTGCGGCCGTACTCCCCAGGCGGAATGCTTAATGCGTTAGCTGCGCCACTGAATAGCAAGCTACCCAACGGCTAGCATTCATCGTTTACGGCGTGGACTACCAGGGTATCTAATCCTGTTTGATCCCCACGCTATCGCGCCTGAGCGTCAGATACGAGCCAGTGAGCCGCCTTCGCCACCGGTGTTCTTCCCAATATCTACGAATTTCACCTCTACACTGGGAATTCCACTCACCTCTCTCGTCCTCAAGCTAAACAGTTTCAATGGCAGTTCCGGAGTTGAGCTCCGGGCTTTCACCACTGACTTGGATAGCCGCCTGCGCGCGCTTTACGCCCAGTAATTCCGAACAACGCTAGCCCCCTTCGTATTACCGCGGCTGCTGGCACGAAGTTAGCCGGAGCTTCTTCTACGGGTACCGTCATTATCGTCCCCGTCGAAAGAGTTTTACAACCCGAAGGCCTTCATCACTCACGCGGCATGGCTGGATCAGGGTTTCCCCCATTGTCCAAGATTCCCAACTGCTGCCTCCCGTAGGAGTCTGGGCCGTGTCTCAGTCCCAGTGTGGCTGATCTTCCTCTCAGAACAGCTAAGGATCGGAGCCTTGGTGAGCCATTACCTCACCAACTAGCTAATCCTACGCGGGCTAATCCTTTGGCGATAAATCTTTCCCCGTTAGGGCACATTCGGTATTAGCTGAAGTTTCCCTCAGTTGTTCCGAACCAAAAGGTATATTCCCACGCGTTACGCACCCGTCCGCCGGTGATGTATTGCTACACCCCCTAGACTTGCATGTTTGAGGCCTGCCGCCAGCGTTCGTTCTGAGCCAGGATCAAACTCTCATGTTTTGATCCT
>JBEENS010000032.1:0-28799 GCA_041192105.1 Pseudomonadota bacterium | reverse complement strand
CAATAACTTCCTCAGGCTGATGCCTGCGTCCCATTCCAAATCTCCTTCCAAGGTTCCAATATGATAGTCCCTGGACCACTTGGAAGGGGGCAGATCACTTTGCTGCGGGCTTGTGGGGTTATGACATCATGCTTCGTGCAATCTCTTTTTCGTTAATCACGGCACTGACCGCGGCTTTGGCGTACCCGGCGGCGGCGCAGACGCGTCCCGACCAGGTGAAATTCCGCGACGTCTATAAAGAGCTGGTCGAGACCAACACCACCCTGTCGTCCGGAAGCTGCACCCTGGCGGCGCAGCGCATGGGCGCGCGGTTGAAGGCAGCCGGCTTTGCCGAGAGCGACCTGCATTATTTCGCCGTCCCCGAAAATCCCAAGGAAGGCGGACTGGTCGCCATCCTGCCCGGCAGCGAACCAGCGGCCAAGGCGGTGTTGCTGCTGGCGCATATCGATGTCGTCGAAGCCAAACGCCAGGACTGGACCCGCGATCCTTTCAAGCTGATCGAGGAAGGCGGCTTTTTCTATGGCCGCGGCACCGCCGACATGAAGGCCCAGGCCGCCGTGTGGGTGGATATGCTGATCCGCTTCCGTCAGGAGGGTTTCAAACCCCGCCGCACGCTCAAGCTGGCGCTGACCTGCGGCGAGGAAACCTCCTACGCCTTCAACGGGGCTGGCTGGCTGGCGAAAAACCGGCGCGAATTGATCGACGCCGGCATCGCGCTTAATGAAGGCGGCGGCGGGCGGCTGGATGCGTCGGGCAAGCGGCTGCTCCTCACCATTCAGGCGGGCGAAAAGCACTTCCAGAACTACCGGCTGGAAGTGACCAATATCGGCGGCCATTCCTCCCGCCCCACTCCCAACAACGCGATCTACCGGCTGGCGGCCGGGCTGACCAGGATCAGCGCCTATCACTTTCCGGTTATGACGACCGACGCGACACGCGCCTTCTTCGCCGCCATGGGACCGCAGGTGGGCGGCAAGATGGGGGCCGCGATGACCGCTTTCTCCCGGAATCCGACCGATGCGCAGGCCGCCGCGACCCTCGCCGCCGATCCCAGCCATAACGCGATCCTGCACACCACCTGTGTCGCCACCCTGCTGGAGGCCGGCCATGCCAACAACGCCCTGCCCCAGCGCGCCAGCGCCAATATCAATTGCCGCATCTTTCCCGGCACCAGTGTGGAGCAGGTGCGGCTGAGACTGGCGCGGCTGGTGGCAGACCCCGAAATCAAGGTCACGACCCTGGAAAAGCGCAACGAAGTGGCCAAGCCGCCGCCTCTGACGCTCGAGGTGATGGAGCCGGTCAAAGCGGCCGCGGCGAAAATCTGGCCCGGCGTGCCGGTCGCCCCGGTGATGCTGGCGGGCGCCACCGATGCCAATTTCCTCAATCCGGTCGGGATGCCTACCTATGGCATCACCGGCATGTTCGGCGAACACGATGGCAACGGCGCGCATGGGCTGAACGAACGCATCCGAGTGCGTTCGCTGTATGAGGGCCGCGATTTTCTCACCGAAGTGGTAAAGGCCTACGCCAACCAGAAATGATGCGCTAGGCTCCCAAAAAAGGGGAAGCGGAATGCGGATGTTTCTTGGCGCGGCGCTGGCCGCCTTGTTGGCCTTTCCGGCGGCGGCGCAAAACCCGCGCCCGGATCAGGCGCAGTTCCGCGATCTGTATAAAGAGCTGGTGGAGACCAACACCACCCTGTCGGCGGGAAGCTGCACCCTGGCGGCCCAGCGCATGGCCGCAAGGCTGAAGGCGGCGGGCTTTGCCGATGCCGACCTGCACCTGATTGTCACGCCCGCCAATCCCAAGGAAGGCGCGCTGGTCGCGGTGCTGCCCGGCAGCGATCCCAAGGCCAAGGCGATCCTGCTGCTGGCGCATCTGGATGTGGTGGAAGCCAGGCGCGAGGACTGGGAGCGCGATCCCTTCAGCTTCATCGAGGAAGGGGGCTATTTCTACGGCCGCGGCACCGCCGATGACAAAGCCCAGGCCGCCATCTGGGTGGACATGCTGGCGCGCTTCAAGAAGGAGGGTTTCAAGCCCCGCCGGACTTTGAAGATGGCGCTGACCTGCGGCGAGGAAAGCGCGCCATTCAACGGCGCGCACCATCTCGTCACCCAGCATCGCGCCCTGATTGACGCCGAATTTGCTTTGAATGAAGGCGGCTGGGGCCGGATGGACGAAAAAGGCCGCCGTATCTATCTGGGCATCAATGCGGGCGAGAAAACCAACCAGAATTACCGGCTGGAAGTGACCAATCCGGGTGGCCATTCCATGCGGCCGGAGAAAGACAACGCCATCTATAGGCTGGCGGGCGGCGTGATGAAGATCGGCGCCCATGATTTTCCGGTGCAGACCACCGATGCCAGCATAGGCTTTTTCTCCAAGATGGGGCCGCAGCTCGGCGACGAAATGGGCGCGGCCATGACCGCCTTCGCCGGCAACCCCGCTGACGCACAGGCCGCCGCAAAGCTCGCCGTCGATCCCGCCTACAACGCCATGATGCGCACCACCTGCGTCGCCACCGTGCTGGAGGCCGGCCACGCCACCAACGCCTTGCCCCAGCGCGCGAGAGCCAATGTCAATTGCCGCATTTTTCCGGGCACCAGCGTGCAGGAAATGCAGCGCAAGCTGGAGGAACTGGTGTCTGACCCGCAGATCAAGGTCACCATCCTGCCGGGCCGCGGCGCCGGCGGCCCCGCGCCGCGGCTGACGGACATGGTGATGAAGCCGATCCTGGCGGCGGCGGCGAAACGCCGGCCCGGCGTGCCGGTGGTTCCCATGCTGGAGATCGGCGCCACCGACGCATCGCATCTGACCCCGGCCGGCATTCCCACCTACGGCTTCACCGGCATCTTCTTCGAGCCGGACGGCAGCCGGTTGCACGGATTGAACGAACGGGTGCGCGTCGACGCGGTCTATGAGGGCCGCGACCTGCTCACCGACGTGGTGCGGGAGTATGTGAAGTAAGGCTTTGCTTGATGGCCGCGCTGCCGCTCGCCCAAGCCGTCCGTACGCTGTCGCTACGGACCCCTAGTCGCTCGAAAAGGTCCGCTGGACCTTTTCGTTCGCCATGGCGAACCGCTCCTCTCAATGCAGCTTCAGGCGCGGCCGGATGATGTGATTGACATGGCCCACCAGGATCAGGGTCAGACCCTTCAGCCAGCCGTGAATGGCGATCAGCTTGCCCATCAGCGAGCCGACCGTGGAGAAATGCCTCAGTGACACCAGCGAGCCATGATCCTTTTAAACAAACGGCTTCAGCGCGCCGCCCTTGATAAGCGCGCGCAGGTTGTGGCCAGCTCCAGCCCGCCGGCGCCGCCGCCCACGACAACTATTTGGGTTTTGCGGGGTTTGCCATCCGTCATGTGACGAGAGATAGCAGGGCCATGGCTTTCCCTGCTGCGCTTTTTCAGTCAGGCTGCCGGCGCAAAATAACAGGAATCCCGTGCATGTCCGACTATCGCATCAGCCTAGAAAAGGCCAACACCATCATCACGGCCGCTTTCGCCAAGGGCAAGGACGCCGGCATGAAGCCGCTGTCCTGCGTGGTGACCGATGCGGGCGGCCATGTCATCGCCTTCCAGCGCCAGGACGGCACCAGCTTCCTGCGCATGGACATCGCCCGCGGCAAGGCGGCGGGTGCGCTGGCCATCGGGGTATCTTCGCGCAAGCTGGGCGAGATGGCGGCCGAGCGGCCGGCTTTCCTGGGCGCACTGTCCCACCTGACGCCGGGCGGGCTGATGCCGGTGGCGGGCGGGGTGATCGTCAAGGGGCCCGACGGCTATCCCATCGGCGCGGTGGGCATAACCGGCGACACATCCGACAATGATGAAATCGCCGCGCTGGCCGGGATCAAAGCGGCGGGCCTCACGCCACAGTAATAAGCCGGGTCAGGTGGCGTTGCGCAGGATCACGCGCGAGAAGCGGATTTCCCAGAACGGCTTTGACTGGGTGTCGTCCGCCGTGACCGGACCCGGATAGCCCACCACCGCGAACATGAAAATCTCGCCGGTCGGCACGCCCTTGGCGTTCACTTCGTTGCGGTAGGACATGGCGCTGGCGATGCCGTCGCCCATGGGGCGCTGCGTCGCCGCACCCTCCACCAGCCTGTTGCCTTTGGCGGCGACGAACCTGTCCGCCGCGGCGTTGAAGGATTCAGTCGAAAAGGGCGTGAGCACGGCATGGCGTATGGTGCAGGCATGATAGGGCGGCAGTTCTTCGGTCAGGACATACCGCCCGCCCTTGCCCTGGATCAGCCAGCCCTGGCCGCCCGACTTGCTTCGGATGAACAGTTTGGCTTCGTCCGCGCTCAGCGCCTTCAGCCTGGCGTCGGACGCCGCGGAGAAGACCGCCGCATCGTCAGGAAATTTTTCCAGACAGTAAGACGAGAACAGGCTGATGAACTCGTCCGGCGACGGTACGGAATACGGCGTGACCTCCTGCGCGCGGGCGCCGCCGCCTAGCAGCAGCAACCCGCAGCAGAAGGCGGCAAGTTTCAAGCGGTGACCTGTTCCGCGACCTGCAACCGGCGATTGGGATTGACGAAGAACCAGGCGAACATGCAGACGAAGCACAGGCCCGCCGCGACATAAAAGGCGGTTTCCCAGCCATAATATGTGGCAAGCCACGGCGTCAGGGAAGCCGTCGTCGCGCCCGCGATCTGCCCGCCCATATTGATCAGGCCTGAAACAACACCAGTAAACGGCCCGCCAATGTCCGCCGCGACCGCCCAATAGGTCGCCTGGCCCAGATACAAAACGCCTGCACCGCCCGCCAGCACCAGCACCGCCACGGTGGTGTCCTGTGCCTGGCTGCCCACGACCAGGAAAATGCCAGCCAGAAACAGCGTGAAGGCGCCGAACAGGCTGCGGCCGACATACTGGCCTTTATGCTTGACCAGCCAGTCGCTGATCACCCCGCCCAACAGGCAGCAGAGTGTCATGGCGATAAAGGGAAGCGTGCCCAGCAGCGCACTGGTCTTGAGATCGAGGCCGCGCCCGTCCCTCAGATAGATGAAGAACCAGGTGTGGAAAATGAAGGCGACGTAGCAGAAGGCGACATAGGCCAGCGCGGTGCACATGATATCGACGCTGGTGAAGACGCGCACCCACGGCACCTTGCCGATCGGACCTTCGATCTTGACCGGCTGCCCGGCGGCGATATGCGCTTTTTCCTGATCGGTGACGCTGGGATGCTCAGCCGGCGTGTCGCGCGCCACGTACCACCAGATCGCGGCCACAACCAGGCCGATGATGGCGGAGAGATAGAAGACTTCGTGCCAGCCATAAAAGGCGATAACGGCAGCGACCAGCGGCGGGGCGGTGCCCGAGCCGAAGCCGACGCCGCCGAACACCCAGCCATTGGCCTTGCCGCGCTCATGCGAGGGGAACCAGGCAGCGATGAACTGGTTGGTCGAGGGATAGGCCACCGCCTCGCCCAGACCCAGGGTGAAGCGCACCGCGATCAGCACCCACAACGCGCCGCCCATGGTGGGCGGCACCAGCGCGGTGATGACGGAAAGCACGCTCCACCAGATCAGGCCGTAGGTCAGGGTCTTGCGCGGACCGAGCTTGCCCACCAGCCAGCCGGCGGGAATCTGGAACGCGGCATAGCCGAGCAGGAAGGCGGAGAAGACCCAGCCCAGCTGGATCTTGTCGATGCCATAGTCCTGGGCGAGATAGGGACCGGCAATGGAGATGTTGCTGCGGTCAATATAGACCACCGCGCTGACCAGGAAGATCAGCATGATCAGCAGGTAACGGACCTTGTGCGTCATTATTCCCCCAAATGCTTTTTCGGCTTGTCTGGCCGTTCGCTTATGCGCGGGACGCGCGCCGCTTTCGCCGCTATCACGCCATCGAGGGCAGCAAACCCTAGTTCGCGGCATTCGTCAAAGCAGCCCGGTGTGCGCTGCAAAACGCCCCTGCCCGCTGTGCACTGGAAACCGGCCAGATGATGCCGCATGATGATTGCCGCGTTTGAGAAATTATCACAGGAAGAAGAATGTCCGGGAAACTCGATGGGAAAACCGCGTTGATCACCGGCGCCGCGGCGGGCATCGGCCGCGCCACGGCGGAACTGTTCGCCGCCGAAGGCGCCAAACTGATCGTCACCGACCGCGATCTCAAGGGCCTTGACGGCCTGGCGAGCGACAAGCGCCAACTGGATGTCACCGATGCCGCCGCCATCACGGCGCTGGCGAAAGAAGTGGGCCGGCTGGACATCTTGTTCAACTGCGCCGGCTTTGTGGAAAACGGCACCATCCTGGAAAATGACGATGCCCAATGGGAGAAGTCGTTCAACATCAATGTTTATGCTATGGCGCGGATGATCAAGGCGTTCCTGCCCGCCATGATCGAGGGCGGCGGCGGCTCGATCATCAATGTCGCCTCGGTCGCCGGCTCCATCAAGGGCGTGCCCAACCGCTGCGTCTATGGCGCCAGCAAGGCCGCCGTGATCGGCCTGACCAAGTCGGTGGCCGCCGATTTCGTCACCAAGGGCATCCGCTGCAACACGGTTTGCCCCGGCACGGTGGATTCACCATCCTTGCAGCAGCGGCTGCATGACACCGGCGACTATGCGGCGGCGCGCAAGGCCTTTACCGCCCGCCAGCCGATGGGACGACTGGGCACCGCCGAGGAGATCGCCGGCATTGTGCTGTGGCTGGCCAGCGACGATTCCCAGTTCGCCACCGGCCAGAATTTCATCGTGGACGGCGGCATAACCATTTGACATTTATTATGGTCGCGCCGGGACACGCTTCGCGTTCCCGGTCGCTCCTGCAACACCGTGTGGCTTGACGCCCGGCCCGGGCGGCGCGAAAACGCAACCCACGCAGGGGATTTTCCGCTTCGCACGGCCGGCGTGAAACTTAAGCGCCCCGCGCCTCTGCTGCGTGTTGCCCTTGTAGCGGCCACTAACACTGCCGTTGCCATCACTGAAGGCTGGTTCCGGGCGCTTCCGCCATCCGTCCCATCGGGCGCCTATTTCACCCTGCGCAATGGCGGCGGGAAAACAATTATCCTGACCGGCGCAGACAGTCCGGCCCGCGGCATGCTGATGCTGCACAGAAGAGAGAATAAAGGCGGCATGGGCAGCATGGCGCATGTGATGGAAGTAGATGTTCCAGCCGGCGGCACGCTCGCCTTCGCGCCGGGCGGGTACCATCTGATGTGCATGGACGCCAGGCCGGTCCTGAAACCGGGCGCGGAGGTGCCTGTGACTCTGCGCTTCAAGGACGGCCAGAGCGCCACTGCCAGATTTCAGGTGCGCAACGCGGCGGGAAAATAGGCCTTTCGCGAAGCCGTGCGTGGACAACCGGAACAACGGCATGTATTGCCTGCTTTCGCCTTTGCTCCCCAAAATTGCTAATGACCTATTTTTCCATCCTGCTGGTAGCCCTGAGCATGTCTACCGACGCCTTCGCGGCGGCGCTGGGCAAGGGCGCGCGACTGGCCCGGCCCAGCCTGGGCGAAGCGCTGCGCACCGGCCTGATCTTTGGCGGCATCGAAACGGTCACACCGGTGATCGGCTGGGCGATGGGACGCGGCGCCAGCCGCTACATTGAAGCAATAGACCACTGGATCGCATTCGGACTGTTGGCCGTAATCGGTGGCAAGATGATCTGGGACAGCCTGCAGCGTCCTCACGAAGACGAAAAACCGCTGCGTCACACATTGTCCTTGCTGGTCGTCACCGCCATAGGCACCAGCATTGATGCGCTGGCAGTAGGCGTGACCCTGGCACTGATTGACGCCAACATCATTATTACTGCGCTGGCAATCGGCACGGCCACCTTCACGATGGTCACCATCGGAATAATGACCGGGCGTTATCTAGGCGAAAAATTTGGCCGCTATGCAGAAGCAGCAGGCGGCATAGTGTTGTTCGCGTTCGGCATCAAAATCCTGGCCGAGCACACACTGCTGGCCTGAGCGTCAGGATGGGCGAAAACGTCCATCAAGCCGCGCGATCATCTCTTCCGGGGTGAAACCCAGCGCGGTCAGCCGGCCCGAGCGGGAAAACAGCGCCAGTCCCGACAGCGCCGCGGCCAGCAGCAGCACATCGCACTGGCCCTGACGGCCGGAGGCCGACAGACCGCTGGCGTCGGACAGCGCCTTCAGCGCCGCGATCAGCCTGCCATTGAAAAGACGTTCGGCATCGCTGCCCTGCGCACCAGGCAAGGCGGCCGACGCCGCTGCCATGGTTTCGGCGCTGCGCAGCAGGTCCAGCGCCACCGTACCAGTGCCGGCAAGGCCGCCCGATGCCGGCGCATCGCGCATCGCGCGCGCCAAGGCGGTGAGATCGTCGGCGGCCAGCGCCAGCAGCAATTCGTCCTTGTTGCGGAAATAACCGTAGAGCGCGGCCGGCGCGAAACCGGCTTCCGCCGCCACGCCGCGCAGGGAAAGATCGCGAGCGCCATCGCGGGTGGCCACCCGACGGGCTGCATCCAGGATGGCAGTGCGCGACGCCGCCTTGGACGCCTGACGCCGTTCAGTGGGAATGCGAACCGCCGCCTCAGCCATGGTGGAATCATAAGTGATTCGTTGCCAACCACGCATGGCGCAGTCGACAAAAAACCGCAACAGGCGCGGCAAATGGAATCAGAAGAGTCGGAAGAGAAGCTAGTTGGGCGGAAGCTGGGACGCGGTAACGGCGCCGTTGACCGAAGTTCCGGCCCTGTCCTGTGCCTTGCGGCTGGCGGCGATCTTGAGCCGGGCGCTGGTCTCGATCATCGGTTCGAAAGGCAGGCCGCCGGCGGTGGCCTGGGTCTTGGCGGCCTCGACCTCCCGCAGCAGGCAGTCCTGATAGAGACGCGACTGGGCGATGAACTGGCGGGGTTCCAGCCAGCGCACCCAGCGGATCAATTCGGTACAGAACGGCGCCAAAAATGCCGCAAAACCGTCAGAGAATCGTCAAATTTGGAATATCAGACCGGCGCTGCTTCCATGTACCCGGTCTCCGGATTGTCGCGATCGCTGAACCAGCGGTCGGCGAAGCGCAGCAGCAGCGCGACCAGCATCAGTGAGATGCTGATGTCATAGAATGCGTCGGGCCGGTGCGGGCCGGAAATCCGCGCCAGCGCCATCAGCGAATAGCAGGACCAGAAATAGATCATGGCGATGCCCAGCGCGGTACGGCGGGTGCGCTCACCGATCAGCGGTGCACTATTGTGCCGCTGCAGCGGCGCGACGGCCAGGGCCATCACCAGCGCCACGCTGGCGCCAAACACCACCATCAGGGTGGCGCCACCGGACAGGTGGATGACGTTGGGCAGAAACACCGACAGGAGATAGACGCCGTAACTGGCGCAAAAGCCCCAGAACAGCTTGCGGCTCAGGCTTTCCGGCCAGGCAAAATCGGGCACGAGGCGGGCGGTCAGGCGGCAGGCCGGCTCCACCACCATGGCGGCAAAGAAGACGAAGAAGGTGTAGCGCCAGGCCAGCTGGCTGCCCAGGCGGAAGCCGTTTTCAGCAAAGCCGCGAAACACGATGGCGCCCAGCACCACCGCGACACTAACCAGCGCGATGCCCGCCACCTGCGGCGCGAGGTTGACGCGCAACCGGGGAACGGAACCGAAAATTGCGTGGTTATCGAGAGCGACCATAAATTCCACCAGGCTTGTCGTGAGACGCAACGCACACTGGGGTGAAAAGATGCGCGTTTAAGCGGTCAAAGCGACCGCAAAGCCTTCTACCGGCTGATTGGCCTCAAAGCGTGGCGTTGCGGCCACCAGGCCGGCGAGCGACAGGCCGGCGGCCTGCGCGGTGGCGCGCAAATAGGCATCGCTGTGACGCCAGCGGCGCTTGGGGCCGAGTTCAAAACCGTCGCCGGACTTGGCCTCTGTGGTGAACAGGAAATAACCCTCCGGCGCCAAGCGGGCGCGGACGCCGTTAAACACGCCCCGGAGATCGCCCAGATAGACCAGTGTGTCGGCCGCCAGGATCAGGTCATAGCGGGGGCCGGCCTCCGCCAGCGCGGTTTCCAGATCCGCGACAATCAGCTGGTCATAGAGGCCCCGCGCCCGGGCCTTTTCGATCATGGCGGGCGAGAGATCGACGCCGTCCAGCTTTGATGCCAGCGACTTGAACACCGCCCCCGCCAGGCCGGTGCCGCAGCCCAGATCCAGAATGGACAATCCTTTTTCTATGGTCGCTCCGGCTTTCGCCGACGCTCCCAGCCGCCCCGGCATCACCATCGCCGCGAGGTCCAGCAGGATCTGCGGCCCGGCATAGGACAGTTGTCCGATCATGCGGGCGTCGTAATCAGCAGAGAACTGGTCGAACAGATGGCGCACATAGCCGGCATCGGAGCGCGGCGCCGTCTTGATCGCTTGCGCGGCCGCGATCATCGCGTCGACCTGCGGCGACGGTTCCAGCGCGCCCAGCGCCTCCAGCGCCTTGTCGGCCTCCCCCGCCTTCAGCCAAGCCACCGCGATCAATTCGCGCGCGCGCGGCAGATCGGGATCGATGCGCAGCGCCCGTTGCAGTTCGGCGATGGCGGTGGGCAGCACATCCGCCGCCAGCAAGGCCTCGCCCAGCGCCAGCACCGCGACGGCGATATTGGGATTGAGCGATACCGCTTCGCGCGCCTCTTCCAGCGCCCCCTGCGTGTCACCCGCCGCCACCAGCGCCTCGACCAGGGTCAGCCGCGCCAGCAAGCCGCCGCGCCCCGCCGCCAGCCTGGCCTTGAGACCCTGCGCCGCCTCGCCTGCCTTGCCCGCGGCAATCAGCGCCTGGGCGGCTTCGATAGGATCATGCCCCTCTTCCAATTCAAGAATCGGCAAGCAAGCAGAGGCCGTTGTTGAGGACCACCGTCCCGGGCCTTTCCTTGACCGAGGCGCGATACGAAATCGTGCCGCCGTCCTTCCACATCTCCACCACCAGGGTCTCGCCGGGAAATACCGGTTTGGAAAAACGCACATCGAACTGGCGGATGCGCTCGGGCTGATACTCCGCCACCGTGGACAACACCGCGCGGCAGGCCGTGCCGTAGGAACACAGGCCGTGCAGGATGGGGCGCGGGAAGCCGACCATTTTGGCTAGGTGCGGATCGCGGTGCAGCGGATTGCGGTCGCCCGACAGCGCATAGAGAAACGCCTGGTCGGGACGGGTATCGCATTCCTTCACCAGGTCGGGGGCGCGACCGGGAATTTCATGCAGCTCTGGCCCACCCTGCGGCTTGCCCCCGAAGCCGCCATCGCCGCGCGCGAAGATCGACGACACGATGGTAAAGAGTTTTTCGCCCGTGGCGGCGTCGCGGCTGATGCGTTCCTGGATCAGGACCGCGCCCTTACCCTCGCCCTTGTCAAGAATGTCGAGATACCGCTCATCGGACACCACGTCGCATTTGGGCGGCAAGGGCTTGTGGATGGTGATGCGGCGCTCGCCATCCACCACCATCATGAAATTGATGTTGGACTTCTGCGGCATGCGCTGCTGTTCCGGCGGCGCCTCACCGCGCGAGATCACGCTGGCGAAGGTCGGCACCACTTTCAGCTCGTTATTCTCATAGACGAAGGGCAGTTCCTTTTCGTCCAGGGGATCGCGCATGAAGCCCACGCCCAGGGCATAGAGCATCACGTCTTTCTCGTCATAGCGCGAAACCAGAGCGCTCGCGCCGGACTGCATCATGTCGTCATAATCAATCGCCATGACTTTTTTCCCATGTTCTTGCGAAGCTCTGGCGGCAATCTAATCGCTGTGGTCTGCTAGTGCCATGGTCATGCCCGCTCCCGCCGCCCCGGTACAGGCCACTGCGCCCAAACGCGGAAATGGCTGCCTGTGGGGGTGCCTCATCTTGATTTTGGTGCTTGCGGTTCCCCCGATACTGGCGGGCGGCTATGGCGCCTGGTTCCTGTGGGACGGTTACAAGCGCGATCCGGTGCTGCGGCTGGTGGGCGAGCTGGTGCGCGAGGACGGCATGGCGCAGCAAGTGCTGGGCCATGGCGCGGTGATCACCGGCGTGGACGGCAATTATTTCTCCTGGATGCCGGGCAGGTCCGACAATGGCTATGCGGTGACCTTGCAAGGCCCCAAAGGCGAAGGCCATCTGGCGGTGACCGCCCATACCGGCTTTGCCGGACCCAAGCTGGACAGCGCCATCCTCACCGGACCGGACGGCCAGCGTTATGACCTGCTGAAGCGCATCCTGCTGCCAGAGGACGGCCGCAGCAGGAGCATCGAAAATTCGATCTAGGTCATGACCAGCGTATTGGGTATCGGCATCCCCGGCCCTTCGCTCATGACGTGCGTCAGCGGAATACCGTTCTTGTCGATGCAGGCGCGGGCCGCGTCATAGCCCTCCTGGATAGCCTGGTCGAATTTCTTCCATTCGCGCAGCCCGATATCGGGCATCGGCGGCTCGATCAGAAAATCGCATTGCTCGCGCACGATGCGGCGCTGGGCTTCCGATCCCACCGTGCCGGAGCGCATCAGGATGGAGACGATGCTGGGGGTGCCGCGCATGCGCTGGCCCAGCAGCCACCACCAGGGGCGCTCGCCATAGCGCGCATCCTCCGCCTGGAGATCCACTTCGCCGGTCACGTCGCAGGCGATGATGGGGCCGGCATCCATCGACTGTTCGCGCATCACATCCACCGGCAGGTTGTTCATCACCCCGCCATCGACCAGCAGATGGCCGTGATGGGTGACCGGCGGCAGGATGCCCGGCAGCGCGACGCTGGCGCGCAAGGCCCGCCACAGCGCGCCCTCGCGGTGGATATGGATGCGGCCCGTGGTGAGGTTCGACGACACCGCGAAAAAGGGCAGCGGCAGTTCCTCGATGCAGACTTCGCCGAAATGCTCGCGCAGCTTGGCCGAGACCTTCTTGCCGCGCACCAGCGCGATCAGCGGCAGGGTGAAATCCGACAGCGGATTGTCGTTCACGAACACCGCGCGCATGCGTTCGCGCAATTCCTCCAGCGGCCATTCCTGCGCCAGCCCCGCAGCGATGATGGCGCCCATCGAGGTGCCGCCCAGCTGGTCGAACGGAACGCCTGCTTCCTTCAAGGCCCGGATGATGCCGATATGGGCGAACCCGCGCGCACCGCCGCCCGCCAGCACCAACCCCACCGCGCGCCCTGAAATAAAGCGCGCCACCCGCGCCACATCGGCCGAATGGCCGGCACGCAGATGATGATGGTTGGAGAACAGTCCGCCGCGGGTGGTGAAATGCTCCGGCAGGACAGAGGACGCGCCGTCGGGATGCAGCAAAAGAAGTTCGGGCAAGCCGGAGGCGCGCGCCTTGAAGGCGGGCAGATCGGGCGGCTCCAGCGGTAGCGGACGGTCAGCCCGCGCCAGCAGGAAGATGCGGTCGGCCTGGCGCAGGCACTGGTTGGTCCAGGAGCTTTCGGGCGAGTCGCCGCGATAGAAGACGACATCGTGGGTGGATTCGAAAGTGTTGAACCATTCCGCGCTCTGTTCGGACGCCGCGATGTCAAGCACCGCGGCGCGCGATCCCATCGCCGCCAGCGCCTGGGCCAGGCGGTGGGCGATAGGCGCTTCGGACAGGCCCTCTTGCAGCGGCACAATGGCGAATGTCTTGGGCCGGGCCTTGATGCTCCGGTTGCGGTTGGCGTCCTTCAGACGCTTCACCAGCATCTGCATCAGGTTCATCATCACCCGGGGATGACGGCCGATCAGGGCCTCGAATCCGTCGGGACTGATACGCAGCAGTTCGGTGTCGCGCAACGCCACCAGATGGGCGGAATGATTGCCGCTGGGCTGGATCAGGGACATCTCGCCCACGGTCTCGCCCGCCGGGACATGGGCCACCATGTGTCTCTGGCCCTGATTGTCCGAGACGAAGACCCCCAGGCTGCCGGTAATCACCAGGAACAAAGCCGCGTTGTTCTCGCCGTCGCGCTCCAGCAACGTACCACCGGGCAGCCCGAACCAGTTGGCTTCCGCCAGCAGGTTGCGCAGCGCCACGTCGCCGACATTCTCCAGCAGCGCAAAGCTCTTCAGCCGCTCCAGCAGCTCTTCGGGATAGACGGTTTGCTGGCCGATGCGGAAGGACGACAGGAACGCCATCTGCATGCTTTACCTCACCAGGCGGTCCAGCCGCCATCGACATTGAGGGCCGATCCCGTCACAAAACTGGAAGCAGGCGAAGCCAGGAACAGCAAGGGGCCGGCGATTTCCTCCGCCCGGCCCAGACGCCCCAGCATGGTGCGCGATGCCAGCCGGTCGGCGAAGGCCGGTTCGACTTTGGCGGGGAATGGCCCGGGCACCAGCGCATTGACGCGGATTCTTTGCGGTCCCAGTTCGGCGGCAAGATGGCGGGTCAGCTGTAGCAGCCCCGCCTTGGCGGGTCCGTAGTGGAAAGGACTTTGCCCGGCAGGGTCGTCATAAAGCCGCGCGTCGGGCGAGAGCGACCCATACATCGAGGCGATGTGATCACGCTCGCCTCACCATCCGCCGCCACCGCCGCTTTCAGCGCGGGCAGCACGCTGCGCACCGCTTCAAAGGATGCCGTGACGCTGCTGGCATAGGTGGCGGCGAAGTCCTGCGCGGTCAGCGCCGCGAAACCCTTCACCTGCATCGCCACCGCATTGTTGACCAGGACATCCAGCCGCTTCAGTCCTGCGAAAAAAGCGCGCGCGGCCGCCGTATCGGCGACGTCGAAGGCCGCACGGGAAACCGAATGTCCCTGCTGGCGCAGGTCGGCCTCGAACAGGGCCAGGGCCGCGTCGTCACGGCCATTGACGATGACATGGGCGCCGGCCGCGCACAGGGCACGGGTCATAACGGCGCCCAGATGGCCGCGACTGCCCGAAACAAAGGCGGTTTTGCCGTCCAGACGGAAAAGATGCTGCGCCATTTTGCCGGTGCCCTAGCCCGCGAACCACGCTGACACCGCATGGTAAACAAGGTATTACAGCGCCGCGCGGCGGTGGAACAATTCGCTGCGGCGCAGCATAATCTTCACGCGGAAAAACTGGGCTTGTGCCGCCATATTGGAAACAGCACACCGCCACAGTAAAGTTGCAAATACGCTCATACTGGGCACATCAACTGGGGCTTCTTCGCGGCCATCAGGCCGCACTACAAGGGACGACTTTCCTATGACCAGCAAAAACCTTCGCGCCGCTTTGACGGCCGCCTTCCTGCTCGGCGCTGCATCGGGCGCCGCCCATGCCCAGAAGCCCGCTGCTCCGCCCAAGCTGACCGTCGCTGTCCAGAAGGCGCTGGTTGAAGCCCAGACCGCCAACAAGAAGTCGGACTTCCCCACCGCCATGGCCGCCATCGCGAAGGCGCGCGCCGTCACCAGCCGCACGCCTTATGACGATCTGCAGATCAACCGTTATGCGATGTCGCTGAACGTGCAGCAGAAGGATCTGACGGCCGCCGCCGTCGCCGGCGAAGCCGCCGCCGATACCGATCCCGCCGTCATTCCCGACGCGGAAAAGGGTCCGGTCTATACCGCCGGCCTGCAGCTGGCGTTGAACGCCAAGCATTACGACAAGGCCGCCAGATACGCCAAGCTGGTGCAGTCGACCACGCCGCCGCCCGATGAGAGCATTATGGCGATGGCGGCCCAGGCCATGTATCTGGGCAGCGACTATGCCGGCGCGATGGAACTGGCGCAGAAAAACATCGCCGCCGCCAAGTCCGCGGGCAAGCTACCGCAGCGCACCGACTTTGAAATCACCATGAGTGCGCAGGTCCAGCAGAAGAACCAGGCCGCTGCCGAACAGACGCTGGAACAGATGGTCGCCACCTACAATGATCCGAAGGACTGGGCCCAGTTTCTGGGCGTGTCGTTGGGCGTCAAGGGCATGCGCGACATCGACTATATCTATCTCGGCCGCCTGATGTTCGCGACCAAGGCCCCGATGCAGCCCAATGACATGCAGCTGGTCGGCGCCACCGCCAACAAGCAGGGCTTCTATGGCGATGCCGAGCAGGCCCAGAAGCAGGGCGGTCCGGCGCCGGATTCGCGCATGGGGGCGGACCGTAAGTCCATCCCGCAGCAGATCGCGGCGGGCGAGAAAAAGGAGGGCGGCGAATATAACGTCAAGCTGGCCCAGGCTTTGTACGCCTATGGCATGTTTGCCGAAGCGGAAACCGCCGCGCGCCTGGCTAAAACCAAGGGCGGCGCCAAGGACCCGACCGAGGCCGACATGGTGATCGGCATGTCGCAACTCGCACAAGGCAAGAATAGCGAGGCCGTAGCCACCTTCGCCGGCATCACCGCGCCGAACCCCGCTTCGGCCCGCGTGCTGCGCCTGTGGGGCTATCACGCCAAGGCCAAGGCCTCGCCCGCCACGGCCGCAGCGCAGTAACACGCATCTGACAGGGCCGGTGCGCGCATTCGCGCACACCGGCCTTTTCTTTTATAACCCAGCCATGAACCTGGTCGTGGGCTTCGCGCCCTTCATACTGTTTGCGCTCCTGTCGCGCCTGTCAGCTGATCTGGCGCTCTGGATGGCATTCGCCGCCGCCTTTGTCGTGACCATCCGCGATTTCGTCGAAAGCCCGTCGCTGCGCCTGCTGGATGTCAGCAGCCTGGTGCTGTTCGCCCTGCTGGCGCTGGTGCGCGGCTTCCTGGACCCGAACCTGTCACTGGCGGCGGTGCGCTTTATCGCGGCCCTGGCCCTGTTCCTGCTACTGGCCATCCCGCTGGCGCTGAAGCGCCCCTTTTCGGTGGACTATGCGCGGCTGGACCCGAAGGAAAAGGGCTGGCCGCCGGAACTTTTCCTCAGGGTCAACTATCTAGTGTCAGGCGCATGGGTTGCCGCCTTCGCCGTCATGGCCCTGGCCGACGGCGCGGTGACATTCGCCCCCGAACTGCCACTCTATGCCAGTATCGCCGTCAGCGTCGCGGCGCTGGCCGCCGCCGTCACCTTCACGCTGCGCTATCCGACACTGGCAGCCAAACGGGCGAACGGCTAGGTTCGCCCTGCTTCGCGGGGCCGGACCGTCCCCAAAAAACAAAGGCGCTTTCATGAAACAGGCAGTCATCGTTTCAACCGCGCGCACCGGCCTCGCCAAATCCATGCGCGGCGGCTTCAACGAAACCCATGGCGCCGTCATGGGCGGCCATGCCGTCCGGCACGCCATCGCGCGCGCCGGTATCGCGGCGGGCGAGGTCGAAGACGTCTATATGGGATGCGGTTTCCCCGAAGGCGCAACCGGCAACAATATCGCGCGCGAAAGCGCCATCTGGGCGGGCTGCCCCGTCACCACCGGCGGCGTCACCATCAACCGCTATTGTTCCAGCGGGCTGAATGCCATCGCCTGCGCCGCGCAGCAGATCATGACCGATGGCACCGACATTGCCGTCGGCGCCGGGGTGGAATCCATTTCGCTGGTGCAGATGGGCGGGATCAACCTCAAGCATTTCACCGAGGAACACCTGCTCAAGGCCCATCCGGCGCTGTGGATGACCATGATCGAGACCGCCGAGATCGTGGCCGAACGCTATGGCATCAGCCGCGAACGCCAGGACCAGTATGCCCTGCAAAGCCAGCAGCGCACGGCCGCGGCCCAGGGGAGCGGCAAATACCAGGACGAGATCGTGCCGCTCGCCACCAAAATGAAGAAGGTTGACAAGGCGACAGGCGCCGAGAGCATGGTGGACGTCACCGTCGACCGCGATGAATGCAACCGCGCTGATACCACGCTCGAAGGCCTGTCGGCGCTGAAACCGGTTCATGCCGGCGGCCAGCAGGTGGCGACAGGAAAATACATCACCGCCGGCAACGCCTCACAATTTGCGGACGGCGCCAGTGCCTGCGTGCTGATGAGCGCAGACGCCGCCGCCAAAAAACGCATCAAGCCGCTGGGGATTTTCCGGGGCTTCGCGGTGGCGGGCGTGGAGCCGGACGAGATGGGCATCGGCCCGGTGATCGCGGTGCCGCGCCTTCTGTCGCGCCATGGGTTGAGCGTCAGCGACATCGATTTGTGGGAACTGAACGAGGCCTTTGCCAGCCAGGCCCTCTATTGCATGGACAAGCTTGGGCTCGACCCCGCCAAGACCAATGTGAATGGCGGCGCCATTTCCATCGGCCATCCCTATGGCATGACGGGCGCGCGCCTGACCGGCCACTTGCTGATCGAAGGCCGGCGGCGCGGCGCCAAATACGGCGTGGTGACCATGTGCATCGGCGGCGGCATGGGCGCGGCCGGGCTGTTCGAGATCCTGCCCGCCTGATGCTGAAGCGCGCACTCGTCTCTTTTGTGGCTTTGCTGGTGTTTGCCGGTTGCGCGAGCATGGACAAGGGTCCGCCCCCGCTGCCCGATCCCAAGAGCCAGATGGCAGCGCTGGAAATGCGCATCGCCATCCTGGTGGAAGAACAGCGCCAGAGGATGGACCCCAAGGCCAAGAAGCTGGCGATCGATCCCGCCCTCACCACCATCGCCCGCGCCCGGGCGGCGGACATGGCCGCCAAGGACTATCTTGCCCATACCGCGCCGGACGGCGCGACCAGCGCCAGCCTGCTGATGAAACAGGATGCCAACTGGCAGGGGCTGCTGGGCGAAAATCTTGCAGCGCAGCATTACACGCGCCAGAGCGGGGTTGTGGCCAATGATTTCGCCAGGCGCTTCCTGGACGAATGGATGAAAAGCACGCCGCACCGGGAAAATATGGCCTTCGCCAATTACGACCATGCCGGGGTGGGCGCGGCGGTCAACGGAGACACGGTCTATGTCGCCCTGCTCTTTTCCACTGATCTGGGGCTGCCGCCGCCCAAGCCGGAAGGCCCGGCCACGACCGCCACGCCCTTTGAAAGCCCAGCCGCCGCCAGCGCCGAGACGTTGCCGATCGCGCCCGACCCATTGCGCCTGCGGGGGGCGACCGGGGCGCGGTAACATCCGGTTAAGTGTATCGGTCCAAGTATCTGTGCATGGCCCAACACAGTTACGCCCGCCCCGCTGCTCGCGGCTTCAACATTCCTTTACACTATATCTTGCCCCCGGTACCTTCTATAGCGGGTGCGTGGTGCAAGTGAGTCGAAAAGCGCGCAGAGCTTCCCTGGAATGTTGCTGGCATCCCGCCCGAGGCGCGGGAGGCTGCGCGCGCCGCCGCCCGGCGCGAGGGTCTGTCGGTCGGAGACTGGCTCACCCGCCGCATTTTGCGCAGTTTTTCCGGCATGGAGGACGAAATCCCCCCCATGCCCTATGAGAACCGGGCGCCCACCGGCGCGCTCCTGGATAGCTGGGGCCTGCCCCCTCGTCCGCCAGCCGCCGCGATAGCGAAGAGATGATGGCGCGGGTCAACCGCAGCGAAAGCGAATCAAACGACGCCTGGCGCCGGATCGAGGACCAGTTGCGGGGCCTAGGCCGCCGCCTGGATTCCAGCGAGCGCACCCACAGCGAAAGCAACCGCGTCATTTCCCGCACCGCGCAGGAGATCAACATCTCCTCCCGCGAACAGGCCCAGGTCTTCGACCAGCTGGGCCTGAACGTGATGGCGCTGAACGAACGGCTGGAACGGCTGGAGCGCAGCAACGCCGACACCGGCATCAAGGAAGCGGTCAAGGCGCTGCATCAGGGCCTGTCGCGCCTGGCCGACCAGATCACCGCCACCGCCAACAATTCGGCCAACCAGGCCACCCAGCTGACGGGCAACCTGGAACAACTGGCGGGCCGCGTCGGACAGGGCCGCGTCGACTCCGAGGACAATCACAAGCTGCTGGTGGTGCGGACGGAAGCGGCGGAACAACGCCTTGCCGCCGCCGAAAAAACCGCCCAGTTCAACACCAACGCGCTGGACCATGCGCTGGAAAAGATCGAGGCCAGCGCCAACCAGCGCGCCACCGATCAGGTCGAGAACCAGCGCCGGGCCGGCCAGACCGAGGAAAGCCTGAACCGGCTGGAAGATTCCATCGCCCGGCTGGAAATGCGTCTGCCGGACGCCGCCTTCGAGCGCCGGCTGGATTCCATCGAGCATTCCGTCAGCGGCATCGCCGAGCGGCTGGAGAATTACGATCCCAAGGCGCAGTTCGATGCCTCCATGCAGGCGATCTCGCACCGGCTGGAGTCGCTGGAAAAGGATCACACCGATCTGGTCGCCGAAATGCGCCCCAAATCGCGCGCCCAGGAGCCGCCCGCTTTCGAAGCACCGGCGCCCAGCGCCTATGAAGCGCCGCCCTTTGCCGAGCCGCCCGTCGCCTACCAAGATGCCTTCGCCCCGCCCCAGACGGCATTCCCCAGCTATGGCGCCGAAGGTGCGGACGCTTTCGCGCCCCAGCAGTCACCGCCCGGTACGCCGCCCGGCTTCAGCTTCGACATCCCGGCGGACAACACGCCCGATCCCTTCGCGCCGTCGCCGGAATTCGGCCCCGAATTCGCCGACACGTTCGACGCGCCCGAGCCCAACAATTTCCTCACCCAGGCTCGCCGTTCGGCGCGCGCCGCGTCCGAAAAAGCCGAAGGCGAACGCCGCGGCCGCTTTGCCGGTTTCCGCTGGGGCCAGCCCGCCGCCGAAGGCGAAGAAAAGGCGCGTCCGCGCTACATCATTCCCGCTGTCCTGGCCCTGATCACGGTGCTGGCGGTGGCGGCCGGCCTGGTGCTGATGCAACGCAGCACGCCCGCCGGCAACCAGCTTGTCACCAAGCCCGCCGGCGACACCGGCCCGACCTATTCGGTACCCGAACCGCCCAACAGCGACGATACCCAGTTCGTGGTCGCGCCTCAGGCGGGCAATGCGGAAGACTACACCTCGGCACGCTCCGAGCCCGAAAGCCCGCCGCGCACCGCCCTGCCGCTGCAGCAGCGCGACGTGCGCAACGCGCCGGTCAATCCGGTGCGAGACTCGCCGCAGGCCGCCCGCGGCCCGGGCGTCGAGCGCGTGATCCAGCTGGCCAATGCCGGCAACCCCATCGCCCTGACCATCCTGGGCCTTCGGGCGCTGGACGGCACCAACGGTTCGCCCATCAACCTGCCCGATGCCTTGCGCTTCCTGACCCAGGCATCCGAAAAGGGCCAGGCCGTGGCGCAGTATCGTCTGGGTACCATGTATGAACGCGGCCAGGGCGTGCCCGCCGACAGCGCCCGGGCGGCGCAGTGGTATGAACGCTCCGCCACCCAGGGCAACCGCAAGGCGATGCACAATCTGGCGGTGTCCCATGCCGGCGGCGCCGCGGGCCGCAAGAACATGGCGGAAGCAGCGCGCTGGTTCGCCAAGGCGGCGGCGCTGGGCCTGTCGGATTCCCAGTTCAATCTCGCGGTGCTGTACGAGCGCGGCGACGGCGTGCCCCAGAGCCTGCTGGATGCCTACAAATGGTATTCCATCGCCGCTGCGTCAGGGGACGCGGAATCCAAGTCGCGCATCGCGGTGCTGCAGACCCAGCTCAGCGACACCGACAAGGCGGCAGCATCCAAGTCCGCTGCCACCTTCCATGCCGCCGCGCTCAACCGCAGCGCCAATGTGCCGCCCGAGCCCGCCGACATCGGCTGAGGCCTGATTCATAAAGGCTAATTGTGTTGACCCCGTGCGCAGCCGCGCGCATGGTCGCTTGCAACCTGAACTGCGCCGCGCGATGCGCGCCTTGTCGAGTTGCTGATGGAGATCTACCTCCCCGTCGCCGAAATGTCGGTCTACTGGTTCGTGATGATCGGGCTGGGGCTGGGCGTGGGTTTCCTGTCGGGCATGTTCGGCGTCGGCGGCGGCTTCTTGATGACGCCGCTGCTGGTCTTTTGCGGCATCCCCTCGACCGTGGCGGTCGCCACCACCCTCAGCCATGTCACTGCTTCCTCCATGTCGGGGGCGCTGGCGCAATGGCGCAAGCGCGCCATCGATTTCACCATGGCCGGCGTCATGCTGTCGGGCGGGCTGTTCGGCACCGTGCTGGGCGTCTGGCTGTTCGCAGTGATGCGCCGGCAGGGCCAGATGGACCTGATCGTATCGCTGACCTATGTGGTGATGCTGGGAAGCATCGGCGCCATCATGCTGCGCGAGAGCCTGACCACCCTCAAAGCCTATCGCAGCGGCGTGGCGCCCTCCTCGCGGCCGGTCAACCATGTCTGGATTCACCGCCTGCCGCTGAAGATGCGGTTCCGCCAGTCGCGCCTGTATATCAGCGTGATCCCGCCGGTGGTGCTGGGCTTCTTCGTCGGCGCACTGGGCGCCATCATGGGCATCGGCGGCGGCTTCATCATCGTGCCGGCCATGATCTACCTGCTGCGGATGCCGACCAATGTCGTGATGGGGACCTCGCTGGTCCAGATCATCGCGCTGACCGCCGTCACCACCGTGCTGCAGGCCACCAGCAATTATTCGGTCGACATCGTGCTGGCCTTGCTGCTGGTGGTGGGCGGCGTGGTCGGGGCCCAGCTGGGCGTGCGGGCCGGCGCCAGGTTGCGCGGCGAGCAGCTTCGCCTGCTGCTGGCGGTGGTCGTGCTCACCGTGTGTTTCGGCTTGCTGTGGGGCCTGATCGCCCATCCCCGCGATGTCTACAGCCTGACCCTGGGGGCGCAATGAGACGCGCGCTCGCCATTCTGCTGGTCGTGATGGGCATGGGCGCGGCCGCCCGGGCGGAAGACCTGGTCTCGGGCATCAGCCAGGACATTATCGAGATCACCTCCAACTATACCGGCACCGATATCGTGGTGTTCGGCGCCATAGAGCGGGCCGAAAAAGCGCAGGGCCGCCACATCGTGGTGGTGGTGCGCGGCCCCGACACGCCGATGACGGTGCGCCGCCGCGACCGCGTCGCGGGCGTCTGGGTCAATCGCGACTCGGCCAAGTTCGAAGGCATGCCCGGCTATTACTATCTCGCCAGCACCGAGCCGATCGACCGCGTTGCGCCGCCCCGGGTGCTGGCGCGCTATGGCGTCGGCATCAACTATCTGCTGCCCTCCGCCATCGGCAGCCATCACGATGCCCGCCCGTTCCGCACGGCGGCGTTGCGGCATCTCAAGCAGCAGGGTCTCTACACCGAGGCCCCCGGCACCATCGATTTTCTCAGCGAGACGCTGTTTCGCACCCGCGTGCCGGTGCCGGCCGGCGTGGCGCGCGGACAGTACAATGTCGAAGTCTATCTGTTTCGCGACGGCGACGTGGTGAGCGCCCAGTCCACACCGCTGTTCATAGACCAGACCGGGATCGAGCGGCGGCTGTTCAACATGGCGAACAACGCGCCGCTGTTCTACGGCCTGATCTGCGTCTTCATGGCGATGCTTCTGGGCTGGATTTCGTCGGGGCTGTTCAGACGGCCGGCGTGATCACCAGCCAAACTCCCAAGAAACTCTTCACAATTAGGCCGGGCTTCGGCAAGACCATCAGTAAGACCGACATTTTCCGACTGCAGCGCGCGAACATAAATTCAGGCGTTAAAAAGGGAACTTTCGCTGCGCCGGGAACTCTGCTGTGACATTCATCGCCAGCATGCAGAGTTCCAATTGAAATGCCGATTTGATTGCGAGATAACGCTCTGGGTTGTTTCTGGAAACGGCTGTCGCAGATGAATATCATATCTCTCGTGCGCGGGATCGTGGTCGCGCTTGTGTTGCTGCTGCCAGCGCTTCCGGCAACGGCGCAGACGCCGTCCTGGCGCATCACCAAGACCGAATGGTCGAACACGGACGAGAAGAGCTTTGGCGAATTTCTTCGCGCCATCGCCGAGAGCGACTGCAAGACCACTTTCGAATGTCTGCGCGGTCCCGGCAATCCCTATCGCAACACCGATTCCCCAGCGCTGCAGTTCCATGCCGATTTCGCCAAATGGGTTTATATGTTGCGGGCCTATTACGCCTCCAAGCATGGGCTGCCTTTCTCCTATGTCGACAGGGTTTCGGGCGAAGGCAGCGACATCCGCTTCAGCACGACATCCAACAAGGCGCTTTCCCGCCGCGACCTGGTCGACAGGGGCAAGGGCATTCCCGCCCAAGCGGTGCTAAAGAATATCCACGCCCAAGTATGGTCAGGCACCTATCGCATGGACCCGGCTGCCGAGAGCCCGGTCCTCCAGGATTTCTACTCGCCCAAGGTGCAACCGGGCTCCATCCGCCCCGGCACGGCGATCTATGACATCAACGGTCACGTCGTGATCGTTTATGAGGTGACCGAGGACGGCCGCATTCTTTATGTGGATGCGCATCCTGACGAATCGGTGACACGCGGCGCTTTCGGTCCGCATTTCCCGCCCAGCGCGGCGAAACTGGGCGGCGGCTTCAAGAATTTCCGGCCGTTGAAGCTGGTCGGCGCGGTCCGGCAGGCCGACGGCACGCTTCGGGACGGCCGTGTCGTGCTGGCGCGCAATGACGAGATAGCGGATTATTCCCTGGAACAATATCGCGGCACTGTGGGCAGCGGCGATGGCGCGAATGCGCGGTTTGATCACGACAATACGCCGCTCGATCTCTTCGGCTATGTCCGCGCCGTCATGACCGGCGAGAAGCCGAAGGGCAATCCATCCGGTGCTATCCAGGCTATAGTGGACCCCAACCAGTAGCGCACGCCGCCAGTACCCATCAGAACCCTACCGGCTCCATCGCCGCCAGCATTGGTCCGCGGCCGATCCTGCCGATCATGGCCCGGGCATCGGCGAGCGGCGCTTTTCTGGTGCCGCTGCCGGGGATATTATTTTCGAGATCTTGGAGGGTGAAACGGGCCCGCGCCGTATAGCCGCGCTCCACCTGATTTCTCAAATTCTGTTCCGCCTGGTACCAGCGCGTCTTGGTTTCGTCATCCTTGCAGGTGGCGAGCTCGGCTTCGCTGGTGGCGCCCCAGCGGCGCTCGGTGCAGTAGTAGGGGTCAAAGCTCATGGCGAAAAGTCGCTGGACTGCTTCGTCGAAGCCGAAGGGTACCGGTACATCGGCGCTGTTGCTGTAGATCACCTGGCAGGTCGCAGCCTTCTCGTCATAGGCCTGTTGCATCCGGGTTTTTAAGGCCCAAATCTCGTGGTAATCTTGGCCTCGCGCCTGCGCCCGCAGGACAGACATTGCAATATCCATAGTGAGCTGGACAAACCTGCTCCTGACATTGGCATCGCGCGATGGCGTGGCATAGGCCTCCCACTCTTTGTCCTCGGAGGCATAGATGTTGCCGGGAATGAAACTGGGCGCTGGCTTACGGTCCATGCCAGCCTGGATGGCGGCATCGACAGCACGTCCGCGTTGCTGAAGGTCCTGGCAGAGCTGATCCATGCTGAACTTCAGCTCCTGGACGGGGTCGAAGCTGTAGATGCCGCCTGACATTGTGCCCCGCACATATTCGAATAACCCAGCCGGCTGGTTCTGATACTGGAACATGGCGTTGGGACCGTCCCCTTTAGGGTCTGGCCCGCTGCCGCGATACTGTTCCAGCGAGAAATCCGAAATCTCGTCATTGCGCGCCAGCACGATGCGGCCGCCAACATAATAGCCATTGCGCAAGGTCGCACCGACCAGTTTCAGCGGCCGGAAATTCTTGAAGCCGCCCCCAAGAGCCACTGCTCCCTGCCCGAACTGCGCCCCATAGACCGAATAGACCACCGTATTGTCGGGCTGCGCTCCCATGTAGCGCACCCGCCCGTCGGCCTCGACTGCATAGACGATCGCAACATGGCCGTTGAGATCGTAAATCACCGTACCGGGTCGAATGGAACCGGGCTGGATTTTGGGAGAGTAGAAATCGGTCTGTTCCGACTGGGAGGCATCAATTCTGTAGGTCGCGGAATAGACACTGTCTCGCAGTTCAGAGAAAACCGCGACCACCGGCAGGCCAGCGCCCCTGTCTACCAAGTCGCGACGCGAAAGCACCCGGTTACCTTTTTCACTGAACCGGATGTCGGCGCCGTCGCCCGCGATGGCATTGACGTAGCTGAAGGGCAGCTCGTTCTTCCAAGCATAATAGGCCCGCAACCCATAGGCCCATTTGGCGCAATCCATCTCGAACGCCAGTCCGGCAGGATCGCTGGCGCGATACGGGTTGGCAGGGCTGCGCATGCATTCGACGCTCGTCCGGCAGCCGCTTTCCGCGATGGCGCGAACGAATTCGCCGAAGCCCTTTTCGTCGGCTTCTGTCCATTCTGTTTTCGTGATGCGCCAGGAAGAAGGTCCCGTTGCTTGGGCGGGCATCGCCAGCCAGTTGAGGGCGAGCAGAGCAAGACTGGCGATGGCAAGGCGGCGCATGACACTTCCTGCTCAGCCGCCTCCCGACAAGAAAACTCTTGGAAGGTTGGAAGGTTGCTTCTTTAAGCGTATCAGTCGCGGCTTGGCTCCGATTTCCATTCTCGCAATGCTTGGGCCGCTTCGGGCAAAGACAAACTATTCTCGCTTGCGGACTCCGCGCCGAGACTGGATCAGCGGTAATACGGAGTTGGCTCTATGCTCGAACCGTGAGCTGTCACAGTAAATATAGCTCCACTGGAAAAACGATCCTGAAGATCGCCGTTTATTTTAAGCGTTTAGTGGCATTGAGCGCGGAACAAGCGCTGGTTTGCTCCGTTAAGACCTTGAGGGTAATCGGTGATCTCGTGCAACTTTCGTCCAGACATACTCTGATCGCTGCAAACTCCGCCGCGATCGCCATCTGCGTTGCTGTCTTCTGCTATCTGGTCTTGGCATTTCCTGGGGACGACAAAGCGGGCACGCCGTCCTCCGGCTCGGCGCAGATCGCGCAATCCCTGCAGCAAGCAATCAGCAAGGATGCGGCGACAGACCCGCAGCTGTTCGGTTTCTATGCTAAGCGGGCCTTCGCGCCACTTTGGTGGAACGGGGAAGGGGTAACGGCCGACGCCTTACGGACACAGCGATTGCTGGCCGCATCCGCCGATCACGGCCTGCCGGCGCAGCGCTATGCTTCAATGGCGGCACCGACGGGCCATTCCACAGGAGAGAAGGCGGCTTTTGATCTGAGCCTGACCCGCGCTGTCCTGTCCTATGCCGCCGACATGCGCGATGGCATGCTGCGGCCCAAGGCGGTTTTTTCCGATGTCAGCCTGCCGGAAAAGTCCGGCAACAGCGTGTCGGAGTTTGCCGCTGCGGCCGAGGTGCAACAGGTTGCCCCATTTCTCGCGCGGCTTGAACCAGCAGCGCGCGACTATCAGCTCTTGAAGGCTGCCTTGCGCCGCTACCGTTCCATGGCGGGCTGGCAGACCATCACGGCGTCGAAGCGCTCTCCGGCATCCCCGCCGCTTGTCGCAAATCGCCTGGCCGCCGAGGGCTATCTCGCGCCGGGCGCAAGCATCCCGGCCGCGCTGCGCCTGTATCAGGTCGAGAACGGTCTGACCCCGACGGGACAGCTCGACGGGGAGACCGTCGGCATGATGAACGTGCCCGCGTCGGAGCGGGCCACCCAAATCGCGGCCAACATGGAACGCTGGCGCTGGCAGCCCCAGGCGCTGGAAGACAATCACATCATGGTCAATGTCGCCGATGCCTGGCTTGTCCTGGTGGAAAACGGCGCGGTTGCACTCCGGTCCCGCGTGGTGGTTGGCGCACCGGATAAGCCGACCCCGCTGATGATGGCCCGCGCCAACGCCGTGACGGTCAATCCCACCTGGCATCTGCCCAAGTCCATCATCGAAAACGAGATCAGGCCCAAACTGGCGGAAGACCCGGACTATCTGGCCCGCAAGAACATGGTGGAAGAGGATGGCGAGATAACCCAGCTGCCCGGGCCCACCAATGCCCTGGGCGTGCTTAAGTTCGAGCTGCCCAATCCCTTTGACGTCTACCTGCACGACACGCCCACAAAACGCACATTTCATGGCGCCGACCGCGTGGTGAGCCATGGCTGCGTGCGGGTGGAGCAGATACGCGCGCTGGCGTCGGCCACGCTGGGGCTGGACGCAGCATCGCTGGAGCAGCTCATTGCCGCAGGTGAAACCGTTCGCCGCCCGCTGAATAACTCCCTGGCCATATACATACAATATTGGAGTGCGGTTCCCGGCCCGGATGGGCGCACAGGGTTCCGCGAGGACGTCTATGGCCGTGATATAGCCATGATCGCGGCCATGCGGTCCACCGCCTTGCGCCTCGCCAAGGCGGACTAAGTTCCGCGCGCAGGAACTTTGAAATTGCCAGCAGCATCCCCTATATAAACCGGGTATCCCTCGGAACCTTTTTCATGAAGCTTGCACGACGCGCGTTCCTGCGCGCAGGCGCCGGAGCATTGTTCAGCGCTTCCGCGCCGGGTATCGCCACGGCTGTTGCATCGCCGGCGATTCTTCGCGGCAACGCCGCGCGGCGCATCAGCCTGCAAAACATCCATACCGGCGAACATCTGGCGACCGAGTATTTCGCCGATGGCCGCTACATGCCGGGAGCTTTGGATGCGATCAATCGCCTGCTGCGCGACTTCCGCACCGGCGATGTCCATGCGATGGATCCGCGGCTGCTCGATCTGCTGAACAGCCTGAGCGTCCGCATGGATACCACCGCACAGTTTCATGTGATATCGGGGTTTCGCTCGCCGCACACCAACGGGATGCTCCACGGCAAAAGCAGCGGCGTCGCGACCAAGAGCCTGCATATGCAAGGCATGGCGATTGACGTCCGCCTTCCCGGCCGTCCTTTGAATAATCTCCACGCCGCAGCGGTCTCGCTGGAACAGGGCGGGGTTGGTTTTTATCCCTCGTCAGACTTTGTCCATGTCGATACCGGCCGCGTCCGCCGGTGGAGCGGCGTATAAAATCGCTGGCCCTGTGCTGCTACCCAAATACCAGGTAAGCACCACGATCGCAGGGCAACGCCTAATCCGTTCAGCGCCACTGGAAGCGAATTTATTCTCGACGTGTCGTGCTGGCGGACATTATCAATGTCCGCTTGGGTGGCGGGTTCAACGGGTCGGCGCAACACCTTCTAATCTTACTGGATCAGGAGGTAAGCGCATGGAATGGACAGCCCGGACTTGGTTTACGGCGG
>JBEENS010000031.1:0-30085 GCA_041192105.1 Pseudomonadota bacterium | reverse complement strand
ATCCCGGCGCCGCAGCAGATTGGGCTTGCCGCCAGGACCGAAACCATCAAAACGCATAAACGCCACCAATCTCTGCCACATATCTGATAATCCAATATTATGTTGCAGTGCAGCAATTACAAGGCCGCGCGACCGTTCCCGCAGGCTTTATTGAAAGTGAGCATCCCGGTCGCGACGATCACGACCTTTATGTGGTCATATGAGGCTCTGCTGGCGCCCCTCAAGAGTGCAAACCGAGGCATTCGGGAACTCGCCGTGATCTTCGATACTCAGGGCGCCGGCGTCAGCAGCGGCTTGTCCTTGTCCACTGTCCAGGTGTTGATCAGCTTCACCGGCGCATCACCCAGCAGGACTGCGCGATGCACCTGTCCGCGCGTCACCAGGAAACTGTCGCCCGGGCCCAGCTCGCGCGGCGGCTGACCATGAATCTCCAGCCGGATGCGCCCCTGCGCCACATAACCCATCTCCGAACCAAAATGGGTGTGGAAAGGATTGCCCGCGCCGGGCGGGGTATCGACCGTGCCGAATATCGTCTCCTGCGCCGGGCTGGCGGCAACATCGGTTTGCTGAAGGACGGTGCGTTTGGGGGCCGGCTTGGCCGGCTCCTGCGCGAGGACGGCAAGGGGGAAAGCGAGACATACGGACAGGACCAGCAGACCACGCATGGAGACCTCGTTGCTTATAATTATGGGCTGGGGTTAGCCTAGCGGAAATCACCGGGGCGGGCATGGAGAAATATCTGTATTTCGGCAGTCTGGGGCCGCATGAGCGCCAGTACCAGGTGCCGAACTTTGTCGGGCTGGCGCTGCATCCCGCCCATGACCGC
Organism: Pseudomonadota bacterium; assembly: GCA_041192105.1. GTDB lineage: Bacteria > Pseudomonadota > Alphaproteobacteria > Micropepsales > Micropepsaceae > Rhizomicrobium. The sequence continues at coordinate 29,259 of JBEENS010000031.1, read as the reverse complement.
GAAGTGGCCCATGACGCCACCACGGCGCTGCCCTTTGCCGATTCCTCCATCGCCAAGGTGCAGGCGCAGGATGTGCTCGAGCATCTGCCGCTGGATAAAATGCCCTTCGTGCTGGACGAGATCTACCGGGTGCTGAAGCCCGGCGGTGTCTTCCGGCTCAGCGTGCCGGACTATCGCTCACCGGTGCTGAAGCGGCGCTCCATCTATGACGCGCGTGGCCGGGTGACCGGCGACCTGCTGATGGGCGCGACGCCCTATTTCGACGACACCACCGGCGATGCCAGGGTCCTCTTCAGCGAAGACGGCCACGCCCATATCTGGTTTCCCCGCTATGATCTGATCACCCACCTGATCCTGAAATCCGAAATCCGCAAGAGCGACATAAAATTCTATCAATGCTTCCTGGACGACCACACCTATCTTTGCGAGCCGATTCCGGAAAACGAGATGTTCGTGCAGCGCGCCGCGCCCCATGACACGCGCGCCGGCGGCGCGCCGGTATCGATCGTGGCAGATTTCACAAAATAGCCAGCCGCCATGGGGGCCGTGGCGCCATGGATTTGCCTCGGAGCGGTGGGACCAGTAGAAACTGCGCGCCGGAACGCTGGTTCCTGCTGTTTTTAGGAACCTCGATCCTGGCTCACGACAGACAGTCCCTCGCCCATATCGCCTATTTTGTGACCATACTGATCAAGGGCATTTTCGGCCTGCTGGAAGTCACGCTGGGCCTCATCATCGCCGTGACCGGATCGGAGCGGCTCCATGCCCTGATCCTGCAATGGACCGACCACGTGCTCTATGAAGGCGGCCAGTCCGAACTGGCCGAAGCCTTGCGGCATGCGGCGGGCGTGCTGGTCCAGTCGCAAAACTTCATCATCCTGTACCTGCTGGTACATGGCGCGTTGAAGATGGCAATCACCATCACCCTGCTCCGCGGCCGCGGCGTCTGGATATTCCCCTTCGCCAGCGTCATTCTGCTGGGGTTCATCCTCTATATGAGCTACGAGCTCAGCGTGCACTGGTCCAACCTGCTGCTGGCGCTGGCGCTGCTGGACACCGTGACGCTGGGACTGGTGATCAATGAATGGCGGACCTGGAAAGAACATCCCCATCCTGCCATCAAGGAACTCAAGCAAGAGCTGACCCACTAGGGCAGTTTGCCTTTTGCGTGCGGTAGGAGGCCCGCGGCCGCACGGGCGTGGTCTATGTGATAGGCAGCGAGGACAGAATCGAAAAGCGCGACGTCGCACTGGGCCCCCAGACCCAGCAGGGCGTGACCATCCTGTCAGGCCTGTCGGCGGGCGATCGGCTGGCCGCCGGCGACCTCAGCAAGCTGAAGGACGGCACACTCGTGAAAATCCAGGACGCGCCTTAAGGCCAAGTTTTAAGGTAAGTCCACAAAGGTAATGCTGGCCGCCGCGATCTGCGGGATCAGAAGCCGGTTGCGCTTGGTGTCATAGCCGATGGCGGCCGGCACGGTGATTTCCTTGGCCACTTCCGTCACTTCGCCCGACGCCGAAACCTTGTAGATATTCTTGCCGCCTTGGCTGGCCGCCAGAATACTGCCATCGGCCAGCGGCACCAACGCGTCGAACTGACCGGTCGGCAGGGTCTTCTCGCGGATCAACCGCCCGGTCACGGCATCGCGGAAAGAGATATTCACGCCGCGCCCGCCATGCACCACGGTTCCGTCGGGCATCACCGCCACGCCATTGGGCTTTTCCATGATGTCGTCGCGCGGCTGCAGCAGCGAAACCTGGCCCGAGGGCGAGACCTTGATGATGGTGCCGACCAGACCGCCATTGTCGCTGATATATACGGTGCCGTCGGCGGTGGCGAAGATGTCGTTGGGACGGCCGGCGCCGGGCAGCGCGACTTCGCCGCGCGGCGCGCCGGTCTGAAGGTCGAACTTGCGCATATGGGTGATGTCGGCGACGTAAATGATGCCGCCCTGAATTGAAATGCCCAGAGGATCGATCAGGGTGACGCCATTCTTGCCGCCCTCGATGAATTTCTGGTTCGCGATGACGCCGTCGGGCGACATGATGGCGATGTAGCCGTTATTCTCCGGTCCCCGCGTGCCCAGATTGCTGATCAGATAGCGGTCGTTGGCCGCGTCATAGCGGACGCATTCGGAATTCAGCAGCCCGATATTGGCGAAGACCTTCTGCTTGGCGACGTCGGCAGTGGACGGCACGGGCTGCGCCGTGGCGGCACCGGTCAGCGACAGGCTGGCGGCGGCAGCCAGCAAAGTCAGGCGAATGGACGTCATGGAAATTTTCCCTCAATTCAATGGCTGAAATTACTACGCGGATCGTGGCAATTGCGTGGCGGTCAGGACAGCTTCTGCTCGGCGGCCACCGGCCCCCGTTTCAATTCGGCATTCAACTGCGCCATATCCAGCACCTTCTCCCAGCGCGCCACCGCCAGGGTGGCGACACCGTTGCCGATGATATTGGTGATGGCACGGCACTCGCTCATGAAACGGTCAATGCCAACGATGGTGGCCAACGCCACCATGGGAATGGCGGGCACCACGCTGAGGGTCGCGGCCAGGGTGACAAAGCCGGCACCGGTGACGCCACTGGCGCCCTTGGAGGTCAGCATGGCGACCATCAGGATGGTCACCATCTGCATCGCCGTGAGGTCGGTGTTGGTGGCCTGGGCCAGGAACAAGATGGCCAGGGTAAGATAGATGTTGGTGCCGTCCAGGTTGAAACTGTAGCCGGTGGGAACGACAAGGCCGACCACGGCAGGCGGCGCGCCCAGCCGCTCCAGTTTTTCGATCAGCTTGGGAAGCGCCGGTTCCGAGGATGACGAGCCCAGCGTAATCATCAACTCTTCGCGGATGTAAGACAGGAAACGCCAGAGCGAAAATCCGATCAACCGGGCGATTGCTCCCAGCACGATGGCCACAAACAGCAGGCAGGTGATGTAGAAGCAGGCGACCAGCGTCCCCAGCGGCAGCAGGGACGCCAGGCCATAGCGGCCGATGGTGAAGGCCATGGCGCCAAAGGCGCCGATCGGCGCCAGCCGCACCACCATGTGAATGATGCCGAAAAACACCTTCACGACCTTTTCCAGACCGCCCGCGACCACGCGCCCGGCCTCGCCCAGCCGGGTGCAGGCAAAGCCGAACAGGATGGCAATCAACAGTACCTGTAGCAGGTCCCCGCCGGTCAAGGCGCTGAAGAAGGTGTCGGGAATGATGTACATCAGATGATCGGTCACGCTGTCGGTCTGGGCGCGGGTGACATAGGACGCCGTGACAGACGGATCGAGGCTGGCGGGATCGATGTTGAAGCCGGCGCCGGGGCGCACGACCAGGCCAACCACCAGGCCGATCACCAGCGCCAGGGTGGAGACCACTTCGAAATAGAGGATGGCCTTGCCGCCGATGCGGCCGAATTTCTTCATGTCGCCCATCTGGGCGATGCCCAGCGCCACGGTGCAGAAGATCACCGGCGCGATCACCATCTTGATGAGCTTGATGAAGGCGTCACCCAGCGGCTTGAGGGCCGCGCCGGTTTCCGGCCACAACGCCCCGACTAGAAGGCCCAGCACGATGCCGATCAGCACCTGGATATACAGTGTCCCCAGCAGGCGTCGTATCACGGCGATCCCCTTCGACCGGTGGCTTCCGGTCTTTCGCCCTGTTTAACACATATTGGTCAGGGGGTGGGCAAGGCGTAGGCAATCAGCTGGTCGCTTGCGGCCTTGCCCATCACCCAATGCCCGCCCGCGGCGATCACCACATACTGCCGTCCATCCGCGCCCATATAGGTAGAGGGGGTGGCGGCGCCCGGCGCGGGCAGGTTCGCGCTCCACAATTGGGCGCCAGAGCCGGCATCCAGCGCGCGAAATTTGCGATCCAGGCCACCGGCCATGAACACCAGGCCGCCAGCAGTGGAGATGGGACCCCCTCCGTATAAATGCCGGTGGGAAGCGGCAGTGGATTGGCGAAGCCGAGCGGGCCGCTATGCCTTGCCGTGCCGTAGCTTCGTTTCCACAGAAATTTCTTCGTGCGCAGGTCCATCGCCGCCATCTCGCCCAGCGGCGGCTGAAGGCACGGAACGCCGGCCGGGCTGAGCCATGCGCGAATTTGCGCCACATAGGGCGTTCCATACTGCGGAAAAACGCCGGGGCGCACATCCGCCGGAATCTTGCTCTTGCCATCCCAGCGCAGCACAAAATTCTTCTGCAGCGCTTCATCCCGCGGGACCAGCCGCACCACCCAGGGCAGGTAACTGAGATTGAGAAACGCCAAGCCGCGACCGGGGTCCACCGACGCACCGGCCCAGTCGGAAAGCCCGAAATAGGCGGGATAGGTAAGGCTGCCCTGCAGCGACGGCGCGGTCATGGGACCATCATAGCGCAGCGACTTATACTCGATGCGGCACATCAGCTGATCGATCAGAGTGGCGCCCCAGCTGTCGGCCTCGCGGATGGACGGCGCGGACACCGACTCCATGCCCACATTCCAGGGCTGGGTCGGGGCGTAATATTCTTGCCTGATCGTTCCCGGCGGCAGCGGCTTTTCGACAACCGGCGACAAGGGTTTTCCGGTGGCGCGATCCAGAATGAATACCTCACCGCGCTTGGTGGTCTGCAACAGCGCCGCCTTGCCGTCAAAATCGATCAGCGTCGGGCCGATCGGGACATCCATGTCCCACAAATCATGATGAACCGTCTGGAAGTGCCAGCGCACCAGCCCGGTTTCGATATCCAGCGCCACAAGCGAAGAGCTGTATTTGTCGTCGAAGGGCCGACGCAAACCGCCGAAATAATCCGGCGTGGGATTTCCGGTCGGCAGGAACGCCAGGCCCAGCGTGGCATCCCCCGTGATCACGCCCCAGGTGTTGGGCGTTCCCGGTGTATAAATCTCGCCCGGCGCCAACGGTTTATTCGACGGCGTGCGGCCTGCGTCCCAGCTCCAGACCAGCGCGCCGGTCCGGGCGTCAAAGCCCCGCACCACGCCCGAAGGCTCGCGGTCATGCACATTGTCGGAAACATAGAGCCCCGCCACCAGCTTGCTCCTGAGGAACAAGGGCGGCGAACTGATCCCGACAAGCGTGATCGCCGTGGGGCCAAGGCCGTGCTTGAGATCGATGTATCCGCGCGTCCCAAAATCCTCGCAGGGCTTTCCGTTGCGCGCATCCAGCGCCACGATCCGCGCATCGGGCGCGGGAGCAAAAATGCGCGCCCGGCATGGCGCGCCTTCCTGGAGGCCCTCCACCACTCCATAGGTGACGCCGCGGCACGCGACAGCCCGCACACTGGGCTTGGGTGACGCGAAGCGCCACTTCACCTTTCCCGTCACGGGGTCGAGCGCAAACACCCAGGCATTGGCGCTGCATACATAAAGTGTGTCGCCGATCTTGAGGGCGGGGGATTCGAAGGTATTGCGAACTTTCTTGTCGCCGGTCTGCATCACCCATGCCACGTCCAACTTCGAGACATTGGCCGGCGTGATCTGGGCCAGGCTGGAATGACGGTCGGAACGCGCGCCACCGCCATATTGCGGCCAATCGCTGCCCACCGCGTCCGCCGGTGACGCCGAGGGCGCGCGCTGCAAGGTGCCCTGAATCTCCAAGCGATCGCGCGTCAGATAGCTTCCGCCGAGCAGCAACAGCGAAGCCGCAACGGCCAGGACGAGCGGGGCGCGGCGATGACGGACAACCAGCAGAAGCCATGCACCCAGCATGACGGGGAACAGCAGGCGCACTTCCAGCGCCCAGAACTGGAGTCCGGATTCCGCCAGCGCCCATGCCAGGGTGGCAACGAGCATGACTGTGAACGATAAAATCGTGGCGGCATGGTCCTTCCACAGAAGGACGGCTGTACCCATCAGACCGATGCCGAACAGAAGATAGAAAACCGAGCCGCCCAAGAATGCGAGGTGCGCACCCAGCACGGCAAGAAACAGCCCGATCAGTGCCAGGCTGGCGGCGGTGATGACGGCAGGGAGACGTTTCATCCCGTCCTCTTTTTTGAAGACAGTAGGCGGACAGCCTGGTTTGTCAAACCGCTCAGTGCAGGTCTGCGAGACCCCGGCCAATGGCGATGCGGATCAGGTCTGCGGTATGGGTGACGCCAAGCTTCTCCTTGATGCGGCTGAGCGTATTGGCGACGGTCTTGTAGGCGATGCCCAGCGCTTCGCCTATTTGGGCAAGACTTTTTCCTGCCGCCAGCAGCCGCAGGATTTCCAGGTCGCGCTGGGTCAGGGGACGCAGATAGGCGTTCTCTCCGATCTCCTGGGCCGCGATCTCGCTGGCAATGTCGCGCTCGATCACGGTGCCACCCGCCAGAACGGTTTGCACCGCCGCGAGGAATTCCTCCGGTGCGGCGCTTTTGCTGACAAAACCACGCGCGCCCGCCTCCATGGCGCGATTGGCGTAGATCGCCTCGTTGTGGAGCGAGAAGACCAGCACCTGGGCCTTCGGGCTGGTCTTTAGAATGCGGCGCAGCAGTTCCAGCCCCCCGAGCCCCGGAAGATTGAGATCGAGGATCACAAGATCGAAAGGCGCGCCGCGCACCAGTTCCAGCGCCTCCTCCCCGCTGGCGGCTTCGCGCAGTCCGAGATCCGGCAATTCCGCCAGCAAGCGGCGGATGCCGGACCGCACAATCGCGTGATCGTCAACCACCAGGATCCGGCTCATGCGTCTGCCAGTTCTTGCAACTTGGGCAATAGCGCGCGCACCCGCACGCCTCTGCCCGGCAGATTTTCAACTGCAAACTGGCCTTTGAGGTCGCGCACGCGATCTTCCATACCCGCCAGGCCCATATGGCCGAGGCCGGTGTCGGATTGCTTGAGACCACCGCCATCATCTTCGACGCACACCAGGGCGCCGCCCGCCTCGTCCGCGATGACGATGCGGATGGTTTGCGGATCACCATGGCGCACCGCATTGCTGAGACTTTCCTGCACGATGCGATAGGCCGCTTCCTCGCTTCGCCGGTCCAATGTCAGGCCGGGCGTGATGGCGCGCTCGAAGCGAATGGCGGGATAGCGGCGCGACCAGAAAAGAACCAGATCCGCTATCGCAGCCTCGAGCCCAAATTCCAGATCGTTGGCCGGCCGCAGCTGCCGCATGATGTCACGTACATGCCGCTGGACATGCTGAACAGCGTCACGAACCCTGGCGCCCAGTTCGCGCGTTTGCGGATCGGCCGATTTCGCGGCCGTGCTGGCATCCACCTGGATCGCGAACAGGTAAGGCCCCACTTCGTCATGCAGGTCGCGCGCGATACCGGCGCGTTCTTCTTCCTGGACATTCTGAATCTGTTGCTGCAGACGCTGGTTGCTGTCGGAAAAAGTCGCCAGCCGTTCGGTCATGTGGTTGAACCCATGCGCCAGTGCGGCAAGCTCTGGCACGCCCCTGGTGTAGAGGCGCACGTCATAGCGGCCCTGCGCCACGTCCCGCAGACCCGCCTGGAACCGGCGCAGGAAACCGAACGCATACGCAAAAGCCAGCGAAACCACCGCCATGGTGGCCACGCAAAAAGCCAGCATTGTCAGAAAGGCATTGCGGGCATTATCCCACACTTCCGCAATCTCGCTGCGCGGATCGCTGGTCAGAACCACGACGCAGGGAAATTGCGGCAGGTTGATGGGAATGCGCGACGCCAGTGGCGGCGGCGTCATGAGCCGCTCGAACCAGCGCGGCGCCGGGCTCTTCAGGCGCGCGATCTGCGACTGCACAACCACCTTGCCCTTTTCATTGACCAGCGCGGCGCGCACATGACGCTGCCCTTCAAAGCTGGCCACCACCTGGCGCAAGGTCACGGTGTGCTCGACATTGCCCTGCAGCGTATCGCGGATCGACCTTTCCGCCCCCCGGAAGGCGGTATGGACTTCAAGTTCGGCAACAGACCGGGCATGCAGCAGCAGGAAGGCACCGCCGCACAGCAGCGCCAGGACAAGCAGCGCCGTGATCGAACCTAGAACCCGGAACTGAAGCGACATGAGGACCCGCGAGGAAGGCGATCCATTATACAGCCGCAAATGCGCAGGACCTAGAACACGACTTTTCGGGAAAAATCCCCTGCCTGGCGGCTGGATTCTGAGCATTCCAGGTGGGGCATGACAGCGGCGGAACGCAGTACAGGATGGCATTGCGGAAGCTGCCTGAAGCTGCTTTCCGTTCCATCCATTCTAGCTACTTCCGCCGAACTCTCGTCACACGGCCCCACTGGTTAAATTCCGTCACCAACAGGTTGCCGGCCGCATCATAGGCCACCCCGTGCGGGGCATAGAAGCGGTCGGCCTTCCAGATTTCGGGAGCCGCCTTGTTGGTGCGGATCTCGTCAACATTTTCGTTGGTGCCGATGGCTGAAACCACTTCCCCGTTGAGACCCAGGATTGTGACGCGGCCTTGCAGTTCGCCCACCGCAAGCTCGTTTCCAAAAATCGCCAATGCGCTGGGCAGGCGCAGCCCTTCCGCATAGGTGCCGATCACGCGCCCCTCCAGGTCCATATGGACCAAACGGTTGTGGCGCCGGTCGGTGCACAGCAGCCTTGCCGGCGTGAACCGGGTATCGATGGCGATCTTGTGACAGACATCAAAATTCCACGGCTCACCCTTGCCGCCGAACGTCGCCATGTAGCGACCGCCCCTGTCGAAGCGGTGAATGAAGTCCAGCCCATAGCCGTCGGTGGCATAGATATCCCCGTTGGGTGCCACCGCAACACCGGTCATGTTGACCGCCTGGTTGTCGGCCTTCTTGTATTGGTCCGGGATCGCACTGGGCGGGATTGCCAGCACGACTCGGCCATCCAGGGTGATCTGGACGATCTGCTGCGCCAGGCGGCTGACGCCATAGATGTTCGGCGTGCCATCGGGAGCGCGGGCAATGATGAAGCCGTGCAGATCGCTGGGCGCATTGGGAACGTTGCGCAGGTAGCGGCCATCCGCGCTGTAGACCTGTATCCCGGGATGATTTCCGCCCTGGACGCTGACATAGACCTCTCCCGCCGGCGAAACGGCTATGTCGCCATGGGAATCGCCGATCGTGGCCATGCCGGCCGGTGGCGTCAGGAATTGCGCATCCATTGTGAAATCGGCGGCCTGCGCCCCAGCCACCATCACCGCACCGGCCAGAATGCCCGCGAAAATCAGCTTCATCATGAAAAATAGTCCCCCTGGATCACGATCCATACCGCAATGCCCGCGGCCAGCACCAGCAACACGAACGCCACGGACAGGCGGGCAAAGGCGATATTCAAATCGGCCGGCACCTGGCTATGGGGCTTTTTGCCGTGAAACATGGGCCAAATCAGATTGTCGCCCTTGACGAGCAGGTAAAATCCCACCGCCACGACATGGCACCAGATGAGGACGAGGATGATGTTAAAGATTGTCCCATGCAGACTGGTCGCCTGGTTGGAGGCTTCCTCCGTCACCCATAAAGCGAACGGCGCGTTGAAGCGCACGCTGTCATTCGCAAACAAGCCGGTCAAAACCTGGGCCAGAAGGACGGCGATCATGGCGGCGACCATCAAGCCGCCCGCCGGATTGTGGCCCGCATACAAAATTCTGTCGCCGCCGCGCAGCCCTTTCAGATATCCGATCACCTTGCGCGGCGGATGGATGAAATTGCTGAAGCGGGCTGTCGTCGATCCCACGACACCCCAGGCAATGCGGAACAGCAGCAGCGCCAGCAAGGTCAGGCCCGACCAGAGATGGACCTTCATATAACCCTGTTCCGCGCTGAACCAGGACACAAAGAGCAGCAGCACGATGCTCCAGTGGAAAATCCGTATCGGAATATCCCACACGCGCACATGCGATATCTGTTGGGGTGTGTCGCCTGGCGTCACAAAATTATCGCCCATCATCGCCGCCATAAACCGCAACGCCTCTTTGCCGCAAGGGGGCCAGAACGGCCGGTGTTGCCGCCGCGACCGTCAGCGAACGCAGCACCTTGAGCGGGGTAATTGCCCGCACGGTATCATCCTTTGTTTTAGTGCCTTTCAGACGCAGCGTGCGCAGCTGCGCCATGCTTGCCAGCGCGGAGGACGAAGCGTCGGTAATGGAAGTGCCGGAAAAATCCGCCCACACGATACGGTCGCGCAGGGGCATCAGCGCCTGAAGCTCGGCATCCCCGAACGCGGCGCCCACCAGCGACGCATTGATCTCCAGATTGGCTGAATCGCGCGACTCATAATCGATAGTTCCCGGAAAGCGGCGCTGCAATTGTTTCACCGCCGGGGAAAGCGCCGCGCGCTGCCTCTGCACCATTTCGAGATTGGTTTCCGGAATTTCGACCGGCTTGACCAGGCGTGGTGCATTCTTGATGGCGCTGACGGGCAACACACCGGATGCATGGGCAGCAATCCAGAGCCGGATCACCATCACCTCATCTTTGGTCAGGGGTGTCTTGCCGCTGGGCGGCATCGCTTTGTCATCAGAAGCCGGCAGGCTGACGCGGACAAAAAGCTCGCTGTCCTGGACGCGGCCCGGCTGAACCACCCCGCCATGCTTGCCGCCGCGCATGGTGGCGGCAAAGCTTTCCAGACCCAATTGGGCTTTTTGCATTCTGACGCCATGGCATCCGACGCAGCGCGCATCCAACAGTGGCTGAACTCGCACGCTGTAGAAGGAGGCGGGCGCCGCCTGGGGCACGTTTTCCAACCCCGCGAAACGCAAGATGGTGCTTGCGAAGGCAGGCCGCAACAGCATTGCCACGGCAATACCCAATAGTGTCAGCACCACCACGCCAGCAAAATAGAACGGCGCCGATACGGGTCGCAAAACGCCTTTCACAAAATCAGACACGCGTCATCGAGCCGTCACGCCAGAATTTCAGACACAATACGGGCGGGTTTGACGCCGGTCAGCTTCTGCTCCAGCCCCTGATAGGGGTAATTGAGTTTTTTATAGTCGAACCCCAGCAGATACAGCATCGTGGCGTGCAGATCGCGGACTTCCACGGGATCCCTGACAATGTCGTGGCCTAGTTCATCGGTCTCGCCATGGCTCAGGCCCGCTTTCACGCCCGCGCCGGCCATCCAGATGGTGAAGGCGGACGGATGATGGTCACGGCCGATATACTTCATTTCCTGGCCGCCGCGATTTTCCAGCATCGGCGTACGGCCGAATTCGCCGCCCCATACCACCAGCGTATCCTCCAGAAGACCGCGGGACTTGAGATCGGCCAGCAGCGCAGCCGTAGCCTGGTCAGTTTCGCGGCAGCGGCCAACCAGCCCCACATTCAACCCCTCGTCCGTCGGGGTGCCATGCGAATCCCATCCCCAGTGATAAAGCTGAATAAAGCGGACGCCCCGTTCGGCCAGCCGCCGCGCCACCAGGCAGTTGTTGGCGTAACTCGTTTTTCCCGGTTGCGCGCCATACCGATCCAGAACCTTTTGCGGCTCGCGGCGGATATCCATAGCATCGCTGGCTTCGAGCTGCATGCGGAAGGCCATTTCATACTGCGCGATCCGGGTCACGGTCTCGGGATTGCCGAACTCCTTGTAGGAATTGCGATTGATTTCCTCGACCGCGTTCAGAACCTTCCGCCGCTCCGCCCGGCTGACCCCGCGCGGATTTTCGAGATACAGCACCGGCTCTCCCGCCGACCGGCATGGCACGCCCTGATAAACGCTGGGCAGGTACCCGGAGCCCCAGAGCGGCTTGCCGGCATTGGCGGTGATACCACCCGACGAGATCAGGACCATGAACCCCGGCAGGTTCTGGTTTTCCGTTCCCAGACCATATGTGACCCACGAACCCAGCGAGGCATGGCCCGTGCGTGGATCGCCGGTATGGACCAGCAACTGCGCCGGCGCGTGGTTGAACTGGTCGGTTTTCATGGACTTGATGATGCACAAATCGTCGATGGCGCGCTCCAGATGCGGCAGCCGGTCGGAAATCCATGTGCCGCTTTTTCCCGCGCGGTGAAAGGGAAACTGCGCACCCATCAGCTTGGGTACGCCTGTGATGAAAGCGAAGCGTTTGCCTTTCAGGAAGGCTTCGGGGCAATCCTTGCCGTCGAACCGCGTCAGTTGTGGCTTGTGATCGAACAGTTCGAGCTGGCTGGGCGCCCCGCCCATATGCAGATAGATCACCCGCTTGACCTTGGCCTTGAACTGCGGCGGCAGCGCCGACAAGGGCGTGGCGGGATCGCGCGCGAAACTCAGGCCATGTGGGTGCGCAGATACGGCGCCTTGCGGGGCCGCCATGGCGGAATTCAGGAAAAACGCTCCCAGGCCGCCGGCGCCCCAACCCAGGAAATGGCGGCGGGTCTGCCGCTGGCGCTCCAGAAGCTCCAGCATCGGGTCGGCTTGGGTGTTTTCGGGTTCGGACATGGTCACCTCGTCAACGCGGCATCGAGGTTGAGCAGCGCGCTGGCAACCGCTGTCAGCCCTGCCGCTCCATGCAGCTTGCGCAGACTCGCGATTTCAAGCGGCGTGAGATCGCGCGACAGCACCCAGCGGCCGCCATAATTCAGCTGCGCTTCCAGGCGGTCGCGGGATGTGCCTTGCGGCGCCTCGCGGACCATGCGCGCCGCCAGAGCCTCCGCCGCCTGCTGATAAACCGGATCGTTCAGTGTCACGAGAGCCTGCAAAGGCGTGTTTGTGGGAATGCGGCGCGGCACGCTCAACTGGCGATCCGCGGCATCGAAGGTCGTGAGACTGGGATAGAGGGCGGTCCGCTTGATGAAAGTGTACATGGCGCGGCGATAGCGATCGGAACCGGTGGCGTTGACCCAGCGCTCCAGGTTGTTGGCCTCCACATTCCACACGCCATCGGGCTGTAGCGGCATGACGGGCGGGCCGCCCATCTGGGGATTGAGCAGCCCGCTTGCCAACAGCGCCTGGTCACGCACCATTTCAGCGGAAAGACGCTGTGCCGGACCACGGGCCAGCAGCCGGTTTCGCGGATCCTTGTCCCGCAGCGCCGGTGTCGCCTTGACGCTCTGGCGATAGGTCGCGCTGGTGACAAGTTCGCGCACCAGCGCCTTCGAGTTCCAGCGCAAGTCATTCTGGAAACGCAGCGCCAGCCAATCCAGCAGTTCGGGATGACTGGGCATGTCACCGGCGCTGCCGAAATCCTCCAGACTTTCCACGATGCCGGTTCCGAACAGCTGCTCCCAATAACGGTTGACCGCCACGCGCGCCGTCAGGGGTTGTTTCGGATCGAAAAACCATCGCGCGGTGGTTAGCCGGTTGCGCGGCGCACCCGCCGGCATGCTGGGAAACACGGCGGGGGTATCCGGCGCGAGAGCCGGGCCAACCTTATTGAGAAAACTGCCCCGCTCGAAAGCAAGCGTGTGCCGCCGCTCATGCCCCGCCTGCTCTACCATGACGGGCAAAGGCAGGCTGGGCACATCCCGGATATGGCGGGCAAGGCGTTCCAGATTCGCGATGTTCTGCGCGGTTGCCGGCGCCTGCGCCAATTGTGTCCAGCGCGCATCGTTGCTGGCAAAAATGCGAATACGGGGAACATGCGCCGGCGCGGCGTTGATGGACTCGGTTTGGCCGAAGCGAACTTTCAATATCGTACCCGGCGCCAGTGTCTGGGCCGCGGATGGCACACCCACCACCCAGCGCGTGTAGAACAGCCTTGAAAGGGCCATGAAGCCGCTATGGTCGGCCAGGCGCTTCATCGCATCGCCTTGCGGCGTGCCTTTCGCCGTGTTTCGCAACATGCGCGAAATGTTGCCTTCCAAATTCTCAGCGGAATCCGGGGCAAGAAAGCGGAAATCCATTTTCTGCGGAGTACCGCCGGGCGGAACCGCCCAGACCTCTATTTTGTTGACGACAAAGCCCCGTTCCGGCGAATGCCTGGCCTTGGCGGCGTTGGCCGGCGGCACTTCAAAACGCAGGGCGGTTATGACAGACACGGGCACGGCGACTTCAAAATCGAACACTGAACCTATCGGCACCGTGCCGGTCGATTCAGCAATTCCGTTCTGGATGCGAAACCTCGCAGCGAAGGTCTGTTCTTTTTCCTTCTTTGCGTAGAAGAGACGCAGCCGGAGCTGCGCGAGTTGCTGGTCCCGGCCCTTGCCGGCGGGCTGGGTGCTGAGTTCGGAAAGCGTCCGCTCCAGCGCCAGTATTTCGCTGGCCACCGCCTTTTGGATTGGCAGCATTCTCCACGCGGTGCGCTCCACCAAAGCACGGCTGGCCGCGACGACATTCGCGCTAACCTTGTCGCTTTCTCGCTGGAGCCTGTCCCATTCGACGCGTTTGGTCTTGTCCACCGGCAGATGCAGAAGCGGCCAGTCATCTTCCAGGGATTTGCTGAACGCGATGTCGGTATCGCGCGAAGTGTTGAAGATGGCGAGGAACTTGTAATACTCGCTGTTGCGGATCGGATCATAAGGATGCGAGTGACATTGCACACAGTTGAATGACACGCCATTGAGCACCGACCATGTCGTGGCGGCGCGGTCCATCACGGCGGCAAGCCGGAATTCCTCGTCGTCGGTGCCGCCTTCGTCATTGGCGGCGGTCTGGCGATGGAAAGCTGTTGCAATGCGGTCATCCAGGGTGGCGTTGGGAAGCATATCTCCCGCCAACTGTTTGATCACAAATGCATCGTACGGCATGTTTTGATTGAGCGCCTCGATCACCCAATCGCGATAAATCCAGACGCCCTGGCGGCTCTTGTCCTTTTCAAAGCCCTTGGTGTCGCCATAGCGGGCGAGATCCAACCACATGGCGGCCCAACGCTCGCCATAGCGCAGCGAGGCAAGCAGGCGATCCACCTGCCGCTCATAAGCATTCTTTGACGTATCCGTCAGAAACACCGCCAGTTCGTCTGGTGTCGGCGGCATTCCGGTCAGGTCAAGCGACACCCGCCGCAGCAATGCTGCCTTGTCGGCCTCCGGGGCCGGTGACAGAGATTCCTTTTCCAGACGGGCAAGAATGAAGCGGTCCAGCGGCTGGCGTACCCATCCCGCATGACGGACAGCGGGCAATGCCTGCGGCTTGGGCGGGACAAAGGCCCAATAATTTTCCCAGGACGCGCCTTGCTGGATCCACTGGCGCAGCAATACGATCTGCTCGGGTTTCAGGGGGGGCGCATGCAGCGGCATGCGCGTTTCGGGGTCGTTTGACGTCACCCGCGCCATCAATTCCGACGCACGTGGGCTTCCCGGCACCACAGTCGGACGGCCCGACTTGCCCTTGCCCAGAACCTGCTCGCGATAGGAGAAGGAGACGTTGCCCGCCTGTTTCACGCCGCCATGGCAGGCGATGCAACTACTATTGAAGATGGGGCGGATATCGCGATTGAAATCCACGCGAGCGGTTTCATCGGCAGATTTCCAGGTAAGAACTGTGGCGCTAGCAACAGCGACCGCGGCTGCAAGCGCAACCGCCACGGCCAGTACCGTTTTTCGCGTCTTCCACATCCCGGCCCGCCTTCACGTCCGTTTGCCGAGGCAATCCAGGACCGTGGGCTCCTTTATCTCGCCAATGGGCGTAATCTTCTTCCCGAGTGGAATTCTATCAAAGAAATTCCCCATTGTCTGCCAACGCTTGTGCGGCCCCCAAGCATTTCGCAGTTGCAATGTAGGAGAGCCGCCTGCCGTATCCCGCGCCGATCCTCGCCGCTATATTAGCGCCAAAATCCAATCCGGGGGAACTCTCATGAAATACTGGCTTGCTGCGCTCGGCTTCGTCATTTCCGGCGCCGTGATGGCGCAGCAAATGACCGCCACGCTGCCGCCGACGCCGGGCGCCGATTCGCCCTCCGTCCTGCCGCTGGCGCGGCGGGCGCATCCGCCCGTTGCGGCCCTGCTCCAGAGCCGCAGCCACGAAATCTTCATGACGACCTGCGCGGCGTGCCACGGCACGTCGCTCCAGCCCGGCCCCGCCGCCAAAAGCCTTTTCTCGGAAGCCTTCCTAGCCGGTAACACCGATGCCCAGATCATCGGCAAAGTCACCAGCGGCGTTCCGGGCAGCGCCAAACCGCATGCCTATGTCACCAGCTTCTCGGCCGATGAGATCTCCCAGCTTCCCGTCTACCTGCGCATTCGGGGCGGCATCATGAATCGCAAGGTCGGGCCGGTGCCCGATCCTGCCGGCAAGCTGTTCCAGACCGACAAGGCGAGCTTCAAGGTCGAAGTGCTGGCCAAAGGCTTTAACCAGCCCTGGGGCATGGCCTGGACCCCGGATGGCAGCATGATGTTCACCGAACGCTCAGGCAACCTGCGGCTTCTGGACAAAAACGGCAAAGTATCGGAGCCGGTGAAGAACACACCTAAGGCGTTCGAGCGTCAGGATGGCGGGATGCTGGATGTGGCGGTGGCGCCCGACTACGCGACCAGCGGCTGGATCTATCTGGCTTACTCCACCACCCGTCCGGGTTACGTTCCGCAGCCTGCTGATTTCATACCCGTCAATCTGTCGCCCCTGAGCATGACCGTGATCGTGCGCGGCAAAATCAACACCAATCATGAATGGGTGGACGAGCAGGTTCTGTTCAAGGCGCCCGACGAAATCTACAACAACTGGTCCGGTCATTACGGCGCGCGCTTCCTGTTCGATCGCAAGGGCCATGTTTTTTGGACCATGGGAGACCGGCAGGACCCTCAATCCTCGCAGAACTTGGCCTCCCCGCTGGGCAAGATCCATCGCATCAATCTCGACGGCTCCATTCCCAAGGACAATCCGTTCGTCAATACGCCCGGCGCACTGCCCAGCATCTGGAGTTATGGTCATCGCCATCCCGAAGGCATCGCCTTCGATCCTGTCACCGGCCTACTGTGGGAAACCGAGCATGGCCCGGTGGGCGGCGACGAAGTCAATATCATCGAGCCCGGCAAGAATTACGGCTGGGGCGTGGTGACCATGGGTCTGGAGCCGGGCGTGAACCGCCAGCATGCGGTGGGCATGACACCGCCCATAACGCACTACACGCCTTCGATCGGACCGGGCGGCAACAATTTCTACACCGGCGACCGTTTCCCCAGCTGGAAGAACAATCTCTTCATCGCCGGCATGGTGGGCCAGAAGCTGATCCGCCTGGAGATCAAGGGCCGCCAGATCGTGGGCCAAGAAGAAATTCTGAAGGACCATGGCCGGTTGCGCGAGGTAAAAACCGGTCCGGACGGCCATCTCTATCTGCTGCTGCAGACCCAGAACGGCGCCGCAACGGGCGGCTCCATCATCCGGCTGATGCCGGCAAACTAGTTGGCAGATACCTGCGAACACACGATCGTCAGAGCAACGGGACCACGAAATGGATTTTCGCATGTCGCAGTCAATCAGTTCTAATTTTCCAGCCGTGTGCGCAGCGCGGAAATCCGCTCCGCCCAAGGCTGGCCATCCAGCACAGCGCGATTGACAATCGTTCCGGTTGGGGCACGCCCCTCGCAGTATTCAAGCACCGCCTGGATATCCAACGTGCCCTGATGCGCGAAGCATTGATCGGTCCAGCATAACGAATGCGGCGTCAGGATGACATTATCCAGCGCCAGCATAGGGTCACTGGGATCGGGTGGCTCCTGCTCCAGGACATCCAGACCGGCTCCCGCAATGCGACGCTCCTGAAGAACTTTGGTAAGTGCCTTCTGATCAATAACCGGACCGCGAGCCGTGTTTATGAGGTAGCTTGCGGGCTTCATCAGCGCCAACATTTCGGCATTGACGATGTGTCTTGTGGCGTCCGTGAGAGGGCAGCTGACCGAAAGTATGTCGGAGCGACGAAACAGATCCTCGATACCGACCAGCTCGACGCCGAGTTCTGCCATCACCTCTGCGTCTGCGAACGGATCATGGGCGATAAACGTCATGTCGAACGGCTTGGCCAGGCGGAACGCCTCGGCACCTATATTGCCTGCCCCCAATGAGCCGAACACGCGCCCAACCAGACCGACACCCATATGCGCGCCGCGTTGCTTAAATCCTGCCGCACCTGCCCGCGTCAATTTTTCCTTGATCGTCAACTTGCCCGTCAATGCGAGCATCAATGTGAGGATCGATACGGCTACCGGCCTGCGCACGGACTCCGGCGTGATAACCAGGGCAATGCCGGCATCCGTGCAGGCCTTCACGTCGACCGTGTCATATCCAACCCCAAAACGGGCGATGACCCCGAGACGCCCGCTGTTTGGCACGCTGCTCCTGTCGAAACGATGGGCCAGGAGGATAAGGGCATCGATATCCTCAAGCTGCCGGCAACTGAGCACTGCCTCAGGCTCCAAGAACGATACTTCGACGCGAGGATCGTTGATCAGCGGCGCAAGATCGAAATCGCGGAATGTTGGCGATCCGTCCGCGTTGCGAAAATCCGCTGAGAGCCCGACCTGGAATTTTTCTGTCATCGCGAACCTTCAAGCCACCCCTACCGGCTTATAGCGCATTTCCTGCGGTGCTGATCTATCGCGCCATGTTGCCGAGAATGCCGAATTCGAGCAAGTATGGGAGGCTGGCACCCTTCCGGATGGGACCACAGGGCGCGCATGGGATTGCGGGGGAAAAGTCCATGAGACAAAATCAAGTCAAGTCGGACTTGCGCGCCGGCAAGCATGTTTTCGGGACCATGGTGTTTGAGTTCTTCACGCCCGGCATGCCGCAAATAGTCAAGACAGCCGGAGCGGAATTCATCCTGTTTGACATGGAGCATTCCGGCGTAACCATCGAGACCCTCAAGGGTCAGATAGCAGCCTGCAGGGGCATCGGCCTCACGCCGATGGTCCGCGTTCCAACCCTGCAGTACCACTTCATTGCGCGCTGTCTGGATATGGGAGCAATGGGCATCATGGTCCCGATGGTCGAGTCCGCGGCACAGGCGCGCGAGATCGTCTCTGCGACCCGCTACCCGCCGGCAGGCCGGCGCGGTGCGGCTTTCGCCATGGCGCATGACGACTACGAGGCTGGCTCCGTGCCAGACAAGATGGCGGCCGCGAATGAGCGAACGCTCGTCATGGCGCTTGTGGAAACCATTGCGGGCGTTGCGGCAGTAGACGAAATTGCGGCCGTGGACGGAATTGATGTTGTTTGGATGGGCCATTTTGACCTGACCAGTTTTATGGGCATTCCCGGCCAATTCGACCACCCGGACTATTTGCGGGCGGTCGATGCCATCGTTCAGTCCGCCAGACGGCATAGCAAGGTTGCAGGCATGCTGGCGGCGGACGAAAATTGGGCTCGCGACTATCTGGCGAAAGGATTCCGCATAATCGCATACGGGGTCGACCACCTTCTGTTTCAACGGGCGCTTGCCGATGGACTTTCGCACGCCCGCGATATGCTTAGATAGGGCCTGCTCTGCCGGCTAAAGGTCGGCCATCCGGATCAAGTTTGCCAACGCCGCCGAAGCCAGCAGTCCGGCCCAGGTTGGATGTCGCTATACAACGTTAGACGCTAGTTGGCAGACAGGGTGTCCATCGTCAGATTGTCTATCTTATGAATTTTCGCCGTTTTATGGCATACGAGAAGTCGCTTCCCACCCTGCTGCCGGCTATGCATATGATCGCGAACAGGCGTGCTGGGAGCAGCCAGACGATCAACATGGGCTTCGATGACAATGCCGAAAGACGAGACGATTGTGGCCGAAAAGACCAGCTCTCCTAAAGAAATGACGTCGCGCCGCCAAGCCGTCGGGGTGATGGGGACGACCATAGCCGCCGGTATGGTGGGCGCGACGATGCCTGCGCTTGGCGCGCCGGCACAAACCCCGGCCGCGATGCCGCTTCGCGTGCCGACTCCGCCGCCAGCCTCGGTGCCGCGAGCGGACCTCGTGAATGTGCTCGAATACGAATCTCAGGCGCGTCTTGTGCTGGGCCCGGCAAAGGTTGCCCCGATTTCGGGCAGCGACCGGACCGTCACTGATCGCATCACGCTGCGTCCACGGATGAATATCCCCACGCGGGATCTGGACTTGACGAGCACGCTGTTTGGCGACCAGCACTTCAGCCCGATCATCGTCGGTCCAATTGCCGATCAGAAGCGCTTCCACGCCGAGGGTGAGGTCGCCATGGCGCGTGGCGCCTCCGCGGCAAAGGCCGCGATGGTCGTGAGCAGCGACGCCAGCCTGCCCCTGGCGACGATTGCCCAAGCCGCCACGACTCCATTGTGGCTGCAGGTCTACGCAAAGAGCCCCAAACTAAAGGACGTGCTCGGCGAGGCGAGTGCGGCCAAGGCCAAAGCGGTAATCGTGACGGTAAACGCCGGCACGTCCGCCAACGGGCCAACGACACCAGCCTCGGCGCCCATCGATTGGGCCGCGGTCGACGCCGTCGTCAAGGGCACATCATTACCCGTGATTGTGAAAGGCATCACGCGTCCGGAAGACGCGAAGGAAGCCGTGGCCCGCGGTGCCAAGGGCGTGGTGGTGTCGAACTATCGTGGTGGGAGTGCGGCCACACTCACCGGCACGCTGCTTCTCGTCGCGCCGATCGTTCAAGCCGTTGGCGATCAGATCCCTGTGCTCGTTGACGGCAGTTTCCGCCGCGGCACGGATATCCTCAAGGCGCTCGGCTTTGGTGCAAAGGGCGTGCTGATCGGCAGGCCCGTGATGTGGGGCCTGGCGACCTACGGCGCCGATGGCGTGCAGGGCGTTGTCGAAATGCTGCAGACCGAACTCGCAAGATATATGTGCATGTGTGGCCGTCCATCGCTCGCTTCGGTCAACCCCAGCGTGCTGCGTGTTCACGCGCCCCCCCCTTCGGCAAGGAACAACCGTGGCTGATATCGAGCGATCCTGGCTTACGAATCCTTCCCGGCGAACGGCATTGGCGCGCGTGGCGGGGCTTATGACGACCTCGCCCGTCGGCGCGGCTGTGGCGCAGATTGACCCCAACACCTTTAGCGAGCATCGCCGCACGTTGGGCCTGGCCGAGATTCAAACGGCCTACGACTTCGAGCCCGTCTTCCGCGGCAATGTGATCCAGCCTGTGTATGACTATACGGCGCACGGCGATGGGTCGGAGTTCACGCTTCAGCGCAATCGCCAGGCGTTCGATTGGGTTAAAATTGCACCGGCACGCGCCGCCATCCCGGCTTCGCTGGTCGATCTTTCGTCAGAGTTTCTCGGCGTGAAGATGAAATTCCCGATCATGATTGCGCCGACAGCGGCGATGGTGCCTTTGCATCCGGATGGAGAGATCGGGATGTTCAAGGCGGCGACTGCGGCCTCGAACACGCTGATGATCTTGAGCACCAATACCAGCACCCCGGTGGCCCAGGTCGCGCCTGCCGCGCCGGGCGGCACGCTGTGGGGGCAGTTTTACCCGCTACAGAATCTGGCCACCACCCAGCAATGGATGGACACCTACCAGAATGCCGGCTGCAACGGCATCATCGTCACCATCGACCAGCAAGCCTCCTATTACGAACGCACGCTGCAGGACCGCAATCTGGGCGGGCGCGTTCGTACGGGCGGCGCAGGCGCCGGAGGTGGCGCGGCAGCACTGACCGGTTCAGCACGGTACCGGGTCAACACCGGGCGCCTGTGGTACACTTGGCAATATATCGACGCTGTGCGGAAGATGGTCAAAGGTCCGCTGTTGCTCAAGGGAATTCTGGAAGCGGAAGACGCCAGGCTGGCGATCGAACACGGCGCGGACGCGATCATCGTGTCCAATCACGGCGGCCGCTCGATGGACTATGGTCCGTCGACGCTGGAGGTCCTGCCGGAGATCGTGGCTGCCGTGAACGGCCGGATTCCGGTCCTCTTCGATAGCGGCATCCGTCGCGGCGCCGATATCTTCAAGGCGCTCGCACTGGGAGCCAACGGCGTCTGCCTCGGACGGGCTGCGCGGTGGGGTCTTGGGGCATTCGGCCCCGCCGGCGCACAGCGCCTGATCGAGATTCTGCAGCGCGAACTCGTCCAGACGGCCGCCGCCGCCGGATGCGCCAGGCTGTCGGATATCAACAAGACGACTGTCAAGGCCAACTTCGTGTAGCACGGAAAGTCATGAGACCTTGCCAGCCTACCGGGTTCTGATGTTCCCTAGGCATAATAATAAATTGGGGGGAAATGCGCATGCCCAGAATTCGTTGGACCATGATGTTCATGGGCTGCGCGGCGATGTCGATCAATTACATCGATCGCGCCAATCTCGCAGTCGCCGCCCCTTTTATCCGTGAAGAGCTCGGTATCGACGCCACCGTGATGGGGATGATCCTCGGCGCCTTCTTCTGGACTTATGCCTGCTTTCAATTGCCGTTCGGCTGGTTCGCCGACAAGGTCGGCGCGAAGATCGCCCTGGCCATTGCCGTCACATGGTGGTCGATAGCCACCATCCTCACCGCCACGGCACACAGCGTTGCGGCGCTTACGGGATACCGGCTGCTTTTGGGTGTCGGCGAGGCTGGCGCATATCCGTCCGGCACCAAGATCAACATGGCCTGGTTTCCCCGCAGCGAACGGGCGATCGCCGCCAGCATCTTCGACAGCGGCTCGCGGATCGGCGCGGCCCTGTCGCTGCCGCTGGTCGCATGGCTTATCGGCAGCTTCGGCTGGCGGATGTCGTTTGTCGTGACTGGGCTGCTGGGCTTCGTCTGGGTGGCCATCTGGCTCGCCTATTACCGCGATCCGGAAAATCATCCGTCCGTTACCCCGGAGCAGCTTGCGGCCCTGCAGGCCGAGCGCGGCGCCACACCGGCGGGCGCCCAAGTGTCCTGGTTGTCGCTGTTCAGCTACCGCACCATCTGGGGCATGATGATCGGCTTCTTCTGCCTGAATTTCGTCATCTACTTCTTCATCACCTGGTTTCCCACCTATCTGATCCAGGCCCGGGGTTTCTCACTCGCACAGCTTGGAACCCTGGGGCTTCTGCCCGGCCTGGTCGCGATTCCCGCTGGATGGTTGGGCGGGTATACCTCCGATGCGCTGTACCGCCGCGGCTGGAGTCTGACCGCGGCCCGCAAGACCTGCCTGGTCGGAGGCATGCTGATGTCGTCGGTGATCACGCTGTCCGTCTTCGCGCCCAACGCCTATGTCGCGCTGGCGTTTTTTGCCGTGGCCTATGGCAGCCTCGCTTTTACCGCAGCCAGCATCTGGTCTCTGCCGGCCGACGTGGCGCCCTCGCCCGCGCATGTTGCGTCCATCGGCGGCATCCAGAATTTCGCCTCCAATCTCGCCGGCGTTGTCACAACCACATTCACGGGCCTGATGCTGACCATTACCGGCGGCTCTTTTGTCATACCGCTGGTCGTGGCGGGAGGCTTCTGCATTCTGGGCGCCGCCGTCTATCTGTTTGTGATAGAGGATATCAAACCCCTGACACCCCGCGAGCCAGCAGCCTGAAGTCATGAAAATCGTCAATTATCAGGGATTTCGCGACGCGGCCCAAAAGCGCCTGCCCCGCTTCATCTTCGAGTATATCGATGGTGGCAGCTATGACGAACACACGCTGCGCCGCAATGTCGACGACTTCAAGGCCGTAACCCTGCACCAGAAAGTTCTGCGCGACGTCTCCAACATCAACACCGCCACGCGCCTGTTCGGCCGCGACATGGCGCTGCCGATTGCGCTGGCGCCGATCGGCATTGCGGGTTTCTACCGCCGCCGGGGCGAGACGCAGGCCGTGCGGGCGGCCGAAGCGGCCGGCATACCCATCGTCCTTTCCACCATGTCCTGCTGTCCACTCGAGGAAGTGCGCGCGGCCAGCGCGCAACCCTTCTGGATGCAGCTCTACATCATCCGCGACCGCGGCTTCATGAAGGACTTTCTGGTTCGCATGGAGAAAGCGGGTGTCGACACGCTGTTTCTCACCGTCGACCTTGCGATCAACGGCATTCGCTATCGCGACCGGATCGGCGGACTGGCGGGATCGCAGAGCCTCTTACGGCGGCCCGACAGGTTGCTCGATATCCTGTCTCACCCGGCCTGGGCGTGGGACGTCGGGTTGATGGGCAGGCCGCTGACCATCGGCAATGTCGCGCCTGCGATGCCGAACGGCGCGGGCCTGAAACAATTTCAGGCCTGGGTGGCGCGCAATTTCGATCCCTCAGTCACTTACAAGGACATCGCCTGGCTGCGCCAGCACTGGAAAGGCAAGCTGGTCCTGAAAGGCATTACCGACCCGGGCGATGCCGCGCGCGCCGCCGAGGAAGGCATGGACGGGATCGTGGTTTCCAATCACGGCGGACGGCAGCTGGATGGATCGCTGTCCAGCATTGCCGCGCTTCCGACGGTTCGCGACGCGGTTGCCGGACGCATGACGGTAATGCTGGATGGCGGTGTGCGTTCTGGACTGGATGTCTTGCGCGCCATGGCGCTGGGCGCGGACAGCGTGCTCTTGGGACGAGCCTGGGCCTATGCGCTGGCAGCGCGGGGCGAGGCTGGCGTCTCCCAAATGCTCGCCATCATGAAAGAGGAACTGGAAGTGGCCATGGCGCTGACTGGCCAGAGCGATGTGCGGGCACTGGACAGGGACCTGGCGCTTAGCTGCCCCTGAGGAATCAAAATGTGGAACCAAACCTCTTTGGCCGGGAAACGCATTCTGGTGACGGCCGGCGGCGATGGAATAGGCCTGGAAATAGCGCACGCCTTTGCGGGCGCCGGTTCAAAGATCCTGGTTTGCGACATCCAGCCCGAAAGCCTGGCGCGCCTCGCAAAGGATTTGCCCGACGTCCATAGCTGCCTCGCGGACGTGTCCCGCGAGAAAGACGTCGCGTCGATGTTCGAATTGGTGGATCAAAAACTGGGTGGGCTGGACGTGCTGGTCAACAATGCCGGCATCGCCGGCCCCACCGGCGGTGTCGAAACCCTGTCGCTGGCCGATTGGGAGCGGACTCTGGCGGTCAACCTCACGGGTCAATTTCTGTGCATCCGGCAGGCCGTGCCCCGCCTGCGCCAGGGGCGCGCCCCCTCGATCATCAACCTGGCGTCAGCCGCCGGCCATCTCGGAATGCCGGGGCGCACGCCCTATTCGGCTTCCAAATGGGGCGTCGTGGGCCTCACCAAGACTCTGGCGATCGAACTCGGCCGCGACGGCATTCGCGTCAATGCCATCCTGCCGGGTGCGGTGGACGGTCCCCGCATCCGGTCGGTGATTGCCGCCAAGGCGAAAGCGCTGGGCAAGCCGGAGGAAGAGATCACACGTGCCTATACCGGCCAGGCGGTGCTTGGGCGCATGGTCACGGCCCGCGATATCGCCAACATGGTGCTGTTTGCAGCCAGCGACCTGGCCGGCAACGTAACCGGGCAAGAACTCGTGGTGGATGGCCATACGCAGTCGTTAAGCTGACGCAGGACTGGGGCTTCCGAGTGGCTCGGGTTAGGCGGATGCGACATCTGCAAATGGCGGACAGGGTGGCACTTTCATCCCGCAAGCAGCAGCGGTAATCAGCGATAAGGTCTGATGATGTGTTGGACGGCTAACCTGTTGAATTGAAGCCTTCCATTTTGGGTATTTGCTAGCAGATACCCGGCAAATACCCTGACGATCCAGTTCCCGGCGCTTACGTTGCTTGCCGAGACCTTCTTCCCTCTTCTCGCTGTGTAATTGAGGGAACAAGCGATGGAACGGAATCTCTCATGGCACTATCTCTCACCTACAGACAAATATCGAAGTCTATGGAACCGGGTCGCTATTTCGATGGCCGGACAGGCCTCCACCTGCTGGTCAAGAAGAATGGCCGGAAATACTGGGTCTATCGGTTCACGCTCAATTCCACCCGTCACGACAAGGGGCTCGGGGCTTTCCCCAAGATGCCACTGGAGGCGGCTCGTGCGGCGGCTATGAACGCTCGCATAATGCTGTCTAAGGGTGTCAGCCCTATTAAACAGTTCGACAACTACGAAGCGGCCAGCGCACAAAAGCAGAAAGAAGTGCTTCCTGTAATTACCCCGGATCAAGAGCGAGGCCTTAAGCCTGCCGAAGAGCCTGAAAAAACACTAAGCAAGACCTTCGCGGTCTTCGCGCTAGACTGGCTAAAAGAACGGTCGTCTGAATGGAAAAACCAGAAGCATTGCGACCAGTGGGAATATACCCTGTCCCACTATGCTTTCCCGGTGATCGGGAGAAAACCGCTCGATGAAATCAACACGGATGACATCCTATGCATCCTTCAGCCGATATGGGCAGGTAAGACTACAACCGCCTCAAGACTGCGTAGCCGTATTGAGCGCATCTTATCTGCTGCGACAGTTCTAAAATTACGGACGGGGCCAAACCCCAGCATCTGGCGGGGCCATCTCGACACGATCCTTCCCAAACCCCGGAAAGTTTCGCGGGTTAAACACCACAAAGCCTTGCCATATGCGGACCTGCCTCAGTTCATACAAGAATTGCAGGCCCGCGAAGCTATTGCTGCCCGTGCACTTGAGTTTTCAATTCTGACAGCGGCAAGAACCGGCGAAGTAATTGGGGCAAAGTGGTCTGAAATAATCGGGAATGTTTGGTGCATACCTGCAGAAAGAATGAAGGCTGACCGGGAACACAGGGTGCCGCTGAGCCCACGGGCGCTTACCATCCTGCGCCAAGCACAAAGATCAAAACACGACGGAGATTACCTATTCTCTAGAAATGGCAAGCCGCTGAGTAATATGGCCATGCTGACATTGCTGAAGCGCATGGACGTGAAAGTTACAGTGCATGGGTTCAGGTCAACCTTTCGCGACTGGGTAGCTGAAGAAACCTCGCATAGTGGCGAATTGGCCGAGATGGCCTTGGCCCACACTATTAGCAATAAGGTGGAATCAGCCTACCGGCGGGGAGACCTCCTCGTGCCCCGCAGACAACTCATGCTTGATTGGGAAGCGTATTGTCTCGACTCGGCGCATAATCAAGCCAGACAAGCTGCGGCCTAGACTTGGAAAGCCCCACGATGAAACGCAACCCTAAGAAGGAAAAAATAGTTCCGCCAGAAGCTAGTGGGATTGGTGCGATTTTCGACCAGCAGTACGCCAACATGTCAGATGCTGACCGCAAAAAACTAGTAATGAAGAATAGTGGCTACTTTTATAAAGAATCGGTCCGGCGTGAAGAGGCGCAGAGCGTAGCAATAGAACAACATGAAGTTCTGAGAAAACGCAATCGCACAGGCGCGCTCGGCAAAGCGAGGAATAATCAGACGGACAAACAAAACGTCCGTCAAGTATATGATGATCTTGTGGCTCAACACAGCAAGAAGCCTACCTGTGATCTGCTGCATAATAAGTTGATCGAAAAATACGGGGAACGTAAGTGGAGCGGCCACACCATTCGGAAATGGATCGCAAAACTGAACAAGGGCGAAGACATTTAGGTTTTTGCTAGCAGCTACCCAGCAGATTCCTTGAGCTGGAACTCCTAGGCGATAAAACTCAGTTGTTGCCGTATTGGCAATTACCCTGAGGACGCCATGGATACCGCCAAGCACTCCAATCTCCCGCATCGCTACTTAAGACTCCCAGCCACTGCAGATAAAACAGGCATGGGAGGTTCAACAATTCTAGCGTGGGAAGCGTTAGGGAAATTCCCGCGCGCGGTCAGGTTGGCGCCAAACCTGCGTGTCTGGCTCGAGTCCGATATAGACGATTGGATATTGGCGCAGCACGCCAAAAGGAATAGTCCGCCCCGCTTGTCCGGCGCCGACAAGACTGATGGCGAGGGAGGAAGGAAGCCGTCGAAGGCAATAGATCAAGGTGAAGAACGGTCTCTGCTTCAGGGGCAGCGCCGTGGCCAGTAGCTTTAACCCAGAGGCTGCCTCCACAGCCGATTACGCCCTTTACTACTGGCGGTCAGGAATGCAGGCCGCCCCAGCTAAGGTACCGGGATGCAGGGGCCCATGGAAAAGACCTGACTTACCAAGCTGGCAGTACTACACCGGCGATCTTGTCGATGACCTAACATTCACTGACTGGTTCCCACCGGGCTTTAAGAAAAACGTCGGCATCATAACCGGCGTCGGTGGTCACTGGGTGCTCGATATCGACCTCCAAAAGTATCCAGAAGCTGCGGTGTGGCTGCAGGCTTTACTTGTCGCGAACAACGACGGCTTGGACCTAGACACGGCAACCCAGCGTACAGGCGGCGGCGGTCTTCAGCTGGTTTTTAAAGCTCCGCCCGGTTGGGCCCCGCCAACCTTCAGGACAGAGATAGGCGTAGACATACGCGGCGCCGGCGGCTTTGCGGTTATGCCTCCATCGCTCCACGCATCTGGAAACCGCTACGCATGGTTGCCCGGCAAGGAACCATGGACCGTCGGCGTGATAGTTGCCCCAACTTGGCTTACGGACGCCGTAGATAAGCTGCCTAGGGGGTCCACCCGCTCCGCTGGCCAGACCGAGCGGACACCGACGCCAGAGCACGCAACAAACTCGTTGGGCCTTCTTGTCGATGGTCGCGAAGATTACATGACCCGACTTGTCTGGGTGAAGGTGGTCGACATGCACCGCGCCAATCCGGCACTGCCTGCCGACACTACTGGCGCCATGAAGGAGGCGTTCCGCGACTACCTGCGCGAGGTCGGCACCCGGATTGATGGTGCTGGCGCGCAGAAAGATGAATTGCTGGAACGCGAAGGACGCGGCCTCACCCTCTTCACGCAGAAATGGAAACGCGCCATCCGCCAGTGGGATACGAAGGTTAAGGACGCAGCAAAGGGACAGCAACTTATATTTAAAGGCGCGGGCGCCGCCCCGGAAAGTCATGGCGACATCAAGAATGCCCGTGTGTTTGCCAGTAAGTGGCGCCGACAATTGCTTTACGTAACAACGAGAGGCCGCTGGTTCATTTGGTTGGATGGCCGCTGGACGCCATGTGAGAAAGGCGAAGAGCAAGAGTGTGCCAAGGCCACATGCGATGAACTGATGGCCTCCGGGCTAATGGCTTACAAAGCAGACCCGGATAAAGGTAAGCGCCAAGTCATGGACGCACTCGCCGCGCACCGGCTCCCTCGGATTCTGGCGATGTTGAAGCTTGCCATTTCCGAACCCGGCATGGCGGTAACGGACAAGGAGCTTGATGCTGACCCCATGCTCCTTGGGGTAGAGAATGGCGTTGTCAATCTTCGGACCGGTGGCTTTCTCCGTAATGAACCGCAGATGCTCATCACCAGATTCTGTAATGCCAAATTCGACCCCAATGCCAGCTGCCCGAGGTGGATGCAGTTTCTCGTGGAGGTGTTCCAAGGCGACGATGAAACTATCATTTCTCTGCAGAGGCTACTCGGATACACGCTGACGGGCTGGGTGACCGAGGAGATTCTCGTCATATGCTTCGGCTTCGGCAGTAACGGAAAGTCAATTTTCTCTAACACTGTGCATCGAATTGTTGGTGGCTACGCAAAAACAGCGCCAGCATCGCTTCTGGCTTCACGCCGGGACGATGACAGCAGCCCGAGGAACGACCTCGCCGCCATGGCGG
>JBEENS010000030.1:0-32068 GCA_041192105.1 Pseudomonadota bacterium | reverse complement strand
CAATCCGAATCCCGGCAATCTCAGGATGTTTTCGCATGTCCCGCCCGGCCTCAAGCCCGGCGCGCCGCTGGTGGTTGTGCTGCATGGCTGTGGCCAGACCGCGGCGGGCTACGATGCCGGAACGGGCTGGTCGCAACTGGGCGCCAGCGCCGGTTTCGCCGTGCTGGCGGCGGAGCAGAAGGCCGTCAACAATCCCAACACCTGCTTTGACTGGTTCAATCCCGCAGACATCGCGCGCGGCCAGGGCGAAGTCGCGTCCATTGCCGCGATGATCGAGCAGATGGTCAATGACCATGAACTGGACCGCAAACGCATCTTCATCACCGGCCTGTCGGCGGGCGGCGCGATGACGGCGGCGATGCTGGCCACCTATCCGGAAATTTTTGCAGGCGGCGCCATCATTGCCGGCCTGCCGTTCGGCGCGGCGGCCAATGTGCGCGACGCGCTGGACTCCATGCGCAGCGCGCCGCTGAAAACGCCGGAGGAATGGGGCGCCCTGGTGCGCAGCGCCTCGCCTTACAAAGGCCCGTGGCCAAAAATCTCCATCTGGCACGGCGATCTCGACCACACCGTGAATCTCAACAATGCCCAGGCCATTGTGGCGCAATGGGCGGACCTGCACGCCCTCGCACTGACGGACGCGAAACAGGAAAAGGTTGATGGCGCCACGCGCCTGCGCTGGGGTGACCGGCTGGAGGTTTATACCATTGCGGGACTTGGCCATGGCACGCCGATTGACGCGCGCGATGTCGGCACGCCGGCACCGTTCATCCTGCAGGCGGGCATCTCTTCCACCACGCACATTGCCCAGTTCTGGGGATTGCTGGCCAAGCCTGTGGCCAAGCCAAACCCGGCACCGATCCGCATTGTGCCGCCGCCGAAACAATCGGCGCTGCCGGAAATCGAAGCCGCGCTTATGCCGCCGGAGCGGCGCGCGTCCACCGGCGCCAGCGCGGAAAACATCATCTTGCGCGCGCTCAAGGCCGCAGGATTGATCCGAAAGCGCTAGGCGTTATTTCCAGGGTGTAACTGGCGGCACCGTGTCGGTGGCTGGGGCTGCGTCCACCGAGCCGAAGTCGGCCGGTGAAACGATCTCCAAGTATTTCATGTCGGGCGAGTAATCGAACAGGTAATGCGCCATGCCGGGGCGCTGATGCACCAGATCACCGGCTTCGACCAAGGTCACCTTGTCCTCATACATGAACTTGGCCCAGCCCTTCATCATGATGACGATCTGGAAATCGCAGACATGATAGTGCCAGCCTGTGCCATCGGCGGGCGGCAGGTTCGCTTTCACCAGATGGGCGATCACTTTGCCATTCGTGGCGCCGGCGATGCCAAGGTCGCGATACAGGAAGAAATCCCGCAGGCCGCCCGGTTCGAACCTGGTGTCGCCCGGTTTGACGTGGCTGAAGAAAGTGCTTGTCGGCTCATGGCTCATGGGCTCGGCTCCCCCGATAGTGCGATGCAACATTAAGGCACCAAACCGAGACCTTTGAAAGAGGCAACAAAAACAGGGGTAAAATGATCCATATGGCCGGTCCTGCCGAAAAAATGTGCAGCGCAGCAAGATGGAAACGAAAAAGCCCGCACCCCTAAACGGGATCGCGGGCTTTTGCACTGTGATGCTTTTGGCGTCAGGCGCCGCTCATATTGGTCTTGAGGTCCACCTTCAGCACATCCCCCATGTATTTTTTCTCGGACGTGAGCAGGGCTTCCATCGTGCTGCCTTTGGGAATCATCGACGCGTCATAGTCCAGGGTTACCCAGCCGGTGTAATTCTTCTCGATCAGGAATTTCTGGATGGCGGGGAAATCCACGCCGCCGGAATCGGCGCCGCTCATGGGGCGGAACCAGCCGTGGCCGCCGGCTTCCTCGCCGCTGCGCGGTACCGCCACGATGCGGCTGCCTTTCAGCTTGGTCGGCGCGCCCTTGTAATGGATCGCCGTGACGCGCGGCCAATATTTGGCGAACAATTCCTCTGGCACGATGCCGCCCAGCACGAGATGCGCCAAGTCCGCCGTCATCCAGACATAGGCCGGATCGGTTTCCTTCATCAGCAGGTCCACCTCATGCTGGGTCTGCACCAGCGAATTGACATGCGGGTGCGGTGCCCGCTTCAGGCCATCCTTGATGGTTTCCCTGCCGATGCGGTTCATCGCGGCGGCGCAGCGCTTGATCTGCTCGTCATTGGTGTCATAGCCCTTGGGACGCGGGCCCATGTTCATCTTGAAGTGTTTGCAGTAGCCGAACGGCTTGATGAAGGTGCGGGCGAAGGCGATGTGATCGGTGACCGATTTGTCGATCAGCGCCGGATCGTAGAAATTGGTGGTGAAGTTGCCGCCGCCGCCGTTGGAGCATGTGACCATGCGGATGTTGTGCGCATCCATGATCTTCTTCAGCGCCAGCGGCTTGTCGAGATAATTGATAATGTTGTGCCGGAAAGGTTCGACGCCGGGGAAGCCCAGCTTCTCGCCGATGCGCACGGCGCCCTCGATATCGGTCTTCCAAGAGATTGGGCTGAAGGCATAGCGGAAGGGCAGCTTGGCGGCCTGAGCCGACGTGGCCAGCGCGGCGGTGCCTGCCAGCGCGGCGGATGTCTGCAGGAAATGGCGGCGTGTGAGACCCATTTGGTCCTCCCCTAGTTTTTTTTATTGCGCCAAGATTTGCACACTGCCTTGCCCCTGTCGCCCCCAAACTGAACCAAAAACCCGGCCGGCGCGTACCTTGTTCATGCCCAAACTCAAAGTCGCAATTCTGGCGGGTCTCGCCACTCTGGGAACTAGCCTGCTTTCGGCCTGCTCGCCGGTTGCCGCGGTAAACTTGCTGGTGCCCCGGTCGGGCTATGACGTGCATGACGGGTTGGCCTATGGACCCGACCCGCGCCAGAAGCTGGCCGTCTATGTCCCCCAGGGCCTGAAAGCTCCCGGCCCGGTGCTGCTGTTCTTCTATGGTGGCGCCTGGTCGTCCGGCGACCGCAACCAGTATCTCGCCTTTGGCCAGTCCTTCGCCAGCAAGGGCATCGTGACCGTGGTGGCGGACTACCGGCTCTATCCGCAGGTGAAGTATCCGGCCTTCGCGCAGGATGCCGCGCAGGCGCTGGCCTGGGTCCATGCCCATGCCGGCGAGCATGGCGGCGATCCGGCGCGCATCTTTGTCTCGGGCCATTCAGCCGGTGCCTACAATGCAGTGATGCTTGCGTCCGAGCCCAAATTCATTGAAGCCGCTGGCGGCAAGATGGCGTGGATGCGCGGCGTGATCGGTATTGCCGGGCCCTATGACGCCCTGCCGTTCACGGAAAGCAACTATATCGACATGTTCCACGGCGCCAACAACTCGGACTCCATGCCGATCAACCATGTCGATGGCAAGCGTCCGCCCATGCTGCTGGCCACCGGCACCGATGACACCACGGTGCGGCCCGGCAACAGCGACCGCATGGCGGCGAAGCTGAAAGCCCAGGGCAGCAGTGCAGAGGTGATCAAATACCCCGGCGTGGGCCATGTCGGCATCATCCTGTCACTGGCGCCGGGCTTTCGCGGCAAGACCACATTGCGCGAGGACATGCTGCGGTTTATCCAGTCGCATTAGTGACCCGCTCGAAACACATTCTTCCCGACCGGCTGAAACCGGGACTCAAGCTGGTGTTCTGCGGCACGGCGGCGGGCCGGGTCTCGGCCCTGCAACAGGCCTACTATGCGCATGGCCAGAACAAGTTCTGGACCACGCTGTACGCGGTCGGCTTGACGCCGCGCCTGTTCGCGCCCGGCGAGTATGAAATGCTGTGGGAGCATGGCATCGGCCTCACCGACATCGCCAAGCATGTCTATGGCATGGATCATCAGCTGCCCCGGGATGCGCTGGGCGGCGCGGCGGCGCAGGCGTTGCGGTCGCGCATCGCCAAGGCCCAGCCAAGCATCCTGGCGTTCACCAGCCTCAATGCCGGGCGCAAGGTGATGGGCCTGCGCGCCGTGGCGGGCGAGCAAGAGGAAAATCTGGGCGAGACACGGATATTCATCCTGCCCTCGCCATCGCCACTGGCCGCCAATCATTGGGACCTCGGCCCCTGGCAGGCGCTGGCGCGCGCCGTAAAGAAATTATGATCGGGCGCTCGGGCTAGGGCAGCGCCGTGGCGGTGGCGCGCACCGGCAACGTCACCTCCTGGAAACGCACACAGCGTTCGGGCGCCAGGCGCTCGCCGCACATGGCTTCGAGATTGTCAGCCAGGCTGACGCGATATGGTCCTATAGCCGGATCGGGCACAGCAAAATTGGTCTGCACGATCTGCGCGCCGCTGGAAAAGGCTGCGTCGCGGCGTTGGTTGCGGTTTTCCCGCGCCTCGCGCGTCTGGGCATCGGCACGGGTGATCACCATGAAGCCCGCTTGCACGGCGCGGGCGATGCGCGCGCCGTCTTTCTGCGGATCGGGAAGGGAGAGGAACGCCCCGACAGGCGATGTTTCGTCGCTTGCGACAAACAGGGCGCGGCCTTCCAGCGATTTGCGCGTCCCCTGATAGGCGCGGATTTTCGCAGGGCTGTCATCCAGCACCACGGCCACCTTGCCGCGGCTGGCCTCCAGCAGCGGCCAATTGTGCGCCAGCACCGCCTCGCGCAATGTCGGATAGCCTGCCTGCACGGAATCGGGGGTGATGATCTGATCGGCGGTGAAGGCGGCGCAGATCTCGCCATCCAGCGCGCCCAGCGCCGCCGCATCGCAGGCCAGCGGCTTGGTGGCGCCGGGCATCGGCGTTCGGATGTCGTTGGTGCGCAGGGTGATGATGATGGGCAGGTGGCGCGGATGCGTCCGGGACCAGTCGGAAACCTGTTTCAGGCAATCGGACAGCGCCAGGCAGGAGGAATTGTAATCCACGTCCAGCACATGGATGGCCTTGAAACCGGGCCGGCGCATTTCGGTCACGTATTTGTCGGCCAGCAATTCCATCGCCATGGAAGCGGCCACCGGATTTTTGAACAATCCGCCATTGGGGTCATAGGCCACGTCGAAGGACAGCGCCCGGACATCGCCATCGAGCTGGGCGGTAATGGCGGGCTGGCCATAATCCAGCGCCTCCACATCCTTCTTGCCGCCGCCCATGAGGATCAGGCGCATCAATGCGCTGCTGGGCCGCTGCTTGTAGCTTTCGCCGGTGCCGACCACCTGCATCTGGTCCAGGCGCAGGTTGGTATCCATCCAGTCCGCCGCGCAGCGGGAATCGCAGGCGCGCGCAGCCGGCGGCGCCAGGGCGACATTGGCGGCGGCCGGCAGGGAGGAAGAAAAGAACCCCGCATTCGCGACAAGAAACCCGGCGGCGGGGATCAGGATGAAAGCGGCGAGCAAATGGCGGCGCATCGTCCTGACCTATCCAACCTATCCGACGCGCCGCGCCACGGTCATGCCCGCGATCAGCAACACCAGGAAGATGGCAAGGAAGATGAAGAACAATATCTTGGCGATGGCGATCGAGGTGCCGGCGATGCTGGTAAAGCCCAGCAGGCCAGCAACCAGGCCGATTACCAGAAAAGTCAGGGCCCATTTCAGCATGGGTTTCTCCGTATTTCGAAATCCTACAGGAAACCCGGACTCAAGGCCTAAAGTTCCCAAGTTTCCGCAAACAGAGAGTCACAAAATGTCGCGGCTACTTGGCGGTCGTGCTTTCCCGAATCCGGTCACTGCCGCGCGTCACATCCTTCAGCAATTGTTCCGCCGGCCTGCCGGGTGAGACTTCTGCGGATTGCCCCGGCGCCAGCGGCGGCGCCGTAACCAAAGCCCAGTTGACGATCTCCGTCACTGCCTCGTTCAGGGCCTGGCTAAGGGCCTGCACCGCGGCGCCTGTGCTGTTCACCGAAGCCGCAACCGTCTTGCTGGCAATGAAGCTGCCCACGACCTTGCGGCCATGCGCGGTTGCAAGCTTGGCGTTGATCACCACAACGGCCTGGGGAATGCCATCCTGCATGCTGTATTTGGCCTCGAAATCCTTGACCTCGGTGACGAGATTGTAATCGGCGTGCAGTGTGTCCTGTTCGCGCGCCACGGCAATGATCCGCCCGGAAGACTCAAAGCCATCCACCAGCGCGCGCTGCACCGCCGCGGGCACACGCTCCGGGTAGGTGGCCTTGGCGTAATAGTCCAGGGTGCCATTGGCCTGCAGCAGCGCGATGCGGTCCGTATCCAGACCGCTCGGCACGTCCGGCCGCATCACCGCCAGCGCCCAGCTTACTTTTTCGCCGCCGGAAGGGGCGGTGAAGGTGGGCCGCACCGGATAGAGCGGTCCGGCTTCGGGTGGTCCCAGCAGGTCTTTACCGCAGGCCGAAAGCGTCAGCGAAGCGGCGCCGATCAGGAAGAAACGGCGATGGACCTTGGCCCTGTGAATCATGGGAAGCCTCATTTGGGTTCGTATCCCTTGCGCCGGTCGCCAAACAGCAGCTTGGTCGGCTCGCGGTTGAGTTGATCGGAAAGCTGGTCGAGATTGCCCACCAGCCGCCGCGCCTCCCCCACCAGGTTGGACAGTTGCGCCAGCCCATCGCCGGTGATGAAGGCGTCGGCGCTGTCGGCCACCTTGCCGTATTTGCGAATGGTCAGGTCCACCTGTTCCAGGGTGGGCCGCAGGCTGTTGGTGGCCTCGCTGAGATTGGCCATGACCTGATTGGCGTTGGCGATGCTGGCGTCGATGTCGGCCGAGCGGCGCGCGATCACCTGGGTGGTTTCGTCCAGATTGGCCAGCACATTGGCGATGGCGCGGCGATTGTCGTCATTGAGCAGGTCGTTGATCCGCGACGCCGCCACATTCAGCTTGGCCACGACTTCCGGCGCCGATTGCGCCAGCTGCGCGAAGGTGGACTGCTTGGTCTTGATCATGGGATAGGTCTGGCCTTCCTTGGCCACCAGCAGCGGGGCGTTCTTGGTGCCGCCGCTGATCTCGACAAAGGACGCGCCGGTAATGCCCTGGCTGTCTATGGAGGCGACGCTGTCCTCGCGGATATTGAGATTGGGCTGCACCTGCAGGGTGACGATGACGCGCTGGGGATCAGCGGGATCGAATTCCAGGTTGGTGATGCGCCCGACCTCGATGCCGTTGTAGCGGGTGACGGTGCCTTTCCCCAGGCCCGTGACCGGTCCTTTGAACGAGGCCTGGTAATAGGCGTATTCCTGGCTGTACTGGGCGCCTGCCAGCCACATGATCGTCACCACCAGTCCGATGACGCAGGCCAGCACGAAAGCGCCCACTGCGACGTAATTGGCTTTGGTTTCCATCAGTGCGTCTCCGGCATATCGGCAAGCGCGGCACGGCCGCGCACGCCCGAAAAATAATCCTTGATCCAGGGATCGTCGCTTTTGCGAAGCTCGGCGATGGTGCCGATCACCAGCTTCTTGTTCACCAGCACCGCGATACGGTCGGTCACGGCGCGCAGCGTGTCGATGTCATGGGTCACCAGGACCACGGTGAGGCCCAGCGCCTTTTGCAGGCGCCGGATCAGTTCATCGAACTGGTTGGCGGAAATCGGATCCAGGCCCGCGGTGGGCTCGTCCAGGAACAGCAGTTCCGGGTCCAACGCCAGGGCGCGGG
This sequence comes from Pseudomonadota bacterium, assembly GCA_041192105.1. Lineage (GTDB taxonomy): Bacteria > Pseudomonadota > Alphaproteobacteria > Micropepsales > Micropepsaceae > Rhizomicrobium. The sequence goes on along the minus strand of JBEENS010000030.1, from coordinate 24,504 downwards.
CGAGGCCGGCCCGCTTTACCATGCCGCCCGACAATTCGCTGGGAAACTTGTTGGCGGTGTCTGGGGGCAATCCCACCATGGTCAGCTTCATGGCGGCGATCTCGTCCATCAGTTGCGGGCTCATCGAGGTGTATTCGCGCAAGGGCACCTGGATGTTTTCCGCCACGGTCTGGGACGAGAACAGGGCGCCCGCCTGGAACAGCACGCCCCAGCGCATTTCCAGCTTGCGCATTTGCGCGCCCTCGACCTCGCCGGTCTGCTGGCCGAATACCTTGATGACGCCTTCCTTGGGCCGGATCAGGCTGATGATCGAGCGCAGCAAGACCGACTTGCCGGAGCCGGAGCCGCCCACCACCCCGATCACTTCGCCGCGATACACATCCAGGTCGATATGGTCGTGGATGATCTTGGCGCCGAATCCGTTGACCAGGCCGCGCACCTCGATCACGACGTCTTTCTTTTTCGCAGCCGTTTTATCGTCCGCCATCAGATCCCCAGCACCGAGAACATGATGGAGAAGGCGGCATCGAGCACGATCACCAGGAAGATGGATTCCACCACCGCGCGGGTGGTGAGCTGGCCGACGCTGGCGGCGTTGCGCTCGACCTGGAAGCCTTCATAGCAGCCGACCAGCGCGATCACGAAAGCGAAGACCGGCGCCTTGATCAGCCCCACCATCACGGTGTTGACGTCCACCGCATCGTTCAGCTGGCGCAGGAATACCGGGATGGTGATGTCGAGATGGAAGTAGCACATCATGGCGCCGCCCAGCAGGCCCATGATGCCGGCATAAAAGGTGAGCAGCGGTAGGGAAATCACCAGCCCGATGATGCGCGGCAGCACCAGCGTATCCACCGTGTTCAGGCCCATGGTCTGCATGGCGTCGATCTCTTCATTGACGCGCATGGTGCCGATATGTGCGGTGAAAGCCGAGCCGGAGCGGCCCGCCACGATGATGGCGGTGATCAGCCCGCCGATTTCGCGCAGCAGGCCGACGCCCAGAAGATTGATGGTGAAAATCTCGGCGCCGAACTGCTTGAGCTGGTCGGCGCCCTGATAGGCCAGCACGACGCCGATCAGGAACGACAACAGGCCGACGATCGGCAGCGCGTTGATACCGGTTTCCTCGATCTGGTGGAAGATGGCAGCCACGCGCAGATTGTGCTTGGGCGCAACGATGGCCTCGCCTGTTTCCACCGTGACCCGGCCGAGATAGCCCAGGATCGAAACACCCTGGCGGTAGCCATGCACGGTCGCGCGCCCGATCTTGTAAAGCCGGCCGCGAAAGCCGGTGGGAATGCGCGGCTTGCGCTTTTCCGGTTCCTGCTTCTGGTCGATATTTTCGATCAGGGGCTGGTAAAGCTCGGGCAGGTCGAAGTGCGAAACCTTGCCGCCCTGCGCCTCCATGGCCCGGCGGGTGCGCAGCAACAGCCAGGCCCCGGCGCTGTCCAGCCGCGAGATCTTCGAGGCATCAATCGCCAGATCGCCGCCGCCCAGCTCGAGGGCGTTCAGCTCGCGGTCCAGCCGGGCGCTTTCGGCAATGGTCCAGGCGCCGCCGACGTCCAGTTTGCGGCCTTCCCGGTCCAGCTTGAACCAGGCTTCCGGCTCGGCCGAAGCGGTTTCGATTGACGTCATCAGGGCGTGGTCCCGCGCGGCTGGAATGGGCCGTATCGCAGAAGAATGCGGGGGGAGGGACTAAAGTTCCACGAGTTCCCGAAATCTATCCACCGGGGTGGTTATTCCGCTGGCGCGACAAGAGCCTTGGGGGCGTGGGGATGGCGGCGGATGCCCTTGAGCATCAGGCGGACGGCCTCGAAATGGATCGCCAGCACCACTTTCACAGTCATCAACGGATAGGCGAACAGCATCCGCAAAAGGGCGCCATCGCTGAGGGCGCGGCGCGCGCCCGCAAACGAGGCGTTGAGGACCGGCAGCCCGGCCTCGTCCTGATGTATGGCGATGGCGACATCGCTGCCGGGCGGGCGGATGCGAAACCGGTAGCTGCAATCGCGCGACAGGAAGGGCGACACATAAAAAGCTTTGGCGCAGCCGTGGCGAACCAGCGTTTCATCTTCCACGGGCAGCACATAGGCGTGCCGTTCGTCATAGGTGTTGTGCACCTCATAAACGACCGCTTTCAGCGCGCCGGCGGCATCGCGGCAGAACCAGACGCTGAGGGGATTGAAGACGTATCCCAGGATGCGCGGATAGCACAGCACCTGCCGCGCGCCATCGGCGCTGATGCCGGCGCGCGCCAGCAGATCGTCCAGCCACAGTTTCAGGTCGCGCCCGTCGCCATGGTCGCGGTCATGGAAACTTAACAACCCGCGCCGGTTCCAGGAAAACAGCGACAGGCGCTTGTCCAGCCCGGGCAATTCGTCCAGGTCCAGCAGCATGGCAAAGACCCGGTATTTGAAGCGGTGATGCCGGGGGCGGACCCGCCGGTGCATCACCCAGCCTTCATAAAGCGCGGACTCAGGCATATTTCTTTTACGCTCCTTGCCGGCCCCCGGATCAACCTGATCCGAAACCCTTGCTCCTGCGTAGAATTTGCTATGTTGGCGCATGTTCAGATGGCAGATTTCCCCCGCTTTCGCCCGGTCTTCCGCCCGGCCGCGCCCGTTCGTCTGCGCATGACCCGCCCCGCCGAAGCCGTGGCGATGGATGCCTTGCTGCGCCGGGTGGCGCAGACCCGTGACCGTGCCGCCTTTGCCGCGCTGTTCGCCCACTTCGCCCCCCGCATCAAGGCCTATCTGATGCGGCTGGGCGCACCCTCTGCGCTGGCGGATGACCTGGCGCAGGAGACGATGCTCAGCCTGTGGCGCAAGGCGCATCTGTTCGATCCCGCCAAGGCGTCGGCGGCCACCTGGCTTTTCACCATTGCCCGCAATCTGCGCATCGACGCCATCCGGCGCGAGAAGCGGCCTGAACTCGATCCCGTTGATTTCCAGCCCGAGGCGCCGCCCGACGCCGATGATGCGATGACGCTGGCGGCCGGCGAAGGACAGCTGCGCGCCGCGCTGAAACACCTGCCGCCGGATCAGATCGCGGTGATCGAACAGTCCTTCTTCGCCGACAAGCCGCACAGCCAGATCGCGGCCGAGCTCGGCATTCCCCTGGGCACCGTCAAGTCGCGGCTGCGCCTGGCCATGGCGCGGCTCAAGTCGGCGCTGGGGGAAATGCCATGAGCGCGGCGCACCAGATCGCTCACCATCCCGATGAAAGCTTGCTGCTGGCCTATGCGGCGGGGGCAAGCGACGAAGCCAGCGGCCTGATCGTCGCCACCCACATGGCCTTCTGCGCCCAGTGCCGCGAAACTGTCACCCTGATGGAAAAGATCGGCGGCGGGTTGCTGGACACCTTGCCCGCGACGGCCTTGCCGGACGGCGCGCTGGCCAGGGTCCTGGCGAAGCTGGACGACGGCGCGCCGGTTGTGCTGCCGCGGCGGGCGCCGTCGAAAGACGGTACGCCGGAGCCGCTGCGATCCTATCTGGGCGGCGATCTTTCCATGGTGCGCTGGCGTCGCATGGGGCCGAGCCTTGCCTATCTGCCACTGCTGCGGCGGGACGCGGTGAGCGCCAAGCTGCTGCGCGGCACGCCCGGCACCGAGGTCGGGGCCCACACCCATCGCGGCCAGGAATATACGCTGGTGCTGTCCGGGGGCTTTTCCGATGTCACCGGCCGCTACGGGCCGGGTGACCTGCAGGTGGCCGACGCCAATGTCCGCCACAGCCCCATCGCCGATCCCGGCGCCGATTGCATCAACCTAGCCGTCACCACCGCGCCGCTGAAGTTCGAAAACCTGATCCAGAAGATTGCCGGTCCGCTCTTTGGCTTCTAGTTGCCCCCTCCGGCCTTCGCTGGTCCCGCGCGCATAGCGCGCTGACGCGCAGGGGAGGTGGGTTCCGGTCGCGCTGCGCTGTCGCTATAATGCCCGCAGATAATTCTGAGGGACTAGTGATGGACAGGAAGCGGCTGGGGCAGACCGGACTGAAAGTCTCGCCCATTTGTCTGGGCACCATGACCTATGGCGCGCCCAGCTGGCGCGACTGGGTGCTGGACGAAGCCGCCAGCCGGCCTTTCATCCAGCGCGCCCTGGAAGCCGGGATCAATTTCTTCGACACCGCCGACATTTATTCGCAGGGCGCCTCCGAGGAAGTGGTCGGCCGGGCGCTGAAGGATTTCGGCGGCCAGCGCGAATCCTATTGTCTCGCGACCAAGGTGTACTTCCCGGTGGACGGAAAGCATGGCGGCCTGTCGCGCAAGCACATCCTGCACGCCATCGACGACTCGCTGCGCCGGCTGGGCATGGACTATGTTGATCTCTACCAGATCCACCGCTTCGACAACGACACGCCGGTCGAGGAAACCGTCCAGGCGCTGCACGATGTCGTCAAAGCGGGCAAGGCGCGCTATATCGGCGCGTCCTCGATGCATGCCTGGCAGTTCGGGAAATTCCTCGCCACTGCCGACAAGATGGGCCTGACGCGCTTCGTGTCGATGCAGAATTTCTACAATCTGGTTTACCGGGAGGAAGAGCGCGACATGCTGCCTTTGTGCCACGACCAGGGCATCGGCGTGATCCCCTGGAGCCCGCTGTGCCGTGGCTTCCTGGGCCGCAAGGCGGCCGGCGCGCTGGACAAGCACAGCACCCGCGCCCAGAGCGACAATATCCTCGACATGCCCTTCGGCGAAGCCGATGTCGAAACCCTGCGCCGGGTGGAAGAGACCGGCAAGAAGCACGGCCGCAGCAATGCGCAGATCGCCACCGCCTGGCTGCTGCACAAGGGCGTCACCGCGCCCATCGTCGGCGCTTCGAAGATGCAGCATCTGGAAGACGCCATCGCGGCGACCGAAATCAAGCTGACGGCGGACGAGATCAAATATCTCGAAGAGCCATATTTGCCCAAGGCAACAGCGGGGAATCTCCGGTAGAGCAAAGAGATTGCTGCTCACCCTTCGACAAGCTCAGGGTGAGGAAATAGCCTGAATTCCTCATGCTGAGCTTGTCGAAGCATGAGACGCGACACAACTGTCGCTATATAAAGAAAAAGGGCGCCACGAGGGCGCCCTTTTCATTTGGGTTCTCGCGGCGCTTACAGTGGCCACCAGTCGAGCTGGTTCTTGTAGGTCGCGTCGGATGTCTTCTGGTCCCAGCCGCCGCCCAGCGCATTGTAGAGCGACAGGCTGGCCCGCAGCCGCCCGAGCTTGACCTGCACCAGCGAGTCCTGGGCGGTAAACAGAAACTGCTGCGCGTTGAGCAGCGAGAGAATGTCGATGGTGCCTTCGCGATACTGGAGTTCGGAAATGCGGAAGGCTTCGGCGCTGGCCCGTGTCTGGATCTCGACAAAACCCAGCTGGTCGGCGGTGGCCTGTGCTTGGCCCAGCGCGGCTTCCACATCCTGGAAGGCGGTGAACACGGTCTTGCGGTAATTGGCGATCAGTTCCTGCTGCTGCGCCATGGCAAAGTCATTCCGCGCATGGATGCGGCCACCATCGAAGATGGTCTGGAACACGCTGGCGCCGATGCTCCAGGCGAAGGTCGCCGGATTGAACAGGTTGGACAGCGCCGCCACCGGGCCATAGCCGGCGCTGCCGGTCAGGCCAAGCGAAGGGAAATAAGCGGCGCGCGCCGCGTCCACATTGGCATGGGCGGCATAAAGCGCGGCTTCGGCCTGGGCCACGGAAGGATTGCGCAGCAGCAGTTCGGACGGCAGGCCCGGCTGCACCGCCGGCCCGGTGATGCCGTCGAGATTCTGTGCCTTGATGTCATAATTTTCCGGCGGACGGCCCAGCAGGATGGCCAGGGCATAACGTCCTTCGCGTTCGAGCGCGATCAGGCCGGGCAGGCGCGATTCCTGCTGCGCCACGATGGCCTGCTGCTCAGCCAGATCGAGGTTGGACGAGACGCCGCTCGAGACCTTGGCCTGGGTAATGGTCAGGATGCGCCGCGCGGCGGCGACATTTTCTTTGTTGATGGCGATGCGCTCGCGCAGCGACAGGATGCTGAAATACTGGTCGGCCACCGAGGCGGAGATCGAGATTCCCGTTACCGCGGCGGCATAGCGCTGGGCGCGCAGGTTTTCGCGCGCGGCGCGCAGGCTGTGATATTCGCCGCCGAAGAAACTCTGCTGGTAGCTGGCGGTGAGGCCGGCATTGAAGCGGTTGCTGGCGCGAGGAATGCCGGAATTGCTGCCGCTGCGTGTGCCGCCGATATTGGCGTCCAGGGTCGGAAACAGGGCTGAGAGGGCGACGCCGTCATTGGCTTCGGCCTGCAGCACGCGCGCGCCCGCCATGGCGATGTCCAGGTTCTCGCGCTGCGCGGTTTCCTGCAGCGGCGCCAGCTCGTCGGTGTTGTATTTCGTCCACCAGTCGGCTTGCGGCCAGACCGGCGCGGCCTTGTCCATGGGGGCGGTAAAGGTCTGGGGCAGGTCGCCCGGGCGGTCCAGCGGGGTGGGGTTGGCAGTACAGGCGGCTAGGCTGACGACCAGGACGCTGGCGCTTACGCCACGCAGAAGGGCGCCGTGAAACAAGGACTTCATTGAACTCTCTTTGCCTAAAATGGGACGGCCCCGCCGCCGAAAATATCAAACAGGTGTTAAGGCCCTGATACCCGCTCTGGCCCTATCCCGCAAATGTGGCGTGCCAGCGGCCTCAGACAAGGCCCTGCGACCCTAATGCCCGCCTTGAGGATGCCGACAATAGGCCGATTGGATGCAGGGAAATAGCCGGGTTGGGGGAGGGGGAAAATGAACGGCCGGACTGATGGCTTTACGTGGGGGGCACCAAAGCCGGTCCGGCCGTCCTTTAGAGTGGCTGTATCCGTAAGGTGGAGCACCGGAGGGACATGAGCCAATGCCAAGCTTCCTCCCGCGCGGGGCGGACGGGAAGGGAAGTACCTTGCAAAATTGTAACGGAATGTCGCCAAAGGTCCGTCTGCTCGGGCCCGGCGAAACAATTTTATGTGACAGAATTTCAACCTGCCATTTCGGGACAGATGGTGCGCGCGGGTCGGATACGCGATTTGCCGGCGCGGGCAAGAAAAAACCCGCGGGTTTTGCCCGCGGGATTTTCAGGCCTGAAAATACGCGGCTGGCTACTTGCGAAGCCCGAACGCGATGACACGCGCATCGTGAGTTACCACGAACACCTTGCCCAGCGCCACCACCGGCTCGCTGAAATGCACCCAGTCGGTCATCGTCTTGCCGCTGGTCCACAGCCGCTTGCCGGTCTCCGCGTCATAGGCATAGAGCACCATGCTTGACACCGGGGTGGAGCGCAGCGTGTTGCTCACCGTGGTGGGCATGCGCGGATCGCCCTGCCTGGCGAAGTTCTGCATCGCCTGGCCGGCGCTGGCCAGCGCATAGACCACGCCGTTCGCCACAACCGGCGGGTCGGGCATGACCATGTCGTCGGAGGTCCAGAGCGGCACGGCGCTGATCTTGCCATTATCGTTCTTCATTTCGAACGCCAGCACGCTTCCGTTGGGCCTCGGGCCGTTGCTCATCGGGAAGACCGGCGACTGGGTCGAGGGTTCGCCCAGCATCGGAATGTAGAGGAAGCGGCGACCCTGCGGATTTTCATAGGTCGTGATCGCGCCCCACACGCCGCGGCCCGGATCGGTGCCGGTCTCGGCGTCATTGCCCAGGCGCGGCGAGGCCCAGAGCGGCGTCATGTGATTGTCGCCGCCCAACGCGTTGGCATCGAGAATGCGCAGCACGCTTTCCTTCTGCGAATAGGCGATCAGCGTCTTGCCGGCGAAATTGAACACCACCGGCGAGGCCGAACCAGAAAGGTCCTTGGCCAGGTTGTGCGCGTAATTGGTGGGGGTGAAGCTGTCCATCAACCGCGTCGCCTGCGGCGCCAGCTTCAGGATGCTTTCGCTGAAATCGCCGGCGGCGGGATCATAGCGACCGTTGCTGGTTTCAAAGATCACGCTGTTTCCCGGACCCTTGGCCAGGCCGCCGCGGCCCCAGGGAGCAGCAGGGCGCGCGCCGCTGGTATAGAAGCGCGTCACTTTCGGATTGGTGAGGTCGCGCGTGTCGGCGGCCTGCACGGCGGATGCGTCCAGCATCGGACCGGCCGGCATCCGGCGCAGGCCGGAGCGGGCGGCGTCATACATGGGCGAGGTCTTGTCCACCACTTCGCCGCAGGCCCGTCCGCTGGTGGAATAGACGATGCCGTCGATCAGGTTCAGGCTCCATGCGCGGCCGAAGGGCGCGATGAATTCCACCGGCTTCATCTTCTCGGCGCCGTCGGCCAGGGAGATGCCGCGCAACAAGCCGTCGCCGGCCATGAAGAAGATGAGGCCGCGTGCCTTGTCGATCGTCGGTGTGGCGTTGGGGGTGTTGGGGCACAGCCAGGTGGCGGGCTTGGTCGGCTTGTGCGGATTGGGATAGCTCTTCTGCCACAGCTGCGCGCCGCTATTGGCGTCGAGCGCATAGAGAATGTCGTTGGCGCCCAGGATGAACATCACATCCTTGGAGCCGCCCGGCATGGCGATACCGGCGGCGATCACCGGCGCGGTGACGGTGGACAGCACGTCCAGGTTGGTCGGCACCGACAGCTGGGCGCTCCAGGCCTGGCGCAGGCCCTTCACATTGGATTTGGTCAGGGTGGTTTCGGCGCGGTTCCAGCCCGAACGTTCCTGGTCATAGCCCCAGGTGATCCATTCATTGACGGCGGGCGGCAGCGGCGCGGCGGCGATCATGCGCGGCGGCAGGGCCTTCAGGTCGGCATCCATCGCCTCGAGCTTGGCGCGGGTGAGGACGGCCGGCGCCATCTGGCGGATTTCGCCCAGGGTGCGTTCGCCGGCCGCGTTCAGGCGCGCGTCGGCGGCCAGTTCGGGGAAGTGTTTCTGGAAAATGGCCAGCGCCGCCGGCGTTGCCCGGATGTCGGCGATGGTGGCGTCCTCGACGGACCAGGGCGCCGCGGTTGTCTGGGCCAGGACGGCGCCGGCGCAGAGCAGCGAGGCAAAGGAAGCCGCAACCAGCAGATTGGAGATTTTCGACATTCAGAACACCCGTTTTTTCCAGCCCAGACGATGCAGGCTTTTGCCTGCTTTTGAGGGAGGCTCGGGTTTTACGGACAGATTGTCAACGCGACGTTTTCTGCCGGTGCGTCAGCCTGATGCCCAGGGGCTGTCATGAAACTCGGCCACCGGGCGCAGCGGTACCGGCAGCGCCTTGTTGGCGCCAATATAGAGCTGCAGGATCATCTGGCCCGACTCCTTGTCCCACACCATCTGCGGCGCGATCCCGCCGGGCTTGCGGAAGGTCTTGCCGTCGAAATCGAATTCGCGCGGTGTGATGTCGCTCCAGCCATTGACCAAGTCGGAGGCGAGGCGGTCGCGCACATGGCCGACCTGCTCGGGGGTGCCGAAGGCATTGGTGATGTCGGGCGCCATCACCCGCACCAAGCCGCTGGGCAGAATTTCCACCCGCGCCACCACTAGGGTGCCGCCGCGCTCGGTGCCGCCTTCCCATTTGCCGACCGGCGGCTTGGGCTTGGAACAGGCGGTGACCCCAAGAATTAAAGGAGCCAAGGCAAAAGCCAGAAACAGGGTGGCGGGGCGCATGGGCCGCGACTCGTTATGTCTTCCGCGAAATCCTAGCATGTTCGAAGGCCTCGCTTTTGGCGCTTTTGGCGGCATCAGGACAGGGGTTCACAGGGAAAATGCCGGATTTCCTTGGACCTTCTTGCCCCGAGGCCCTCGCGTTGTTATCCACCGCGAGCATTTTCGAAAGCCCGTCCCATGCCGCTTCCCAAGGATTTTCTGGCCGCCTCATTGGGCCGCATCAAGCCCTCGCCCACCATCGCGGTGACCACCAAGGCGCGCGAGCTGAAGGCGGCGGGCCGTGACGTGATCGGGCTGGGCGCGGGCGAGCCGGATTTTGACACGCCGCAGAACATCAAGGACGCGGCGATCAAGGCCATCAACGACGGCCAGACCAAATACACCGCCGTCGAGGGCATTCCCGAACTGCGCGCCGCCATCGCCGCCAAGTTCAAGCGCGAGAACAATCTCGACTACAAGCCGTCCCAGACCTTCGTCTCGCCGGGCGGCAAGACTATCCTGTTCAACGCGTTGATGGCGACCATCAATCCGGGCGACGAAGTGATCGTGCCGGCACCCTACTGGGTCAGCTATCCCGACATCGTGCTGCTGGGCGGCGGCAAGCCGGTGATTGTCGAGTGCGCGCTGGAAAACGGCTTCCGCCTGACGCCCGAGGCGCTGGAAAAGGCGATCACGCCCAAGACCAAATGGCTGATCTTCAACCAGCCCTCCAATCCCACCGGCGCCTGCTACACGCGCGAGCAGCTCAATGCGCTGACCGATGTCCTGATGAAGCATAGCCACGTCTGGGTGCTGACCGACGACATGTACGAGCATCTGGTCTATGGCGGCTTCAAGTTCACCACCGTGCTGGAAGTCGAGCCCGGCCTGTATGACCGCACCCTGACCATGAATGGCGTCTCCAAGGCCTATGCCATGACCGGCTGGCGCATCGGCTATTGCGCCGGGCCCGAAGACCTCATCAAGGCGATGGCCAAGCTGCAGAGCCAGTCGGCCACCAACGCCGCCTCCATCTCGCAATGGGCCGCGGTGGAAGCCTTGAACGGCACCCAGGATTTCATTCCGGAATTCCAGAAAATCTTCGAAGCGCGCCGCAATCTGGTGGTCTCGATGCTCAACCAGACCAACGGCATCGAATGCCCCAAGCCGGAAGGGGCGTTTTATGTCTATCCGTCGATCCGCAAGCTGATCGGCAAGAAGACGCCGGGCGGCAAGGTGATCGACAGCGACGAGGCTTTTGCAGGCGAACTGCTGGAAGCCACCGGCGTGGCGGTGGTGCATGGCGCGGCGTTTGGCATGTCGCCCTTCTTCCGCATCTCCTACGCCACCTCGAACAAGGCGCTGGAAGAGGCCTGCAAGCGCATCCAGACCTTCTGCAACAGCCTGACTTGAGCCCAAGCGGTTGAAAGTACGTAAACTTTCAGTCTCTTAAGGTTTGTTGCCGCTGGCATCATAAACGCGGAATTAAGCCTGTTGGCGCAAGCTGGGGGAATGCGCATTGCCCCGCTGCTCGCGGCCGCGTTTTTCGCCGTTTCGGCGTCAGGCGCACAGGCTCTGGATATCTCCGACGATCTCACGATCACCGGCTATGGCGACTTGCGCAGTGTGGCCGCCGCCGGCCCGACCAGTTGGCTGAAGGGCGGGTTGGGAAAATTCCGTTACGGGAATGGCGGCACCCATCTGCGCTTCGCCGAGGCAGTGGTGCAGGCCGACTGGGCGATCAGCGAGGAATGGGACGCGGTGGCCGTGCTGCGCGCCGAACCGCTGACGCCCGGCGTGGTGGACGCGCTGGAGGCCTATCTGCTCTACACGCCCGCAAGCGAGGGCGCGGTATCCTGGTCGGTGAAAAGCGGCGCCTTCTTTCCCACCATCAGCCTGGAGAATGACGATCTGGGCTGGGCCAGCCCCTATACATTGACGCCTTCGGCCATCAACAGCTGGATCGGCGACGAGCTGCGCAGCATCGGCAGCGAGGCCATCATGCGCTGGAAAAATGACGTCGGCACCCTGTCTCTGATCGCCGCCGTTATCTGTTGCAATGACGAAGCCGGTATCCTGATGGCCGACCGGGGCTGGGCGTTCGGCGACCGGCCCATGGGCCTGTTCGAGCGTGTCCGCCTGCCGGAGTCTGCAAGGCGGCTGAGGTTTCAGCCCCCCTATGGGCGTACCGGCATGTTCGATGAGATCGACGGAAGTCCGGGCTGGTATGCCGGCGCCACCTTTCAGGTACCGGGCGTCGGCAAGCTTTCCGTCATCCGCTATGACAATCAAGCCGATCCCTACGCCAAGACCGCACGCGACACATCCTGGGGTACCCGGTTCTGGAGCGCTGGCGGTCGCACCGACATCGGGCCGGTGAAGCTGATCGCCCAGGCGATGCGCGGCCAGACGGTGGTGGCGGGGCCGACCTTCTATGCCGAAACCAAATTCCAGTCCGCTTTCTTGCTGGCCAATTACGACCTGGATGACTGGCGCTTCAGCCTGCGCGAAGATCTGTTCGCCACCCGCCGGCCGCGGGCCACCAATACCATCTGGTCGGAAGACGGCGATGCCTTCACCGTCGCCGTCTCCTGGTCGCGTTTCGAATGGCTGCGCCTGACCGGCGAAGTGATCGCGGTGCATTCGCGGCGCGGGCAATATACCAATGCCGGTTTGGGATCGCCGAACCGCGACGACACCCAGGTCCAGTTCAGCACGCGGTTTTTCTTCTAGACGACCCGTTCGGCCTTGCCGTCCGGCGCCATCAGATAAAATTCGGCGGTCAGATCGGGATGGGTCTTGGCCAATTTCGCCTTGACCTGCTGCATCACCGCCTTGTGCTGGTTGGTTTTCGCCGCGCCTTCGCCTTTGAAAGCCGTGCCGAACGCTACCTTGTAGGCGCCGCAGTCGCGGTGATCCACCACGATCACCTTCTTGATGTGATGCAGCCGCTTGGCGATGCCGACATGATCCCAGAAGGCGGCGTTGGAAGACGGAAACTTGTTGGACACGGCAGCCAGCGAGGCGCCCGCCAGCGAGACCTGGTCGTAATCCTTGGTCAGATGCTTGGCGTGAAAAAACGCCACGGTGTTGTCCACCAGCCGGTAGTCGATGCAGGTGATGGCCAGCGCCGTGACATTGGCAGCTTTGGCGGCGCCCGGCAGCAGGCTGGCACCCGCCGCGCCGGCCAGAAGTTTGCCGAGAGCGCGACGACCAATCTTACATTCGCACATGAATATTTCCCCCGAAATAGCCCCGTGAGTATCCGCCTAGTCTAACACGAATCGGGCGACGGGTTGGCGACAAAGAAAAGGGGCTGGAGCAGCGTTTCCGCGCTCCAGCCCAGTTTTAAACCGCGCTCAAGGGGGAGGAGAGCGAGGCCATTGCCGCCTTCAGGGGGGAGAGAAGGCGACACAGAAGAGATAATACTGGTCAGGCCGGTTTCAAGGCCCGCTAATACTGCCAGTCTTTCGAACTTTTGACGGCGAAATCCCGGAACGCCGCCACCCGCTTGGACTGGCGCAGGGCGTCGGCATAGACCAGATGCACGTCGAAGCCGGGCGCCGCCACTTCGGGCAACACCCGCTCCAGCTTGGGATGCTCGGCGGCGACGAAATCTGGCACCACGCCGATCCCCAGGCCCGCTTCGGTGGCCTGCAGGATACCGGTGATGTTGTTGATGCGGATGATCTTGCCGGCAACGCCCGGCTTGGTGTTTTTCTTGAACGCCTCGAGCAGCCAGTTGATGTCGCGGATTTCCGGCACGGCGGTCTCGCCATAGACGATGATGCTGTGGTCGGTGATCTCCTCCAGCGACCTGGGCGCGGGATGGTCCTTGAGATAACTCTTCGCCGCATACATGTGATAATGCACGGTGAACAGCTTGCGCTGGATCAGGTCGGCCTGGACCGGGGCGCGCATGCGGATGGCGAGGTCGGCCTCGCGCTGGGAGAGATCGAGCTCCTTGTCGTCCATCACCAGATGGACTTCCACTTCGGGATACTGCGCCAGGAACTGGCCCAGGCGCGGCAGCAGCCAATAGGCGCCGATGCCGTGGCTGGCGGTGATCTTCAGCGCCCCGCGCGGGTTTTCATGGACGTTTTTCAGCGCTTCTTCCGCCGTCGCCAGCCGCCCCAGCACGTCGGTCACCGCCGTGAACAGCAGCTCGCCTTCGTCGGTCATGGTCAACCCGCGCGCGTGGCGCTGGAACAGCGGCGTGGAAATCTCTTCTTCCAGGGCGCTGATCTGGCGGCTGACCGCCGATTGCGACAGGCTCAGCGTCTGCCCGGCATGGGTGAAGCTGCCCGCCGATGCGACGGCGTGGAAGATGCGAAGCTTGTCCCAGTCCATAAGACCCCCTTCTCAGCGTTAGGCGCTGAGCGACAACTCACCTGAATGCGATCCCGCCAGGAAACGTTCGGCTTCCAGCGCGGCCATGCAGCCCATGCCCGCGGCGGTCACCGCCTGGCGGAAAATCTTGTCCTTCACATCGCCTGCCGCGAACACTCCCGCGACCGAGGTATGCGTCGAATCCGGCGCCGTCTTGATATAGCCGCTGTCGTCCATCTCGAGCTGGCCGTGGAACAGCTGGGTGGCGGGCGAATGGCCGATGGCGATGAAGAGGCCGTGCACCGCCTGCTCGTGCAGCGAGCCGGTGACGGTGTTGCGTAACTTGACGCCGGTGACACCTTTGGGCTCTTCGCTACCCAGCACCTCGGCGATCTCGGTGTCATACAGCACGTTGATCTTCTTGTTGGCGTTCAGTCGGGCCTGGTTGGTCTTGTCGGCGCGCAGGAAATCGCGGCGATGCACCAGGGTCACCTTGTCGGCGAAATTGGTGAGGAACAGGGCTTCCTCGACCGCGGTATTGCCGCCGCCGACCACCGCCACATCCTTGCCGCGATAGAAAAAGCCGTCGCAGGTGGCGCAGGCCGAAACGCCAAAGCCCTGGTATTTGCTCTCGCTCTCCATGCCCAGCCAGTTGGCGCTAGCGCCGGTGGCGATGATCAGCGTGTCGGTGGTGTAGACGTCGCCGCTGTCGCCCAGCAGCGTGAAGGGGCGGCGCGACAGGTCGACCTTGGCGATGGTGTCGCTGACGAAATTGGTCCCCAGCGCGCGTGCCTGTTCCTGCATCTGCTCCATCAGCCAGGGACCCTGAATGGCCTCGGCAAAGCCGGGATAATTCTCAACCTCTGTGGTGATGGTGAGCTGGCCGCCCGGCTGGATGCCGGCAATCAGGGTCGGCGCCAGCATGGCGCGCGCCGCATAGATGGCGGCGGTGCAGCCGGCGGGGCCGCTGCCCAGGATGATGACTTTCGAATGCTTTGGGTCGTGTTTGGCGGAGTTGGCGGTCATGTCGTGCTTTGCGGGTTTCGCGGGTCTACCCATGTCATATCGTTATGGCGGGGCTTTTGGTCAAGTCAGGCAAAAAGCCAAGTCAGTGCATAAGGTTATGAGGCCGGTTTCCGGCGCATTGTTCTGCCGTTGCATGGCAGATTCGAGAAACATTATTGCGCGCGGCAAATGCGTGCGTTATTTAGGACGCCGCCATTCCCGACAGCCAGGATACCTCGTGGACACCCGCAAGCTGGACGCCATCGACCTGCGCATCCTCAGCGAATTGCAGTCCGATGGGCGCATTACCAATGTGGAGCTGTCGCGCCGCGCCAGGATCACCGCGCCGCCCTGCCTGCGCCGCATCCGGGCGCTGGAGAAAGCCGGTTTCATCAAGGGCTATCACGCCGATCTCGATGGACGCTCGCTGGGCTTCGAAGTCACCGGTTTCGTTTTTGTCGGCCTGTCCAGCCAGAAGGACGGCGATCTCAAGCATTTCGAGGAAAGCACGCGCTGCTGGCCGGAAGTGCGCGAGTGCCACATGCTGTCGGGGGAAGTGGATTTCATCCTCAAATGCGTGGCGCGTGACCTGTCGGCCTTCCAGTCCTTCATCACCGACACCGTGACGGCGGAAAAGAACGTCGCCAGCGTAAAAAGCTCGCTGGTGATCCATGCCTCCAAGATCGCCCCCGGTTTTCCCATCGAAGTGCCCGCATAGTGGGCAAATTCTTTCCCGCAAAGGCGCCCACGGCCCCTGCGCGGTCCGACGAAAATGCGCTAGGCTTGGCGCAACAATCACCTTGGGGAGTGGGATCATGAAAAACGCAACTCTGTTTCTGGCCGCCGCCGCGCTGATGGCATCTGCGGCAATCGTCACCGCCGCGCCGACCGCGAAGATGAAGGAAGCGGTCGCCGACAGCGCCCGTCCGCCGGCCGATACCGCGCGCGATGAAAACCGCAAGCCGGCCGAGATGCTGGAATTTGGCGGCATCACGCCCGGCAAGATCGTGGTCGATTTGCTGCCGGGCGGCGGCTACTTCACCCGCATCTTCGCCAAGGCGGTGGAGCCGGGCGGCCGGGTCTATGGCTATTTCGGCACCCAGTATGACGAACGCCTGAAGGGCCAGGGCAAGGACCCGGACAACCAGATGGCCGACCTCAAGCGGGTCTACAAGAATCTGGGCGTCATCCACGGGCCGCTGCCGCAGTTCGTTACGCCCGAGCCGGTGGATGTGGTGTGGACCTCGCTGAATTATCACGACATGCACAACAAGTCCTACGCGATGGACGTGACCGACGTGAACAAGTCGATCTTCAAGTCGCTCAAGCGGGGCGGCTATTACATCGTGCTGGATCACGCCGCCGCCGAAACCGCCGGCGACGACGTCACCGAAACCCTGCACCGCATCAAGAAATCCACCGTGGTGAAGGAAGCCGAAGCGGCGGGCTTCAAGCTGGTGGCGGAAGGCAGCGCCCTGCATTATGCCACCGACGATGGCACCAAGCGGGTGTTCGAGAACGACATCCGCGGCAAGACCAACCAGTTCATGCTCAAATTCCAGAAGCCGCGCCGCTGAGGAACGTTTTGTCGCTTCGCTTTGGATACCGTCTGACATGCGCCGCGGTGCTGATATGCGCCGCGGCGCAGTTTTTTGCCCTTGAAGCGGGCGCCCAGGGCGTGACGCGGATCAAGGCGCGTCTGGCGGCGTTCGACGGCCAGACCATGACCCTGGAGCCGCTGGCGGCGAATGCCGCGGCGGCGCCCGGCACCCCGCTCACCGTGTCGGTCCTGCCGGGGACGCAATATGTGCAGCAGCAGAAAAGCTTTTTCGGCGTGCTCAAGCCCGGCGACTATGCCGGCGCTGCGGTGACTGAGGGCCGGGGCGGCTGGCTGCGCGCCCAGAATGTCTATCTCTATGGCGAGGGGTTGCGCGGCAGCGGGGAAGGCCGCTTCGAGGATGGCGGCCGCTTGCTGGTCAACGGCGTTGTCAGCCAGGTCAAGCCGACAAACCCGCAGGGCCTGTTCGACGGCACCATCACCTTGCATTACCGGGGCGCCACCCTGACCGGCGCCCGCAACCGCGCGGTGTGCGAGGGGCGAGCGGTGCCGCCGGCCTTTGCCAGCGCGCTGGCCTGCAGCGCCGACGCCGCCATCGAAGTCCTGCCCGGAACGCCTGTCTCGACCCTGACCTTGGGCGACAAGAGCCTGCTGGTGCCCGGCGCGACCCTCAGCGTGGCACTGAGCCACCAGCCCGACGGCAGCCAGGTTGCACCCGGCGTCATCGTGGAAATGCCGCAATCGCCCCCTTAGACTTTCCCTTCTTCTTTCGGAGATCCCCTCATGTCCCGTCTTCCGGCTCTGGTTCTTCTGTGCGGCGTGCTGGCCGCGTCTTCGGCCCTGGCCCAAAGCGCCAAGCTGGGCAAGTGGGGCGTGGATCTTTCTTCGCTCGATAAGAGCGTCAAGCCGGGCGATAACTTCTTCCAGCACGTCAATGGCGGCTGGTTGCGCACAGCGCAGATTCCCGCCGACCGCGCCAGCGCCGGTTCCTTTCAGGATTTGCAGATCCTCAGCGAACAGCGGCTCCAGATCATCGTGGACGAACTGAGCAAGAAGCGGACGCTGTCGGCGGAAGAGCGCAAGCTGCGCGATGGCTATGCCAGTTTCGTGGACACCGCCGCCATCGAGGCCAAGGGCCTGCAGCCGGTGCGCAAAGACCTCGATTATCTGGCGGGCCTGCAGACCCACGCCCAGGTGGCCAGCGCCATGGGCTCGATCAAGCTTTCGACCCAGAGCATCTATGGCATCGGGATGGGCATCGACGACAAGAATCCGGACAATTATTCGGTCAATCTCAGCCAGTCGGGCCTGGGCATGCCCGAGCGCGACTATTACCTGTCCAGCGACGCGGCCATCGTCAAAACCCGCGAGGCTTACCGCAAGTATCTCGCCGACATGATGACCTTGGCGGGCCTTCCCGATGCGCAGGCGCGCGCCGACCGCGTGCTGGCGCTGGAGACCGAAATCGCTCTGGTGTCCTGGACCCGCGCCGACCGCCGTGACGCCGACAAGACCTACAATCCCATGCCGGTTTCCAACCTCAAGACGCTGGCGCCCGAATTTCCTTGGGACGCCTTCCTGGCTGAAACCAGCATTCCCTTCAAAACCCCGCAGGGCCATGAGCGCTATGTGATCGTGGCGGAAAACACCGCCTTCGGCCCGCTGGCCAGGATATTCGCCGCCACGCCGGTCAGCACCTGGCGCGATTACCTGACGGTGCATTACCTGCGCGCCTTCGCCGCCTATCTGCCCAAGCGCTTCGACGATCTGGTCTTCTCTTTCTACGGTACAGAGCTCAGCGGGCGCACGGCGCAGATGGACCGCAAGACGCGGGGCACCCGCCTGCTCGACACCAGCATGGGCGAGGCGCTGGGCAAGCTGTATGTGGCGCGCTACTTCCCGCCCGATTCCAAGGCCAAGATGGATATCCTGGTCGCCAACCTGATCAAGGCCTTTGACCTGAATCTGCAAAAGCTGGACTGGATGGGTCCGGCCACCCGCGCCAAGGCGCAGGAGAAGAACCGCAGCTTTACGCCCAAGATCGGCTATCCCACCAAATGGCGCGACTATTCAGATTTGCAAATCGTGCGCGGCGATTTGATCGGCAATGTCCAGCGCGCCGCGATATACGAATGGAACCGCGACGTCGCCCGCATCAACCAGCCCGTCGACCGGCTGGAATGGGGCATGACGCCGTCCACCATCAATGCCTATTACAATCCGTCCCTCAACGAGATCGTGTTTCCCGCCGGCATCCTGCAGGCGCCCTTCTTCGACGCCAACGCCGACGATGCGGTGAATTACGGCGCCATCGGCGCGGTGATCGGCCATGAGATCAGCCATGGCTTCGACGACCAGGGCAGCAAGTACGACGCCAAAGGTGTGTTCCAGGACTGGTGGACCAAGGAGGACCGGGCCAATTTCGACGCCCGCACCGCCGCACTGGTGAAGCAGTATGACGCTTATGAGCCGCTGCCGGGCCTGCATGTGATCGGCAAGAACACGCTGGGCGAGAATATCGCCGACAATGCCGGGCTGGCGATCGCGCTGAAGGCCTATCACCTGTCGCTCAACGGCAGGCCCGCGCCGGTAATCGATGGTTATACGGGCGACCAGCGCCTGTATCTGTCCTTCGGCCAAGTGTGGCGGACCAAGATGCGCGAGAGCATGTTGCGCACCGCGACACTCTCCAATGTGCATACGGTGGCGGAATTCCGCGTCATCGGTCCCACCCGCAACCAGGGCGAATGGTACGCGGCCTTCGACGTCAAGCCGGGCGACAAGTACTACCTGCCGCCCGAACAGCGTGTGAAGCTCTGGTAGCTATTTTGCCGGGAAATTCTTGGCCAGATAGTCGACCACCTTGTCGAATTCGGTATCGCTGACCGTGGCGCCGTTGGCCATCATCTGGTTGACGGTATCGGCCCAGGCGGCGCGGGTCTTGCGCTGCGAGCTGACGACCTCGGCGCTGTGGCACTGGCTGCAGGCCTTGGAGACTGTGTCGTGCATCGGGCCGGGCGGCAGGTCATTCGCCTGCGCCGCACTGGCGGTCAAAAAAAATCCCACGATCAGGCCGGAAACGCGCATCATCTGTTTCACTCCCATTTGCCGCCATCCTGCAGCGGCGATCCTGAACCGGGGCTGAACGGGGGAGCAAAGACCCGTCCGCTGCGCTAGGGTAGCGCGTTCCTGCGCGAAAGACCGTCCATGACCCAGGCCCATATCAACCGCATCGCCACGGCGATTCCACCGCATGACGTGCAGGACGCGTTCCTGGCGTTTGGCCGGGGAATGCTGGCGGACGACAAACGCAAGCTGGCTTTGTTCAACCGCATGGCAGAGCGCAGCGGCATTACGCACCGTTATTCTTTCCTGGAACCGGCGAAGGGCGGGTCTGCGGTGGATGCGGAAGGCTTTTACGCCAAGGGTGCCTTTCCCGATACCGCGGCGCGGATGCGCAAATTCGAAGCCTGGGCGCCCGACCTGGCGGTCGCCGCGGTGGAGAAACTGCTGCAGGGCGAAGACCGCGCCGCCATCACCCACATTATCGTCACCAGCTGCACCGGCTTTTCCGCCCCCGGCATCGACCTGGCGCTGGTCGAGCGTTGCGGCCTGCCGCCTTCGGTCGAGCGCACCATGGTGGGATTCATGGGCTGCTATGCCGCCATCAATGCCCTGAAGCTGGCGCGACACATTGTGCGCTCCCAGCCGGAGGCGCGGGTGCTGGCGGTCAATCTGGAACTTTGCACCCTGCATCTGCACGAGACCGACGATCTGGAGGAAATTCTATCCTTCCTGCTGTTCGCCGATGGCTGCGCCGCCGCGCTGGTCAGCGCTGATCCAGTCGGCGTGCGGATGGACACGTTCCGCGCCGCGCTGGTGCCCGATACCAGTGCGTTGATCCGCTGGCATATCCGCCAGCAGGGTTTCGACATGGTTTTGTCCGGCGCAGTGCCGGGCGCCATCCGCACCGCGCTGTCGGAATCGCGTGACGCCATTCTGGGCGGCGCCAACGATATCGATCTGTGGGCGGTGCATCCGGGCGGGCGCACGGTGCTGGATGCGGTGGAACAGGCTTTTGCCCTGCCGCCGGAAGCCTTGCTGGCGTCGCGCGGTATTCTCAACGATTACGGCAACATGTCGTCAGGCACGGTGATGTTCGTGCTGGACCGGTTGATGCGGACAGGCTCCGCCGGGGCGCGGGGCTGCGCCATGTCCTTTGGACCGGGCCTGGTGGCGGAAACCATGATGTTTCGCATGGGGGCCTAGTTGCGGGTCCTCGTTCCGGAACTGCTCGACCTGTTGCCCGCCGACGATCCGCGCGCCATCCGTTCGCGCCGCGATCTGGTCCTGATCAACGCCATCATGCGCCAGCAGGCGCTGATGGCGGGCGCGCTGTCCCGCTGTCCGCCGCCGCGCATATTGGCCGATCTTGGTGGTGGCGATGGGCGGTTCATGCTGTCCGTCGCCAGGCGACTGGCGAAACACTGGCCCAACGTGCAGGTGCTGATCGTCGACCGGCAGGATATCGTTGGGCGCGAAACCCGCGCCGGGTTTGAAGCGCTGGGGTGGAGCTGCGAAACGCAGGCTGGCGATGTGTTCGAGGCCATGCCGGATGCCGACATCATCACCGCCAATCTGTTCCTGCATCACTTTGACGATGCAGCGCTGTCGCGTCTGTTGACCGCGATAGTGGCGCGTACCTCTTGCTTTGTCGCCTGCGAACCGCGTCGAAACAGCTTTGCCCTGCTGGCGGCGCATCTGGTGGGCGTCCTGGGCTGCAATGACGTCACCGGCCATGACGCGGTCGCCAGTGTGAAAGCGGGATTCGCGGGGCAGGACCTGTCGCGTCTGTGGCCGCAGGGCGGCGGTTGGCGGCTGGCGGAAGCCGCCGCCTTGCCCTTCAGCCATGTTTTCCGGGCGCAGCGCGATGTTTGACGCGGTTGTCGTGGGCGCCGGGCCCGGCGGATCGGCGGCGGCGCGGCTGCTGGCGCAGGCGGGATGGAAAATCGCGCTGGTGGAAAGAAGCGAATTTCCCCGCCGCAAAGTTTGCGGGGAGTTCATTTCGGCCACCAGCCTGCCGGTGTTGCAGGCTTGCGGCATCGGGGAGGAATTTCTGGCTGCCACCGGGCCGCCGGTGACGCGGGTCGGCCTCTATGCCGGCGATACCCAGCTGGCTTCACCCCGTGAGGGGCTGTGGGGTCGGGCATTGGGGCGCGAGCATCTCGATACATTGCTGCGTGATGCGGCGGTGCGGGCAGGGGCGCAGCTGTTCCAGCCCGCCGACGTCGTGGGATTGCGGCGCGAGGGCGCGGCATCCGTTTGCGCGCTGCAGGATGGGCGCGAGTTACAAGCGCGCAACATCATCGCCGCCTGCGGTTCCTGGAACGCCAGGGGCATTTTCGCGGTGCCGGATGGTGGCGATGTGCCATCCGACCTGTTCGCCTTCAAGGCGCATTTCATTGGCGGCGCGCTGCCACTAGGCCTGATGCCGCTGTTGGCCTTTCCGGGCGGCTATGGCGGCATGGTGCAGAGCGATGCAGCGCGCCTGTCACTGTCCTGCTGCATCCGGCGTGACGCGCTGGCGCAGGCGCGGCAGCGTCATGGCGGCAAGGCGGCCGAGGCGGTGCTGGCCCATATCCGCGCCACCACGGCGGGCGTGGACAAGGCGCTGGGCGGTGCCGCGCTGGAGGGGAATTTCCTCTCCACCGGTCCGATCCATCCCGGCATCCGTTCGCGTCATGCCGATGGCGTGTTTTTTGTCGGCAACAGCGCGGGCGAGGCGCATCCTATCATCGCCGAAGGCATCAGCATGGCGATCCAGGCCGGCGCCCTGCTGTCGCGGCTGCTGATTGCGGGCCGGGAAGATGAATATGCCGGCGCCTGGCACCGGCGGTTTGCAACCCGAATTCATGCCGCGTCGCTATTCGCCCATTTGGCGATGCGCAGCGACACCCGCGACGTGTGTCGCGTGCTCATTGCACGGTTTCCGGGACTGCTGGACTGGGGCGCCCGTCTCAGCGGCAAGACGTAAATTATTTCGGGATTTTCAGCAGCTGGTTCTGCGCCAGCGCGGCATCGGTGAAGCGCGCCTGCGCCACCGAGCCTTTGAAGTAATTCACATGGTTGATGCGCACACCGATCATTGTGTGACCGGGACCGTGGGGGGTGAATGCGACATCGGCTTCGCCTTCCAGCACGCCATCGACATACATGCGGTAGGTCTTGCCGTCATAACTCTGCGCCACCGCATACCAGCGCCCGATCGGATGAAGTTTGTCGGGAAAGATCAGCGCCTTGCTGCCGGCCTTGCTGTTGACGAAGGCATCCAGATACCAACTGCCGTCTTTCACCCGCACTTCGAACATGAAGCGGGGATTGGGATCGCTGGTGCCGGCGGGCAGGGAATCCAGCCCCGTGACCGGGTCGGTTTCGACGATATGCATCCAGCGCTGTTCAAAATCGCCGCCTTCGGGGCGGATGATCGCCTCGATGGTGAAAGTCTTCGCGCCCACCAGCGGGCGGTCCTCAAAGAACAGGGCGTCATCCTTGCCGTTGAACTGCACGGCCTTGCCCGCCGGGCCGTCCACCAGCTGCGGATACCCCTCCACCTTCGGCGCCAGGCCCCCGATCCGGGACAGGTTGTCGAAGGTCCATAGCGTCTGCGCGCCTTGTGCGGGGGCCACCTGCAAGCAAGCGCCCAAAAGCGCGGCCACCGCGATGCTGCATCTGCTCATAACGCCTCCCAACTTTATCTATAATCTGTATGCAGCGCGGCGACGTTGACGCCTCTGGTGGGTCGCTGCAATCTCTCGCGCAATTAAAACACGTTGGGGGAGCATCTCATGACTTTGGATCGCCGCAAACTGCTGGTGCTGGGCGCCGCCTCCTGTTTCGCGCTGCCCTATCAGGCCAAGGCGCAATATCTGGCCAAGAAGGTCAAGATCACCGACGTCAAGGTGATGGTCATCCGCGGCACCTGGGACTGGAACCTGATCAAGATCGAAACCGATGCCGGCGTGTTCGGCATCGGCGAGGGCTATTGGGGTCCCGGCGTCAAGGACATCACCCTCAACCGCTTCAAGGCCCAGCTGATCGGCGAAGATCCGCTGAATGTGGTCAAGCTTTACACCAAGATGCTGTTCCTCAATGGCGGCTATGGCGCCACCGGCGGCCTCACCATGCATGCGGCCTCGGGCATCGAGATCGCGTTGTGGGATCTGGCGGGGCGTCTGTTGCAGACCCCGGTCTGCAATCTGCTCGGCGGACGCTTCCGCGACAAGGTGCGCTTCTATCGCACACTGCAGGCGCCGGAGCGCCGTCCCGAAGACGCGCAATCCTGGGGTGACCAGGTTGCGGAAGCCAAGGCCAACAATCCCTATGGCTTCACCGCCTTCAAGGTGCAGGGCGACGCGGTGCCGCGCAGCTCCGACCCTACCTATTCCGAGCCGGGCCACGATCCCTACACCAACCAGCTCACCAATCTGGACATCCGGCGCATCACTGACCGCATGGAACGTATCCGCAAGGCGCTGGGCGACACCGACTTCGCCATGGAGTGTCACTGGAAATATTCCGTCAACGACGTGATCAAGCTGTGCAACGCCATCGAGCACACCAATCCGATGTTCGTGGAAGACCCGACGCCGCCGGAAAATCCCGAAACCCTTGAGCGGGTGGCGAAGGCCACCAACACGCCGATCTGCACCGGGGAAAATCTTTACGGCTTCCACCAGTTCTCCCAGATCATCCTGCGCCAGGCGACGGCGGGCGTGCATATCGACATTCCCAAATCGGGCGGGTTGTTCGAGGCCAAGCGCATCGCCGATCTGGCCGACCTGTATGGCATCTGGACGGCGGCGCACAATCCCGCCAGCCCGATCGGCACCGCGGCTTCGGCGCATGCCTGTGCCTCGGTGCGTAACTTCCGCGTCCATGAACTGGCCAAGTGGGTGGACTGGTGGCCGACCCTGGTCACGCATGAAGGGCCGTTCTGGAAGGATGGCTATTTCCACATCCAGGACAAGCCAGGCCTGGGTTTCGACATGAATCCCGA
>JBEENS010000029.1:0-32992 GCA_041192105.1 Pseudomonadota bacterium | reverse complement strand
CAACCTGTCGCTGATGGCGCTGACCATTTCCGCCGGTTTCGTGGTCGACGACGCCATCGTGATGATCGAGAACATCACCCGCTATATCGAAAAGGGCGAGACGCCCTACAACGCCGCCATGAAGGGCGCGGGCGAGATCGGCTTCACCATCGTGTCGCTGACCGTCTCGCTGATCGCCGTGCTGATCCCGCTCCTGTTCATGCAGGAAGTTGTAGGCCGCCTGTTCCGCGAATTCGCGGTGACGCTGGCCATCACCATCCTGATTTCGGCTGTGGTGTCGCTGACTTTGGTGCCGATGCTCTGCGCCAAGCTGCTGCGCAACCATTCCGCCGAGGAAAAGCGCGAGAACAGTTTCCAGCGCCGCACCGAATATTACTATGACCGCATGGTGGCCGAGTATGACCGGCTGCTGATCTGGGTCCTGAAGCATCAGCGCCTGACCTTGCTGTCGGCCCTGGCGACCCTGGTGCTGACCGTCGTGCTCTATATCGCCATTCCCAAGGGATTCTTTCCGGTGCAGGACACCGGCTTCATCCAGGCGATCACCGAGGCCGGCCCCACGGTGAGCTTCGACGCCATGGCCACCCGCCAGCGCCAGCTTGCCGAGCGGTTCCTGAAGGATCCCGATGTCGCCAGCCTGTCCTCCTTCATCGGGGTGGACGGCAGCAACCACACCCTCAACAGCGGCCGCATCCTGATCAACCTCAAACCCAAGCATGACCGCGACGGTGTGCAGGCGGTGATCGAGCGGCTGGGCCAGCAAGCCCAAAGCGTGCCGGGCATCACCTTCTATTTGCAGGCGGTGCAGGACCTGACGACCGATTCGGTGGTTTCGCGCGCTCAGTACCAGTTCGTGCTGCAGGCGGCGACGCAAGCCGCGCTGAACGATTTCGTGCCGGACCTGCTGGCCAAGCTGCGCTCGGTGCGGGAGATACGTAACGCTTCCACGTCGTTCCTGGACAAGGGCCTGTCGGCCTATCTGATGGTGGACCGCGACACCGCGGCGCGCTTTGGCGTCACGGCAGCGACCATCGACAATGCGCTGTATGACAGTTTCGGCCAGCGCATCATCTCGACCATTTTCACCCAGTCCAACCAGTATCGCGTGATCCTGGAAGCCGATCCCACACTGCACAATTCGGTGGCGTCGATGCAGGATATCTATTTGCCGACCTCGGGCGGCGGGCAGGTGCCGCTATCGGCTATCGCACGCGTCGAGCAGCGCACCAGCCAGTTGCAGATCGACCATCTGGGGCAGTTTCCGTCCGCGACCTTCTCGTTCGATGTGGCGCCGGGCTATTCGCTGGGCGCGGCGGTGGATGCGATCCGGGAGGCCCAGGCGGAGATGGGCGTGCCGCCGGGCGTCACCACCCAGTTCCAGGGTTCGGCGCTGGCCTTCCAGGCGGCGCTGGGCAACCAGATCCTGCTGATCCTCGCCGCCATCATCACCGTCTATATCGTGCTGGGCGTGCTGTATGAGAGCTTCATCCATCCCATCACCATCCTGTCGACTTTGCCGTCGGCGGGCGTTGGCGCGCTGCTGGCGCTGATGATTTCGGGCCATGACCTCAACATCGTCTCCATCATCGGCATCATCCTGTTGATCGGTATCGTCAAAAAGAATGCCATCATGATGATCGACTTCGCGCTGGATGCGGAACGCAACGAAGGCAAGTTGCCCACCGAGGCGATCCACCAGGCCGCCCTGCTGCGCTTCCGCCCCATCCTGATGACCACGGTGGCGGCGCTGTTTGGCGCCCTGCCGCTGATGCTGGGCACAGGCATGGGCTCGGAACTACGCCATCCGCTGGGCATTTCGATCGTGGGCGGGCTGCTGGTCAGCCAGCTGCTGACCCTGTTCACCACCCCGGTCATCTATATCTATTTCGACAAGCTGGGCGGCGACTTCCGGTCCTGGCGCGCGCGCCGCCGCCGCTCGCGCAGCGGTGAAGCGCCGCGTAGCGGGCAAGAGGCTCCGGAGCCCGCCGAATGAATATCGCATCGCTCTTCATCCGCCGCCGCATTGCCACCACGCTTCTGGCGCTGGGCCTCGGCATGGCGGGGACGGTGGCCTATACGCTGTTGCCGGTTTCGCCATTCCCCAACATCGACATTCCCACCATCGTGGTGAATGCCTCGATGCCGGGCGCCAGCCCGGAAATCATGGCGTCCAGCGTTGCTACGCCGCTGGAGCGCCATCTGGGCAGTATTGCGGGCGTGGACGAGATGACGTCGCGCAGCAACGTCAATTCCACCCAGATCGTGCTGCAGTTCGACATCAAGCGCGACATCAACGGCGCGGCGCGTGAGGTGCAGGCGGCGATCAATGCGGCGCGCGCCGATCTGCCGGCGGCGCTCAGGTCCAATCCGACGTATCGCAGGTTCAATCCGGCGGATTTTCCGATTCTTATTCTGGCGATGACGTCCAGGACGCTGTCGCCGGGCCAGATCTATGACCAGGCGTCCAACATCATCCAGCAGAAGCTGTCGCAGATTTCCGGCGTTGGCGATGTCTCGCTCAACGGTGCCTCCCTGCCGGCGATCCGCATTGAGCTGAACCCGCGCGCTTTGTTCAAATATGGCATTGGACTGGCGGATGTGCGCGCCGCCATCTCGGCCGCCAACGCCAACACCCCCAAGGGCGATATCCAGCAGGGCGACCAGGCCTTCCAGCTCTATGCCAACGACGTCGCCAGCGCGGCCAGCGAATACAAGACGCTGATCATTGCCTATCGCAACGGCTCGGCTGTACGGCTGCAGGATGTGGCCGAAGTGGTGGACGGGGTCGAGAATGTCCGCAATCTCGGCACCTTCAACGGCCAGCCGGCCGTGCTGGTCAACATCACCAAGCAGCCGGGCGCCAATGTCATCGAGGTAGTGGATCGCATCGTCAGCCTGATGCCGGAACTGCAGGCGGCGCTGCCCAGGGCCGTCGAGCTGGGCACCCTGATGGATACGACCACCTCCATCCGCAACTCGGTGCATGACGTGGAGATGACGCTGCTTATCGCCACGGTGCTGGTGATCCTGGTGGTGTTCCTGTTTTTGCGAAACCTCAAAGCCACGCTGGTGCCGACCGTCTGCGTGCCGCTGACCCTGCTGGGTACCTTCGGGGTGATGTATCTGCTGGGCTTCAGTCTGAACAATTTCTCGCTGATGGCGCTGATCGTCTCCACCGGCTTTGTGGTCGACAACACCATCGTGGTGCTGGAAAACGTCACCCGTCACCTCGAAAACGGCAAGACGCGGATGCAGGCGGCGCTGCAGGGCGCCCAGGAAGTGACCTTCACCGTTATTTCGATGAGCATTTCGCTGGTGGCGGTATTCTTCCCGGTGCTGCTGATCGGCGGGATGGTGGGGCGCATCTTCCACGAATTCGCCATCACCCTGACCGCGGCGATCATCATCTCGATGGTGATCTCGCTGACGCTGACGCCGATGATGTGCGCCTATCTCGATTTCTCGGTCGAGGACGACAACAACCGGCTGATGGGCTGGTCGCGGCGCAGCTTCGAATGGATGCAGCGTTTCTACAGCCGGACCCTGGGCTGGTCGCTGGACAATCCCAAGACCATCGTGGCCATGGTCTTCATCGCCATTTTCCTGAATTTCTACCTGATCGCCATCGTGCCCAAGGGGTTCTTCCCCTCCACCGACGAGGGCACCATGCAGGGCGGGTTGCGCGCCGACCAGAGCATCTCGTTCCAGGCGATGCAGAAGAAGTTCATGCAGTTCATTACCATCATCAAGAGCGACCCGGCGGTGGCGACGGTCGGCGGCTTTGCCGGCGGCGGCGCGGCCAATTCCGGCAATGTCTTCGTCACCCTCAAGCCGCCGCATGAGCGCGGCCTGTCCACCGACGAGGTGATTGACCGGCTGCGCCCCAAGCTGGAAAAGGTGGCGGGCGCGCGCCTGTTCCTGCGTGCAGGCGGCCAGATCGGCGGCGGCGGGCGGCAGGGCAATGGCAGCCAGCAATACACGGTGCAGGCCGATTCGCTGGAAGAACTCAATCTCTGGGTGCCGAAGATCACCGATGCGCTGCAGGACGTACCCGAACTGACCGACGTCAATTCCGACCAGCAGGACAAGGGCCTTCAGGTCGATCTGAAAGTCGATCGCCCGACGGCGGCGCGGCTGGGCCTGAACATCGCCCAGGTCAACAACGCGCTGTATGACGCGTTCGGCCAGCGTCAGGTCTCGACGATCTACAAGGACAAGAACCAGTACAAGGTGATCATGGAGGTGGCGCCGAAATTCTGGCAGAATCCCGAGACGCTGAACGACATCTATATCAGCACCTCGGGCGGCAATGTCAGCGGCACCCAGTCCACCGCCGGTGCGGGCGGCGCTTTCACGGCCACGCCGTCCGCGGTTTCCGCCGCCACATCGCCGGCCGACGCCACGGCGGCGACCCAGGCCGCCGAGGCGGTGCGCAACCAGCAGCTCAACGCACTGACCGCCAGCGTGCGCGGCGGCGGCTCGACTGGCGCCTCGGTTTCCACCCGCGTTGCCACGATGGTGCCGCTGGCGGCTGTGGCCAGCTTTGGTCCCGGCACCACGCCGCTCGCCGTCAATCACCAGGGGCCTTTTGTGGCCACCACCTTCTCGTTCAACCTTCCGGCGGGCGAAAGCCTGGGCAATGCCGTGACGGCCATCAACCGCACCATGGCGAAGATCAATGTGCCCATCACCGTGCATGGTGAATTCGCCGGCAATGCCCGCCAGCTGCAGCGAAGCTTCCAGAACATGCCGTTCCTGCTGCTGGCCGCGATCCTGACCATCTACATCACCCTGGGCATTCTTTATGAAAGCCTGATCCATCCCATCACCATCATCTCGACCCTGCCGTCGGCGGGGGTGGGGGCGGTGCTGGCGCTGCTGATGTTCAACACCCAGTTCGACCTGATCGCCATGATCGGCGTCATTCTGCTGATAGGCATCGTCAAGAAGAACGCGATCATCATGATCGACTTCGCCATCAACCTGCAGCGGCGCGAGGGCCTCTCGCCGAGCGATGCGATCCGCAAGGCCTGCCTGCTGCGCTTCCGCCCCATCATGATGACCACGGTCGGCGCCATCCTGGGCGCGCTGCCGCTGGCGATCGGGCTGGGCGCCGGCTCGGAAATGCGCCAGCCGCTGGGCATCTCCATCGTGGGCGGGCTGATCCTCAGCCAGATCCTGACGCTCTACACCACGCCGGTGGTGTTCCTGTACATGGACCGTTTCGGAAACTGGACGTCGGGGTTCTGGAACAAATGGTATCATGGGTTGATGGGTGACAAGCCGGGAGACCATTCTCCGGTATCCAATCCGTCACCGGCGGAATAGATAGACCTATTTGTTGCCGGGGCGCCTCGCTCAAGCTCGGCGCGTTGGCTTAGCTTTTCTTGTGAGCGTAGCGAACTAGAAAAGCTTGCCCCGTGCGGGCGAAGCGAGCAGGGCGGCGCGAAGCTGAATTACAGATTGGGCAGATCGTCTCCGCCGGGCCGGCCTTCATTGATCTTGGCGTTGCGGCTCTGGCGATAGAGGTTGCGGGTCGTCGCATAGAAGTCGATGGACGAACGTTCGATGGTTTCCACCGCGTCCAGCTGCGAGGTGCGGGCATTCAGTATGCCCATGCCGATGCGCACGATCATCAGCGCATTGTCGCCGGGGAAGATGGCATAGGTGAAGGGATCGAAGGCCAGGTCCACGCCGGTGCCCAGCAGGTCACGGGGCGGCTTGGGGCCGGCAAAGGGCAGCATCAGGTAGGAGCCTTCGGCCGCGCCGGCCTTGCCCAGGGTGATGCCGAAATCATTCTCGTGAAAGGGAAGGCCGACCTTGCTGGCGACATCGATCAACCCGCCGATTCCGACGGTGGAATTGATCACGATGCGGCCCAGCGTGTTGCCGGCCTTTTCGGTTTCGCCCTGCAGCACATCGTTGGCCAGGATCACCGGAGAATTCAGGTTGGTGAGGAAATTGTGCACGCCTTCGCGCGCGATTTCCGGCACCACGGTGCGGTAGCCCTTGGCGATGGGACGGGCGACGGCGCGGTCCACCCCAAGGTTGAATTCGAAGATTTCGCGGTTGGTCTTTTCCCAGGGATCGTTCTGGGCAAGGGATTCCGCGTTGGGTGTGCTGCAGGCGCCCAAGACCAAAGTCAGGGCAAGCACAGAAATCAAAGGAATCGAAGTTTTCATGCCCCTACCAATACGTGGAATCGCAATAAAATATCGTTAGCAACGAATTCTATAACGACCAATATCGATATTCGTGCCACTCCGTACAAGGGGGCCGCCTCGATACCACATGCGGCACACTGGCCTTTTGCGTAGTACGGCTTGGGGTGTGACCGGCGAGCGTTGCTGAATTGTTACAGGGCATTGGCGCCGGGCCGTGGCTGTTCGGTCGGACGGGGTGTCCCGTTTTGATCCACAGCCTTGTGGGCGGCGGTCGGGACAGGCGCCTTTTCGGCCTCGTCATCTCTCAGCAAGGGCGGGATCTGAAGCGTCGCCACCCCAAAACCCAGCGCGCAGATATTTTGTCCAAGAAAACAGGCTCGCACGACAAGAAAATGCGCGGCCCCGCGGAAAAGCTCCGCGGGATGCGCAAAAAATAATCATTTGCGGCTGCGGACGCTGATCCCATGCCCGCGCCGGACCTTACCCCCGGCCGAAAAGGGGCATCTTGGTCGCCATTACGGTCAGGAATGGTACGTTGGACTCCAGCGGCAGGCCGGCCATGAAGGCCACTGCCTTTGCCACATGATTCACGTCCATGCGGGGCTCAACCGCCAGGCTGCCATCGGGCTGCAGCACCCCTTGGGTCATGCGTTGGGTCATTTCCGTGGCAGCATTGCCGATATCGACCTGTCCGGCTGTGATGTCGAAGGGGCGTCCGTCCAGGATGATGGACTTGGTCAGACCGGTTATGGCGTGCTTGGTGGCGGTATAGGGCGCGGAGTGCGGCCGCGGGCGGTCGGCGCTGATCGAGCCATTGTTGATGATGCGCCCGCCGCGCGGGGTCTGGGCCTTCATCATCCGCACCGCTTCCTGGGTGCAGAGGAAGGCGCCGGTGAGATTGACGCCCACGATCGCCTGCCACTGGGCAAAGCTGATATCTTCGATCGGAATGGCGGGCGTGCCCATGCCGGCATTGTTGAACAGCACGTCCAGCCGGCCGAAACGCTCCTTGATCTGGGCAAACACGCCCTTCACCGCTTCGGGATCGCCGACATCGGCAGGCAGAACCAGATTCTCGGTCTTCAGGCCCTTGGCGGTCTCGTCCAGAGTCTCGCGCTTGCGCCCCACCAGCGCCAGCTTCCAGCCATCGGCGCAAAGCGCATTCGCCACGGCGCGGCCCACGCCGCTGCCGGCGCCGGTAATCATTGCAATTCTGTTCATGTCGTCCTCGCTGAAATGACGGTTCACTCTAAAGGTTGGAGCCTTATAGGGAATTTTTCCCGATTTGGCGCGGGTTCCCAACATTGCCTTTATAGGGTGCGGCAATTCCGTTAGAGCTTCGCGCAAATGCTGCGGCGATGGAAAAACGCCCGGATTTCCAGACCAATATCCCAGGGGACGTCCATGTTCAAACACTTGGTTCTGGCTTTGCTGGCCACCACCGTACTGACCCCCGGCACCGATGCCGTGGCGCAGCCCGCCAGCAATGCCAGCCAGGCCTCGGTCCTGGACACCGTCATCGTCACCGCCCGCAAGCGCGCGGAAAACGAGCAGGCGGTTCCGATCGCCATCACTGCCCTGAATCAGGACGATCTCGACCGGCTGAACATCCGGACCATCGAGGATCTGCGCTATGTGTCGCCGTCGGTCTATATCGCGCCCACCACCTTCCGCCAGGACACTCTGAACATCACCATCCGCGGCCAGCGCAATTTCGACGCGCCGTCGGGCGGTGGCAATCCCGGCCTGGGCTTTGACACGGCGTCAGCCGTCTACAAGGACGGTGTCTATTACGCCCGCGCCATCGGCCTGACCGGTTCGCTGTTCGACATCGAAAGCGTGCAGGTCCTCAAAGGCCCGCAAGGCACCCTGGTGGGACGCAACACCACGGGCGGCGCGGTGCTGTATCAAAGCCGCGAGCCGGAAGCCGAGTTTGGCGGCTATGCCCGGGCGACCCTGGGTGATTATGGCCGCGCCGGACTGCAAGGCGCGCTGAACCTGCCGCTGAGCGACCAGTTCTTCCTGCGCATCGCGTTGAACAGCGAGAACCAGAAGGGCTATCTCGCCAACAATTATTTCGATCCGGTCACGGGTGAGCGCAACAACCAGGCCGCCTTCGGCACCAAGAAGCTGGCCGGCGTCTTCTCGCTCAAATGGCAGCCCGACGAGACATTCAAGCTGGTGGCGCGCGCCGACCTGGCGGTGGAGCACAATACCGGCTCGACCTATCACGATCTGGGCACTTTCGTCGGCACGGTCCCGTCGCAGGGCCGCACCTCGATCTGCAACATTCCGGGCACCTGTGTCGGCTTCACCGACCTGCGCGGCCGCCCGATCGCGCCCTATTACCTGAATGCCAACGCCACCAGCGTCAGCGGCGTCAATCCTTCGCCCGCCGCCTACAACGCCCTGCTGCGTTCGGTGGAGCGCCAGCAGACCACCGGTTTCTGGAGCGCCGAGCAGGCGGTGAGCAATCTCAGCGAAGGCAAGTACCAGACCTATTCGCTCACTGCGGACAAGTCGTTCGGCGATATCGATGTGCGCTGGATGGGCGGTTATCGCACCTGGAAGAATTTCGGCAGGGCCGTCAGCCGCGGCCAGCCGTACGAGACCAATACCTATCTCTATCAATTCCCCAATTATCAGTCCTGGCAGTCTGAACTCACCGTCAACGGCACCGGCCTGAACGATCGCCTGAAATGGACCACCGGCCTGTTCTATTTCCGCGAACGCAGCCCCAATGACGGCGGCTATCTCTATCTCTTCCTGCCCAGCGCCGGTTCGGCGCCGTCGCCGGTGGCGGGCCGCCAGCTCACCGTCACCGATTCCAGCCGCAACAGCGAAGACAATGCCTCCTACGCCTTCTATGCTCAGGCGACCTACAACCTGCTTCCCAGCACGCGGGTGACGGCGGGGATACGCTACACCTATGACGAGCGTTTCGCCCATATCGCCACCCAGACGGTCCGCACCCCCGCGACGCAGGCGACCAGTAACACGGTGGTCAATGGTGTCTTCAACCCGGCGGGCTTCACTTTCGAAGGCATCACCTATGCCGGGCAGACCAATGCCTGCGCCCTGACCGATGCCAATGGCCGGTTGCTGCCTTTGTCGCAATGCGCCGCCGACATCAAGCGCAGCTTCCACAAGCCGACCTATACGCTGGCGGTGGATCATGACCTGTGGGACGGCACCATGGTCTATGCCACCATGCGCTCGGGCTATCGCTCCGGCGCGATCAATACCCAGGCGATCAATCCCGCCGTGCTGGTGGCCAAGCCCGAGCAGGTGACGGACTATGAAATCGGCGTGAAAGCTGACTGGGATGTGGCGGGTATGCCGCTGCGCACCAACTTCGCGCTGTATCACACCTCGTATCACGACATTCAGGTGCAGACCTCGCTGCCCAATGTCACCCTGGCGACCGCGACAGGCGGCGGGCCCTGCACCCAGACGGCGTTCAGTGCCGGCCAGTGCCTGGGCAATTTCAACGACAATGTTACCCTCAACGCCAAGGCCGCGAAGATCTACGGCGCGGAATGGGATGTGACGCTTCTGCCGACCGACTGGCTGACCCTGAATGCGGCGGGCAGCTATATCGATCCGCGCTATACCGATTTCACCTTCACGCCGCCGGCCGGCTATCTGCTGCCCACCGGCACCACCAACCTGTCGGGTACCCCTATCCCGGTGCCGACCTGGCAGACCAACCAGAGCGCCTCGATCAATTTCGGCACTGACCTGAGCGGGCTGCCGCTGGGCGATACCGTGTTCACGGCGCATTATTATTGGCAGGGCCGCTATCTGGCGGATCTGCGCACCTTCCATCCGACCCAGCAGACCTCGCCTTACGGGTTGCTGAATTTCCGCCTGCAATTTACCGACTTCGGCCACAGCGGCGCGGACATGGCCTTCTTCATGAGCAATGTCGCCAATGAGGAAGCCTGCTTGCCGGAATATAACGGCGTGCTGAATTCTGCGCCCAACGGCACCTTCGGCGTCGCCAACACGTCAGGCGTGCTGCAATGCGTGCCGCTGGCGCCCCGCATGTCGGGCGTCCAACTCCAATACAAGTTCTAGAAGCGAACACAGCCCCGCCTCCCCCTGCGCGTGCGTAGCACGCAGGCGGGGGAGGTGGCCGTAGCAGCGCTTGCGATGCGAAGGCCGGAGGGGGGCAGGAATTAATTCGCGTACTCGACCTTCGACAGGGTCATGGTGAAGACCAGGGTCTGGTCCGGGGGAATGGCGTCGCCGGCGCCGTCAGCGCCGTAGCCCAGATCGGACGGCAGGACGATTTCCCAGGTTTCGCCGGTTTTCATCAGCTTGAGGGCTTCCACCCAGCCGGGGATCAGTCCGCCGGCCATGAAGCTCGCCGCTTCCTCCGGCTTGGTCTGGTCGAAGACTTTGCCGTTGATCAACATACCCTTGTAATAGACGGTGACCACGTCGGCGTTGCGCAGAACGCCGGGGCCGCTGCCGGCCTTGAGCACGCGGTACATCAATCCGGACTGGGTCTTTTTCACATCGGCGCGGGCGGCGTAATCGGCCAGGAACTTGGCGTTGGACGCCGCACTGGTGTCATAGGCGGCGCTGGGCGCCGCATCGGATTCGCGGTCGCAGGCGGCAAGCCCCGCCAGCGGCAACAAGACCAGAGCCATGATTTTCGCCAGTGCGCGCATGTTTTTCCCCACGAAAGAATGACGCCTTTATACAGGCAGGATTATTTGCCCGCCACCCGGACTTCGTCGCCATCCCGGAAGGAATCGGACGGATTGTCAATGATGCGGTCGGCGGTGGTGATGCCGCTGCCGACATCCACCGCGTCGCCGAGATCGCGCTCGATGGTGATGGTCTTCAGGCGAACGCGGCTGTTGGCATCCAGCGTGGCGACCTGCATGCCCTTGGCCCGGAACATCAGGGCTGTGGCCGGCACGCGCAGGCCATTGGCCCCGGCGGGCAGGGGGAATTTCACTTCCGCATAACCGCCCGGTTGCAGCGCGCCATCCTTGTTGTCGATGGCGAACTGCGTCAGGACGGTGCCGGTGGCGCTGGCTACGGCCCCGGCGCTGGCCGCCAGGGTGGCGGTGAAGACGCGTCCCGGATGCTGCGGCACGCTGAAGGAAACCGTCATGCCCGGGCGGATATGGGCCGAATAATTCTGCGGTACCCGCACATAGATGCGCAGGCGGGAAAGATCCGAGACGGTGAACAGCGGCGCCGCGCCGGTACCGGTGCCGATGGTGACCAAAGCGCCGACATCCACCGCGCGGCTGGTGACCACGCCGTCAAAGGGCGCGACCAGGCGGCGGAAACCGGCCTGGGAGGTCAGGCTGTAGAGGTTGGCGCGCGCTGCTTGCACGGCCGCATTCTTGGCATCGAGGTCGGCATCGCGCGTGTCCTTGTCCTGGCGCGAGACCGCGCCTTGCGCGAACAGCGCATCCCAGCGCTGGGCGGTGGAGGCCGACAGGCGTTGGACCGCCTGGGTGTTGACCAGATTGGCGCGGGCGGACTGCACCTGGCCGGCCAGGTCGGGGGTGTCGAGTTCGGCCAGAAGCTGGCCCTGCTTCACCGGCGCGCCGATATCGACATACCATTTCTTCACATAGCCGCTGACCTGGGCGTAGATCGGCGCGGCGGTGAAGGCCTGGATATCGCCCGGCAGGTTGAGGACGCCGCCTGTCTTTTCGGCCTCCATCTTGACGATCTGCACGGTCTGGACTGCCTGGTCCTCGGTCCATTGCGAGGTCTGATGGTCATTCCACAGCCGTATCGCGATGCCTACCACGGCGATGACGACAGCGGCGGCAAGCGCGATAATGCCCCAGCGCTTCAGGCCGGGAGGCGCTTTGTGGCGCAGCAATTCTTCGCGCGTGGGCTGATGCGAAGGCGCAGCATCGGGATTCTTGTCAGGCATAAGCTTCACCGGCCCCTTTTCCGGTCTTCGGCGCGGGCGGCTGCGCCGCCCTTCTGGCGGCGTGGCGGCCATGCAGGATGCTGAACACCACCGGCACAAACATCAAGGTGGCGATGGTGGCGAAAATCAGTCCGCCGATCACGGCCCGGCCCAGCGGCGCGTTCTGCTCGCCGCCTTCGCCCAGGCCCAGCGCCATCGGCGCCATGCCGATGATCATCGCCAGCGCCGTCATGCAGACCGGACGAAAGCGGGTGAAGCCGGCTTCCATTGCCGCACGCACGGCGTCGCCATGCTCGGCGAGTTTTTCGCGCGCGAAGCTGATCACCAGGATCGAGTTGGCGGTGGCCACGCCCATGCACATGATGGCGCCGGTCAGCGCCGGCACCGACAGGGTGGTGCCGGTGGCGAACAGCATCCAGACAATGCCGGCCAGCGCCGCGGGCAGGGCGGTGATGATGACGAAGGGATCGGTCCAGGACTGGAAGTTCACCACGATCAGCAGATAGATCAGCACCACCGCCGCCAGCAGGCCGTAGGACAGGCCGGTAAAGGCCGTGTTCATGGTCGTGATCTGGCCGCGCAGGGTGACGGTGGCGCCGCGCGGCAGATGCTGCTTGTTGGCGTCGATCACCTTCTGCACCTCGGCGGCGACGCTGCCCAGATCGCGATCCTGGGTGGTGGCGTAAAGGTCGATGGTCGACTGGATATTGTAGTGGCTGACGACCGAATTGCCCTGGGCGCGGCTGATTTTGACCAGGCCGCCCAGAACCTGCGGCGTAGTCCCGGCGCCGCCGGTGACCGGAAGGTTCTGCAGCGCGGCGAGGGTGTCGAGCTGATATTCCGGCGTCTGCGCCGTCATGTTGTAGGAAACGCCGTTCTTCGGGTTCAGCCAGAAATTGGGCGCCGATTGCGAGGTGCCGGCAAGGCTGGTCGCCAGCGCATTGGTCACATCGCGCTCGGTCAGGCCAACCTGCGACATGCGGCTGCGGTCGGCTTCCACCTTGAGCTGCGGCATGTTGCTGGACTGCTGCATGCGCGCGTCCACCAGGCCGGGGATCTTGCGGATTTCGCGCAGGATGCGGAAACCGAAAGCCTCGGTCTCTTCCAGCCTGTTGCCCGAGATCTGGACGTCTAGTGGCGCGGGCGCGCCGAAGTTCAGTATCTGGCTGGTGATGTCGGGCGGAGGGAAGGAGAAGGTCACCTGCGGGAACAGGCGCGGCAGTTTTTCGCGCATGATGCGCACGTAGTTGGCTGTGGGACGGTGGTTCTTGTTCAGGCTGATGAAGATGTCGGCGTCCTGCAGGCCCACCGTGCCGGAATTGTTGTAGAGCATGTTGACAGGACTCTGGTTGAGACCGACATTGTCCACGATGGTCGCCAGTTCATTGCGGGGAATGATGCGGCGGACTTCCTTTTCGATCTGCGCCACGATCTGGTTGGTGTCCTCGACCCGCGTGCCGGCCGGCGTGCGGGCGTGCAGGGTGATCTGGCCGCTATCCACAGCGGGGAAGAAGTCCCGGCCCAGGAACGGCACCAGCAGCATGGACGCCACAACCGCCGCCAGGAAGCTGAGGACGAAGGGGCGGCGGCGGGTCATCGCCAGCGCCAGCAGGTTGCGATACTGCTCCTTCACATTATCGAAGCCGCGCTCGAAGCTGCGCTGGATGCGCGCCAGCAGATGATCGCCTTCTGCCATGTGGCCGTGCGGCTTGAGCAGATAGAGCGACAGGGTCGGCACCAATGTGCGCGACAGGATGAAGGAGGCGGTCATGGCGAATACCACCGCCAGCGCCATGGGCACGAACAGGAAGCCCGCAATGCCCTTCAGCGCGAACATCGGCACGAAGGCAACGCAGATGCACAGCAAGCTGACAAAGGCGGGCTGGGTGATCTGGCGCGCCCCGTCCATGATGGCGTTATAGACGCTTTTGCCCTGTTCCAGGTGCCAGTTGATGTTCTCGATCGTGACGGTGGCATCGTCGACCAGGATGCCGACCGCCAGCGCGAGGCCCCCCAGCGTCATGATGTTCAGCGTCTGGCCGGTGATCCAGAGGCCCATCAAGGCCACCAGCACCGCCAGCGGAATCGAAGTTGCGATGATCACGGTGGAGCGCCAGCTTCCCAGGAACAGCAGGATCATCAGGCTGGTAAGGGCAGCCGCGATGGCGCCTTCATGCAGCACGCCCTTCACCGCCGCCTTCACGAACACCGACTGGTCGCTGAGAATGTCGATCTTGAGTTCGGGAGGAAGCTGCTCGCGCAGCACCGGCAGCAGATCCTTGATGCCCTCCACCACATCAATGGTAGAGGCCTGGCCGTTCTTCAGCACGGTGGAGAGAACCGCGCGGGCGCCGTCGACATGCACGATGTTGTTCTGCACGGTGTTGCCGTCGCGCACATTGCCGACATCGTGCATGAACACGGTGCCGCCGCCGGGCGCCGTCTTGACCGGCAGTTCGTTCATGCCCTCGATCGTGTCGGAGGCGTTGTTGAGGCGCACGACATACTGATAGGTGCCGATCTTGATATTGCCGGCGGGGTTGATCTGGTTCTGCGCGACAAAGGCATTCTGCACATCCACCGAAGACAGGCCGCGCGCCTGCATGGCGGACGGATCCAGGTCGATCAGGACCGCGCGGAATTTGCCGCCATAGGAAAACGGCACCGCTGCGCCCGGAACGGTTGTCAGCCTGGGCCGCGCGAAATTCTGCGAATAGTCCAGCACCTGCTGTTCCGACAGCGAGCTGGACGAGAAGGCCAGCTGGACGACGGGTACGGTGGAGGCGCTGTAATTGAGGATCAGCGGCGGCAGGGTGCCCGGCGGCATCTGGCGGATGGTGCTCTGCGAGACCGAGGTGACCTGGGCCGTGGCCAGGCGGATGTCGACATTGGGCTGGAAGAAAATCTTGACGATGCCCAGTCCCGGCATGGACTGGCTTTCAATATGCTCGACATCGTTCACCGTGGTGGTGATGAAGCGCTCATAGGGCGCCAGCATGCGGGAGCTGACTTCGTCGGGCGACAGGCCGGTATAGGTGAAG
This sequence comes from Pseudomonadota bacterium, assembly GCA_041192105.1. Lineage (GTDB taxonomy): Bacteria > Pseudomonadota > Alphaproteobacteria > Micropepsales > Micropepsaceae > Rhizomicrobium. Next base: position 17,873 of record JBEENS010000029.1, on the reverse strand, counting down.
GCAACGCCGATCACCGGAATGCCGATATTGGGGAAAATGTCGGTGGGGCTGCGCACAGCGGCAATCGGCCCGAAGATCAGGATCATCAGGGCGAGCACGATGAAGGTATAGGGGCGGTCCAGCGCGACCTTGACGATCCAGGTCATTGGCTGGCCGTCCTGAAACTCATTCCCATCATTACGCGGTCTTCGGTACAGGTCCCATGGGGCGCCGGAGGTGGACCCTCCTGGCATTTTTCCAGACTATAGCGGGATTTACCGGCCATGCACCGCCTGGCTTGTCGCAAGCTGTCGCGGGCTTCTTGAATGACCCCCTCCGGCTTCGCAGCGCAGGCGCTGCTACGCCACCTCCCCGATGCGAGCGCGCTATCGCGCGCGCCGGGGAGATCGATGGCTATATTCCATAGGCTTGATGGGGTATTGTGGTCCTATGATCTCCCAAAAGGCCCGTTATGCCCTGCGCGCCCTGCTGCTTCTGGCGGCCAGGGGCGACAATGATCCGGTGCAGATTGCCGAGATCGCGGAAAAAGAGAAAATCCCGCGCAAGTTCCTGGAAGCCATCCTGCTGGAACTGAAAAAGACTGGAATCGTGCGCAGTCATCGCGGCCGCCAGGGCGGCTATTCCCTGGGCCGGCCCGCCAAGGACATCAGTTTTGCTGATGTTTTGCGGGTCACCGACGGCCCCCTGGCCCTCAGCCACTGCGTCAGCGTCATGGCCTATCGCAAATGTGACGATTGCTTCGAGGAGTCGGTCTGCGCCATCCGCAAGGCCCTGCTGGCGGCCCGGGACGCCACCGCCCAAATCCTGGAATCCAGAAATCTTGCCGCGGCCGCGCAACAATTACGCCGTTCAGGCGCTTTGTAAGCGCGGGTTTCTGCATTTTCTTGTGTATTTTCAAATACTTCCTAAATCCCATTGACTAGGTAGGGATTGGCGGGAATTAATGCCGCCGCCTGGGGTGCTTGCTCCCCCGCGCGGGATGAATTTCAACGGGGTTTTATGACGAAGCTTCTGCCTTCGGTTTTGCTGATCGGCACCGCGGTCCTGGCGCTGAGCGCGCCGGCCGTGGCGCAGGCCCGCAAGCCGGCGCCGGCTTCCGACTCCAGGATCGGCATTCTGGAACAGCAGCTGCGCAACGTTCAGCTGCAGCTTGCCGAAATAAAGGCGCGGCAGGAAGAGAATGATCCGAGCCCCGTGCTCTCCGACCTGAAGCGCAGCACCTCCAGCCAGGTTGCCGACATCAACAAGCGCCTCGATGGCCAGGTGAAGACCGGCCTCGACAATGGCCGCCTCACTTTCGCCAGCCCCAACGGCGCTTTCACCTTCGCGCTGCGCAGCCTGATCCAGTTCGACTACGGCTATTTCAGCCAAGGCCGCAATCCGGCCAATGTCGATCTCAACAGCGGCTCCAATTTCCGCCGCGCCCAGTTCGGCTTTACCGGCACCGCCTGGCGCGACTGGTCCTACAACTTCACCTATGACTTCGGCGGCAACGGCGTCGAAAAGAACGGTTACATCTATACCGCCTATCTGCAATATGACGGGCTCAAGCCGTTCGGCTTTCGCGTCGGCGCCTTTGCCCCGCCTGCCGGCATCGATGATGCCACCGGCTCGGCCGATCTTCTGTTCCTGGAGCGCGCGTCCGTTACCGACATCGCGCGCAATATCGCCGGCGCGCCCAGCCGCGAGGGCGTCAGCGTATTCGCCCAGGGCGAGCGCTATCTCGTCTCGGTCGCCTATACCGGCAAGAAGGTGACCGACGCAGCGGCCTTCGACGCACAGGAAGCCATTGTCAGCCGTGCCTCCTGGCTGGCGGTCAGCAACAGCGATGTGAAGTGGCTGCTGGACGCCAATGTCACCCATGTGCTGAAGACGCCGGACCTCGCGCCGGGCACCAACGGCTCCAATGTCTTTCGCTTCAGCAACGGACCGGAGATCGCGATTGACGCGACCCGTACCGTCGACACCGGCAACATCGACGCTCAGAGGGTGACGCAATGGGGCGTGGAGACAGCAGCCACCTACGGGCCGCTTTACGGCCAGGCCGGTTATTTCCGCTTCAACGTCGACCGGCGCACCTTGCTGCCCGACCCCAATTTCAAGGGCTGGTATGCGTTGGCGACCTGGTCGCTGACGGGCGAAACCCATCCCTATGATCCGGCCACGGCCAGCTTCCGGGGCCTGCGCCCCGCCAAGCCGCTGGGCAGCGATGGCGACATCGGCGCCTGGGAGATCAAGGCGCGCTACAGCAACGTCAACCTGGATTATTTCCCCGGTGTCGCGGCGGTATCGGGCGGGGTGGCCGGCGGCGTGCAGAATGTCTGGAGCCTGGGCCTGAACTGGTATCCCACCAGCGGCATCCGCTTTGCGCTGGATTACGACAATATCCAGGTCAATCACATCAACGCGCCCGCGACGGACATTTCGGCCAACGCCATCGGTCTGCGCAGCCAGATTTCACTTTAACGCGTTCCTTCAAGGATCTGAGGAAAAGACCATGAAACGCCTTCTCTCTCTTCTGGCCGCAGCCGGCATCTTTGCAGCGAGCACAGCGCAGGCCGCCTATGTCCAGTTGCTGAATGTCAGCTATGACCCGACGCGCGAACTGTACCAGGAGATCAACAAGGCTTTTGCCGCACAGCAGAAAGCCAAGGGCGATACCGTCACCATCTCCAACAGCCATGGCGGTTCGGGCTCGCAGGCCCGCTCGGTGATCGACGGGTTGCAGGCCGATGTTGTGACCCTAGCGCTGGCCACCGACATCGACGCGATTTCCAGGAACGGCAAGCTGCTTCCGGCCGACTGGCAGAAACGCCTGCCGCAGAATTCCTCGCCCTACACCTCGACCATCATTTTCCTGGTGCGCAAGGGCAATCCCAAGCAGGTCAGGGACTGGAACGATCTGGTGAAGCCGGACGTCCAGGTGATCACGCCCAATCCCAAAACCTCGGGTGGCGCCCGCTGGGCCTATCTGGCGGCCTGGGACTATGCCGCCAAGCAGCCCGGCGGCAATGGAGACAAGGCCAAGACGTTCGTTGCCAATCTCTACAAGCATGTGCCGGTGCTGGATTCGGGCGCGCGTGGTTCGACGGTGACCTTCACCAAGCGCGGCATCGGCGACGTGCTGCTGTCGTGGGAGAACGAAGCCCATCTGGTGCTGAAGGAAGCCGGCGGCGACCAGTACAGAATCGTCTATCCCTCGCGCTCCATCCTGGCCGAGCCGCCGGTGGCGATCGTCGACAAGAATGTCGATCGCAAGAAAACCCGCGCCACCGCCGAAGCCTATCTGCACTTCCTCTACACGCCGCAGGCGCAGGAGATCGAGGCGAAGAACTATTATCGTCCGCGCAACCCGCAGATCCTGGCCAAGTACCGCAAGCAATTTCCCGATATCGCGCTGTCCACCATCAATGGTGCGTTCGGCGGCTGGGCCAAGGCGCAGGCGGTTCATTTCGGCGATGGCGGCGTCTTCGACCAGATTTATCAACCCGGACGGTGAGATAGCTATTTTTTCCGGACGCCTCCCCAACCTGCCGAAGCCGGCTTAAAATCGCAGCTTCGGTCACCCCGCGAAACAGGAATTATGAGCGCCATCGGCGTCAAACTTGCGCTTCCCAAGTCCCGGTATGTCCTGCCGGGCTTTCGCCTGTCGCTGGGCTTCACGATTTTCTATCTGACCTCGCTGGTGCTGATCCCGCTGTTGGCGCTGGTGCTGCGCCCCTTCGAGCTGGGGCTGGACGGCATGTGGAACGCCATTTCCACCCCGCGCGTGCTGGCCTCGCTGCGGCTGTCTTTCGGCACGGCACTGGCCGCCGCCCTGATCGACTCGGTGTTCGGCTTCATCATCGCCTGGGTGCTGGTGCGCTATCGCTTTCCCGGCAGGGCTTTGCTGGACGCGGTGATCGACCTGCCGTTCGCGCTGCCCACGGCGGTGGCGGGCATCGCGCTGTCCACCTTGTATGCGCCGACAGGATGGATCGGATCGATCCTGATCGAGTACGGCATCAAGGTCGCCTACACGCCCTGGGGCGTGCTGGTGGCGATGGTGTTCATCAGCCTGCCCTTCACGGTGCGCACGGTGCAGCCGGTGCTGGCGGAAGTGGGACATGACATCGAGGAGGCCGCCGCCACGCTGGGGGCGACACGGCTCCAGACCATTGCCCGGGTTGTGATGCCGATGATGCTGCCCGCGATCCTGACCGGCGCGGCGATGGCCTTTGCCCGCGCGGCGGGCGAATACGGCTCCATCATCTTCATCGCCGGCAATATCCCGGCGGTCAGCGAAATCGCGCCGCTGCTGATCGTCATCAAGCTGGAACAGTATGACTATGCCGGGGCTTCGGCTATCGGCGTGGTGATGCTGGCGGCCAGCTTCATCATGCTGCTGGCGCTGAACGCGCTGCAAAGCTGGGCGGCGAAACGCAGATGAAGAAAAGATTTTCCAAGCCGACCGAAGATCCGCTGTGGCTCAAACTGACTCTGGGCATCATTGCGGTCGGCTTTATCGCCATCATGCTGCTGATGCCGCTGGTGCTGGTGTTCAAGGAAGCCCTGGCCAGCGGTGTCAGGACCTTCTTCAGCGCCATGGTCGAGCCGGACACCCTGGCGGCGGTGAAGCTGTCGCTGCTGGCCGCCGCCATCGCGGTGCCGCTCAACACGGTGTTCGGCATCGCGGCCGCCTGGTCGATCGCCAAGTTCGATTTCCGGGGCAAGACTTTCCTGGTGACCCTGATCGACCTGCCGTTCTCAGTATCGCCGGTGGTGGCGGGCCTGGTCTATGTGCTGGTGTTCGGCATGCAGGGCTGGCTGGGGCCCACGCTGGCGGGCTACGACATCCGCGTCCTGTTCGCGCTGCCGGGCATCGTGCTGGCCACCATCTTCGTGACCTTTCCCTTTGTGGCGCGCGAACTGATCCCCTTGATGGTCGACCAGGGCCGCGACGAAGAAGAAGCCGCCGCCACCCTGGGCGCGTCGGGCTTCCAGACGTTCATGCGCGTCACCCTGCCTAACATCAAATGGGGCCTGCTTTATGGCATCCTGCTCTGCAACGCCCGCGCCCTGGGCGAGTTCGGCGCGGTGTCGGTGCTGTCGGGCCATATCCGCGGCCAGACCAACACCATGCCGCTGCATGTCGAGCTGCTATACAACAATTACGATTATACCGGCGCTTTTGCCGTCGCCGCTTTGCTGGCGATGCTGGCGCTGCTCACTTTGGCTTTGAAATCGTTTCTGGAATGGCGTTACGCGGACGAACTCGCCGCTTCGCATCGTCATTAGGCGGCGCGTCGGCGAGAGCCGGAGCGCCCATTTGGAGAAAGTGTGATGTCTCTGGCAGTCGACTCGGTCACCAAGAAGTTCGCCCGCTTCCCGGCGTTGCGCGGCGCCAGCTTTGTCGCCCCCCAAGGCGCCTTCGTTTCGCTGCTGGGCCCGTCGGGTTCGGGCAAGACCACCCTGCTGCGCATCCTGGGCGGGCTGGAAGTGGCCGACACCGGCAGCGTGCGGTTTGCCGATCTCAACTGGCTGGACATGCCGGCCCGCACCCGCAATGCCGGCTTTGTCTTCCAGCAATATGCGCTGTTCCGGCACATGACCGTGGCCGACAATATCGCTTTCGGTCTGAAGGTGCGGCCGCGCGACAGGCGCCCCAGCCGGGCCGACATCAAGAAGCGGGTGACGGACCTGCTGGCGCTGGTGCAGTTGCCGGGCCTGGAAGACCGCTATCCCAGCCAGCTTTCCGGCGGCCAGCGTCAGCGCGTGGCGCTGGCGCGCGCGCTGGCGATTGAACCGCGCATGCTGCTGCTGGACGAGCCGTTCGGCGCCCTGGACGCCAAGGTGCGCAAGGAGCTGCGCGCCGACCTGCGCCGTATCCACGACCATGCCGGTGTCACCACCGTGTTCGTCACCCATGACCAGGAAGAGGCCTTCGCGGTCGCCGACCTGGTGGCTGTGATGCGCGATGGCCGTATCGAGCAGTATGGCACGCCGCAGGACGTGCGCCGCGATCCCAAGACCGCTTTTGTCTCGGAATTCCTCAACGCCTGATTCTCATGCTTCGACAGTCGCTAGAGACTGTCGAAGGGTGCGGTTCACACGCCCGCTATCGATTTGGCCACCGCTTCCGCGACCTTGATGCCGTCCACGGCAGCCGAGAGGATGCCGCCGGCAAAGCCGGCGCCTTCACCGGCCGGATAAAGCCCCTTGGTATTGAGACTCTGGAAGTTTTCGCCGCGCCGGATGCGGATGGGGCTGGAGGTGCGTGTTTCCACTCCCGTCAGCACCGCATCGCCGCGGTCAAAGCCTTTGATCTGGCGCCCGAAGGCGGGCAGGGCTTCCCGGATGGCCTCGATGGCATAATCGGGCAGGCAGGTGGACAGGTCGGTGGGCGTTACACCGGGGCGATAAGACGGGACAACTTCGCCCAGGGCGGTGGACGGCGTACCCGCAACAAAATCGCCCACCAGCTGCGCCGGCGCGGCATAGGTGCCGCCGCCCGCCGCGAAGGCTGCGGTTTCCCAGCGGCGCTGCAGTTCGATCCCGGCCAGGGGATGGCCTGGATAATCCACCTCGGGCGTGATGGCGACCACAATGCCGGCATTGGCGTTGCGCTCATTGCGCGAATACTGGCTCATGCCATTGGTGACAACGCGCCCCGGCTCGGAGGCCGCCGCCACCACCGTGCCGCCGGGGCACATGCAGAAGCTGTAGACGTCGCGGCCGTTTTTGGCGTGATGCACCAGCTTGTAATCGGCGGCGCCCAGCTCGGGGATCGAGCGCCCGAAGCGGGCCTTGTCGATCAGCCCCTGGGGATGCTCGATGCGAAAGCCGATGCTGAAGGGCTTGGCTTCGATGGCGACGCCGCGTTCATGCAGCATTTCGAAACTGTCGCGGGCGCTGTGGCCCAGCGCCAGCACGACATGATCGGATTCGATTTCCTCGCCGGATTCCAGCTTCACGCCGCGCACGTCATGGTCCGGCGTCAGCAGAAGGTCCGCAACCTTGCTGCTGAAGCGGTATTCCCCGCCCAGCGCCTCAATGGTTTCGCGCATGGCTTCCACCATGGTGACCAGCCGGAAGGTGCCGATATGGGGATGCGCCTCGGTGAGGATTTCCTCCGGCGCGCCGCTCCTGACGAATTCGGTCAGGACCTTGCGGCTCAGGTAACGCGGGTCCTTGATCTGGCTGTAGAGCTTGCCGTCGGAAAAGGTGCCGGCGCCGCCTTCTCCGAACTGGACATTGGACTCCGGATTCAGCACCGAGCGCCGCCACAGGCCCCAGGTGTCCTTGGTGCGCTCCCGCACCGCCTTGCCGCGCTCCAGAATGATGGGACGAAAACCGGACTGGGCGAGAATGAGCGCCGCGAACAGCCCGCAAGGCCCGGCGCCGATCACCAGCGGCCTCTTCAAATGGGCGTTGGGAAAGGTAGTGGGCGCGTGGGCGGCGAACTTGTAATCCATGTCCGGCGTCGGCCGCAGGCCGCGCGGCGCGCGCGTTTCATCCTTCAGGGTGACATCCACTGTGTAGATGTAGGAGATCGCCTGCTTGTTGCGGGCGTCATGGGCGCGCTTGAACACCTGAAAATCCAGCAGCGCGTCCGCCGGAAGCTTCAGCTTTTTGAGCATTGCGGCTTTGAGCGCGGACGCGCCGTGGTCGAGCGGCAACTTTATGTCGGTAAGGCGCAACATAACTGCTCCTATAACGACAGGTTTCCATCTGTGCCAGTCCTGCACGACTAAGCTGCTTTGCAGACAGGAAAATCGCGCGTCGGTTCCCGCGCTATCACAAATGATTTCGGCGGCGGTTTCGTGTTGACCCACTCTTGTTTAGGGCGCAGAGTTTTGAGGCTGAGAGAAATGAATGCGATTGCCGCAGTTACTCCAAGGCGCCCATTGCGCGATATTCCTATCGCGATCGATCCGGTGGAGACCGGATTTCCTGGTGCCGGAATGTCGCGCGAGACGCAATTTTTTCTCACGGCGGGTGAAACCGCGAACAGGAGGTTCCTAATGGAAGTGACTCCACCGGAAAGTAAGCCGGGCTCCGCCTGAACGCGGAGCCAAGACTCGGATTAAAACACCGGGCCTCCGCTTCAAAGCGAAACTGAACAAATGGGCGTTAGCCCATATCAAACAGTCCGGCCTGATGTCGGACGAGCAAAGAATGGATAGGCCCCGTCAGCAATCTGGCGGGGTTTATCTTTTGGCGCACCTGCTTTTGCACCGTGAGGGCGTCGCACGTGCTCACGGGCCTTGGGCCGTCCATACGCTGTCGCTATGGACCGCGCGTTGCCTACGCTGCCGCTAGGCAACCCTGCTTACGGCACAAAATTAGACACACCAATCCGATCAAGGAAAATATTGGTACAGCCAGGTTTCGCTGAGGGTACGATTGCCCAGCCTGAGGAACAGGCGCAGGTCGACCGGCGCATTGCCCTCCAGTTGCAGGTCGAACAGCGCGCGCCAGCGGTCGGTGCCCACCACCTTGAGCACATAGGCATTGTCGATCTTGCCGCGTGAGGCGCTGGCCACCGGCGTTACGTCGAAACGCTGCTGCATCTGCATCAGCGGACCGCCGGTGAAATCCACCACGAATTTGCGCTTATCGCGCGGCCAGGGGTTTTGGCCAGGAATGCCGCCACGGCCCTGCCGGGTCGCCACCACTTTGGCGATAGTCTTTGGGTAAGCCGGCTCATTGTCCTGCCAGTAAAGCCGGTAGTCGAATGTGCGGGTATCGCCGGCATTGATGTCGCCGTCGGGCCGCCAATAGGCGACGATATTGTCGTGCGTCTCATCCAGGGTGGGAATCTCCACCAGCTGCACGGCGCCGGCGCCCCAATTGCCTTTTGGCTCCACCCAGATGCCGGGGCGCTTTTCATAAAAGGCGCCGTCATCCTGATAGTTGGAAAAATCGCGGTCGCGCTGCATCAGCCCGAAGCCCTTGGGGTTGTTGTCGACAAAGCTGTTGGTCTGCACCCCGGGCGGATTGACCAGTGGACGCCAGATGCGTTCGCCCTTGCCGGTCCACAGCGCCAGCCCGTCATTGTCATGGATCTCGGGCCGCCAGTCGGCCGCCTTGGGACGTTCACTCTCGCCGTACCAGTACATGCTGGTCAGTGGCGCCACGCCCAGCCGCGAAATGTCGGCGCGGAAGAACAGCCGGCAATGCACGTTCATGGTGACGGCGCCGCCCTTGTCCTTCATGGCATCGAACTTGTAGGCGCCCGTGATGCTCGGCCCATCCAGCAAGGCATAGACGCTGATCATGGCCCCGCGCGTCTCCAGCCAGAATTCCGAAAAGCGGGGGAATTCTTCCGCCGTGGCGGCGGCGGTGTTGATGGCGATGCCGCGCGCCGATGCGCCATACTGGGCGTCCTGGCCGCTGGAGCGAAAATAGCTGGCGCCCTGGAAGGCAAGCCAGTCGGTGGGCTGGCCCGGCCCGTCCATCACCCTGAAACCGGCGAAGCCCAGGCCGCTCAGCGCCTTGGGGTCCAGGCCGCTGGCGCCATAATCGAAATAGTCCGGGCCGTAGAGAATCTCGCGCGCCCTTCCGCCTTCCACCGCATGCAGCAAAACCGGCTCGTTGGAAAAACGGCTGAGATGAAAGAAGGAAACCGGATCGGGCGACGGCCCGCTTTGCCACAAGGCATGATCGGGGCGGAAGCGGATCTTTTGGGCGGCATCGTAATCGATCCCCTTGATGATGGCGCTGGCGCGCTGCTGTGGCGCTTTATAAGGCTGCGTGGCGCTTTTTTTGGCGCGCGCCGCCAACATCTCAAAACTGAACGGCCTGGCCGGCCCCAGCCGGACGGAGGATGGCTGTGCGACGGCGGCGTGTGCCCATCGTGGCAGCAGGCTGGCGGACAATGCGGCCAGCAGCAGGCGTCGGTCTGTCACAAGCATGGCGATCTCCGGAATGCACCCGCATTAACGCCAGAAGAAGGAGAAGTTAAGGCCCGCCAGACAAACTGTCATAGGCCCGCAAAATGCGCCAAACGATCCATCATTTCGCCGCATTGTCGCGATTAATAGCAAGTGTCGCAGGGGCGGCATTTTCTGGATTTATCGAAGCCAATGGATTCCCAGTCTCGCGCATTTGAGTCGCCAGTCGAATCGAACCCTGCTGCCGCCGCTGCGCCCCTGCCTTGCCCGCGCGCGATGCACCCCCAGACCCTCACGGTATGGACGCCCTTTTCCATCTTGGGCAGCGTGGTGATGGCGCTGCTGACCTTGCCGCGCACCCTGGTCCTGGCGCCCGTCGCCAATCGCCGCCGCCGTGCCTGAAGACATCGCTGCGCGGCGATGGCTGTACCTGTTTCTGGTTCTGGCCTCGACCGTTGCCGCCGTGACCGAAATGGCCGGCATCTACCAGGTTGACCGTTTCACCTGGCGCGAAACCGGCATCCTGATCCTCTTCGCCATTCTGTTCGCCTGGATCGCCTTGTCCTTCTGGCTGGCGGTGTTCGGCGCTTTTGCGCGTTTCACCAAAACCAATCTGCTGCCCCTGAAGGCGGCCAGCGGTATCTCGGCGGCGCGCACCGCTATCCTGATGCCGGTCTATAACGAGGATGTCGCGCGGGTTTTCTCGGGGGTGCGCGCCATCTGGGAATGCGCCGGCGCCGATTTCGATTTCTATATCCTCAGCGACAGCACCAATCCCGCCAACTGGGTGGCCGAGGAAATGGAATGGCAGACGCTGAAAGACGCGCTGGGTCCGGACGCGCGCATCTTCTACCGCCACCGCGCCCGCAATGCCGGGCGCAAGGCCGGCAACATCCAGGACTTCTGCGAGAATTGGGGCCAGCTCTACGACTATATGGTGATCCTGGACGCCGACAGCCTGATGACCGGCGAGACGTTGCGCAAGCTGGTGGGGCTGATGGACGCCAATCCCCGCACGGCGCTGATCCAGGCGCCGGCGCAACTGGTGGGGCGTCATTCGCTGTTCGCGCGCATCCAGCAATTTTCCTCCAGCGTCTATGGCCCGATCCACACGACAGGGCTGGCCTTCCTGCAGGGGGCGGACGGCAATTACTGGGGCCATAACGCCATCATCCGGGTGCATGCCTTCATGCAGCATTGCGGCTTGCCCAAGCTGCCGGGCAAGCCGCCCTTTGGCGGCGAGATCATGAGCCACGATTTTGTCGAAGCGGCGTTCCTGCGCCGCGCCGGCTGGGAAGTGTGGATGGCGCCCGACATTGGCGGTTCGTTCGAAGAGCCGCCGCCCACCATGCTGGATCACCTGATCCGCGACCGCCGCTGGTGCCAGGGCAACCTGCAGCATCTACGCATCGTCTTCGCCCAAGGGCTGACCCTGCCCAGCCGGCTGCATCTGGCGATGGGGATCATGAGCTATGTCTCCTCGCCGCTATGGCTGTTGCTGCTGATCGTGTCGGCCATCGACATGATGACGTATCGCGCCCCCGCGCCCGCCAGCTATATCGGGATGGAGCCATCGCTGACGCTGAGCGTGTCGCATGCCGCCGAGCTGGTGGTGCTGGTGCTGGCCACGTTGGTGCTGCTCTATGGCCCCAAGCTGCTGGCGGCGGTGGCGCTGCTGGAAGACCCTGCCGCCACCCGCGCCCATGGCGGTACCGGCGCGGTGGTGGGCGGGCTGTTCTGGGAGTCGGTCTTCTCCACCCTGATGGCGCCCGTCGTGATGCTGCAGCACAGCTGGTACGTCTTCACAATCCTGATGGGCATGGCCACGGGATGGAATTCCCAGACCCGCGCCGACCGCGCCCTGCCCTTGGGCTTTGTCAGCCGGAAATTTGTTGCCCACACACTGGTCGGCGCGGCGGCATGGATCATCCTGTGGCGTTATGCCGGCGGCAGTTTCGGCTGGTTCGTGCCGCTGCTGGCGGGGATGCTGCTGTCCATTCCGCTGGTGGTGATCACATCCAGTCCCCTGCTGGGCCTGTGGACGCGACGGGAAAATCTGTTCGTCGTGCCCAGCGAGACGCGCGGGCTTGAGGTGATGGACCGCGCCCATGCGCTGGCTGGCGCGCATGAGAAATTGTCACAGGACGCGCGCCAGCTGGTGCTGGAAGACCGCAAGGTGCGCGACCTGCACCTGGCGCTGCTGTCGGGCACGCCGCAGCCGCAAGACCATGCCCGGCTGGATGTGCTCAGGGCCCAGGCGGCGCGGCGGGAAACGGCAGCTTTCAGCCGCGATGACTGGACCATGATCCTGTCGGATTCCGAAGGGCTGCGCGCGCTTCCGTAAAATCCGCCGCCACGCTAACCTACCCTACCGGAGCGACCGGCAACCCGAGCAAAGCGAGGGCCTGCCGGCGCGACCATAAAAATGTGGGGGCAGGGGATGCGCAGGACAATTTTGGCCGCCGCTTTTGTGCTGGCGGTGCCGGCTTGGGCCATGGCGCAGAGCGTCAATGTATCGGTCAACGTGGACACCGCAAAGCCGGGCGCCGAAATCAGCCGCCACATCTATGGTCATTTTGTCGAGCATCTGGGGCGCGGCATCTATGAAGGCATCTGGGTTGGCCAGAACAGCAAGATTCCCAATATCCGCGGCTATCGCAGCGATGTCGTCGCCGCACTGAAGAAGATCAAGGTGCCGGTGATGCGCTGGCCCGGCGGCTGCTTTGCCGACCTGTATGATTGGCGCGATGGCATCGGCCCGCGTGCCAAGCGCCCGGTGCGGGTCAATATCCATTGGGGCGGTGTCACCGAGGACAACAGCTTCGGCACCCACGAATTCCTCGATTTCGCCGAACTGATCGGCGCGGAAGCCTATGTCTCGGTCAATGTCGGATCGCTGACGCCATACGATACCTCGCAATGGCTGGAATATATGACCTCGGACAGCAAGTCGTCGCTGGCCAATGAGCGGCGCAAGAACGGCCGCGACAAGCCCTGGAACGTCAAGTTTGTCGGCATCGGCAATGAGACCTGGGGCTGTGGCGGCAACATGCGCCCCGAATATGCCGCCGACATCCAGCGCCGCTATGCCACCTTCGCCAACACGCCGCGCGACATGGGCACCTTGAAGATCGCAAGCGGTTCGCATGACGACAATTACCAATTTGCCGAAGTGATGATGAAGGATGGCGGCCGCTTTGACGGCCTCAGCGTGCATTATTACACGGTGCCGCGCATTTTCCGCGACAAGGGTCCCGCCACCGGCTTTCCGGAAGCCGAATGGGCTTCGACCTTGAGCCATGCGCGGCATATCGAGACCATTGTCACCAAGACCGCCGCGATCATGGACAAGTATGATCCCGCCAAGAAGATTGGCCTGTATGTGGATGAGTGGGGCACTTGGTACGATCAGGAGCCCGGCAGCACGCCCGGCTTCCTCTATCAGCAAAGCACCTTGCGCGATGCCGAAGTGGCGGCGCTGCATCTCAACATCTTCCATCGCAATACCGAGCGGGTGAAGATGGCCAATATCGCGCAGATGATAAATGTGCTGCAGGCGATGATTCTGACCGACAAGGAAAAGATGATCCTGACGCCGACCTATCACGTGTTCGAAATGTATGTGCCGTTCCAGGGCGCGGTGCCCTATCCCGCCAGTGTCTCGGGTGGCGGTTATAAAAACGGCGATACCAGCCTGCCGTCGGTGGATGTGTCGGCGGCGCGTGGCAAGGACGGAAAGCTTTATCTGTCGCTGGTCAATCTGGACCCGAACAAGCCGGCGCATATCGTCACCAACCTGACGGGCACGGCGAAGGGGCGCATTCTGACGGGGCCGGCGATGGACACGCACAATACATTTGCGGCGCCCAACGCCATCCGCCCCGTGCCGTTCAGCGGCAGCAGCGACAATGGCAAGCTGGCTTTCGACCTGCCGGCCAAGGCGGTTGCCGTGGTGGCGGTGGACTAGCTATTTGGTCCGGAACGCAAAGACCATGCTGTTCACATAGGTCTGGCCGGGGTTCAGCCGCGCGGTGGGGAAGTCGGCGCGGTTGGGCGCATCCGGGAAGGTGCCGGGCTCCAGACAGATGGCGTCGCCCTGGCGATAGCTGCGCTGGTTCTTGCCGAAGAAGGTGCCGTCCATGAAATTACCGGTATAGAACTGGATGCCGGGCGCGGTGACGCGCACCTCCATCACCCGGCCGGACACCGGTTCTTCCACCACCGCGGCGGTGCGCAGGCTTCCGGGCGCGCCGTCGACAATGAAATTGTGATCATAGCCGCGGCCATAGCGGATCTGCTGGTCGCGGGCGTCGCGGATTCGGGTGCCCACGGCGGTGGCTTTGCGGAAATCGAACGGCGTGCCCGCCACCGGGCGGCGCTCACCGGTGGGGATCAGGGTGGCATCGACCGGCGTGAAGCGTTCGGCATGCAGGGTCACCAGATTGCCCATCACGTCGCGTGCCGCATTGCCCGACAGGTTGAAATAGGCATGGTTTGTGAGGTTCACCACCGTGGGCTTGCTGGTGGTGGCGCGATAATCGAGCCGCAGTTCATTCTTTTCGGTCAGCGCATAGGTGACGGTGACTTTCAGTTCGCCGGGAAAGCCTTCTTCACCATCGGCGCTGACATAGCTCATGATGACCTTGGCATCGGGGCCATTGGAGATGGACTCAATCTTCCACATCCGCTTGTCGAAGCCCTTGGTGCCGCCATGCAGCGAATTGGGGCCGTCATTGGTGACCAGGGTGTAGGTCTTGCCGTCGAGGGCGAATTTTCCCTTGGCGATGCGGTTGGCAAAGCGGCCCACCGAGACGCCGAAATAATTGGGACGGGTGAGATAATCCTGCGGCTTGTCATACCCCAGGGTGACATCCTCCTTGCGGCCATTGCGGTCGGCCACGGTCAGCGACTGAAGCGTAGCGCCCAGGGTCATAATCCGGGCCGACATGCCCGCGCCATTGGTCAGGGTCACGGCTTCGATACTTGTGCCGTCGGCAAGCGCGCCGAAAGACCCGCGTGTCGCGGTGGCGGCATTCGCGCCCGTGATGGACAAAGCTGTGCACAGCGTGAGGCAGGCGGCGCCCAGAATTGCGGTTTTCATGATCCCTCCCATTTTTCTTGGGCCCAATATCCCGGCAAAAAAAGCATCATACAAGTGTGCCCGTCTGAAGAGATGCTATAAGGCCGCGTGAATCAGCATATCGCGCATCTGTCCGACGACCCCAAGCGGCGCATCCTGAAGGATGTTTTCGGTTTTGACGATTTTCGCCCCGGCCAGGCGGCGGCGATGGACACATTGCTGGCCGGGCGGCATGTGCTGGCGGTGATGCCGACCGGCGCGGGAAAATCGCTCTGCTACCAGGTGCCTGCGCTGGTGCTGGGCGGCCTGACCGTCGTGGTCTCGCCGCTGGTGGCGCTGATGCAGGACCAGGTGGCGGCCCTGCGCCTGGCGGGGGTGGCGGCCGACACCATCAATTCCGGGGTAGACCGCGACGAGAATATCGCCGCCTGGCGTCGCGTGACGGCAGGGGAGACGCTACTTCTGTATCTGGCGCCCGAACGGCTGATGACACAGCGCATGCTGGACGCCCTCGCGGGCGCGGATATCCGCCTGATCGCGGTGGATGAGGCGCACTGCATCTCGCAATGGGGCCCGGCCTTCCGGCCCGAATATGAACAGCTGTCGCGGCTGCGCGATCTGTTCCCCAAGGCGCCGATCATCGCCCTGACGGCAACGGCGGACGAAGCGACCCGCCGCGACATCGCCGCCCGGCTGTTCGCCGGCAAGGTCGAGACGCTGGTGCTAGGTTTCGACCGGCCCAACATCAAGCTCAGTGTCGTGGCGCGTGATGACGGCAAGCGCCAGCTGCTGGATTTCGTCAAGCGCCATGCCGGGCGCAGCGGCATCGTCTATTGCCTGTCGCGCAAGAAAACCGAAGAGACCGCGGCTGCCCTGGAACGCGGCGGCGTGCGGGCGCTGGCCTATCATGCCGGCATGACCAAGGAGGCGCGTGACGCCAACCAGAACAGCTTCATGACCGAGGCCGGCGTGGTGATGGTGGCGACGATCGCCTTCGGCATGGGCATCGACAAGCCGGATGTCGCCTATGTCTTTCACACCGACCTGCCGGGCAATCTGGAAGCCTATTACCAGGAGATCGGGCGCGCGGGCCGCGATGGACGCGCCGCCGAGGCGCACATGCTGTTCGGGTCCGGCGATATTCGCATGCGGCGCATGTTCATCGACGGCGAGGAGGCCAGCGACGAGCACAAGCGCCGCGCCCATGGTCGGCTGGGCACCCTGATCGGCTATTGCGAGGCGGTGCAATGCCGCCGCCAGATCCTGCTGCAATATTTCGGCGAGGGTGCTGATCCCTGCGGCAATTGCGACAATTGCCTGGACACCGCGCCGCTCAGCGACGGCACGGCGCAGGCGCAGATCATCCTGGCGGCCGTGCTGGAATCGGGCGAGCGCTTCGGCGCCACGCATGTGATCGACATCCTGCGCGGCGCCAATACGCAGAAAATCAAGGAGCGGGGGCACGATAGCCTGGCCTGCTTTGGCAGCGGCGCAGCGCGCAAGAAAGAAGAATGGCAATCGCTGATCCGCCAGATGGCGGCGGCGGATTTCCTAAAGCCTGACGATCATGGCGGCCTGGCGATCACCGAACGGGGCGAGGACCTGCGCCGCGGCACCAGCCTGTTCCACTTCCGCGCGGCACCTGCGCGCGCCAAGGCGCGCGCCGAGACGATAGCGGCGGGCGAGGGCGGTGATCCGGACCTGCTGGCGGCGCTGAAGGCGGTACGCCTGACGCTGGCGCGTGAACGCCAGGTGCCGGCCTATGTGATTTTTTCCGACCGCACGCTGATCGACATGACGGCGCTGCAACCGCGCGACCTGGCTGAGTTTGCGCAAGTGAATGGCGTGGGCGCCGCCAAGCTGAAGGATTTCGGCGCGGTGTTCCTGCGCGCCATCGCGGAGCATGGCCGGCCGGCGTGATTGAAGCCGTCAGAGCCGGGCGATCAACAGCCCGGCGAACAGCACAAGCGCCACGGCACTCACACGCTGGATGATTGTGGAGGGCACCGACACCACTTGGCCCGATTTCACCAGCGCGCCGAGCGCAACCCAGGCCAGACCGGCGCTGACAATGGTCGCCATCATGCTGGCGGAATAGGGCGCGGCGAAGCGCCATTCCGTATCGAATGCATAAGGCACGATGGCGAAAGCCAGGATAAAGGCTTTCGGGTTCAGCAACGTCGTTATCTGGACATCCCAGAACGAGATCGCGCGCGGCGTCTGGGCCGCCGAAAAACTTCCCAGCCAGATTCTGACCGCCAGAAAAACCAAGTATAGCGCGCAGGCGATCTGGATCGCAGGCTTTGCCGCCGACACCTGTTCAATCAGGAGGCCGTTCAGGAAAATCAGAAGGTGGACGGTGACAAGATAGCCCAGTGCTTCCGCGGCCAGCAGCGGCAGGCTTTTGCGCAAGCCGTGGGTGGCGCCGGCCGTCAGCAACAAGGTGTTGGTGGGGCCGGGTACCAGCAGCAGGAGCAATACCGCCAGGGTGAAATGGCTCAGACTGGTCATGGAGTGCTCGTATACAGCGGCGGAGGGATTGCGAAAAATCGGCTGGGCCGATTTTTCGTCCTCGCGATGCTCGGATCGCTCGCTGCGCTCGCGCCCAAAATTGCCTGTCGGCAATTTTGTCGAACAAGGGCTCTGAACCGATCCGGCTCCGCCATCCCTGCTTCGTGGTGTTGGTGGAGAAAATTTTGCCCGCTTCTAGACGAAGCAGGGATGGCGGAGCCGGAGGGAGTGCCCTAGGCAAGTCCTCTCAATAGCTTACAGCGTCATTGGCAAACCCAAAACGCCCCCAACGAATGTCCGCTTTTGGGGGCGGTCTCAACGGGTGGACGCAACACTTTATCTTTGAAGGAAAAGATGGAGTAGAGCTATGAGTCAAGGACAAGGCCGGGGTTTTGGTGCGGCAGCGA
>JBEENS010000028.1:0-33199 GCA_041192105.1 Pseudomonadota bacterium | reverse complement strand
AATCCATAACGCCGCATCTGTCAGCTCCGAATCAGCCGACTGCCTATGAATCACGCGCCGCCATAACTGGGAATCCTCTAATTGAGGACAGGCCCTAGCACATCTGTACGCTTCTGAACATTTTATGCTGGAATCACGGGGCAGTGCGGCTTGATGTCTAAGATGCCGGAATCGTTCGTTGTTACCTGAAAATTGTGACTTTGGCGGTCAGCACAGGCGCGCCGTTGCGCCTTTGCGGGGAAAAGGGGAACTTTCAGACACCTGTACGATTACTATCGTCTGGATAGAGGAGTTCCCATGTCATTGCTTCTGATCGTACTGCTTGTGCTATTGCTGGGCGGTGGCGGGTTCGGCTATCGCCGCTTCGGCGCGCGGGGCGGCAGCGGTATTGTCGGCACGATCCTGATCATCATCCTGATCCTGTATCTGCTGGGCGCGCTCGGTACCCGCGTCTGACGGCGCCGCAGCGCAGATATTTTCCGGGAGCTGTTTGGTGCTGATCAAAGCGGGTTTTGAAGTTTCATTCTCATTTCCGGGCGCCACGCCCATGCTGCTGCAGCTGCATGTCCATCCCGACCGGGGCGGCGACCTGCTGGCGCCCGAGCATATCGGCCTGGCGCCGAGTGTTCCCTACCAGACCTATACCGACCTGTTCGGAAACCGCTGCACCCGGCTGGTGGCGCCCGAAGGCATACTAACACTGTCCAACCTGTTCACGATCCGCGACAGCGGCGTCCAGGATACGATGCCCTGGGGCGCGCGGCAGGCGCCGGTCAACGAACTGCCGCATGAGGTGATCGTCTTCCTGCTGGGCAGCCGCTATTGCGACACCGATTTGCTGGCGACCCAGGCCTGGGCGCTGTTCGGCAAGATCGAAGGCGGCTGGCCGCGGGTGCAGGCCATCCTGGATTACAGCCACAAGCGGATCACCTTCGGTTACCAGCATGCGCGCGCCGACCGCACCGCGTCACAGGGCCATAGCGAACAGGTGGGGGTGTGCCGCGATTACGCCCATCTGGCGATCACGCTGTGCCGCTGCATGAACATCCCGGCGCGCTATTGCACCGGTTACCTGGGCGATATCGGCGTGCCGCTGGACACGGCGCCGATGGATTTCAGCGCCTGGTTCGAAGTCTATCTGGACGGGCGCTGGCATACGGTGGATGCGCGCCACAACAAGCCGCGTATCGGCCGCATCCTGATGGCGCGGGGCCGCGATGCCACCGACGCAGCGATTTCCACCGCCTTCGGCGCCAACACGCTGGTGCAGTTCAAGGTGATTACGGAAGAAGTTGCGGGCCAGTAGGCTGGTCGTCCTGCCGCGGCCCGGCCAGCATCGCCTCGGCGCGCTCGGGGTGCAACGCCCAGACTTCGCCGGCGGTGTCACGCGGGCGATAGAAGGGCGCATCCTCGATGGCGCAGACGCGGGTGTCGGCATTCTCGGCGCAATAGCGGCGGAAAACGCGTTCAATGTCTTCTTCGAATTTCTGGGGGACGTCGCGCGACTGGCGCTTGCGGTTTTCGCGCATGGCCCGCATCACCGACCAGCGGCGCAGGCCGCGCGCATGCAGCTTGAGGACGGCGATGAGTTCGAGAAAAAGCGGCTCGCCGCCGGGAACGGACGCATCCGCCTGGCGGGTGCGAAAAGCCGGGGTTCGCCTGTCTTGGGTCATGAACAGTCTCCTCAGATAGTATCGCGTATTACAGGCGGCCGCCTTTGGGACGGCCGCCCGCAACAGTGACTTTAAGCGGCCTGCAGATTGCCAGCCTTGGCGCCGCGCGCATCCGGCTGGATGTCGAACGAGACCTTCTGGCCTTCGCTGAGCGACGTCATGCCCGCCTGTTCCATGGCTGTGGCATGGACGAACACGTCCTTGCCGCCGCCGTCCGGCGAGATGAATCCAAAGCCCTTAGCCGCATTGTAGAACTTCACTGTACCGATAGTCATGGAGGTTTCCTTAAGTCGTCGGTTCCATTCGTACAGAACGCACGGATGGCTGCGGAACATTCACATCTGGGTCGGGAAGTTTTCGGTTCGTCCGGCGCGCTTTGGCGGGTCAGAGTGACAGAAGTGCTTCGTCTGACAGGGACATAAGAACCACGTATAGTCTCTATATACGACAAACCCCGCAAATACAAGGTGAGCCGAGTTCCGCCTTCAGGGCATGCCTGGCAGGATCAGCGAGACGATGAAGGATGCCAGCAGCATCAGCGCGCCCGCCGCTATCACGCGCGCGCCTTTCCTGGGGCCTTCGCCGCGCCATGCCTCTGCCGGAACGGCGCTTTCCCCACGCCGGGCCGAACGCGCATTCTCCCGTATGAAGTGAAAACCGAAGATGACCAGGCCGGCCAGGGCGATGGCGACGCCGCCGTACTTAAGCAGCGTGGACAGCGAAGAGGCGAGGAAATGGAGTAGTTGCAGTCACCCTTGTCGTCGTGCCGGCATTAGCGTGCGCCGGTGAGAAGGTCCGCCGAATAATAGGCCAGGCCGGTGACCAGCGCACCCGCGCCGACATAGGGCCAGTAGGCTTGCGGATAATGCAGCCAGGCGAGGAGCATCTCCGGGAGGCTGGCGCCCTGCGCCAGATGGGCGAAGGGCGACACGAACCAGCCAAAGACCAGGCCGCCGAAGCCGCCGGCAATTATAAGAAGCGCCCAGACCAGCAGGTGCTGGTGCTTCCAAGTGAGAGGATTGAGGCCACGGTCCATGGCCTCATCCTACACCCGGCGCCGTGGAAGGCGAAATTGTCGCTAGACGCGTGCGCCCAGCGCGCCGAGCAACCACAGGATCAGAATGACAATCAGGATGGTGCCGACAATGCCGCCGCCGCCCACCGCGCCGAAGCGGCTAAAGCCGAAGCCGCCGCCGGCCAGCAGAACAACAAGCAATACGATCAAAAGCAATGACATGGATTATCCTTTCGTGCGGGCGGAAAAAGACGCGCCCTTCGCCAGCAGAAGCGCGGCTGTTGGACAAAGCAAAGCGCTTTTCATCGGCCGCTTCTTTGTGTTCAGGCCGCAGCGACCGGCTGGCTCTGGGCCAGCTTGTGGCCGGTGAAGCTGCGGGTCTTGGGGGTGGGCAGGCCATTGGCCTTGATGTCGGCCAGCAGTTCGCGCTTGCGGGCCGCCATCTTTTCGCCCAGCGCATCCATGTCCATTCCGGCTTCGCGCACCTGGGCGAACATGCCCTCGCTGCGCATTTCCTCTTCCTTGACGTGATGCTTGATCATCTCCGACAGGACCTTGACCTTGGAGCCGAAGAATTCGTTCTTGGGGCCGGAGTCCGCCAGCTCGGCGATGATGACCTTGGCGCCGTCATGCTCGACATAGGCTTCGTTGAGCAGGTCTTCCTCGATCGCGCCGGCGCAGGCGGGATAGAATATCTCTTCCTCGATGGTGGCGTGAACGGACAGCTCGGTGCAAATCTGCATCGCCAGCGTCTTCTTGACGGAATCGCTCTTGGCACTTTCGAACTTCTCGAACAGGTCATCGACCTTGCGATGGTCGGCCTTGAGCAGGGCGACGGCATCGGGCTTTTCGGTCTTGGCGGCCATGGGGTATTCCTCGGACAAGTGTGGAAATGCTGCCCATATAAATCGCCCATCGAGCAAATGGTTCCTGGCGCGACGATGCGCGGGATCGTCTGACGGGCGGCTGCCTTCAGATGCGAACGGTTCGCACTTTTCGAGCGAGAATGGCGAAAGCCGCCGGACCTTTTGCGTCTGGCGTCAGGCCGATTTCACCGCTGGCGCGCCCTGGCAGCGCGATGCGGGAAACCAGATGAAGATGGCGGTGCCTTCGCGCGTAGCCATGGTTTCGCAGGACTTAACTTGAGTTCCCGGCCTGCATACTCCGGAAAACTGGTGGTTAGTTCAGCACGGCCCTCATCTGGAAGGCGATGGCGGTCTTCTGTCCCTGGAGGTTGCCGCCCAGGCTGGGCTTGTAGAGACCGGCGAGATAGGCGGCATCGCTTTTGGTCAGCGCCGTCTGCGGCTTGCCGCAATTTGGCGTGGTCAGGTTGGCGATGCTGGGCAGGCCATGGCAAACGGTGCGCGATGCGGGCTGCGACAGGGCCAGCATGGCGATCTGGTCAGCCAGGGCGCCGACTTCATGATCGGCCAGCCTGGACGGATCGGCGACAATCACGGCATGATAGAAGGCGCTGCGCAGCCCGTCATTGAGATGGCTGCCGGTGGAATTCACCGAGCCCGAGCCGATCGCGCCCGACGTGGTGCGGGTGTTGCGGCTGTCGATCAGCGGCTTGCCGCGGACGTCGCGGGTTTCGGTCGTGTACCAGGACTGGATGGGATGGAGGACCTTGGCCATCTCGTCGGCCTGGCTGCTGGAATCGTAATAGCCCAGATAGACGGGATTCTTCTGGCGGATGCCGTCCATCAGCCCCTGGGGCGTGGTGGTGAAGACGATGTCGATGTTGGAATTGCAGTTGGGATCGGGATCGACCGGCGGGCCGGCATCGGCGGCGACCTTCTTGACGCGGTCGTTGATAAATTTGGCATAAGCGGGCGCCAGGCCCACGGTGGTGGGGCAGATGGCATATTCCCAGCGCGGAATCTTCTCCAGCTTGGCGGTGGCGGCGGGATAGGCCTCGACGAAAGCGACGATGGCTTCCGGCGTTGCCGTCTGCGCAAAGGCATGGAGGGTGGAGACGGACAGCAGGGCGGCAGCCAGGGCGGCGCGGGAATTTCGCATGGGGTTCTCGCTCTAATATATCATACAGTGTATATTATATTGCCCACCGGGAAAAGCAGGCAATGGAATGGTATCTTGCATGGCATGATACACTTGTAGGTGCAATATGCTGGGCCGCGAATTGCGCCCGTATTTCATTACACTTCCGTATCAATCGGACAGATGCCGGCCGGGCCGCGTCTGGATGCAGGAGATGGCAGCTTTTTCTGCGCCTATGCGCTCACGTCGAGCCGGTAGAAACGTGCCGCATTGCGCCAGAACAGGGCGGCGCGGGCAGACGGGTCTTCAACCATCCGCGCCACCGACCGCACCAGGTCGCCATAGCCGATGCGCAGGCTGGCGACGGGGAAGTTGCTGGCGAACATGCAGCGTTCGATGCCGAAGATCGCCAGCGCGTCCCGCACCACCTTGCTGTTGGAGTCATAATCCCAGGGCTGGTCCTTGAGGCCGAATTCCGAAATCTTCAGATGCATGTTGGGCGCGGCCGCAACGGCTTCCATCGCCGCGCGCCAGGCTTTGAGGCCTTCGACGCTGCGGTCCCAGGGAAAGCCGGTGTGATTGAGCACCATCGCGATTTTGGGGAATTGCGCGGCGATAGCAGCAGCTTCCTCCAGGTGCCAGTACGGCACGCGCAGATCGAAGGAGAGGCCATGGCGTTCCAGCCGCGAAAGGCCGGTGAGCCAGTTGTCGTCGCGCATGGTACCGGGGCCACCTGTCGGTTTTTCCGAAGGGCTGGCGGTGGTGACGGGCTTGGAGCGGATGCCGCGCACCAGCGGAAAGGCGGCCTGCTGTTCCAGTATCTCCGCCGCTTCGGGCGTGTGAAACCAGGCATGGGCGATGATGGCATTGGGAAAGCCGTGCCGCGCATGGATGGCGGAAATCCAGCGTGTCTCGCCGACCTGGTCGGCGCGGTCCCACTCGGCCTCGCAATGCACGGTGGCAAGAACATTGTGACCGGCGCAATCACGCAGATAGTCGGCTGCGAGATAGTTCTTCAGAAGCGGCGCATAGTCGCCCAGGAAGAACTGCTTTTCCGGATGCGCGCCCAGCCAGGGATGACGTGCCATCGACAGGTCCCACAGGTGATGGTGCGCGTCGATCAGGGTAACGGCGTCCGGCGCGGCGCTGACGGTTCCGCTGATGGTTTTCATGGCTTGCCGTAATTGTCGATCAGGCGGCTGGGGAGCAGATGCACCAGCACCGTCGCCAGCACCAGCGCCACGCCCAGGCTGACAATGGCGATGTCGGCCTGGCCGAGCTGCGTGCGCATCGCGCCGATGATGGCGGGTGACAGCATCCCGGCCAGATTTCCCACCGCATTGATGCTGGCGATGCCCGCCGCGCTGGCGATGCCCATCCAGATGCGGCCCGGCAGCGCCCAGAACAGCGAGGGAAATGCCTGGGTGCAGATTGCGGCGAGGCACAGGCCCGCCATCGCCGGCACCGCGGCGCCGCCCGCCCAGTGGAAGACAAAGAATCCGATGCCGCCGGTCAGGAACATGGCGGTGAGATGCCAGCGCCGTTCGCGCATGCGGTCGGCGGAAAGGCCGAACAGCACGACGCAAACCATGGCGCAGATGCTGGGCAGTGCCGACAGCAGGCCCACTTGCATCGGACTGGCCACGCCGAGATCGCCGATGAAGGTGGGCAGCCAGAAGGACAGTCCGTAAGCGGCATAATTCAGAAGTAAATAGATCAGCATCATCATCCACAAAGCGGGATTGGCGGCCATCGCGCGCAGCGATACGGGCGTTTTCTGTGCTGCGTCCTTGGCGAGCTGGGCATTGGCGAAGGCTTTTTCCTCCGGGCTCAGCCACCGGGCGGTGTCAATTTTGTCCGGCAGATAGCGCAGGATCAAAACGCCGACGACCAAGGACGGGATTGCTTCCAGGACCAGAAGCCATTTCCATCCCGCAACGCCCCACAGGCCCGAAAAATTGGAGAGGATCAGCCCGGCCAGCGGCCCGCCAACCAGGCCCGATCCCGCCAAAGCGAGATAGAAAATCCCGAACACCCGGCCCAGGCGGTGTGCGGGAAACCAGGTAGCGAGATAATAGACCACGCCCGGAATGAAGCCGGCTTCGGCCACGCCCAGCGCGAAACGCATGATGTAGAACTGGGCCGGTGTCTGCACCAGGGCCGTGAGGCCGGAGGCAATGGCCCAGGTGATCATGATGCGGCTGATCCAGCGCCGCCCGCCCACTTTATAGAGAAGAAGATTGCTGGGGACCTCGAAGAGAAAATAGCCCAGGAAGAAAAGCCCGGCGCCCAATCCGAACACCGCATCGGAAAAGCCCAGCTGCTCGCCCATCTGGGCGCGGGCGAAGCTGATATTGACGCGGTCGATATAGGCGAACAGCCAGCCGGCCATCAGCAGCGGCATGATGCGCCATGCTGCCGCGGCATAGATCCGGCTTTCGCTCACCCCTGACGTCATCGTCCCCGCCGCGATTTTCTTCAATCTACGCGGAACCGCGCGGCAAGCAACGTGGAGCCAGGCGGCAAGGCCGCTGACTACCCGCCGCTACGCGGCCCCACGATGCTCCTGTCCTGGCGAGGATCAGTCGGTGTTGTTGGGATCGTTGGGATTGCGGCCCTGAAATCCGTTCCAGCCGCTGGACGGCGGCGGATTGCTGGGCGGGGCTGCGGCCGGCGCTGACGGCGCGGCTCCACCAAAAATCCGAGCGCGGTCCGAGACGCCGGGCTGGGGCTGCCATTGCGGCTGGGCCTGTTGCTGCGCACGCTGCTGCTGCTGCAGACGCTGCTGTTCCTGCGGACGCAACTGCTGCGAAGCCTGGTCATCGCCGCGGCGTCCGCCGCCATCGTAACGGCCGCCATCGGGACGCCCGCCACCCTGGCGCGCATCCTGACGCGCGCCGTCGCGACGTCCATCACCATCACGGTCACCACGGCGATAGTCACCGCGGCCTTCATAGCCACGGCCCTCATAGCCGCGACCCTGGCCGGGATTGTAGGTGCGGGTGCCGCCGCCATAGTAAGGCTGGCCCGGATAATAGTCGGCGCCGTAATAGTTGTCGTAGCGATAGGGGCCGGAATCATAGGGACCGGAGGCATAGCCGCCGGAATATTCGCCCTCATAGCCATCATAGGGGCCGACACAGCCGCCCAGCATCGCCAGACCGAGCATCGAACAGCACGCCGTCGCAATTTTTTTCATGAATGTCTCCTGACCCGAACAGGTGCCGCGATGTGCCCCTCAAGATGAACCCGGCATGAACAAAAGGGTTCCGGGCGCAGGCTGCGCGGCGGCAAGGCTTGGATTTGGGTGCCATGATGTCAACCGGACATTTGCCGCCCGCAATGCGGTTTTTGCGCCCGGACACGCGCGATGCCACACCTGCCGGCCCCAGCCGTTAATGCGGCTTAACACCTGGCGCGCGGCAGGCAGGGAGAAACGGCAAAAGCCGTGGTGTCCTGGCCGGATCAGGAAGAATTCGACAGGGGCTTAAAGGCTTTCACACCATTGGACGCCTAAATTAAAGGCGATTTTTCGAAGCACAGGGCTGTGAAAAAAACGCGTTCGGTAGGGTTCCTGCTTTCGCTGGTTATCGGGTCCCTCATTCTCATTTTGCTTGCGGTGTTCGCCGTGATTGCGAAGGGCGTCAATGACCGGGCGCGTGAAAACGCCCGTGTCGCCAGCGTCGTGAGCGTTCTGCAAAATGTGGTGGAGGCCCGCGAAGCGTTGCGCAGTGAACAGGGGATCATGAGCACCGCGCTGGCAGAGCTAAGGCCAACAGACGCGGACCAGCGCCGCTGGTTTGTCGGCCTGCATTCGCGCTCCAATGTCTCGGTGCATGCCATCGAAAGGCGCGTGATGCATCTGGGCTGGCGCGGCCCGGAACTGGCCAGGCTCAGCGCCGCGCGGCGGGCCCATGACAGGATTTTCGTAAATGTGCTGGACGCCACCACGCGCCCGGGATCGCAGCGTCCGGCGGGCATCGACAGTGCCTGGATGGAGAGCCTGTTTGTCCTGGTGGCGGCGCTCGACGCCCAGGCCGCGCCGCTGTCGCGCCATGTCGCCGGCACTGGTCCCTTCATGAGCGAGATGATGCGCATCAGCGACATTGCCTGGCAGCTGCGGGCTACGGCGGGCGACGATCGCCGCTCGGTATCGAATTTGATCCAGGCCAAACGCGTGCCCGGCCAGGACGACTTGCAGCATATGTGGATCGTGACCGGCTAGATTGATGCGCCATGGGCTTCGATCAAGACCGCTTCGGCGGAGCAGCCGGGCATTCCCGGGGACATCAGGCAGGCGATCAACCGCGCGGACCAGGCCTATTTCAGCGGCTATCGCGGCCTGCGGGCGCGTATTCTCGAAGACCTGTCGCAGGGGCGAAAAATTTCCCTCAACCGGGTCGAGTGGCTGGAGGCGACCACCCCGGCGCTGCGCAGCCTGATGGAAATCTCCAAGATTGCGCTGGACAATAGCGACCGCTTCGCGACGCAGCAGGCAGATCATGCCACGCGCCAGTTGTGGTTCACCATCGCCCTGATGCTGCTGTCCAGCGGGCTGGCCGCCTATGCCGCATGGGTGGTGATCCTTCGGGTGATCGCGCCGCTGCGCCAGATCACCGGGGCGCTGCAGAGCCTGGGGGACCAGGCCGCCTTTCCGGCGCTCAAATACAACGACCGCGACGACGAGATCGGCCACTTCGCCCGCGCGTTGCAGCAGTTTCATCGGAGCGCGGCGGATCGCCAGCGGCTGAAGAACGACGTGCTGCGCAGCCAGCTGGCGCAAGAGGCGGCGGAAAGTGCCAGCCGCACCAAGTCGGAATTCCTCGCCAATATGAGCCACGAGCTGCGCACGCCGCTGAGCGCGGTGATCGGATTCTCGGACCTGATGCTGCACAAGGCGTATGGGCCGCTGGCGGAACGCTATGAGGAGTATGCCCGGCTGATCCATGAGTCGGGGGCGCACCTGCTGTACCTAGTGTCGGACATGCTGGACCTGGCCAAGATCGAGGCCGGCAAGATGGTGCTGGATATCCGCGAAACCGATTTAAGCGCCGTTGCCGACAGCTGCCTGCAATTGTCGGCCGGCATGGCTGACCGCCGCCAGGTGATGCTGGTCAAGGATATGCCGGACGTGCCGGTCCTGATCGAGGCCGATGCCCGCGCCTGCAAACAGATTCTCTTGAACCTGCTGTCCAATGCGGTGAAGTTTTCCCGCGCCGGCGGCACGGTGAAGCTGTCGCTGGAGGTCAAGAGCGATTTTGTGCGGATGCGGGTGCGCGACAAGGGCATTGGCATTCCCGCTGATGTGCTGCCGCGCCTGGGATCGGCCTTCGAGCAGGCGGCGAACGACCCCATGCTGGCGCGCGAAGGCACCGGGCTGGGCCTAGCGCTGGTGCGCCAGCTGGCGCAGGCGCATGGCGGCATGGTGCACCTGGCCTCGACGGAGAATGTCGGCACCTGCGTCACGGTCGAACTGCCGCTGCGCCGCAAGGTGCAGCAGGAGCAGGCGGCGTAGCCGCAAATTATTGGTCGAATAGCCCTCCTGCGCGTTTCCCCTTTGAGCGCTGAAACGACTGCAAACCCGCCCTCGCCTGGGCGAAGGGGTGATTTCATGAAATCTCTGCTTGTCACGACCGCCGTTGCCATTCTGATTGCGGGTGCGCCTGCGGCTTTGGCCCAGCCTGACCAACGGGGCGGCGGCAGGGATCGGTCGCCCGACTCGCGACAGGAGCAGGGCAGGCCTGACCGGGGACAAGGCGAACGCGGACGCCGCGGTGAGGCCCCGGCGCTGGTTCAGGCAGCTCCGGCGCCTGTTCAGATTCAGCCCCCGGCTCCTGTTCAGGCGCAAGTCATGCCGGAGAGACAGCAAAGACAGGACAGGCGGCAAAGGCAGCAAGAGCAGCAAGTGCAAGCGCCTGTCCAGGTTCAGGCGCCAGTGCAAGTTGCCCCGGTCCAGGCGCAAGCCAAGCCTGAAAGGCAGCAAGCGCAGGGTCGCGACAGGCAGCAACGGCAGGCCAATCCGCAAGGGAATTTCCGCAACCAGGTCCAGCCTCAAGTCCAGCCTCAGGCTGCGCCACAAGTCCAGGCGTTTCAGCGCAATCAGGCCGTGCCGCCCCGCCATGCCCAGCAGCATAACCATTGGCAGTCGAGCAATCAGAACTGGAACAGCAATACGGTCTGGCAGCGCGACCGCAACTGGTGGCGCGGGAATAACGCTTTCCGGAATTATACCGGCGCGCGCCTCAACTTTTTCTTCGCACCCGGCTTTGGTTATTACAGCGTGCCGCGCCAGTATTGGCACCATAGCAGGCATCCGGGCGATTACCTGCCGCGATATTTCATGCGCTATGTGGTGAATGACTACCGGGCCTATGGTCTGCCCAGGCCGCCCTATAATTGCCGCTGGATCTGGGTCAACAACAGCATCCTGCTGGTCGATCGCTCCGACCGCTATATCCTGGATGAGGTTCGCATCGCCTGGTGAACAGTGAGGAGCGGTTTGCCCGCAGGGAAAACGAAATGGTCCGGTGGACCATTTCGAGCGACGCCTCCCTCGCTTCGCTCGAAGAGGGGCAAGTTTTTCTAAGCTCGCAAGCTCGCCAGGAAAAACTAAGCCAACGCGCCGAGCTTGGGCGAGGAGCCGCACGGACGCACGAGATTCTGATTGCGTGCCTTCCGGAATCCTCGCATTGATCGCGCCACAGTGAATTGATGCGCCCGCGCATCGTCGTTTCACGAGATACCAGCATGGGAAAAGCGTAGGCACAGGCCGACAAGCCGATGCGCGACGCCATACTGGCGGCGCTGCAAGGCGAACTGTCCGTTGAGCGTGGCGGCAAGGCGATCAAGAGCAGGCTGCTGGCGGTGATTGCCGGCCAGCTGGTGACGCTGGCGGCGGACGGCAACCTGGCCGCGATCCGCACATGCTTGCGGCTCTTCTGCTGCTGAGCTTGCTTTTCGCCGCAGCGTGCAGCCGCAGCCCTGAGCCGCTGCCGCGCCCCATACTTATATACCCGCCGTTGCAGCCCACGGTCTGCACCCGCAAGCCGGTGCCGCCCCCGGTGGAGGCCGAAGACCGGGCCTGGGCGCTCTACAAGAAGGCCGAAAGCGACTCGGGCGATGATTGCCGCGACAAGCTTGATGCGGTGGACAGGATCGTGAGGAGCTGGCTGAAATAGGCCGCATCCCATTTATACAAGTGCGGACCCCGCTGGCTTTGGCCGGCGGGGTTTTTCGTTTGGGATGTGCTACAAGCCACCATGACCAAGGACGAAATCACCGCCTGGGCGCTGGCCAATGGCTGGGCCATGATCGACGGCGCGCCCAGCCTGACCAAGCCGAGCAAGCCGCATCCGGCCATCGTGCGGCTGGTGCTGAAGGCGACCGTCGCCAGTGTTGAGATCAAGAAGCCGGCCGGGAAATGGGAAAAAGTCTCGGGCGCGAGCTATTCGAAGATCGCGGCCGATCCCGACAGCGGCATGCCCGGCGGGCTGGGGTTGGGCACCATTTCCGGCCTCACTCTATTAATGCAGGACAACAAGGACCGGAAAATGATGGCCGGCATAGGCGCTATGAAGCCCTGAAACGGGGTTTCAGCTATCTTTTTGCGCCGATGGGGATAAAGGAGGGGCCGAAAACCCCCATCCGAAAGTTCCCTTTGAGCTTCCCCGCCACCCATCGCGCCCTTTCCCGTGCTCTTGCCGAGCGCGAATACACCATTCCGACCCCCGTTCAGAAGGCGGTGGTGGAAGAGGAAGCACAGGAGCGTGACCTGCTGGTGTCGGCCCAGACCGGATCGGGCAAGACCATCGCCTTCGGCATGGCGATGGCCGACACATTGATGGAAGGCGCCGAGACATTGGGCCGGCCGGGCGATCCGCTGGCGCTGATTATCGCGCCGACCCGCGAACTGGCGTTGCAGGTGCAGCGCGAACTTTCCTGGCTGTATCATTATGCGGGCGCGCGCATCGTGTCGTGCGTCGGCGGCATGGACCCGGGCCGCGAACGCCGCGAACTTTCCGACGGCGCCCATATTGTCGTCGGCACGCCGGGCCGCTTGCGCGATCACCTGGAACGCCGCGCCCTGAAAGTGTCGTCGCTGAAGGCGGTGGTGCTGGACGAGGCGGACGAAATGCTCGACATGGGCTTTCGCGAAGACCTTCAGTTTATTTTGGAGACTACGCCCGAGACGCGCCGCACCCTGCTGTTCAGCGCCACCCTGCCCAAGTCGATTGTCACCCTGGCGACACATTACCAGAAGGATGCGCTGCGCATCGCGGCGCGCGGCGAGACCGCCGCCCATGCCGACATCGAATATCGCGCCGTGCGCATCGCCGGCAACAAGATCGAACGCGCCGTGGTCAACCTGCTTCGCTTCATGGACCCGCCGGGCGCGCTGGTATTCTGCAACACCCGCAATGCGGTGCGCCACATGGAGGCCCAGCTGACCGAGCGCGGCTTTTCCTGCGTTGCGCTTTCGGGCGAGCTGTCGCAGAGCGAGCGCAACCATGCGCTGCAGGCGCTGCGCGACGGCCGCGCCAAAGTGTGTGTTGCCACCGACGTGGCGGCGCGCGGCATCGATCTTCCCAGCCTCAGCCTGGTGATCCATGCCGACCTGCCCAATGACGCCCAGATCATGCAGCATCGCAGCGGCCGCACCGGTCGCGCCGGCAAGAAGGGCGTGAGCGTTTTGCTGGTGCCGCCGTCACGCCGCCGCAAGGCCGAGGAAATGCTGGGCCGCGCCAAGGTCACCGCGACCTGGGGCAATGCGCCATCGGCCGATGATATCCGCAAGGTGGATCACGAGCGGCTGCTCGCCAATCCGCTGCTGACCGAAGGCGCCAGCGAAGACGAACTGGTGCTGGCGGACGAACTGCTGGCCAGCAGCGATCCGCGACAGGTGGCGGCGGCCTTTGTGAAGATGTACCGTGCCGGCCTGCCGTCGCCCGAAGACATTGAAGAAGACGTGCCGTTCCAGCCGCGGGGAGAAAAGCCGCAGCGTGAACACAAGAATCGCGAACCGGGTGAGCCTTCTCCCCGCGAACGCACTCCCCGTGAACACACGCCCCGCGAACACAAAGACCACAAGCCGCGTGATTACACGCCGCGCCCCGATCACGCCCCACGCACCTTCGACAAGGCGCCGCGCGAAGAGCGCGGCTCCAAGCCGGGCGGGATGGAAGACGGCGTCTGGTTCCGGCTGAATGTGGGCCGCGAACGCAAGGCCGATCCCAAATGGCTGCTGCCGGAAATCTGCCGCCAGGGCGAAGTCACCAAGAAGGAAATCGGCGCCATCCGGGTGTTCGAGACCGAGACCCTGTTCCAGGTCGCCCCCCGCGCGGTGGAGAAATTCAGCGAGCTGGTGACGGCGCGCAAGAAGGGCGGGGTGCGCATCCTGCCCGCCCGCGACCAGAGCGGCGAATCCCATGGCCGCCCCTATGGCGAGCGCGATGCAGTCGAAAAAGTGTCAGACGCGCCCGCAGTCGAAGCCAAGCCGCCGGGCGAACCCCGGGCCGATTTCCACGGCAAGAAGAAGTTCGACGCCAAGCCCGAATTCAAGAAGTTCGAAGGCGGCGAGAAGAAGTTTACCGGCAAGAAATTCGGTGACAAGAAATTCGGCAAGCCGGGCGGCGGCTACAATGGCAAGAATCCCCGCACCCCCAGCACCTGAGGCGTCCTCGCTTGCACGCCAGCGGGACAATAAAGAAGGCGCGCTGCGAAGCGCCGCCTTTTTCATGTCTGTCGTTTGAAGCTAGTTGTGCGCGATCTTGTGCACCTTGGCCAGCACGGAGTCCGCGATCCAGATGGTTTTCTGGTCGTTCGACACCGCCATGTAATGGCCTTCGCCGACATCGTTGGAATCGCGCACCGTGCCGGCCTTGCCGAACCAGCCCTGCACCTTGCCGTCCCAGCCCATCTTCAACACCATGCCGTGGCGGCCGGTGGACAGCCAGAGCTGTCCGTTGGCGTCTTCATAGAAACCGCAGACCAGATTTTTGAGCTGGATTTCCCGCACGCGTTTCAGGTTGCTATCGAACACCACGATCTTGGTCGAAGCGCGGTCGCCCACCCAGACTTCGCCGCTGGGCGTGACCACCGCTGAATGGATGACGGGCAGCAACCCGTCGGCGCGCGCAAAGCTGGCGCTGGCCAGGAATTTGCCGTCCTTGTCGAACTTCATCACCCGCGGGTCGGACCCTTGGATGACCGCCGGCTTGACGGGCGCTCCGCGCAGCTTGCCGCCGTTCGCCTGGGGCAGGTCATAGACGGCGCAGAAGGTGCAGTCGGCGGGCGGCGAGGTGCCGCCATGGCTCTGCACAACATAGAAATTGTCATCCTTGTCCCAGGCGACATCCAGCGGCTGGTTGAACATGCCGTTCCACTTGGTGTCGTCCCACGGGCCGTTCTCGCCGCGGATGCCGAAGGTGCGGATCACGTCGCCATTGGGGTTCAGCTTCCAGATCACGTTCAGGAAGCTGTCGATCGCCCAGATATTGCCGTGACGGTCAATGCGCAGCCCGTGCGGGTTCATGGCGATATTGGGATTGAAGACGCGCAGTACTTTCGTTCCCGTCGGATCATATTCCACCATCATGATGGCGGGGTTGCGGTTGAAGACGATCAGGTTGCCGTTGGGGCGCAGCGCCAAGGCGGCGACATTGCCGAACTGCTCGCCATTGGGCGCGACGGGCCGGGCGCTGAAATGATAGGGCAGCTGCGGCGCGTCGGGAATCGGGATCGGCGGCGGCGGTTCGGGCTGCTGCTTGAAGCCTTGCGCCGAAGCGGCAGTGGACAGCAGCAGCGAGGCGGCGAACAGTCTGGCAAGATGCTTCATGGGATAAGCCCTCTGGTTAAATCAGTAGCGTTCGATGCCCTTGCTTTTCCACACCAGGCGCATCTGCGGCGAGGTGGCAAAGGCAATAAAGGCGGCGGCATTTTTAACGTCGGCGCTGCGGGCGGAAATGCCTGCGGCCATGTCCATGTGCATACCCAGCGCGGCGGGAAGCTGGCCCACCAGGAAGGGATTGCCGGTTTCGCTGTTGGCGGCGTTGTGCGGGTCGTGGATCAGGCCCAGCCCCATGGCGTTCGCATCGCCATCGCCGCGCTTCAGGGCGGGTTCGGCATCGCCCTGGATCGGCGCACTCTTGATGCCGGTAAAGTCGGGGCGTTGCAAAAGTCGTCCGCTCATCCCCGCCTGCATGCTGCCCGATGCCGGGTCGGTATAGAACACAACGGAAGCACTTTTCATCGCCGCGATCAGCGCCGGCACGGTGGTGATGTCCGGGCGCGGGGCATCGGCATTCTTGAACAGGCCGATCTCGGCCCGGCCCAGCGGGGTGAAGCTGTTGCCGCCGCCGGTCAGCACAAGCGTGCCCATCAGGTTCATCGGCAGCATCACCACATCACCGGGTGCGCTGCGGATATCGTTCAGGATGGTGCCCATGCCCGCCACCTGGACCACGACTTTCACGCCGGTCTTTTTCTCAAAGGCGGCGGCGACATCCTTCAGGCCGGAATTAGAAATCACGCCGGGACTGATGACGCGGATTTCAGCGGCAGCGGCGTAGGCGTGAGCCGGAGCCGCCATAAGAACGACGGGCAACGCGATGCAAAGCGCAATGGCGGCGGCCCTAGCGGTCAGGCGCATCATTCCCCCAGCAGTTTCTTGGTATTATGACCCAAGAAAACGCCCGTTTCGGGCGCTTGGCAACCGCTTTAGTGCGGCTGGGATGCAGGAATGTCGCCTAGGTCCGCCACCATCGCTTCCCAAGGGAAGGACAGGGTGGGATCGTTGGCGAAACGCTTCATGCGGATGGTCAGGCGCGCGCCCGCGCCCGGCGCCAGCCGCAGCGGGAAGCAGGCGGCATCCACCTTTGTGACGGTCTTGCCATCCGACACCGACGCGATCTGATGCTCGGCATAGGCGCCGCCCTGCACGATGACGCTTTTGCTGGCGCTCTGGTTCAGGTTGACCAGACTGACGGTGACGCTGTCGGCGGTCCAGCCATCGACCAGCGCCGCCACATCTTCCGGGATTCCCGCACGGCGGCGTTCGGGATCGAAATAGCGCAGGCGGGAGAATTGCAGCGCGCCGCCCTGGCCCGGGGTGGTCGGGGCCCAGCCGGGATGGCCGATATAAATCCCGGCTTCCATCAACTGGGTCAGCGCCGCCGCCACGGCCGTGCCGGTATTAAACTCCAGCGCCGCATCGGCCAGGCGCATGTCGGCCGACGTGGTGTCGGCATCGGCGTCCTGCATGCGCTTCCTGATCGCCGTAAGGGTGTCGCGCAACGCCTTGGCGGGATAGCCGGGATTTTTTCCTTCGAGATAGGAATACCAGCCGGTCTCCTCGGCGCGCGCCCGGTCGGACGGCCGCATCGAGAGATAATAGATTTCCAGGAAGTTGAAATTGTAATTGGTGGGACGAAAGCTGTACCAGCCTTGGTCGCCATGCATGGTGGGCGAGGCTTTCTTGCCGTTGATCACTTTGGCCTGGGCGTCGATCCTGTCCGCCTGGCGGCGCCAGACATCCAGGTATTTATCGTCGCCCCTGGTCACCAGATACGCATTCATGAATCCGACGAAGGAACGCGGCAGGCGGTTGCGGTCGGCACGCTTGCCGGTCTGGGGCACGATGGGCGAGAAGCTCCAGCCATAGACGCCGCCATACCATTTGCCGCCGGCATCACTGCCGATCACACCATCGCGGCCGACATTGCTGGGCAAGATGTCGTTGTTGGCGCGGGCACGCTCGACCCAGGCATCGGTATATTCGACGATCCAGTTTTTATACTTGGCCTCATGCGTCAGCATATAGGCGGTGGCGGCCAGTGATGTGGCGACCAGGTTGAGCGGATTGTCGCCCACCACATCGTTGTAATCCTTGAAGTGGTCGAGGAAGCCCTGATAGTCGGCTTCGCCATGCGCCAGGGTGGGGAAGCGGTGCGCCAGGTCGATGGGATCGCCCGCCCAGTCCAGCGCCGTCGCCTTGCGCAGCATCGGGCCCTTGCTGCCGTTCATCATGCTGCGGATCAGCTTGAGCTTGGGATCGTAGTTTGGCGCGCCGGGATCTTCGTCCATGTAGAAGCCGGCGAAGCGCTTGACGCGGGCGCGATAGAGCCGGTCATAGGGATTTCCCAGCGGCATCTGGGCGAAGACCGTCAGGCCTTCGCCGTTATGCTGCCAGTCCATGTTGACCGGCCATTCCTTGTAATACATGCCCGCCTTGGCAAAGGGCACGTCGCTGGTCTTGGCCGCGGTGAACTGGCGGACATGGCCTTCATAGGCTTTCTCATACATGTCCTTCAGCACGCCATCGCCGCCCAGGGCATAGATGTGCGGCCAGTCGTTGAGATATTCGATGGCATCGTCGGGGCCGTCATTGCCACCCCAGCGTTCGGTAATCTCCAGATAGCCGTTGGTCTGGTTGAAGTAACGCTGGAAATACTTGACGCAGGCCGCAGTGTTGGCGCGCAGCACTTCGCGCTCCAGCAGCGCCCATTCCGGCGGCTGCATCGGCGTGGTGATGGTGACCGCCGTTTCGGCGGCGCTCAGTTTCATCGGCAGCTGCGCGGCATAGCCGGCCGCCGCCGAGGCCATCAGGAATCCACGGCGCGTGCGGTTCATGGCGTCAGCCTTTGCTTACGGATTGAGCGAGGAGAGATAGGCGACGATGTCGATGCGCTGGTCGGCCGTCATCTTTTCGACCTGCGGCTTCATCATGGCGGCGCCCGGTCCGTTGCGCGCGCCGGTCTTGAAGTCATAGAGCTGGCGCGTCATCTGGCTTGGCGAACGGCCCGCCAGCGGCGGCACATCGCCATTGCCCTTGAACTCCGGGCCGTGACAGGCGGCGCAGGGGAAGCCGCCGGCGCCGCTTTCCACCAGCGCCTTGCCGCGGGCGACCGAGCCCTTGGGCACATAGGCGATGAAGCCCATTATCGAACCGCGCGCTTCGATATGGTGCTCATCTTCCGGGGTTTCGATGATGCGCTTGCCGAGATTTTCCTTCGGCCCAGGCACAATGATCATCATGTTGCGCCGGTCGATGTCGGTCTTGCCGACCATGTCGGTTTCCACGACCCGGATCCATTTCTTGTATTTCAGTTTGGAGAAATAATCGGCGGCGATCTTCACTTCGGCATCGTTGGAATGCAGGGCGACCTTCAGCATGGAATTGATCGAGCCCATCAGGTTGGTCGAGGATTTGCGCGTGCCTGCGCGCATGTCCTTGACCTGCTGCACGATATAATTAGCGGGCAGCCCGGCGACAGAGTGGTTCTCCGGCTTGCCCTGGCCGTTGGGCAGGTGACAATAGCCGCAGGCCGAGACTTCGGGCTTCCTGCCATGTTCGACAATGGTCGGCATCTTGGGATGGGTATCGGGGAACCAGTCCGGCACGTTCCAGCGGTCGTTGACCGAGGCGTTGGTAAAGGTCTTCTTCGAGCCCTTCAGGGTCAGTTTCTGGTTGGGGTCGAGCGGCGGCCAGGGATGCGTCGCCACCGCGAAGGCCCAGTAGGGCAGGGGATCGTTGGCCAGCATCTTGCCGTTCTGCGGCGGCAGCTTGGGCGCGCTATTGGCGCCGCTTTGCGCCAGCGCCGCGCCGCCCGCCAGCAGGCCCGAAATTCCCAGCAAAATTATGATCTTGCGCATGCGTTTCCCCTGTTGGCCCTTTGGGCGTTATTGGCCGGAAGTGGCGCATGAAAACCGCCCCCCGGGCAAGCGCAAATCGCGCCAAAATCCGCCTTCTCACAGACGTTTGAGCCGCCACATCGCACATGCGAAAGGCGCAGGAATGCCCCTTGGACTTCCCCTTCCGGAAGAGTCAGGCTCAGGCAAACAATAGGCTTGGGAGGGCTTCATAAAAATCATCACGGCCGCATCGGCCATTCTGTTCAGCCTTGTATTGTGTGGCGCGGCGCAGGCGCAGATGCGCAGCCGTCCGGTGCAAAGCTACACCTACCTGTTCGCCGAGTTTGATCATCTCAGCGGGGGCGGCTCGATGAATGGTGGCGGGCTGGGTGCGGGCTGGCGGATGAACCGCTATTTCGGGCTCCAGGCGGGAGGGCAATATTTCAAGAAATCAGGAACAGATTTCACCAACGGCTATATCGAAGGCTTGTTGCACATGCCGTTCACACCCCGTTTTTCGCTCTATGGTTCGATTGGCGGCGCTTATGGGCGCAGTGAAACGTCCACGATTTTGGGAAAATTCTCATCCAAGGGCAGCGGCTATCGCGCCGGCGTCGGCATGGAATACTGGATGAGCCCGGGATTGAGCCTGCGCACCAGCTTTCACCGGCAGAATGCCGTGGGCGTGGTGGACGATATCAGCGTCGGGCTGGGCTTCCGCTTCTAGCGGCAAACTATCGCCTGAAACAAAAACGGTCCGGCAGCGATGCCCGGGCATATGAAAAGAGCACAGACCTTGCACCTCCAGCCCGCAATGGTTTGGAGGCAATTGTTTCATGGGGCTCAGAAATTCGCTGCTGGAGAAGCGGCTGAACCGACCCACTGTCCCGCCGCAAGCCCGGCCCCAAGTCCACGGGCGCTATCGAACAGCCGAAACTGCTGTGAGGAATTATGTATAGTGTCTCCGGAATTATCCGTGAAAGCGATATTGTCTGTTCAACTTATAAGGAAATGAAAATGGCTGATAAAAGTTCGGAAGACATCGAATTGGACAAGCGCGCAGCGGAACGTGCAGTAGCCCACAAGGAAATGAAGCTTGCCGTAGGTACATCCGCACACCATGCAGCGATCAAAAAGCATACCTTGGCTAGTGAGGCGCATGCGAAGGCCGTTACTATTGCCCAAAAGGCTGCCACTCGCACACGCAGGTAGATTTCGAGCTATATCCCTGCGCCCAATTTTGAATTCCGGGGACACTATACTTAACTGAAAGCAGGATATGGTTGAAGTTTTCGCCCGGCCCGTCGCTTGCTCCCAGGGTGTTTGTTGCTCATAGATTCGAGTTGACGCTCGCCTGGCTGGATCACCGGCGCACCACAATGGAATTCTGATCGGCTTTCCTATATCCCCGGCAGCGATGCCGGGCCTTGTTGCTTTCCTGCGCGCGCGCGTTACTTGCGCGCCAGAGCCATGCGTGAAAGCAGATCGTCCTTCAAGACAAACTGATGATAAAGCGCGGCCAGGACATGGCCGATTGCCAGGCCGACAAGCGCGAAGGCGGCATATTCGTGAAGGTCGGTGAGGGGCCGGTATATGTCGGGCGTCCAGGGCAGAAAAGGTGCGATCTGCACCAGTCCGAAATCCAGGCCCCGCCCGCGATAGAACAGGGTGGGAAAGCCAATCAGCGGCACCAGCACCATCAGCGCATGCACGGCTTTGGAGGTCAGGCGAATGATGCGCCCGCTGCCGGCGCCAAGCTCAGGCGGGCGATGGGAGAGCCGCCAAGCCAGCCGCGCCAGCGTCAGTACCAGGATCGTCACGCCCAGCAGCGCGTGCAGGTTGATGATCGTCCCCGTATAGGGTTTGGGGAAATTGTCCACCGTCAGCCCCAATGCGAAAGCCGCGGCAATCAACAGGGCGGTCAGCCAGTGAAGCTGGATGGCGATGGGAGCATAGCGCTGGTTCGGCATGTCCGTTGGTCTTTCTGGCGTGTTGCAGTTAAAGCGCGAGACTAGGTTCATAACAGCCGCCCCGCCTTGCTCTGGATCAAGAAAAACTGCCTAGCGCGCGATGGTCTGGATGAAGGCGACCACGGCATCAAGGTCTCCTGCATCCCAGACCTGTTCGCGCATGGGATGCACCGGGGCCTGGATGTAACGGCGAAGCGCCTTGGGCCGGCGGGCCTATTTGCGGGTGATCCATGCAAAGTCCGGCGCGGTGATGCTCACCCCTTCATCGGGGTCCAGGACAGGGGCCGGGCGCGTCTGTCCGGCCACGACCTTGTGGCAAGCGGAACAGGCCTCGATGGCGATGCCGCTTCCCAGGCGAACGTCGCCGGCGGCTTCGGCCGCGCCGGTCGCGCCGAGCCAGAAGGTAGCAACAAGCAGATAGCGCATGGGAACTCTTCTCCTGTCCGCCGCCGCACCGGTTTGATTTGCCGTGCGACATCGCCCATCATGGTCTTATGCTCATGCGTGCGATGCCAGTCCTTGTCATGCTTTGCGCCGCGGCCAATCCCGCATGGGCGCAGGATGTCGGGGCGGGCGAGCGCATTGCCCAAACTTGGTGCAACAATTGCCATGTGGTGGATTCCGCGCAGCAGAAAGGCGGCAGCGATGCGGTGCCGTCTTTCCCCGCGATTGCCAAGATGGCTTCGACAACCCAGATGTCGCTGACGGTCTTTCTGTCCACGCCGCATGGGCGCATGCCCGACTTCAGCCTGACCCGGAACGAAATCCGCAACGTCTCTGCCTACATTCTCAGCCTGCGCGATATGCCCTGACGCGGCATGACCTTTGGCTGTTCGCAACTGACAAGTTTTTCACGAAGCAAAAAAAAGCGTGCAATGCCGGCCATCTCTCGAATTCGATATCGCAAACAGTCGCGATTGAGCTCAGGAATAGTGCTGGCTATGGCGATCTTCACCGGGGCCGATGCAGGTGCACAGGACGTGTTCCAGCTTAACCAGCCTGCCAATGCACTCATCGAGAGCATCTGCACCGACATTATGCTGGTGCAACGCGGTACTATCCAGTTCATTGCCTGCTCGGAAAGCTTGACGCGGGCACTTG
Organism: Pseudomonadota bacterium; assembly: GCA_041192105.1. GTDB lineage: Bacteria > Pseudomonadota > Alphaproteobacteria > Micropepsales > Micropepsaceae > Rhizomicrobium. The sequence continues at coordinate 10,811 of JBEENS010000028.1, read as the reverse complement.
GCACCCAGCCGCGCGGTTCTTCAATCCAGTCGGCGATTGCGGAATGTGAAAAAGGCAGCCTGCGGGAAGGGACCGGGGAATTTGCCACCTGCGTACTCGATCAGCGCAACCATATTGAAGACACTCAACTGCCCGGCGGCGAAATTGAGTCTGTGGTCGTGACCGCGGGAAAGTTGCGTTTTCCCGCTGCGCTTAGCCGTGCTTCTTTTGCGAGCAGCACTCCTAAGGAACGTCGCCGCAAGCAGGAGTATGCCTGCGCCCAACTTGGCTTGCTTCCCGGGTTCGGTGCGTTCTCCCAGTGTGTGGCTGACTTGGCCGTGTCGCTTAGTTCAGCCGACGGGACCCCTGGCTAGCACCGTTTATTCTGCATGAAGTTATCGGCCACCTATTTCGGGATCAGTACATCCGTCGATGGCGTGCGCGGCACGGTGCCCTTGTCCAGCACCAGCGTCACCGCGACATGCACCGGGCCGCTGCCGGCGGCGGGGCGTCCGTCATGCACGGCTTCGCGCGGAACCATGAAACTTTCGCCCGCCTTGATAACCTTGGGCGGCTGGCCCTTGATGAAGATCTCGAAATTGCCGCTGACCACCTGGGTCATCTCCACGCCGTTATGGATGTGCGCGCCGACGGTTTCGCCGGGCTTGAAATCGCGGGTGGTGATGATGACGGTCTGGGGCTTGCTGGCGGCCGGAATGTCATAGCTCTGGGTGTTGGCGCCTTGCGCCACCGCCATCACGCCGCCCGACTGGGCCAAGGCGCTGCCAGCACCCACAAGTACCGCGCCGCCGGTCAGGACAAGCGCCGCGATCAGAAATCCACCGATTTTCATCCATTTTCTCCCCAAAAAGACGCGCAAAGATGGCGCTTGTCGCCCCCGCCCGCAAGCGCGGGCGTGAGTGCAGCGCATTAGGAATAGCTGGCAGTGCGGGCTTTGCACGGCTATGGTGCGCCATGGCTGACAACAACAAGAAAAAGACCACCAACGCCGACTCCCGGCAGGACGCCGCCGACCGGCGCACCCTGATGGTCCGTGACCAGATGGAAAAAGAGCGCATCGCCACCGATGCCAAGACCGCAAGGCTCAAGGCGCTGCGGCTGGCCCAGGAGGAGGAGGAGGCGGCCAAGCCCAAACCCCCGCCCGCGCCCCGGGCCAAGAAGCCTTCGCGGGCCAAGCCCAAAGCCTGACCCTAGAGCGCGGTCACCTTTGCCGCCGATGCCGGGGCGTTGCCCAGCGCATTGCGCAGCGGAAACAGGAACGCGTCGGCCTCGATCTCGAACACGTCGCCGGTTTGCGTCTTCACGCCCGCGCTGAACGACAGCGTCGCCGTGCCGAAGAAATGCACATGCACGTCGCCGGGGCGGCGAAAGCCCGCATACTTGAAGTGATGCGCTTCCAGGTTGGCGATGGTGTGGCTCATATTGGCTTCGCCCGACAGGAACGGCTTGTCGAAGATGATCTCGTTGCCCCGGCGCACCTTTGACGTGCCGGTCACGGCATCGGGCAGGGGACCAGTGCGCAGCTCCGGCCCGAAGGCGCATTGGCGCAGCTTGGAATGGGCCAGCCACAGGTAATTGAACTTCTCGGTGACATGGTCCGAGAATTCGTTGCCCAGGGTATAGCCCAGCCGATAGGGCTGGCCGTCATCGCCGATGATATAAAGCCCCGCGATCTCCGGTTCCTCGCCCCCGTCCTGCGCGAAGGCGGGCGAGGCGAAGGTGGCTTCCGGCGCCACGACGGACGCGCCGTCGCCCTTGTAAAACCATTCCGGCTGCGCGCCCTCTTCGCCCGCCTTGGGCTTTCCCTTTTCCACGCCCAGCTTGAACATCTTCATGGAGTCGGTGAGCGTATCTTCTCCCGACAATTTCTTGTGCATGGCATCGCGCCCTTCGGCCGATCCCAGATGTGTCAGGCCGGTGCCGGTGACGATCAGATGGGCGCTGTCGGTGGGATGATCCAGCGGCGGCAGCACGCGCCCTTCCGCCAATGCGGCGCGGATATCGACATGGTCGCCAAGGCTAAGGTCGGCCAGCCTGGCTTCCAGCGAAACGCCGTCGGCAATGGCGCCGCGCGCCAGATCATAGGTGGTGGCGACGCCGTTGACGATGCGGCCCCTGGCATCGCCGTCCAGGGCGGCGACGGCGCGGCTGCCCTCCTTGGTCGTGAACTGCACCAGCCTGAGCACCATGAGCCTTCTCCTTTGGGGCGCCTTTTTCGCCCCCCTTCTGCTCAAAGGCAAATGCCGCGCTGCGGCAACCAGGTGCCGGCCAATGCGTTCAACTGGGCATGAAGCTGACCATTTTCGCCGTGATCATATTTGTCGCCGGACTGTGGCCGGGCCTGGCGAAATACCAGGGCCCGGTGCCGGCGCCCCAAAAGCATGTGCTCCAGTCGCTGAAGGACGCGCCCACCCCGCCGTCCCGGCTTCATGTTCTGGCCGACAGATTGAAGCTGCGGCTGTGATACAGCGATAGGAGTGGGGCAAACATGAGCAAATTCAAAATCATCGTGGCGCTGGTGCTGGCGGGCACCCTGTTCGTGGTGCTCAAGCTGCTCGGGCTGTTTTTGAAATTCGCCCTGATCGCGGCGGTGGTGGGCTTCGTTGCCGGGCTGCTGTTGTGGCGCCTGTTCCGGCGCCTGTTTCGGCGGCGCAGCATCTGAGATTATGTCAAAGTGTGTCGGGCAAATGCGGCCTCATGACACAAGAATCTCCTTCCTTTCGCCGCCTTTTAGCCGGTTAAATGGCGCCAACAGGCCGGCCAACGGCCCGCGTATCCGTTCGCAGGAGAGGTTATGTCCGTTATCAATCGCAGAAACATGATGGCCGCATCGTCGGTGCTGGCGCTTTTGGGCAAGGAAGCCTGGGCGCAGGGCACACCTGCTGCCGCGCCCGCCGCTGCCGCATCCAAGCTTCCTGACACCGACTGGTCGCAGTTCGGCGGCAATCTCGCCAGCCAGCGCTACGCCCCGCTCGACCAGATCGATGCCGCCAACTTCAACAAGCTGGAGCTGGCCTGGAAGTTCAGCACCGACGCGCTTGGCCCGACGCCCGACGCCTATTTCAATTCCACGCCCCTGATCGTGAAGGGCCGCATCTACACCACCGCCGGCATGCGCCGCGACGTGGTGTGCCTGGACGGCGCCACCGGCGAACTGCTCTGGGCTTACCGCCATGACGAAGGCGCGCGCATCGGCACGCGCGGTGGCCCGGGCTTTGGCTGTTCCTACTGGACCGACGGCACCAACGAACGGGTGATTTTCGCCACCCGCGGCTACAGCATGATTTCGCTGGACGCCAAGACCGGCCTGCCCGATCCGGCCTTCGGCACCGGCGGCATTGTTGACCTGCGCCTGAACAACGACCAGGAGATCGATCCCAATCGCGGCGTGATCGGCATTCATGCCCCGCCGCTGATCGCCAAGAATGTGATCGTGGTGGGCTGCGCCCCGTCGGCGGCGGTGAAGGGCTATCTGCGCGGCTTCGACGTTCGCACCGGCCAGCGCAAATGGATCTTCCACACCATCCCGCGCAAGGGCGAGTTCGGTTACGACACCTGGATCACGCCAGGCCAAGCCGAAAAGGCCGGCAATGTCGGCGTCTGGGCGCCGATGTCGGCGGACGAAGAACTGGGCCTGGTCTATGCCGGCGTCGAACTGCCGCCGACCGACCTGAACGGCACCGAGCGTCACGGCACCGCGCTGTTCAGCGAAAGCGTTGTGGCGCTGGACCTGGAAACCGGTGTGCGCAAGTGGCACTACCAGCTCACCCATCACGGCTTGTGGGACTACGACATTCCCTGCGCCACGATCCTGTGCGACCTGAACATCAATGGCCGCGCCGTCAAGGCGCTGGCCCAGCCCAGCAAGCAGGGCTACCTCTATGTGCTGAACCGCGAAACCGGCAAGCCGGTCTGGCCGATCCCGGAAAAAGCCGTCCCCAAGGGCGATGTGCCAGGCGAATGGTATTCACCCACCCAGCCGATTCCGTCAAAGCCGCCGCGCTATGACGAGAACGGCATGCTGGAAAAGGACCTGATCGACTGGACGCCCGAGCTGAAGGCGCGGGCGGTGGCGATCTCCAAGCATTACAAGATGGGCCCGCAATTCACGCCGCCGCCCTTCGTGACTCCCGGCAGCGGCATCTTCGGGTTGATGATGCTGCCCGGCACCCAGGGCGGCGCCAACTGGCCCGGCGGTTCCTACGATCCGGAAAACCGCATGGTCTTCATCTATTCCAAGACCCGGATGGAAGCCGTCGGCATCCAGCGCAACACGACCGATCCCACCAAGATGGCGCAGGTCGGCCTGGTCACCGCGCCCAACACCGCCGATGCCAATGGCGGCATCTTCGGCTCGTCCGCCAGCCTCAAGGGCGGGACGTCGCGCAGCTTCGCCGGTCCCAGTGACGCCATCGACGCGCCCATCGTGCCGCGCATGCTCTCGATCGAGGGCCTGCCGCTCAACAAGCCGCCTTTTGGCCGCATCACCGCGCTCGACCTCAACGATGGCACCATGGCCTGGCAGGTTGCGCATGGCGAAACGCCGGACTTCATCAGGAATCATCCCCGCCTGAAGGGCGTGAAGATTCCGCGCACCGGCCAGTCGGGCATCCTGGGCACGCTGGCCACCAAGACCCTGGTGATCTGCGGCGATGCCGGCGTCTTTACCGACGCGCAGGGCCGCAAGGCGGCGCGTCTGCGCGCCTATGACAAGAAGACGGGCGAGGAGAAGGGCGCGGTCTATATGGAGAAGGTCCAGACCGGTTCGCCCATCACCTATATGCTGAACGGCAAGCAGTACATCGTGCTGGCCACCAGCAATGGCTATGGCGCCGACCTGGTCGCCTATCGCCTGCCGGGTTGATGAAACAGACCGCCGTCCTGCGTGCGGTCTGTTTTGTGTCCTTTCTGATGCTTCCTTTTCATGTGGAAGCCGCGCCTGCGCCGGTCAACCGGAGCGACCGCGAACCCAGTGGGCATCGCGGCGCGACCATCAAAAAGTCGGCGCAGTCGTCTTCTCTTAAAAAAGATGTGGCGAAGAAGCCCGCGCCTGTTCTGTCGGAATATCAGAAAGAACAGGCGATGAGCCCGGCCCAGCTGATCCGGCGCTGGAAGGCGCCGGTGGCAAAGGCCTCGCGCCGCTTCGGCGTGCCGGTCGCCTGGATCAATGCGGTGATGCGGGTAGAAAGCGGTGGCCGCACCATGCTGTCGGAAAACATGCGCATGGTGTCCAACAAGGGCGCGATGGGCATCATGCAGGTGATGCCGGGCACTTATAAAGAGATGGCCGCCGACCATCGGCTGGGCCAGGATGCTTTCAAGCCTGAGGACAATATCCATGGCGGCGCCGCGTACCTGCGCTGGCTGAAAGGCAAATACGCTTATCCGGTCCTGTTCGCCGCCTACAATGCCGGGCCGGGGCAGGTGGATGCGGCCATGACTAGGGGCAGGCCCCTGCCGGAAGAGACGCGCGCCTATGTCGTGCGCATCAACGCGATATTGGGCGGCAAGGATGACGGCACATCGATCTTTGCCGCACCGCTGACCCGGCCCGACGGCAGCCAGGTTCTGGTGGACCCGCTGGCGGTGGTCGCCGTGCGCGCCGTGCTGCCCGGCGAGTATGCGCCCGAAGTCCAGTCGGTGATCCGCCTGGGCGGAAGGCAGACCCAGGGCGTGCGCGAAGACATCAAGGCGGTGACGGCGGCGATCCGCATGCGCGGCGGAAAGATATGACAGGCCTCAGCGGGCGACGGCCTTGGCGGCGGCGGAAAACAAGCTGCGCTGCGCCGGTCCGGGTCAGCGGTGCGGCATTTTCTTCTTTGAAACCCCGCAATCTTGGGGCCATATCCCGCCGCTTGAAGCCTCTCCAATGGGGTCACGAGGGGAAAAGTTCACAAAATGCGCCTTGTTCTCGCGTTCCTGTTGCTTGCCACGCCCGCTCTGGCGCAAAGCGACCCTTCTGGAATCGGCTCCTATCCCGCCGCTTTCTTCCAGGAAAACCAGCCCGTCACGGCGCTGGACATGGTCCGGCTGGTGCCGGGCTTTCGGGTGCAGGCCGGCGATTCCGGCATTCGCGGTTTTTCCGGCACGGTCGGCAATGTCCTGATCGACGGCCAGCTTCCCACCAGCAAGGAAGAAAGCATCGAACAGGTGCTGGGGCGCATTTCGGCCAGCGCGGTGGAACGCATCGAGCTGATCCGCGGCGCCGCCGACATGCATGGCCATGCCGTGCTGGCCAATGTGGTGCGCATCCGAAGCGTGTCGCTCAAGGGCCGCGTCGAGGCGGAAGGCGCCATCAACACGACCGGGTCCACGGCTCCCCGGCTGGCGCTGAACATCACGCGCCAAGGCGTGGTGTCCGTCCTGGACGTGTCGGCAAGCTATGGCCGGTCGATCGGCAACAATCAGGGTTTCGGGACGCGGGGCCGTTTTCTGCCCGACGGCACGCCTGTCCGCCTTTCGGAGTTTGAATTTCCATCGTTGACGAATTTCGCCGAATTCAGCACCAACTACCGCCAGCCTTTGTGGGAAGGTGATCTCAGCCTGGGCCTGGTGCTGAAACAGGAGCGAAAATATTCCGACGTTCGCGAATACATCACGTTTCCCGTCGTCTCGCGGCAGAGCGGCCTGGAAAGCGACCGCTCCCGCAATGGCGAGGCGCGGCTGGAATATGCCCGTCCGCTGGGCCTGTGGGGGCAGGTGCAGCTGTTTGCCGTCCATCGCCAGGAAGAGCAGGACAAGATCAGCCAGACCACCACCATCGCCGGCACCGACCGGTCGCGCAGCCTGTTCAACCAGCGCGAAGATGTCGGCCGGCTGGCCTGGCAGATGCAGGATGGCGATCTGAAGCTGGATGCAGGCGTGGAAGGCACCATCAATGTGCTCAGCAGCCGCAGCACCCTGACGCTGAACAATGCGCCCGTCCTCCTGCCCGCCGCCAACCTGCGCGTGCAGGAAGAACGCGCCGAATTCTTCGGCGTTGCCACCCAGCGCTTCAGCCCCGTGCTGCTGTCGGAACTGGGCGTGCGCTATGAAACCTCGACGCTGAAACAGAGCGGCGACAGCAGCCTGGTCAAGGGCCTGTCGTTCGTGAAGCCGCGCTGGCTGACGACTTGGGATGTCGCGCCCGGCCACCAACTGCGCTTCCTGGCGGAACGCCAGGTCGGACAGCTGAACTTCCGCAATTTCGCCAGCTCCACTTCGCTCAACAGCAATCTGGTCAATGCCGGTAACAAGAATCTGGAACCCGACAACAGCTGGGTCATCGCCCTGACCTGGGAACGGCATTTCTGGGGCCGCGCCTCGCTGGTGCTGGAAGCCCGCCAGGAACATATTTCCAATGTCGTGGATCATGTACCGGTTTTCGCGGGCGCGCGGGTGTTCGACGCCGTGGGCAATATCGGCAGCGGCCGCCGCGATGTCGTGGAAACCAACCTGATCCTGCCGCTGGACGAGATCGGGCTGGACGGCGTGACCTTCACCGGCAGAGGCACCTACACCAACAGCCGGGTGCGCGACCGGGCTACGGGGCAGATTCGTCCCATCTCGGGTGACCAGAAGGTCGTCATGCACTTTGAAGCGACCTATGACCGTCCCGAGGACAATCTGCGCTTCGGCCTGGCCCTGCACGATCATCTCGTCACGTCCGAAACCGAATACCGCATCGACGAGATCAGCGCGGAATATCATCTCTACAAGCTGGGGGCCTTCATCGAATACAAACCGGCGCCCAGCTGGACCCTGCGCGTTTTCGGCAATGACCTGGTCCCGACCTACTATCAGCGCAACCGGATGATCTATGGCGGCCTCAGGGGCATCTCGCCCCTGAGCCAGATCGAGCGCCGCCGCCTGACCAACGGCACCTTGGTCGGCATCCGCATCCAGCACGAATTCCAGTAATCTTGAAATAATATTACAACGGACATTAACCAAGCGGTAACCTTGGCCCATTGGGTCCCCCGCCTGTGGCCATAAAGCCGCAGAAACCCTCTAGTTTTTGTTGGCCCGGAACCACCCGTCTGTTATTTTCTTGCCTCTACCAGAGGGGCCCCGCAACAGGGGTAGACGATGAGATTTTTGGCGCGTGCAGCGGTAAGGGCCGTTGGCGTTGTCGCCGTGTCGGCGGTGGCAATGCCATTGCTGACGGCTGGGCTCAGCGCCGCGCCGTTGCCGCCCTCGCTGCAATCCTTTGGTGCCCGCCAGGCGCTCTCCGCTTACGAACTGTCCGCCACCGGCGTCACCAGTTTTTCGCTGCAGCCCGTGGTCGCCGCTTCGCTGGGGCGGGACGCGCGCCCGGCCGATGCCAGCCTGACCCTGAACAATTTCGCCGGCAGCACCGTCCTGTCGCCCACCCTGGCGCTGGATGCGGGCCGCGGCCTGGACATCGGCGCACGCTTCACCAATTACGATGGCGCGCCGTCGCCCTTCCTGACGCCGGTGAATGCGCCTTACCTCGCTTTGGCCAATGGCGGCCGCTACACCGGCGTGACGTTTGTGCCCGCACCCAACCTGCGCCTGCGGCTGGGCGCCAGCATCAACAGCGAACGGCTCGACCGTTTCCGCTTCGATCCCATCGCGTCCACCGGCCCGCTGGCGCTGACCTATGACGCCAGCCAGACGAAATCGATCCTGGGCGGCGTTTCCTGGGACATCACCAGCGCCATCGGCTTCGATCTCACCGCCATTTCCTCGGAACGGTCGGCCGTGCCGCTGGGCTTTGCCAATGCGGCGCAGCTTTCGCCCAAGGCCCGCACCAATGCCTTTGGCGTGTCGGCCCATGCCGATATCGGCAGGGGCTGGGTGACCACCGCGTCCTTCAGCGAGGGCATGACCCAGCTCGACCAGAAGGGCAATCTGGCCAATTCCCTGGTGCGCGAACAAAGCTTTTCGCTGGCCATCGCCAAGCACGGCCTGTTCGACAGCACCGACACGCTGGGCTTCGCCTTCACCCGCCCCGCGCCCAGCATGGCGGGCAGCTTTTCCAGCCTGATCGGATCGGGCGAACTGCCGCCGCTGGTGGTATCGCAGGCGGCGTTCGGTGGCCGTTCCGCCGCCGCGGAGACGGATTTCTCGGTGGGCTATGTCACCAACTTCCTGGACGGCGCCGTGGCGCTACAGACCAACGCTGCCTACCAGACCAACGCCCAGGGCCAGCGCGGCGCCACCGCGGTATCGCTGCTGAGCCGCGCCAAGATCAAATTCTAAACTGGCAGACGCGTCCGCGCTTCGCTAAAACCCGCATCTCTCCCGTGAAGGAACCTGCATATGGCCGGGCCGCAATTCGTTTATGTGATACAATATCTATCATAACATACTAATTTAATTAGATATTCTTGTTTCACAGATGTTTTACAGGGACTTCTGCTACTTGTAAAATCAACGACTTAGAAGCAAAGTTTTCACAGATATTTCACAGAATACGCTCAAGCGGATCTCTGCGACTGATGAAAACAAAGACCACTTTCTACAAAGACGCGATCAAACTGTCAGACGAGCTGCTCGTCTACAGAAGAGCAGACGTCTCGCACGACCGATTCTACGCGCGGATAAAGATCCCAGGAATGCGCAAATATAAAGTTATTGCACTGTCAACTGAAGCAGTCGAACAAGCAAAGTCTGAAGCACTCACACGATATGCGGAAACCAAGTTTGCTATCAAAAACGAGATAGCAATCTTTCGCAGAACGTTTGATCAGGTTGCTAAAGAATTTCTGGAGAAAGAAAAATCAAGAAGTGGTCTCTCAGGAAGTGGGGGAACCACGAAACATCGCTATAGAGTTTTGGAAAATCACTACCGCGTTAACTTGAGTAAGTATGTCGGTAAAAAGCACGTGAATGAAATCGGTACTGAAGATTGGATGGATTACGCTGCATGGAGACAGCAGCACGGAAAAGGTAGATCAGGAGGATTAGTTTCAAAAGCAACCATCCGATCTGAGATGGCATGTCTCAGAAGCATCATAAATTTCGCAGCCCTTAGGGGATATGTCAGCGAAGCAAAGATCAAAAATGCTTTCTCTGGTCGTTACATGGTGTCTAACGAAAGAAGAGATGCGTTCACAAGAACAGAATGAAGAACGCTGTATCGATTTATGCGGACTTGGGTCAAAAAGAAAACACTTCAAGAAGTGAACCGTTGGACGAGGGAAATGGTTCGCAACTTCATTTTGATACTCGCGCACACAGGATTAAGAAATTCAGAAGCGCGGAATTTGCGGTGGTCTGATGTTTTCTATGAGAAAAATAGAGAAAGAGTAGTTTTTACAGTCTCAGGAAAAAACAAAAAACGCGAGTTCGAGGCAGATGGCAGAGTATGGATCTATCTTGAACGCATCAGAAAAATGTCAAAAGCAATCAGTAGCAGAGATTTTATATTCTCGACTTTTGAGGGTAAAAAATCGACGCAGTTATACGTGAGAACAATCCATGATTTGCTAGATGCGTCAGGGCTAGCAATATCTTCATCGGGAAAAAGACGCAGCACTTATTCGCTGCGTCATTCATTCGCGACATGGAGATTACAAGCAGGTGCTGATGTCTATTCCCTCGCACGAGTAATGGGTACATCAATCAAAATGATTGAACTAAATTATGGTCACGTTTCTTCGAGAGATGCATCGGATTCTGTATTACGCGGAATGAGCGGTAATCGAGATAGAAGCAGTTATTCCAAGAACAAAAATAAAAACAGTGAGATGAACTAGAGTTTTATACTGACCTGCCCGGTTCTTTTTGTACCAAGCGAATTGATAGAAATTGGCTTGGAAAGGAGCTTGGACATGCCGAAGAAGAGACCAACGCCGGAGCAGATA
>JBEENS010000027.1:0-33604 GCA_041192105.1 Pseudomonadota bacterium | reverse complement strand
CTGGTGATGGACCCGCTAGTCGGTACATCCCGCCGATAATTCCTAAGATTATCAAGATGATCTTCCCTTGATGCGCTTACGGCTTTAGCGCCATAGCTTTTAGATAGCGCCGCCTCACGCCCCGCGCCAAGAAACAATTAGCTCGACCGGCTCTGCCTCGCCTTCGGCTGAGATCGCCAAGCTGGGTCGGCCCCACGCTCGATTGAGCAACGCCTCGCTGGCGGCAACGCGAGCCGATGCCGGTGCCGTCAGGTCGACGGCGATGCCGCGCAGGGCTTCGATGGCGTCTGCTGTGTGAGCGCGGGCTAGATCACGGATTTCGCCAATCTCGCGTGGCCGACCGCCGGGATTGCCGCTCACGCCCTTCTGGAACTGCCCTGCATTCTCGGCCATCGCCTGATCCGCCCTGATGTCTGGCATAATATATACACTGTAATGTGTGTATTTAATAGCCAGCAGGGTCGAGCCTAAAATGCGGTCCCATTTACATGGCGGGTATATGTGGATGTGGACCCCGCCCCGTCGAAGAAGACCCCCCGGCGGGGGTCGGGCGTCCGTCAGGGCTTGGATAAAGCGAAGTGTGGTAGAAAATGTGGTAGCGTAAATCGCTATCTTATTATGTCATTGATTATAATAGGAATAATGATGAATATTGGTGCCCAGAAGAGGACTCGAACCTCCACGCCTTGCAGCGCTAGTACCTGAAACTAGTGCGTCTACCAATTCCGCCATCTGGGCACATCGGACAGCCCTTTTTGAGGTAGGCCGTCCGAGCAAGGGCGCGATGTTTAGGGGCGCTCCCGCCCCAAGTCAATTCCCGGATTCGGGACGGAAAAAACCCTGTTCCAGGGGGCCGTGACTGGCCTAAATTGAGTGGTACTGCCCCGGACTTCTATTAAGGGGCGTGATTTGGGGCGTTGGGTACATGAACACGAAACTGGTCACGATTTTCGGCGGCTCCGGCTTTCTGGGCCGCCACACAGTGCGGGCGCTGGCCCGGGCCGGCTGGCGCATCAAGATCGCCACGCGCCACCCTGCCCGCGGCTTTTTCCTGCGCCCCCTGGGCACGGTCGGCCAGATCGATTTCGTCAAATGCGATGTGGCGGATGCGCAAAGCGTCGCCGCGGCCGTGATGGGCGCCAGCGCCGTCATCAACCTGACCGGCATCCTGTTCCAGAAGGGACAGACCTTTGAGGATGTGCAGGCGCAAGGCGCCGCCAATATCGCCCAGGCCGCCGCCGCCGCGGGCGTCACCGCGCTGGTGCATATTTCCGCCATCGGCGCCGATGGCGAGAGCGAGTCCGAATATGCCGTCACCAAGGCGGACGGCGAGAAGGCCGTCCGTGAGGGTTTCGCCGACGCGGTGATCCTGCGCCCCTCCATCATCTTTGGGCCGGAGGATGGCTTCTTCAACAAATTCGCCGGCATGGCGCGTTTCCTGCCGATGCTGCCGCTGGTGGGCGGCGGCCATACCCGTTTCCAGCCCGTGTTCGTGGGCGATGTCGCTGCCGCGATCGTCACCGCCCTGACCTCGCCAGCCGCGCGCGGCCGCACTTTTGAACTGGGCGGGCCCAGCATCTATTCCTTCAAGGAACTGCTGCAGATGATCCTGCGCGAAATTGGACGGCGCCGGCTTCTGGTGCCGCTGCCTTTCGTATTGGCGAGTGTGCAGGCCGCGTTCCTGCAGCTGCTGCCCAACCCGATTCTGACCATGGATCAGGTCAAGTTGCTGAAGAAGGACAATGTCGTGGCGCCGATTGCAGCCGGTCTGGCCGATCTCGGCATCACGCCGACCTCGGTGGAGGCGGTGATCCCGTCCTATCTGTGGCGCTTCCGGGCGAAAGGCGAATATGCCGCCAATCTGCCGAACATGACGGCCTAAGCCAGCGCCAGGTAACCCAGTATCGCCAGCCCCGCCACGATCCGGTACCAGCCGAAGGGCTTCAGGCCATAGCGGCTGATGAAGCCGATAAAGCCTTTCACCACCACCAGCGCCACCGCGAAGGAAACGACAAAGCCGATGGCGATGTCGTTCCAGGCGGCGGCGGCCAGCGAGTCGCGGCTCTTGTAGATGTCCAGCACGGTGGCGCCCAGCATGGTCGGCACCGCGAGATAGAAGGTGAAAAGCGCCGCCGCCGGCCGCGACACGCCCAGCATCTCGCCGCCTAGGATGGTGGCGCCGGAGCGCGACACGCCCGGAAAGATCGCCAGCACCTGGCACAGGCCGATCTGGAAGGCTTTCATATACGGCAGGCGGTCGCCGTCGCTGAAGCGCGGCACGGGACGCATCCGCTCCAGCACCAAAATCAAAATCCCGCCCGTGATCAGCGCGAAGGCAATCACCGGCGCCGCCACGCCCGGTGAGAACAGCACGCTCTTGATGAAGCTGTGCAGCAGCAGTCCCGCCACCACCGATGGCGCAAAGGCGATCAGCACCGTCAGGGTGAAATGCTGGGCATCGCGGGAGGTGGGCAGGCCGACCAGCACGTCCAGGAATTTGCGCCAATGTACCGCGACCACCGCCAGGATGGCGCCGAACTGGATGACGATGGGAAAGACCTGGCCGGGGGCATGAAAGCCCAGGGCCTGCTCGGCGATCAGCAAATGGGCGGTGGAGGAGACCGGGAGAAATTCCGTCAGGCCTTCGATGATGCCCAGAATGACGGCCAGAAGAGAATTGCTCATGCGTGCGCCCCGAAAACCGTTCAAACACCTATCATTCCGGGGAATTTGACGCCATCGGCGCGGCGCGCGGCTTTTTGGTATGGTGGATCATGGGGTGGGGAAGATTCGCGAGGATATGGACAGGGCGTGGCTGGCTGTGGCGGGCCTGCCTGGTCGTCTTCACCCTGCTGCTCCCGGCGCCGGTCCTTCTCATTCTGATCTTCCGGTTCGTGCCGATCCCCGGGACGCCGGACATGCTGCGCGCCCTGGTGACGGGCAAGGGCGTGCATTACGTCTGGTCTGGCGACATCTCGCCCCGGCTGGAGCGGGCGGTGATCGCGGCGGAAGACCAGAATTTCTGCCGCCACAACGGTTTCGACTGGCAGGCCATCGACAAGGCGATGAAGGATCACCAGCGCAATCCCAAAAAACGGCTGCGGGGCGCCAGCACCATTTCTCAGCAGGCGGCGCGTACCTTGTTCCTGGTGCCGATGCGCAGCTGGATTCGCAAGGGACTGGAAACCTATCTGACCGTGCTGATCGAGGCGCTGTGGCCCAAGCAGCGAATCCTGGACGCCTATCTTAATCTGGTGGACTGGGGCGACGGGATATTCGGCGCCGAAGCGGCGGCGCGGACCTATTTCGGCACCGATGCCAGCTCGCTGACCAGCGCGCAGGCGGCACGGCTGGCCGCCATCCTGCCCAACCCCCACCGCTGGCGGGCCGCAAAGCCAGGCCGATATGTCGCTCGCCGGGCCGCAAACCTGCAGGGCCGCAGCGCCATGGTGATGCGCGATGGACTGAACTTTTGCGTTAAATAACGGCCTCGCTTACAAAGCCCCGGAGCATTCGCGGGCACCTTTGCCCATGGCGAATGCGACCATATAAGAAACCGATGCGCCGTTTGATCCATCTGATGCTGTCACCCAGCTGCCGCCTTGCCCGCCTGATGGTGGGGGAAAAGCGGGTGGCCTGCGATCCCATGATCGCCGAGGATTCCCGTGGCGCCATGCCCGTCTTTGTCGAGATGGACGGAACCCGCATCGAGGGCGTGTGGGCGATCCTGGATCACCTGGAACATCATTATGCCGACTATCCCCTGGCGCCGGCCGACGACGCAGCCCGGCGCGGCGCCCTGCGCTGGGTGGACTGGGCAATGGGGCCGTTCCACGAACGGGTGACCCAGCGCATCGTCTATGAAAAGGCCGCGCCAAAATATACCGGCGCGGGTTTTTCGCGCCCCCCTGACATGAATGTGATCCGCGCCGGTCGCGAGGAACTGAAAACAGCGCTGGCCGACATCGGCAAGGCCGCAGAAACCAACGGCAACCTTGCCTGCCGTGAAACCACGCTGGGCGATCTGGCGGTGGCGGCGCATCTGTCGACCCTGGATTATTTCGGCGAAGTGCCGTGGCACGATTTTCCGGCGGCCAGTGAATGGTATGTGCGGATGAAATCGCGGCCCGCCTTCCGGTCCATTTTGTCTGACCGGGTGCCCGGCCAGCCGCCGGTCTCCCATTATGCCGAACTCGATTTCTGACCAGATTCGCGCGCGTGCGAAGCTCGAAGGTTTCGACCTTGTGCGCTTCGCCAGCGCGCAGGCTGCGCCACAGAACGCTGACCGCCTGGGCGAATTTCTGGATGCCGGTCATCACGGCGAGATGGACTGGATGGCGCAGCGCGCCAACTGGCGGGCCGATCCGCAAGAGATGTGGCCGGACGCCAGAAGCGTCATCATGCTGGGCGTCAATTACGGACCCGATGCCGATCCGCTGGCTATCCTGGGGCAGCGCGACCGGGCGGCGATCTCGGTCTATGCCCAGGGCGACGATTATCACGATGTGGTGAAAAAGAAGCTGAAAGCCCTGGCCGGTCATATCTTCCAGACGTTCAAAGCCGAGGTGAAGGTGTTCGTCGACACCGCGCCGGTGATGGAAAAGCCACTGGCGCAAAAATCCGGACTGGGCTGGCAGGGCAAGCACACCAATCTTGTGTCGCGCGAGTTCGGCTCATGGCTGTTCCTGGGCAGCGTCTTCACCACCCTCGAGCTGCCGCCGGATGCGGCGGAAGACGATCATTGCGGCAATTGCCATGCCTGCTTGGACATCTGTCCCACCAACGCCTTTCCCGCGCCCTATCGCCTGGATGCGCGGCGCTGCATTTCCTATCTCACCATCGAGAACAAGGGGCCGATCCCGCGCGAATTCCGCGCCGCCATGGGCAACCGCATCTATGGCTGCGACGACTGCCTGGCGGTTTGCCCGTGGAACAAGTTCGCCAGCGCCGCGTCGGAGATGAAACTGGCGGCGCGCGGCGAACTGAAAGCGCCGCGCCTGGCCGATCTGGCGGCGCTGGACGATGCCGGCTTTCGCGCCCTGTTCCGCAAATCGCCGGTCAAGCGCATCGGCCGCGAGCGTTTCGCCCGCAATGTGATGATCGCCATCGGCAATAGCGGCGATGCGGCGCTGGCGGGTGCGGCGCGCAAGGCGCTGGCCGATGCCTCGCCGCTAGTGCGCGGCGCAGCGGTATGGGCGTTGTCGCGCCTGCTGCCGCGGCAGGATTTTACCGCACTGGCGAATGCCGCACAGGAAACCGATGAAGACGTGCGCCGGGAATGGTCGGCTACGGCTTGAGCGTTTCCAGATTTTCCCGCGCTTCCGCCGCCGCCTCGGCCGAGCTGCTTTTGAGCGCTGCCTGGAAATCGCGGCGTGCACCGCCCAGATCACCCAGCTGCTGCCTGAGCAGCCCGCGCTCGACCAGCGCCTCGCCGTCGCCGGGCCGCAGCTTCAAGGCCGCCTCGATGTCGCCCCGCGCATCGGCATAGCGTTTGAGGGCGCGGCGCGCGCTGGCCCGCAGCACCAGAAGATCGGCGCGGCGGGGCGACAGCTGCAGCGCGGTGCCCAGACGCAGATCGGCATCCTGCCAGTTGCGGCGCATGGCCTGGGCGCGAGCAAGGTCGGTATAAAGATCGGCGTCGCCCGGCGACAACGCCAGCGCCGCGGAAAAACTCTGCGCCGCCTTGGCGCCGTTGCCCGCCAGCAGCCAAGCGTTGCCCGCTTGGGTAAACAGCACGGCGCGGAAGGCAAGGTCAGGCATCGCAGCAGCGCCAGCGGCACGATCAAGCCGCGCGCCCGCATCACCATAACGCTTGAGCTGGATCAGCGACAGTGCCGCACAATGCAGCGCCGGCGCGCCGCCGCCGGTTTTCTCCCAGACTTGCGCATCCACCAAAGCTGCCGCCGGCTTGATACTGCTGACGGCCAGGCAATCGCGGTAGCGCGCCGCATCCTGCGGATCGGCGCCCCTTGCGGACAGTGGCAACAGGCAGGTCAGCACAGCAGCGATCGCGACTTGTTTTGCGGACATTCCAGCAGCTTAGCAGCATTTAAGCGCTTGGGATGCCCTGAAATCCTGTTAGGCTGGACGCTTGGGGAAACACCAGATGTCCTTCACACGGATCACGGCAGCCGCGCTGCTTTTCATCGCAGCCGCGCTGCCCGTGGCGGCGCAGCCTGCGGCCCAGCCGCAACTGGGTCCACGCGCCGCGCCCACGACCCAGATACAGGTCGGGAATCTGCCTGTGATGGACACCACGCCCACCTTCGATCCGCAGGCCGCCACCAGCGCCTATCTCGCCAAGGTCAGCGGTGCCGCGCGCGCCCGGTCCGACTCCTATTTCGAAGGCGGCTACCTGCTGCAACTGGCGGACCTGGTCTATGCCCTGGCGATAGCCGGGCTGTTGCTGTGGTTGCAGATCTCCACGCGCATCCGCGACTGGGTGGAGGACCGCACCCACAGCCGCAGCTATCAGGTGATGCTGTATGCCGCCATCTATGTGCCGCTGGTCACCATCGCGGCATTCCCGCTGACGATTTATGAAAACTATTTGCGCGAGCATGCCTATGGCCTGTCCAACCAGACCTTCACGGCATGGCTGGCCGACTTCGGCATCCAGTTCGCGCTCACCTTGCTGACGGCCGTGCTGCTGCTGCCGGTTCTCTACGCCGCCATTCGCCGGGCCCGTGAAAGCTGGTGGCTGTGGGGCGCCGGGCTGGCTATCGCGTTCCAGATCCTGGTGCTGGTGATCTATCCCGTCTTCATCGCGCCCTTGTTCAATCATTACTCTCCCCTTCCGGGTGGGGCGCTGAAAACGCGCATCGTATCGCTGGCCCGCGCCAATGACGTGCCGGCGCGCAATGTCTGGCTGATGGATGCCTCGCGCCAGACCAACCGCATCTCGGCGAATGTCTCCGGCTTACTGGGGACCACGCGCATCGCCCTGACCGACAATCTGCTGAAGCAGGGCAGCTCCGATGAAGTGCTGGCGGTGATGGGCCACGAGATTGGCCATTACACGATGGGCCATACCGTGCGCCTGCTGCTGATGGGCCTGGTGACCATTGTGGGGTTTGCGTTCGTCAACCATGCCTATCTGGCGGCCTGTGATGTGTTCGGCGGCCAGTGGCAGGTGCGCAAGGTCAGCGATGTCGCGGGCCTGCCGTTGCTGGCGGCGCTGTCGGCCATTTTCTTGTTCCTCGCCACACCTGTGATCAATTCGATTTCCCGCACCACCGAATTCCAGGCGGACATGTTCGGGCTGAACGCCGTGCGCAAGCCTGACGCCTTCGCCAGCGTGATGCTGAAACTTTCCGCCTATCGCAAGCTGGAGCCGGGCGCGTGGGAAGAAGTGATCTTCTTCAGCCATCCGTCGGGGCGTACCCGCATCGAAACCGCGATGCGCTGGAAGAAGGAGCATATCGCGGATTCCGATATCCGGGGTTCCGCGCGCCTGCCCTGACGGGGATTTGAAGTCTAGCGCAGTTGTGGGGCCAATGCGGCGTAAAGCGGGCTGGCGGGATCAAGGCGCGACAGCAGCCCCTCACAAGCCTTGCGGGCTTCGGCACTCCAGTCGGCGGTGAGCGAGGCGGCCAGTTGCGCCTGGCTTTTCAGGATCACGCCGTCATCCAGAATTTTCAGGCCATTGTCCTTCAAGGTCGCGCCCGTGGTCGTGATGTCCACGATAACTTCCGCCGTGCCCGCCGCAGGCGCGCCCTCGGTGGCGCCGACACTGGGCACGATGCGGTAATCGGAAATCCTGGCCTGGGCGAAAAAGCTGCGTGTCAGCTGGGCGTATTTCGTCGCCACCCGCAGCCGCCGGCGATGCGTCTGGGCATAAGCGGCACAGACATCGTCCAGGTCGGCCATAGTCGCCACGTCGATCCAGTACCCCGACACCGCCACCACGACATCGGCAAAGCCGAAGCCCAGCGGCTTGATCAGGTGCATGCGCCCCGTAAGCTCCGACGCTTCCTCGCGCAGCAGGTCTTCACCGGTGATGCCCAGATGAATGTCGCCCGCCAGCAGCGACGAGGCGATTTCACTGGCCGACAGCAGCATCACTTCGACATCGGGGAAGCCGGCAAAGCTGGCGCGGTAGCCGCGTGCGCCCGCCGTCTGTTCCATCGTCACGCCGGCGGAAGCGAACCAAGCGTTGCAATTGTCCTTCAGCCGTCCCTTGGAGGGAATGGCCAGCGTGATCGCCGCCATCACGCGCCTCCCGCGAAAATCTTGGCGGCCAGTACGCGTTCGGTGCGGATGGCGCAGCCGATGGCGCTGACGCGCTGTTTTGCGCCCAGCATTTCCATCATGGAGTCATAACGTCCGCCGCCCGCGATCTGGACAGGGCCTTCCTTGTCTCTCGCCCACATCTCAAAGACGAAGCCGGTATAATATTCCATGTTGCGGCCGAAATGGGCGGTGAACTGCACCCGCGCCGGATCGACGCCCAAGGTCTTGAGCGTGGCCAGGCGCGCATCCATCGCCGCAAGCTGCGGGTCGAGATTGATGCCCGCGGTCTTCAGCAGGGCGCGAATGCGCGCCAGCGATTCTTCCGCCGGACCGGAAATATCCAGCAGCTTGGCGATGGCGTCGGCCACCGCCGGGTCCAGATGCAGGGCGGCGGCCTCGGCGGCGCGGTCCATGGCACGGGCAACAATGTCTTCACGCGAGCGTCCGGCCATCGGCGCATCCGCGCGCGCGTCCAGCAGCGCCTCGATCTCGGCGCGGCTTCCCGGCAGGCGCGCTTTGCCGTCGCCATGGCCCAGCCAATAGAGCAAGGTTTCGACATAACCGGCCCGCCAGAAATGCCGCTTGATGCGGGCGCGCCATTGCGCTGGCAGCGCCAGCGCATCCACCAGCGCGCCGAACAGCGCCAAGTCGCCGATACGCAGCGAAAAATCCGACAGGCCAGCGACCCGCAAGGCTTCGATGGACAGCGCCAGGATTTCAGTTTCACCGGCGGCGCGGTCGTCCAGCCCCAGCAGTTCCACACCCGCCTGGAAGAACTGGGTGGGACGCTGCGGCTCGCCCGGCTGATGGCGGAAAACCAGTCCGTTATAGGCGATGCGCGCGGGGAATTTGCGTTTGTCCTGCACCGCTTGGCGGCAGATCGGAATGGTGAGATCGGGGCGCAGGCACAATTCGCGGCCCGACGGGTCCATCAGGGTGAAGGTACGGCGGCGGATTTCCTCGCCCGAACGGTCGAGGAAAATTTCGGCCGGTTGCAGCACCGCCGGTTCTTCACGGGCGTACCCCCGCTCGCCGAACAGTTTGAGCAGCGCAACCGCCTGGCCGTTGAGCGCATCTATGGCGGGGGTGTCGTAGTAGGGAAAGGCTGCCATCAGGTCCTGCCCTTCAGCATCGCCTTTATCTCTGTCACCAGGTCGGTGCGTTTGACGCTTTTCTGGGCTTCGCGGTTGGCGACCCATTCGGCGCGCGTTTCCACCGATTTTGCCAGTTCCGTTCCCAGCGCCAGATCCTTCAAGGTAACTTCGCCCCGCGCGCGTTCGTCGCCGCCCTCGACTACCGCGATGGCGGCGCCGCGCCTGTCGGCATACTTGAACTGGTCGCCCATCTTGCCATTGCCGACATAGGCCTCGGCGCGCAGGCCCGCAGCACGCAGTTCTTGCACCAGCACAAAGCTGGCTGCCGCGTCGGCCTTGTCGAACACCGTCACCACGATCAGCGGTGATTTCGCCGCGGCCGACAGGCCGCGCGATGCCAGCGCCGACAACAACCGCGAGACGCCGATGGAAACACCGGTCGCCGGAACCTGCTGGCCGGTGAAACGCGCCACCAGATCGTCATAGCGCCCGCCGCCTGCCACCGAACCGAACACGACCTCTTCGCCGTCTTCATTCTTGACCGGGAAGGTCAGCTGCGCCTCGAACACCGCGCCGGTGTAATAGTCCAATCCGCGCACCACGCCGGTGTCGAACAGCACCCGGTCGGGACCATAGCCGCAGGCGGAGAGCAGCTTCACGATCTGCTCCAGCTCATTGAGGCCCGCCGCGCCGACGGCGCTGCTGCCCACCAGGGTGCCAATCTGGCGCAGGTGCGCCTCTTCGTCTTCCGCATCGGGCGCGACAAAGGCCAGGATGCGATGGGCCTGGTCGGGAGAAAGTCCCGCGCCCTTGGTGAAGTCACCGGATTCATCCTTGCGGCCCTCGCCCAGCAGGGCCGAGACGCCCTCGACGCCCAGCCGGTCGATCTTGTCGATGGCCCGCAGCACCACGCCGCGCTTGATCCGGTCTTCCAGCGCCACGCCGCTGGCTTCCAGCACGCCGTCCAGCAGCTTGCGATTGTTCAGCTTGACGATGTAGTCGCCGCGCTTCAGGCCCAGCGCCTCCATCGTGTCCGACAGCATCATCAGCAGTTCGGCATCGGCCGAGGCGCTGGCGCTGCCGACCGTGTCGGCGTCAAACTGGGTGAATTCGCGGTAGCGCCCCGGCCCGGGCTTTTCATTGCGCCACACGCTGCCGGTCTGGTAGCGGCGAAACGGCTTGGTCAGGGTCTGGAAATTGGCGGCGACATGACGGGCCAAGGGCGCGGTCAGGTCATAGCGCAGGCTCATCCACTGTTCGTCATCGTCCTTGAGCGAGAACACGCCTTCATTGGGACGGTCCACATCGGGAAGGAACTTGCCCAGCGCGTCGGTATATTCGAAGGCCGGCGTTTCCAGCGGCTCGAAGCCGTAGCTTTCGTAAACGGCGCGGATGGTGGCCAGCATCTTCTGCTCGGCCATGATCTCGCCGGCGCCGCGATCGCGGAAACCCCGCGGCAGCCTAGCCTTTGGTTTGGATTGTTTGGGCGAACTCATCTAAAGCTTTTTTGGGAATCTGTTGCAAAATTGAAAGTGCGCGGGTTGTACCGGCCCCCCGCCATGGCGGCAAGGAACCGGGGCTGTCCCGTCATAAAATATGACAAATCAATGGTTTACAAGCGCTGCGGCGAGGCCCTTGCCAGCCCCCATGTTGCGGTGCGAATAAAAACCAACCAACAAGGACGCCTCTCTTGGCCCAGAGCAAAGTCTATCCCGATGCGGCTTCCGCGCTGAAGGGCATCACATTCGACGGCATGACGGTGATGTCGGGCGGCTTCGGCCTGTCCGGCAATCCCGAAAACCTGATCACGGCGCTGAAGGAAGACGGCACGAAGAACATCACCCTGATCGCGAACAATTGTGGCGCCGACGGGCTGGGGCTGTGGGTGCTGCTGAACAACGGCCAGATCAAGAAGATGATCTCGTCCTATGTCGGCGAAAACAAGCTGTTCGAGGAACTCTATCTCACCGGCAAGCTGGAGCTGGAATTGACCCCGCAGGGCACCCTGGCGGAACGCATCCGCGCCGGCGGCGCGGGCATTCCGGCCTTCTACACCCGCACCGGCGTCGGCACGGTGGTGGCGGACGGCAAGCCCACCGGAGACTTTGACGGCCTGACCTATGTGCGCGAACGCTGGCTCAAGGCGGACCTGGCCATGGTGAAAGCCTGGAAGGGCGACACTGACGGCAATCTGATCTACCGCAAGACCGCGCGGAACTTCAATCCGATGATGGCGACTGCCGGCAAGGTGACCATCGCGGAAGTGGAGGAGCTGGTCGAACCGGGCCAGCTCGATCCCGACAAGATCCACACGCCGGGCATTTTCGTGCAGCGGATTTTGCAGGGCCGCGACTACAAGAAACATATTGAGCGGGTCACCACCCGCCCCAGACCTGAATCAAAAAGCCCGGAGAAGACGTGATGGCCTGGACCCGCGAAGAAATCGCCGCCCGCGCCGCCCGCGAATTGCAGGACGGCTTCTACGTCAATCTCGGCATCGGCATTCCCACTTTGGTGGCGAACTACATCCCGGACGGCATGCAGGTCACGTTGCAGAGCGAGAACGGCATGCTGGGCATGGGCCCCTTCCCCTATCCCGGCGATGAAGACCCTGACCTGGTCAATGCCGGCAAGCAGACCATTACCGAACTGCCGACCACCAGCTATTTTTCCTCCTCCGACAGTTTCGGCATGATCCGCGGCGGTCACATTGACCTTTCCGTGCTGGGCGCGATGGAAGTGTCGGAAGACGGCGACATCGCCAACTGGATGATCCCCGGCAAGATGGTTAAGGGGATGGGCGGCGCCATGGACCTGGTGGCGGGGGTCAAGAAGATCGTGGTGGTGATGGAACACACCAACAAGGCGCACGAATCCAAGATCCTGAAAAAGTGCGATCTGCCACTGACCGGCACACAATGCGTCGACATGATCATCAGCGACCTGTGCGTCTTCACCGTGGAACGCGGCAAGCACGGTCTTACATTGGTCGAACTGGCGCCGGGCGTGACCCTGGACGAGGTCAAGGCCAAGACCCAGGCGGCGTTCGTTTCCGCCCTGTAACGCCGTCCGGTTTGCCCCTAAGCTGACCGCAACAAAAAGATGCGGGGGATTGCATGAGGCTGCTGGCGACGGCGCTTATCCTGACGGCGACAAGTGCATGGGCCGCGACCGTACCGCCGCGAGAAGGCCCGGGGGAAAATGGTTCGCCCGCCTGGTTCCTGCAGCCTTCCTCCACCGATCCCGCCGGACACACGGCGGTGGACGCTCAGGGCCGTATCACGGTGCATCCGCATGTAGCAGGCGATGAAACCTTCAACGGCTTTCGCTGCACCAAATCCACCATCTGCCAGAACCGCTATGGTACCAGCCGCCTGACGCTGGACCGCGTCCAGTGGAAGCAGACCATGGGCTATACCTTCGAATATCCCATCCGCCTGCCGCCCGGCGATGGCGGCCCGCCCGCCGCGGGCGTCGATTCCAAGGGCAATATCTGGATCTATCAGCGCAAGGCGCCCGGCAACCCGCAGCTGTTCAAATACAGCCCCGATCACAAGTTGATCCTGACCGTGGCCGAAAGCGTGATCGGCCATCAGGACAAGCCGCACGGCATGGCGCTCGATGCGCAAGACAATGTCTGGCTCTGCGACATCAACGGTTCGACGGTGATGAAGGTCAGTCCCGACGGCAAGCTGCTGCAGACTTTCGGCCAGAAGCATCATCGCGGCGATTGGGATGAAGCCAAAGGCCAGCGCCTGTTGTGGCAGCCCATCGCTATCGCCTTCGGCCCCAATGGCGACATCTATATCGGCCAGGGCCACGGCAATGAGAGCCCCAACGATGTCGAATCCGACGATCCCACCAACATCATGGGCGCGGCGCGGGTGCTGCAGCTGGATAAAAACGGCACGTTCATCCGCCAGTGGTTTGGCCATGAAGCCGGCCAGGGCAAGTTCGACCAGATCCACGGCCTGGCTGTGGACCCGAAGACCGGCGATGTCTGGATCGGCGACCGCGAGCAGTATCGCATTCAGGTCTATAGCGCCGATGGCAAGTTCATGAATACCATCCTGACGCGCAATCTCAGCAGCACGCTGAGTTTCGACAATGACGGCTTTCCCTGGATGGCGACGGGACAGGATGGCCAGGTGCTGAAGCTGGACCGTAACGGCAAGGTGATCGGCGCCATCGGCAACGGCATGGGCATCGGCCATGGCCAGTTCATCGAGTCGGCCTATTTCGACTTCGACAAGGATGGCAACATCTATGTCGGCGACACCAGCACCGGTCGCGTCACCAAACTGGTCAAGCCGAAGAAGTAACTACTTCAGCACGCCGCCGATAGTCGCCGATCCCGTGCCGCTGCATCCCGCCGCGCCATAGCGCAGGAATTTCTGGATGCGCTTACCGTTATCGACTTCCGCGGTGTAGATATTGCCCTTGGTGTCCAGGCTGACCTGATGCAGCCAGTGGAATTCGCCGGCCATGCGGCCCGCCCGGCCCAGCCGTCCCAGCTCCTGCAGATTGTTGCGATTAACCACATAGATCGTCATGTTGGTATTGTCGCCGATATAGAGACAGCTCTGCGCCTTGTCGGGTGAGAAATTCATCGACACGGCGCTGCCGGGCAGCACGGTGTCGGTTTTCTCGCTGACAAGGGTTTCGCTCAGATAGCCGCACTTGCCCGGGATGCCGGTGGGATTGCTGCAGGGCTTGCCCAGTTCGGCGCTGTTGCGATCGAACACCTGAACGCGGTTGTTGCCGCGGTCGCAGACATAGATCTTGCCGTCATTGGCGACCTTCACGCAGTGGACCGGATTGCGGAAAAAGGCGGGCTTCTTGTTGCCCTTCAGATAATCATTCATCCAGCGGCCGCCCGCGGCAGCCGCGGTATCGTCAACCGGATTGCCGCCATAGGCGCCGAAATGGCCGATATATTTTCCGGTCGCGGCATCCACGATCAGGATGCGGCGATTGCCATAGCCGTCCGCGACATAGAGGCGGTTGGTGGTGGGGTCCACCACCATGTCGGCGGGCAGGAACATCAGCGGCGTGCCGTTGAAGCCACCATTGGTGTCGTTGCTGTCCGGCGCGGTCGGCGTGCCGCCGATGCGCAGCTTGAAATTGCCGTCGCGGTCGAACTTCAGGACAAAACCGTCACCGCCCTGCTTGTGCGTCGTCCAGGCGGAGGCCGGGCTGACCGGGTTGCGGCCATTGCCGGCGATATAGACGTTGTCATTGTGATCGACATAGATGCCGTGTTCGCTGTTGGGCCAGATGCAACCTTCGGCGGGCTTGCACTTCTTTTCCAGCCAGCCCGGATCGGCCGGACCGCCCCAGGCGCGCAGCAATTTGCCGCTGGCATCGAATTCCATCACCGATGGCGCCGCGTTGCAGCAGTCGCCGATGGCGCCATTGGGCCGGTCGAACCCCAGCCCGTTCTTGCCGCCCGCAAGGCCGGCGGTGTCCAGCGCCGCCTCGTCATTGGTCATGGTGCGCGGGCGGTTGGAAATCCAGACATGGTCGTGGCGGTCGACATATAGCCCAGCCACCTGCCCCAGCAGCCAGTTGTTCGGCAGGTTCTGCGGCCAAGCGGGATCAGCCACGAAGCTGGGTACGTTACCGGTGGAGGATTTGTTGTAGACGCCGGTCTGCTTGACCAGACGGTCCATCATGCCCTGTTTGAAGGCATCGCTGCCCTGCGCCAGCGCGGCACCGGAGGCCAGCGTCACGGCCAGCATCAATAGAATTTTGCGCATTCCCCACTCCTTGGTCTTTTCATCCTTCTTAACCGAAGGGCGGCGGGGGAGCCAGCGTCAGGAGTCCTTGCGTCCGCTCAGGGCTTTTTCCTGGTCTTCCTTGGTGCGCTGCGACAACGGGATCACATTGCCGCAGCCATCCTGCTCCAGGCCGGGCGGCGCATCGGGTCGCGGCACCATTTTCGCCTTGTGGCCTTCATGTGAGGAAGTGGGCGGCATGGGCGCGGGATTTTCCGCTTCATCGTCGGGGTTTTTGGTGCTGCTCATCTCAATACCTCGGTTTCACGGCGCCCAGCAGCAAGCCCTGATGCCGCCGCAACATGAAAATGCCGGCTTCCAGCGCCAGCGCGGCCAGGAAGGGCGACATGGCAACCACCACGCCGTCTTCTTCCTCCTCGACCTTCCACAGTGCGCCGACCACGCACAGGCCCAAGCCGATCAACAATAATTTGCGCATGCTGAGCTCCACCGTTGCCAGTGCAACGTGCGACCGCCCGCCAAAGTTCCCTCTCGAAAATCAGATCGCCATCATCCCCAGTTCGACAAGCTGGCGGCTGCCTTGCAGGCGTACCGAATTCTTGTCGCGCAGGGTCAATGCCGGATCGCGCGCCAGAAACTCGACATAGATCTTGTACTCAATCGCACCGGCGAAATGTTCGCCCCGCGCGGCCTCGGTCATGGCGCGGTTGTGGAAATCGCCCAGAAACTTGAAGTGCAACTGCACGCCGGTCATCTGCGCCAGCCGGATCGGGGTCAGCGAATGGGTGCATAGCAAAAACCGCATGCCCGCCTGCCAGCGCACCAAGGGGACCTTGCTCAGGGTTGGGGAATTGGGCGCGGCCGAGCCGGCAAACTGGAAAATGCGTTCCCGCACCCCGCCATAGATCTGGACATGGGGAAAGGCGGCGGCCTCAATCGTGCGGTAGGGGGCCGGATCGAACCAAGGACAGGCCGCAATCAGCGAATCACCGGCGCGATAGCCGACGTCCTTCAGCGGCGCCTCGGCATACATGTCCAGCAGCATGCAGAACATGCCTTGTGCCTGGAGATGATCGAGATGGGCGCAGACCTTGGGCAGTGCAACACTTTCGAAGCCGGGATAGATCAGCAGCTCGTCGGCATCGACCGTCAGCGTCCAGTGGCCGTCGCCATACGCATCCAGCAACCCATTGATCCAGGAGATGCCGAAACCGCTGGCCGCGAAGCTCTCCTGCGTCGAAAACAGGTGGACGTCGGGTTGCGCCAGCAGGAAATCCAGCGTGCCGTCTGTCGAGCCATTGTCCACGACAAAAAAACGCGAGATTCCCAGGGCGCGGTGATGGCGCAAGTTGTCCGGCAGCCGCAGGGCTTCGTTGCGCACCACCAGGAACTCGCGGATTTCGCCAATCCCGTCGGGGATCGGCCGCTGGTCCAGGCGCTGAAGGGATACGTTCTGGCTCATCGGGACGCATGCTCAGGAGCGATGGTAGAATGGTACAGTTGGGTGGGCTCGAACCACCGACCTCCGGTTCCACAAACCGGCGCTCTAACCAACTGAGCTACAACTGCACACGCGGCCTTGCGGCCAACTCTCGAGCCCTTTTCCGGCGCTCTCCCCGGGGCTGCCCATACGCTGCCGCTATGGGCGGCTGCGCGCTCGTCCTCGGCAAAAGCCTCGGACCCAACTGAGCACCAACGGCTTAGACCGGCGCTTCTATGGTTCGGCCATAGCAAAAGCAAGGCTTTAGGCGGCCGGCGCGCGGCGGAATTAACCCTTCGTTAAATTTCTGGGGCGACCTTGGTGCCGATATTCGAGGGGCTTGCCATGCGCGCGTCTAAGACACTGATTGCAGGCGTTTTTCTGCTGTCCGGCGCAGCCGCAAACGCCCAGCCCGGCTTTATCGATGCCGACCCCGCCTATCAACGGCAGCCCGAGCAGCCATTGCCGAAGGACGGCGGCGGCCCCAGCTGGAATTCGGGCCTGAACGGCTATGTCGGCCTGCGCGGCAGCCTGGCGCTCAACAACAACACCGTCACCACCTATCAGCTCACCACGCCGCCGACGGCCCTTCGCGCCTCCTACGCCACCGGCGGCGGCGGTTCGGCCTATATCGGCACGCGCCTGCCGCTGAACCTGCGCCTGGAACTGGAAGGCCTGTACCGCTGGCAGCCTTTGTCGCGCGTCAGCCTGAACGGCGTCGGCGTCGCGGCCTCGGGCAGCACCAAGATCGCCGCCCCCATGGTGAACCTGCTGTGGGACATCCCGATGCCCTTTGATGCGCCGCTGCAGCCGTTTGTCGGCATGGGCGTGGGCGCGGCCTATACTGAGACCAACGTCTTTGGCGTTGGCAACACCTATATGAAGGGCAATCGCTGGGACCTGGCCTACAGCTTCATGGGCGGCCTCGCCTTGCCGCTCAACGATTCCTCGCGCCTGACCGCCATGTACCGCTGGATGCAGGTGCACGACGCCGGCCACAAATGCGCCGTCACCGGCACCGTGGTCGCCCCCTGCGTCAACAACAATGTCAATTCGCTGGCCGTCGATGTCGGCCTCGAAATGGACCTGTAATTCTCTGATCCTGTCAGGCTAGTCTGGCGCAGCGGCCACTGCCGCGCGACCGGAAGAGAGTTATGCGGCGTTCCCTGCTTCTCGTCATTGCCGTCCTGCTGATCGCGGCAATATCCGCGCTGTACTGGTATTCGCGCCCGCTTCCCATATTGACAGTGACGACCTGGGCCGGGCCTTACGGCCGCCCCCAGGCCAGCGCCCAGATGCGCCCCTATGGCGCGGAGAAATCGGTGGATGTGCGCATCGCCCAGTGGGACGGCGAAATCGCGGAACTCGAAAAGGCAGTGTCCAGACGCATCTTCAAGGGCGATGTGATCGACTTTGAACTGCCCCGGGCGGTGGAAGCCTGCGACAAGGGCCTGCTGGAGAAGATCGATGCCGGATCGCTGCCGGCGGGGGCGGACGGCACGTCCGCCCCCGCCGATTTCGTGCCGGGCGCCATCGGACCCTGCTGGATCGGCAGTATGGTCTATTCTCAGGTGATGATCTTCTCACCCAAACTGAAGCGCCAACCCACCACCCTGTCGGACTTTTTTGATAGCCATAAATTCCCCGGCCGTCGGGCGCTGAGCCGCGCCTCGCCCAAATACAATCTCGAGATGGCGCTGCTGGCCGACGGCGTCGCGCCGGGCGAGATCTACCGGACGCTAGAAACACAAGAAGGGCTGGACCGCGCCTTCAACAAGCTGCGCGCCCTGCGGCCCATCTGGGCGCATGACAGCGTGGGCGCGCTGCGCTGGCTCGCCAATGGCCAGGCAGTGATGGCCACCGCGCTGAACGGCGATGTCTATGAGTCCAGCCGCAAGGACTTTGCCCCCGGCATCATCTGGGATCACCAGCTTTACGAATTCGATGTCTTCGCCATTCCATTCGGCAATCCCAACAAGACGTGGGCGCTGGATTTCATCGCCTTCGCCACCAGCAGCGCGCCCATGGCCGGGGTGGCGAGCTGGGTACCCTATGGGCCGGCGCGGCGCTCGGCCCTGGCGCTGGTGAAAAACAATCCCGACCTGGGAACGCCAATGCGCCCCTGGCTGCCCACCGCGCCGGAGAATTTCCGCCATGCTTTCGCGGTGAACGATGTCTGGTGGCGGGCGCATGAAGCATCGCTCACCTCACGCTGGCGGGAGCTTGTCAGCCGATGATCCTCTATGCGCTCAGACGTCTTGCCGGCGCGATACCAACCCTGTTTGTCATTATCACCCTGACATTCTTCATGATGCGCGCCGCGCCGGGCGGGCCTTTTGATTCCGAGCGCCGATTGCCGCCGGAGATCGAGCGCAACCTTAAAGCGGCCTATGACCTCGACAAGCCGCTGGTCCAGCAATACCTGATTTACCTGGGCAAGGCGGCGCAGGGCGACTTCGGCCCCTCCTTCAAGAACAAGGACTTCACCGTGGCGCAGCTGATCGCCACCGGCCTGCCGGTCAGCGCGCGGCTGGGCCTGTGGGCGATGGCGCTGGCGCTGTTGATCGGCACGACACTCGGAATCCTGGCGGCGCTGCGCCAGAATCGCTGGCAGGATTATTCGGTGATGAGCGTGGCGATGCTGGGCATCACTATTCCCACCTTCGTCACGGCGCCGCTGCTGACACTAGCTTTCGGAATCTATGGCGTGACAATTTTCGGCCAGGAATTCTCGCTGCCGGTGGGCGGCTGGAACAATGGCGCCTGGCGCAACATGGTGCTGCCGGTAACAGTGCTGGCTTTGCCGCAGATCGCCATCATCTCCCGGTTGATGCGCGGCGCCATGGTGGAAGTGCTGCGCGCCAATTATATCCGCACCGCCCGCGCCAAGGGCCTGCCCGCCACGCAGATCGTGCTGTCCCACGCCTTGCGCGCCGCGTCGCTGCCGCTGGTGAGCTATATGGGACCGGCGCTGGCCGCGGTGCTGACCGGGTCGCTGGTGGTGGAGCAGATTTTCGGCCTGCCGGGCATCGGGCGCTATTTCGTGCAGGGCGCGCTGAACCGCGACTACACTTTGGTGATGGGTGTGGTGATCTGTTACGCCTGCCTGATCATCGCGCTGAACTTCCTGGCCGACATGATCTATGGGATTCTCGATCCCCGGGTGAGGCTGAAATGAGCGGCCTCACTACCACCATCCCGGAATTGCAGGGGCGCAGCCTGTGGGTGGATGCGCGCCACCGGCTGCTGCGCAACCGCGCCGCCATGGCGGGAATCGTGATCCTTGCCGCCATCGTGCTGCTGGCGCTGCTGGCACCGCTGCTGTCGCCTTTCGCCTATGATGAAGTGAATTACGACCTGATCAGCTGCGCGCCGGGCTGGTGGCCGATGGAAGCGGCCTGCACCGCGCCGGGTCACATCTTCGGCACCGACGCGATCGGCCGCGACATCTTCGTGCGGGTGCTGTACGGCGCGCGGGTCAGCCTGGCGGTGGGACTGGTGGCCACCATCGTCTCGTTGCTGATCGGGGTCCTGTATGGCGCCACAGCGGGCTATCTGGGCGGCCGCGTGGATGGGCTGATGATGCGGGTGGTGGATGTTCTCTATTCCCTGCCCTTCATCTTCTTCGTCATCATCCTGATGGTGGTGTTCGATCGCAATTTCATCCTGCTGTTTGTCGCCATCGGCGCGGTAGAATGGCTGACCATGGCGCGGATCGTGCGCGGCCAGACCCTTTCCATCAAGCAGAAGGAATTCATCGAGGCGGCGCGCGCCGCGGGCGTCGGCCCGCTGGGCATCATCACCCGGCACGTCATTCCCAATGTGGTGGGCCCGGTGATGGTCTATGTCACCCTGACCGTCCCCACCGTGATCCTGATGGAAAGCTTTTTGTCTTTCCTGGGCCTGGGCATCCAGGAACCCCTGACCAGCTGGGGCGTGCTGATCTCGGACGGCGCCGACCAGATGGAGACGGCGCCCTGGATGCTGTTGTTCCCCGCCTTGTTCATGGCGGTGACCCTGTTCTGCTTCAATTTCGTGGGCGACGGCCTGCGCGACGCATTGGACCCGAAAGACCGATGAGCGCCCTGCTGGAGATCACCGACCTCAACGTGCATTTCGCGACCGCCGACGGCGATGTTCATGCCGTGAAACAGGCCAGCCTCACCATCCAGGAAAGCGAATGCCTGGGCGTGGTGGGCGAAAGCGGTTCGGGCAAGAGCCAGCTGTTTCTCGCCGCTTTCGGATTGCTGGCCGGCAATGGCAAGGCCAGCGGCAGCGTCAAATATCGCGGCACCGAAATCCTGGGCGCGCCCACTGGCCAGTTGAACAAGTTGCGCGGCAGCGCCGTCACCATGATCTTCCAGGACCCCCTGACCTCGCTGACGCCGCATATGCGGGTGGGCAAGCAGATCATGGAAGCCCTGATGCTGCACCGGAATGTGCCCCGCGAAACGGCGCAAAAGCAGGCGCGCGAGATGCTGGACTATGTCCGCATTCCGGAAAGCGCGCGGCGGATGCGGCAATATCCCCATGAACTGTCGGGCGGCATGCGCCAGCGGGTGATGATCGCCATGGCCACCATCACCGGTCCCGACCTGATCATCGCCGATGAGCCGACCACGGCGCTGGATGTGACGGTGCAGGCGCAAATCCTGGAAATTCTCCGCGCCCTAAAAAACGACCGCAAAACCGCTATCGCCCTGGTCAGCCACGATATGGGTGTGATCGCGGGCCTGGCCGACCGGGTGCAGGTGATGCGGTATGGCGAGATCGTGGAAAGCGGCGCGGTGGATGACGTCTTCTACGCGCCGCGCCATGACTATACCCGCATGTTGCTGGACGCGCTGCCCAAGGCCAGTGAGACGCCAGCCCCGGCGACGGCAGTGGGCGGGCCGCTGCTGACGGTGGAAGACCTGACGGTTGGCTTCCCGATCACGGACAAGGGCCTGCTGGGCAAAACGCGCACCTTGCGCGCGGTGGACGGCATCAGCTTCACCCTGCACCAGGGCGAAACGCTGGGCGTGGTGGGGGAATCGGGCTGCGGCAAGTCCACACTCGCCCGGGCGGTGCTGCAGCTGTTGCCCAAGAGTGGCGGCCGCGTGGTGTGGCTGGGCCGTGACCTGGACGCCGCGACCCAATCCGACATCCGCAAAATGCGCGAGGATTTCCAGATCGTGTTCCAGGATCCGCTGGCCAGCCTGGACCCGCGCATGCCCGTCGGTGTTTCCATCGCCGAACCGCTGAAGGCGCTGGAACCGCATCTGTCCCGCGATGCCGTGCGCCGACGCGTTCGCGCCATGATGCAGCGGGTGGGGTTGGATCCGGCCTGGATCAATCGCTATCCACACGAACTGTCCGGCGGCCAGAATCAGCGCGTCGGGCTGGCCCGCGCCATGATCGTAGGACCCCAGATGCTGGTGTGCGACGAGGCGGTGAGCGCGCTGGACGTTTCCATCCAGGCGCAGATCGTGGCGCTGATCCGTGACCTGCAGGCCGAGACCGGGCTGGCCCTGATTTTCATCAGCCACGACCTGTCGGTGGTGCGCCGGCTGTCACACCGGGTGATGGTTCTGTACTTGGGCCGGGTGGTGGAAATGGCGCCCAGCGATGCGCTCTATGCCGATCCGCGCCATCCCTATACCCGCGCCCTTCTGTCGGCGGTGCTGTCGCCGGACCCGCGCCTGGAGCGGCAACGCAAGCGCGAGCTTCTGACCGGCGACCTGCAATCGCCGCTGGACCCGCGCGCCCAGCTGACCTTTTTAAAATCAAAGCTGGATCAGCCCGACTATCGCCCACGGCTGATCGAAGTGGCCTCGGGCCACTTCGTCGCCGAACACGACTAGAAAAAGCTGCCGGCTAGCGGACGCGCTTGACCTTGTGGAGCGTGTTTTCGTCGCCCATCACTAGATTGAAGGTTCCCATCGCGCCCTGGCTGATGGTCACCCGCATGGCGGAGGCGGGCTGCCGCCAGCGCACGGGACGCTTGATGGCGTCGTCCTCGGTCTGTTCCCAGACCTGGCCATCGTTCAGGGTGATGACAAAGGCGCCGCCAGACATGTCAAAGGATTTGATGGGCGCATTGTTGATGACATCATCGCCGCCCCAGACATTGAAAATGCTGCGCCGGGGCATGGGCGGCGGCCCGGTGCGGACCGCAGCGCGTGTAACGGTGGCGGGCAACGCCGCCGCTTTGGGCTGCACTTCCAGCAGCCTGATCTGCGCCTGAGGCGCGGGGGACAGGCCGAGCTGGGCGCGCAGCGGCTGGGCGGCGCCGTAATAACAGTCCAGCCACTGGCGGTCGTCGGTCAGGGCGGCGCAGCGCGTGACGCCAGTGATGACGTCCTCGCGGGCATCCGCGAGCGCCACACTGGGCGTAAGCGCCACACCCGCGGCCATCGCGATAATCAATTTACGCATGTTCTTTCCCCTGAGGCTCCCGAAATTCATTGAATAGTCTGCCGCAAACCCGGCAAATATTTGGCTGAATACATGGTAGAAGGTCTCTATGGCATCGGGCAAGGCATGGAACCGCCGCCTCGCACTGGCGGGGGGCGCGGCGCTGGCGGCCACGGGCGGCTATTTCGCGCTTCGCGGGCCTTCCGGGAATGCCGTTCACCATAAGATCACCGACGCCCGAACCCTGTTGCGGGGCAATGTGGCGGAACCGGAAACACTGGACCCAACCCAGTCCTCTGGCACCCAGGAAAACGAGATCATCGGCGATCTGATGATCGGCCTGATGACTCACGATGCTGCCTGCAAGGCGATCCCCGGCATGGCCACGCGCTGGGAAACCTCCGGGGACGGCCTGACTTGGACCTTTTATCTGCGCGAGGCGCTCTGGTCGGACGGGACGCCAGTGACGGCCGAGGATTTTGTGTTCTCCTGGCAGCGGTTGGTCGATCCTGCCACCGCATCGAG
Organism: Pseudomonadota bacterium; assembly: GCA_041192105.1. Classification (GTDB taxonomy): domain Bacteria; phylum Pseudomonadota; class Alphaproteobacteria; order Micropepsales; family Micropepsaceae; genus Rhizomicrobium. The sequence continues at coordinate 10,139 of JBEENS010000027.1, read as the reverse complement.
CTATGCCTATTTCCTTCATCTGGTGAAAAATGGCGCGCCGATCACTGCCAGCAAGATGCCGACCACCGCGCTCGGGGTTACGGCGATTGATGCGCGCACCCTGCGCGTGCAGCTGGAGCATCCCGCGCCCTACTTGCTGGAACTGCTGACACACACCACCACCTACCCCCTGCCGCGCCATGTGGTCACGGCCAAGGGCCGAGAATGGGCGCGGCCGGGCAATTATGTCGGAAACGGCGCCTTCATCCTGAAAGAATGGATTCCCAACGACCATGTGCTGGTCGAGAAAAATCCTCGCTTTTACGATACAGCGAATGTGGCGCTGGAACGGGTTTACTTCTATCCGACCACCGACTACGCCGCTGCCTTGCGGCGTTTCCGGGTGGGCGAACTGGATTTTCAGGACCGGCTTCCGGTTCAGAAGATCGACTGGATCCGCAAGAATATCCCCCAGACCATCCATCCCGTGCCGACGTTGATCACCGAGATCATCGGCGTCAACCACAAGCGCAAGCCATTCGACGACGTGCGGGTGCGCGAGGCGATCAACCTGGCGCTGAACCGCGAAGTCATTACCGAGCGCGTCCTGCGGAACGGTGAAGTTCCCGCCTACAATCTGGTGCCGCCCGGCATCGCCAATTATCAGGGTGGGCTGGCCTATGATTTCAAATCGCTGAACTACAGTCGGCGCATCGCAAGGGCGCAAAGCCTGATGCGTGCTGCGGGTTACGGCGAGAGCAGCCGCGTCCGCACCACCTACATGATCCGCAGCACCGCGCCGGGCGCCGGGCGCGCAGTGGCCGCCGCCATCCAGCAGATGCTGGCGCAGGTCTTCATAGACATCACCATCACGCCCAACGACATGCAGGTCTTCTATCCTGCCATCCAGGAGCATGATTTCGACATCGCTCAGGCGGGATGGGCCGCCGATTTCAGCGATGCCTCCAACTTCCTGGACCTGTTCCGCACCGGTGGTGGCAACAATTGGGGCGAATACAGCAACCCTGTCTTCGACGCCGCGCTCAATGCCGCCCAGCGCGAGATCAACATTACCCACCGCGCCGAACGGCTGGCGCAGGCAGAAGCTATTTTCCTGAAAGACCATGTGGCCATGCCGCTCTGGTTCTGGGTCAGCCTCAACCTGACCTGGCCTTACATCAAAGGTCTTGAGGCCAACCCGCTCGACTATCACCGCTCGCGCTGGATCAGCATCGATCAGGCGGCGCGGGTGAAACAATTCTCATGAGGGCGGTGCTTGTTGCCCTGCTGCTCGTCGCCCTGCCCGTGCAGGCGCAATCGGTGCTCAATCGCGGCAATGGCAGCGAACCGGACTCGCTCGATCCCGCCTTTGCCGGCGCCCAGGCCGAAACCACCATTCTGGGTGACCTGATGATCGGCCTGACCACGCTGGACGCGCGCGGCAAACCCATTCCCGGCATGGCGGAACGCTGGACGGTTTCGAAAGACGGCCTGACCTGGACCTTCCATTTGCGCAACGCCCTGTGGTCGGACGGCGCGGCGGTAACGGCGCAGGATTTTGTCTCAGGCTGGCGACGTGCCCTCGATCCCAAAACCGCGTCCCGCACCGCCGCCATGCTGTGGACGATCAAAAATGCCCGCGCCATCAGCAGTGGCGCGCTGCCGCCCTCCGCGCTGGGCGTCACGGCGCCTGACGCGCGGACGGTGACGGTAAGCCTCGAGAACCCCGCGCCGTTCCTGCCGGAGCTTCTGGCGCATTCCAGTGCCTCGCCGCAGCCGCGCAAGAACGCATTCAATGGGCCTTATGTCCTCAAGCACTGGGTGCCGAACGACCGTATCACCCTGACCCGCAATCCGCGCTTCTACGATGCGGCTGCCGTGAAGATCGACACGGTGAACTATTTCCCCGCCGCCGACACCCAGGCGGCGCTGCGGCGGCTGCGGGCGGGCGAGCTGGACATGCAGTCGCCGCTGCCCGCGACCCAAGTGACGTGGATGCGCCAGAATATGCCCCAGGCGCTTCACATAATGCCGTCACTGGGGCTGGTGTATCTTGCCATTAACATGCGCGACCCGGCGCTGGCCGATATCCGGGTGCGCCGTGCGCTCAATCTTGTCTATGACCGTGAGGCGGTGGCGCAGAAGGTGATGAAACTGAATGAAACGCCCGCCTATTCCTATGTGCCGCCACATGCGTCTGGATATCGCGGCGGCCCGGCGCTGGATTTCAAAGCCATGCCCTATGGGGCGCGGGTGGCAATGGGCAGGCGCCTGATGCAGGAAGCCGGCTATGGCCCCTTCAACAAGCTGCGCCTGACCTATACCGCCCCCGGCAGTCCTGACAGCCGGCGGCTTGCCGCCGTGTTCCAGGCGATGGCGCGGCAGATACATGTCGATCTGCAGATCACCATCGCGGACTATCAGATCAACCTGCGCAATATGCGCCAGGGCCAGTATCAGCTCGCCTATACCAACTGGCTGGCCGATTACGACGATGCCGCAAATTTCCTCGACCTGCTGCGCATCGGCAATCCGCGCAACTATGCCGGATACAGCAATCCAAAATTCGACGCCGCGATGGCAGCGGCGGAGCGCCAGCCCGACCCGGGCAAGCGCACCCGCCTGTTGCAGGCCGCCGAGAAACTCGCGCTGGCCGACATGCCGTGGCTGCCGATCCGCTATCTCTCCCAGAGCGAGGCCGTGGCCTCGCGGGTCGGCGGCTATGTCGCAAATGCCAACAAGGCCAATCGCAGTCGCTGGCTTTGGATCAAATAGTGCCGCTATAATTTCGCCGTTTTTCCATCGGAGAAATCCTCATGCACCCGATAGGCCGCCGTCCGTTCCTGCTTCAGACCGTTGCCATGATGGCGCTGTTGCCACAGGCATTGCGCGCCCAGACCAGGCCGCGCATCGGCGTGATTGGCGCGGGCCGCATCGGCGGTCAGCTGGCGCGCTTCTGGGCCCATGCAGGTTATCCGGTGATGGTCTCGTCGCTGAGTTTGGATGAAATGAAAAAGCTTGCCGTCGATATCGGTCATGGCGCGCGGGCCGGCACGGCGCGCGAAGCCGCCGCCTTCGGCCAGGTGATCGTCATGTCCGTGCCGTTCGGCGCGCTGCCCCAGGTGGGCCGCGATTATGCCGCCGAGTTGAAAGGCAAGGTCGTGCTGGACACCACCAATCCCTATGTCTCTCGCGATGGCGACATGGCCACCGAAGCGATCCAGAAGGGCACCGGCGTGGTGGTGCCGACCTATCTTCCGGGGGTGCGGCTGGTGCGTGCCTTCAACCAGATCGGCGCCGCCAAGCTGGAACCGCTGTCAAAAGCCACCGGCGAGAAAACCGGCGTGCCATTGGCCAGCGATGACGCCGAAGGGCTGCGCATCGCCTCGCAGATGGTGCGCGATACGGGCTTTGAACCGGTGGTAGTGGGCGGCCTTGCCACCGCCAAACGCTTTGACGTCGGCAGCCCGGCCTATACCGACCTGCGTGTGAGCGAACTGAAATCGCGACTGGGGCTGAAATAGCTCAAGCCGGCAGCAGGACTTCGGCATTCCAGGGATTGAATGGCACCAGCGCCTGAAGGCGGGCGTCGGGCCTGACAAAGCTTTGCGCCTTTTCATTCAGCATCGCGGCGGTGAAAGAGAAAGTGCTGTTGGAAACGGCCAGATGATGGGCCTGGGACAGCACATAATGGTCCAGATAGAAATCCAGCCGGCCCGCGCCCAGTATCCGCGTATCCACCGGACCAAAGGCGGAAAATTCCGCGGCGACGCCGGGATCGTCGCTGGCGATGTATAAAACCGGCGCATTCAGCCCGCTCCAGATGGATTCCAGCCAGCGCAGATACCATTCCGTTGGCGCGATCCAGAATTGCCCCTGACCAAAGTCGCCGCGACGGATGTGCACGCCCACCAGCGTCCTGCCGCGTGCGGCAAGTTCTATCATCTCGGGGTGCAGCCAGGATCGGACCATGGGCCGGGGTTGAAACAGCGCTCGGAACGCCGCCTTGCGATCCTGCCACTGCGCAGTGTGGCCGCAGAAATAGCCGCTGAGATCGTGATCGGCACAGACCGGGCCTTGCCCGTTCAGGGACGCGAACAGATCAACCTGGCGTTCATCCAGCGCCGGAAAATTGCGGGTGGGAAACGGATCGTCACAACCGAACAGGTCGCGCCCGATCCAATCATGGCTTTGCGCGGCAAGATTGTGCTGGCGGGCATAGAGACTGAGGAAGGCATATTGCAAAAGCTGATTTCCGAACCGGCCATTGGCGCCCAAGGTCCGCATGGAAATGGCGGGACCCGCCTGTAGCGGCCTGGGCGGCGGCGGCGAACCGAACTGGCGGCGCGCAGCGGTCATCGCCTGCAGCGAAAAGGGGATGCCGTGACTGGGATTGAGCGCGCTCGCGCGGTCCGCCACCGCCAGCGCCTCCTCCAGCCTGCCGGTATGGAGCAGCAACTGCCCCATCTCCACCAATGCGTCGAAGTCGCGCGGGCTGGCAGCCAACCTTTGCCGCAAGCCTTGCTCCAGCGCCGCGAGATTCTGACTCATCGCATCCTTCAAATGGTGACCCCAGGAAGACTCGAACTTCCGGCCTACGGTTTAGGAAACCGCCGCTCTATCCTGCTGAGCTATGGGGTCATATAGGTAGATCAATTACTTAGAGCCTGGCCTTATATCAAGAGTCATGTCTCTGCCGCCAATTTGCCGCCAATCGTATGCTATTTTGTTCCTCCAGTTTCCCGAATGTTCTCGCCAAAGCTAACGCTAAACGCTGCCTCGAAGACCGCGGCCGCAGCATTGTCGGTAGGTTTGAACAAATGGCTGTAAACGTCCAACGTGATGGACGGTGAACCATGCCCCAGACGCCGGCTAATTGTGAGCACGTTCAGCCCAGCCGCGGTGAGCTAGCTGGGGGTATGGCGCCAGGCGTGAAGGTTTGGCCCCGCCATCGCCACCATTCCACTGTCTGCTGTGCGGCAAGCGCCAGGCGCACGCCCAGCACGACAATGCCGACTTAGGTCAACAATACGCGCCAGTTGCGCCCAAGCTTGGGTTTTTCCATCAGTTCGCCCTCATTCGTTCAGTCTTGGTCGTCTCTGTCCGCTTTGCGCCAAGAGCGGGCATTCGCCGCGCGCTGCGTTGTGCTATTCTGCTGTACAGAACCCAGCATAAAAACGCTTTTTTGAGGGGCAGGAATGTTTCGCAGTCTTTGGCAATTGCTATTCGGCGGATTGATAAAGCGACGCCGCGAACAAAGAGTACTGGACTATTTCGAGGAATGGCGCCAGCGCATTGATAGTGTGCCCTCAGACCCGCGCGATCAATGGGATATGGCCACGGGTTACATCAGCCATCGCCTTTTGGAAGACCAGCAGCATTGGCGTTTCACGCATCAGATGCGTACCGCCATGGGATTACCGACCTCGACCTCCCTCAGCGACGCCGACCCGCCGCATTAGGTCAGCGACAGCAGATTTTCATTTGGAGCGGCAGCGCTCGCCAGCGCCGTAACTGTGCTCACTAGCCGGCGAATGTCCGCGTTGCGCCAGGATCTGATATCGCCCCCCGCTGTGCCCCAGTGTCCGCTATGCGCCATGTGTGGACGGCTCCCCGTTGGCAACCGCCGCCTGTCGCGCAGCGCCTCCGAAACCGCCGCCAATTCCACCGAATCCGAAACCATCCGGCAGCTGAACCGGCAGGCCACGGTGAATGCCGGCGGTTCGGCCGGTCCCGCGGTCCCGTAACAAGACCCCTTTGATGACGGAGCCGGGCGTATTCGCGCCCGGCTCTTTTCTATTGCGCCCGCTTTCTGTTGCGTCTGCACAATGGCGGGTGGCGCGGCGCCGGAGTAAGAATCATGCTTCCTCCTGACGGATTGCCCCATGCCCATCTATCGCGCCCCGGTCGAAGATTATCGCTTCCTGCTGCATGAGGTGCTGGAGCTGGAAAAGCACCGCGACCTGCCGGGCTTTGCCGACCTGGATGCCGGACTGGTGGACGACATTCTCAGCAATGCGGGCAAGTTCTGCGAGGAAGTGCTACAGCCGCTGAACCAGTCGGGCGACGAGGAAGGCTGCCATTTCCAGAATGGCGCCGTGACCACGCCCAAGGGATTTAAAGAAGCCTACAAGGCCTATTGCGAAGCCGGCTGGGGCGGGCTGGGTGCGCCGGAATCCGCGGGCGGCGCGGCCATGCCGCACCTCCTGACCATGGTGGTTAGCGAAATGGGAATGAGCGCCAACCAGAGCCTGGCCATGTATCCCATGCTGACGGCCGGCGCCTATGGCGCGCTCCTGGCGACCGGAGCCGCGTGGATGAAGGAGACTATCGCGCCCAAGATGGTGTCGGGCGAATGGGCCGGCACCATGTGCCTGACCGAGCCGGGCTGCGGCACCGACCTTCGGCTGATGAAGACCAGGGCGGTCGAGCAGCCGGACGGCACCTACAAGATGAACGGCACCAAGATTTTCATTTCCGGCGGCGACCAGGATCTGACCGACAACATCATCCATATGGTGATCGCCAAGATCCCCGACGAAAAGGGCCAGATCCACGACGATCTTTCCACGGTCAATTTCTTCATGGTGCCAAAATTCCTGGTCAAGGAAGACGGCACGATGGGCGCGCGCAATGGCGTCAATACCGGCGGCATCGAGCACAAGATGGGCATCAAAGGCCAGGCGACCTGCGTGCTGAATTTCGACGACGCGATTGCCTGGCGGCTGGGTCCGAAGCCTGAACCGCTGAAGCCGGGTGAAAAGCGCTCTTCCTCCGCCGGCATGGCGGGCATGTTCGGGATGATGAATGCGGCGCGGCTGGGCGTTGGCATCCAGGGCATCGGGCTGGGCGAAGTTGCTTATCAAAACGGCTATGCCTATGCCCATGAACGCCGCGTCGGGCGCGCCCTGACGGGGCCGAAGGAACCGGACAAGCCGGCCGACCTGGAAATCGTGCATCCTGATGTGAAGAAGATGCTGCTGCAGGCCCGCTCCTTCGTCGAAGGCGCGCGGGCGCTGGCGGCCTGGACCACCTTGCAGATGAGCATCGCCCAGTCCCAGCGGCCAGAGGCGGAAACGGCCGGACACTTGGCAGATTTGATGACGCCCGTGATCAAGGCTTTCGGCACCGACATGGGTTTCGAAGCCGCCAATCTCGGCATGCAATGCTATGGCGGCCACGGCTATATCCGCGACAATGGCGTGGAACAGTTCGTGCGCGATGCCCGCATCAACATGGTCTATGAGGGCGCCAATGGTGTGCAGGCGATGGACCTGGTGGGCCGCAAACTAGGCCGCAAGGGCGGCGCAGCGCCGATGGCGCTGTTCGCGCTTCTGACCGGCTGGATCGCGGAAAATGAAAAAGACGATGACATGAAAGTTTTTGTGGCGGGCGTGAAGCGCGGCACCGAAAATCTGCAGGCCGCCACCATGTGGCTGGCGGCGAACGGGATGAAAAACCCCAATGATGCAGGCGCCGGCGCCACCGAATATCTGCGGATGATGGGCATCACCATGACGGCCCTGATGTGGGGCATGATGGCCAAGGCATCGCTGGGCAAGACCTCACCCCTGCACAAGGACAAGCTGATGTGCGCCCGTTTCTGGATGGAGCGCGTGGTGCCGGAATGCCCCATGCTGCTGGAGCGCATCCAGGCCGGCAGCGCCACCATCATGGAACTGGAATAGGTGAGCGAAAATCCCTGGAAGCCGCCGCCGGAGCGCAAGGCCTCGCGCACCGGGCTATTCATCTGGCTGGGGGCGTTGGCAGGCCTGGGCGCGCTGGTTTTCTTCCTCAGCCGCGCCTTTCCCGAAGAGGGCCAGTTCAGCGATCCCTATCTGATCCAAACAATCGCGGTGCTGGCGCTGGTGTCCAGCAGCCTGCTGTTCGTCCGCCAGGTCAAAGTAAAAGAAACCGTCCGCAATATCCTGATGTGGCTGGGCGTCGGCGCTGTGCTGGTGCTGGGCTTCTCGTATCAGGAAGAGCTGATGACTCTGGGAAGGCGGCTGCGCGCCGACCTGATCCCCGGCACGCCGCTGCAGACATCCGCCAACGAAATGGTGATCTCCGCCAGTGACGGGGGCGGCTTTCACGCTAATGGCGCGGTGAACGGAACACCGGTGCGTTTCCTGGTGGATACCGGCGCCAGCTCGATCATGCTGACTCCGTCTGATGCCCGGCGTCTGGGCATCGATACCGGCAGCCTCGTCTTCAATCGCGCCTATGAAACCGCCAACGGCATCGGCTATGGCGCCTCGACGGTGGTGGACGAACTGACAGTCGGCCATATCCGGCTGACCAACGTGCCGGTCTCCATCAACCAGGCGCCGATGCGCTCGTCCCTGCTGGGCATGACATTCCTGAACAGGATGAAATCGTTCAATATCAGCGGCCGCAAACTGGTCCTGCGATACTGAAGAAGGACGACTCATGAAGCAGTTTCTTAATGGGCGGCGCTGCTGCACGCGGGCGCTGCCCATCAGCCAGTCCACCAGTCCAGGCGGCACGAATGCATTGGCGGGCGGCGTAGCGCCCTTGAGATCGCAGGCGGTGATGGCGCGCACATTGCCCCGCGCGGCGCAGAAATACTTGTTGGCGATCTGGTCCGGCGTATAGGTGGCATCAAGTCCCAGAATGTTCGCACAGGGCCACCACTTTTGCACCGCCGCGCTCATCAGCCATTAATCGCCCTGAATCCGGCAATCGGTGACCAGCGCGGGACCGTCCAGCCGCCGCTCTGTGACGCGGTAAATCTGCACCGCCGGATGCAGCGCCGCCACCGCCAGTAGCGCGATGACCCAGTACCATTCCAGAGGAGACGAAAAAGGACATAATGGTCCTGTTACCAGAGTATCAAAGTATAATGCACAAATGGCGCGTTACGATCCCGCCAGTTTCGCAAGTTGTCCCAGCAGCGCCTTGGCGCCCTTGAGACGGTCTTCGGGCTTGGGCCAGTCGCGGCTGACCACGATCTTCTGGTCGGGCCGCACCTTCATGGTGCCGCTATGCTGGTTGATGAACGTGATCAGCTTGACGGGGTTGGCGAACTGGTTGCCGCGGAAGGCAACGGTGCCGCCCTTGGGACCGGCATCGATCTTCTCCACCCCGGCGGCCTTGGCCAGCTGCTTGATGGTGACGATTTCCAGCAGATGCTGCACTTCCTCTGGTAGCGCACCGAAGCGGTCGATCAGTTCAGCGGCGAAACGGTCGATATCCTCGCGCGTCTCTATCCCTGCTAGGCGGCGATAGAGCGACATGCGGACATTGAGATCGGCGACATAGTTTTCCGGGATCATCACCGAGGCGCCCAGATTGATGGTGGGCGACCACTGGTCGGTGACGTCGGCGTCGCCGACCTCTTTCAGGCCTGACACCGCTTCCTCCAGCATCTCCTGATAAAGCTCGATACCGACTTCGCGCACATGGCCGGACTGTTCCTCGCCCAACAGATTGCCGGCGCCGCGAATGTCCATGTCATGGCTGGCGATGGAGAAACCCGCGCCCAGCTGATCCAACGACTGTAAGACTTTCAGCCGCCGTGTCGCGGTGTCGGTCAGCTTCTTTTCGGCGGGGGTGGTGAGGTAGGCATAGGCGCGCTGCTTAGACCGGCCAATTCGGCCGCGCAGCTGATAGAGTTGAGAAAGCCCGAACATATCGGCGCGCTGGATGATCAGCGTGTTGGCGGTGGGAATGTCCAGGCCCGATTCCACGATATTGGTGGACACCAGCACGTCCACCTTGCGCTCGTAAAAGGCGGTCATTACCTCTTCCAGTATGGTGGGCGGCATCTGGCCATGGGCGATGGCCGGCTTCACTTCCGGCACCACCTCTTTCAGGAAAAGCGCGGCATCACGAAGGTCGGCGATGCGCGGCGCGACAAAGAAGGACTGGCCACCGCGATAATGCTCGCGCAGCAAGGCCTCGCGCACCACCAGCGGGTCAAAGGGCGTAACGAAGTTGCGCACCGCCAGCCGGTCGATCGGCGGCGTAGTGATCAGGGAAAGATCGCGCACGCCCGATAAAGCCAGTTGCAGGGTGCGCGGGATGGGTGTGGCGGTCAGAGTCAGGACATGGACATCCGCCTTGAGATTCTTCAGCCGTTCCTTGTGCACCACACCGAAATGCTGCTCCTCGTCCACGATGACGAGGCCGAGGCGCTT
>JBEENS010000026.1:0-35159 GCA_041192105.1 Pseudomonadota bacterium | reverse complement strand
GCCGGCGGCACGCCCCGCGAATTCTGCACCATCACCGTCACTGACGGCATCGCCATGGGCCATGAGGGCATGCGCTCCTCGCTGGTGTCGCGCGAAGTCATCGCCGACTCCGTCGAACTGACCATGCGCGGCCATTGCTATGACGCGCTGGTGGGATTGGCCGGCTGCGACAAGAGCCTGCCTGGCATGATGATGGCGATGCTGCGCCTCAATGTGCCGAGTGTGTTCCTCTATGGCGGCTCGATCATGCCGGGCCGTTTTCACGGCAAGGACGTCACAGTCGTGGATGTGTTCGAAGGCGTCGGCAAGCATTCGGCGGGCAAGATGCCGGTCGATGAACTGGTCGAACTGGAAAAGGTCGCGTGTCCCGGCGCGGGCGCCTGCGGCGGCCAGTTCACCGCCAACACCATGGCCTGTGTCGCCGAAGCGATCGGCCTGGCGCTGCCCTATTCGTCAGGTCCCCCCGCCGAGATCCTGTCGCGCGATGATTTCGCGCTCAAGGCGGGCGAGACGGTGATGGACCTGCTGGCGAAGAATTTGCGCCCGCGCGACATCTGCACCCGCAAGGCGTTCGAGAATGCCGCCATGGTGGTGGCCGCAACCGGCGGCTCGACCAATGCGGCGCTGCATCTGCCGGCCATGGCCAACGAGGCAGGCATCAAGCTTGACCTGTTCGACGTGGCGGAAATCTTCAAGAAGACGCCCTATATCGCTTCGCTCAAGCCGGGCGGCAAATACGTCGCCAAGGACATGTGGGAAGCGGGCGGCGTGCCGATGCTGATGCGCATCCTGCTGGATGCGGGGTTGCTACATGGCGACTGCATCACCGTCACCGGCAAGACGGTGGCGGAAAATCTGAAAGACGTGAAATTCAATCCCGACCAGAAGGTGATGGTCGAGGTCAAGAACGCGCTGGCCCCGACCGGCGGCGTGGTGGGTTTGCGCGGGTCGCTGGCCCCCGAAGGCGCCATCGTCAAGATTGCGGGGCTTACGCACGTCAAGCATCGCGGCCCGGCGCGGGTGTTCGACTGCGAGGAAGATTGCTTCGCGGCGGTCGAACGGCGCGACTACAATGAAGGCGACGTTCTGGTCATCCGCTGGGAAGGTCCCAAGGGCGGCCCGGGCATGCGCGAAATGCTGTCGACCACGGCGGCGCTGTACGGGCAGGGGGTGGAGAATATCGCCCTGGTCACCGATGGGCGTTTCTCCGGCGCCACGCGCGGGCTGTGCGTCGGCCATGTCGGCCCGGAAGCCGCCGATGCCGGCCCCATCGGCCTCATCAAGGATGGCGACATCATCGTGATCGACGCCGAAAAGGGCACCATGGATGTCGAGTTGTCGGACGCCGAACTGGCGGAACGCAAGAAAGCGTTCAAGCCCAAGCCGCCGGGCTTCAAGACCGGCGCGCTGGCGCGCTACGCCAAGAATGTCGGTCCGGCGCGTGATGGCGCACTAACGACGCCTGGTGCGGATCAGGAAGTGCGCTGCTACGCCGACATTTAGGTCTTGCGTGCTTCGTGTGCGGCTTTCAGCACACGAAGCACATTGCCGCCCCAGAAGGCCGATAGCTGCGCCTCAGTATAGCCCAGCTTGACCAGCCGGTCGGTGATCTTGGGGATTGCCGCGACATCTTCCATGCCGGTGACGCCGCCGCCGCCATCCCAGTCGCAGCCGATGCCGACATGATCGGGTCCCACCAGGTCCAGCGCATGGGTCACGTGTTTCATGAAGTCGTCGATGCTGGCGCGGGGCGTGGCGTATTGCGCATTCAGGACTTTCACGCCCGCCGCCACCTCGCGCACCGCGGCGGACGCCTGGGCCGGTGTCATGCCGGCGATATTGTCCAGCCGGTCGTAGAGCGCACGGCGCGCCTTGTCGCGTTCGGGATTCGCGGGAACTGCGATCAGATAGGCATTGTAGGAATTGATCTGGATGGAGCCGCCCGTCGCCGCCAGCTTCTTGATGCGGGCATCGTCGATATTGCGGGGATGGTCGAACACGCTCTTGCAGCCCGAATGCGACATGATGATGGGCGCGCGCGATGTCTCCCGCATCTGGTCGAAGACATCGTCGCTGGCATGGCTGGCGTCCAAAACCACGCCCAGGTCATTCGCCAGCGCCGCCAGTTCGCGCCCCTTGGGTGACAGTCCATTCCACAGTTTCTTGTCGGTGGCGGAATCGCCGAACTGGTTGTTGCGGAAGTGAACCGGGCCGACCATGCGCACGCCCAGTTTATAGAAACTGCGCAGCAGCGAGATGTCCTCGCCCAGCGGGTAGGCATTCTCGATGCTCTGATAGACGATGATCTTGCCGCTTGCGGCGATGCGGGCGGCATCCTCCGCCACAACGGCCAGTTCGAAGGTGCGGGGATGGGCCGCCACCATCTCACGGATCTGGGCCGCGCGCAGAAGGGCCGCGTCGCGCGCCGCCATCATGCCGGCGGCATCGAGCGGGCCTTGCGGTGTGAAGATCGCCCAGAAGCCGCCATCCAGCCCGCCATCCGCCATGCGCGGAGCATCCACCTGGGTCATGTCGGTGTCGTGGGTATGGCGCGCCGTCATATCCCAGCCCGGGCGCGCCAGATCGGCGGGCGTGTCGAGGTGGGTGTCCAGGCAGATCAGCCGCCGATGCAGGGCGCTCGGCCTGGCATGGGCGGGCAAGACGGCAAGCGCCGCCGCGCCATTAACCAAAGCCGTCCGCCGTGATAATTCCATGCCAAAGCCCCGCGCCCGAATTCCGCCTGAAATCTAGGGGATAGCGGGCCTTGCGGACCAGCGCTGGCTTGCCGCAAATGGGCTGTAGGGTAAATTAAATCCAGTTTTCGGGCGTTGGATGCGGGCTGTCATGCGGAATATTGCGTTAGCAGTGAGCGTATTACTGACTTTGTCGGCACCGGTGGTGGCCGACAGTGCCAAGACCCGTCCTGGCATATCGGCCGGCAAGCCGGCGCAGCTGGCGCTGTTTCAACAGCGCAGCATCTTCAAATCGGGCCTGCGTGACGCCCATACCGTGGCGCTGACCTTTGACGACGGCCCCAATGCGCGCACCGGCGAAGTGCTGGACGCGCTGAAGGAGATGAACGTCAAGGCAACCTTCTTCATCGTCGGGCGTCAGGCGCGCCGCTATCCCGAGTTGCTGGCGCGGATCGTCCGCGAAGGCCACCTGCTGGCCAATCACAGCGCCACCCACGCCCGGCTCAGCAGCCGCTACGCCGCCAATCCCGAACTATTGCTGAACGAAATTCGCGACGTGCATGACCAGATCGCGCCGCTGATGGGGCCGAATGACAAGTTCTATTTTCGCGCCCCTTACGGGTCGTGGAAATCCGCCCATGCCGGAATCCTCAACGCCGATCCGCAGCTGCGCCAGTATGTCGGGCCGATCTACTGGGATGCGGGCGGCGACATCGCCATGTCGCGTGACGGTTATGTGATGGCGGCGGCGGACTGGGAATGCTGGCGCATCGGCTGGACGGCCAAGACCTGCGCCAAGGGGTATTTGCGGGAGATCCGCCGTGCGGACGGCGGGGTGGTCCTGATGCATGCCATCCAGGTCAATTCTGCCCCCCTGGTGCGCCAGGTCGTTCCAGCCCTGATCGAGGAGGGCTATCGCTTCGTCCGGCTGGATCAAGTGCCGCAATATCGCCAATATGAGACGCCAAAAGACGAACCAAGCGCCGTCGCCGATGCCCGGGACAAGGCTCCCGTACGCCTCAGCGCCGTTCGCCCCGAAGATATAAAATAGCGCCGCCCCATCCGGGGTTGACGCAAAAACCCTGGGAGGACTGCATGATTTTTCGCACCATGATGGCGACCGGCGCTGCGCTGGCGCTGCTCAGCCTGATGCCTGCTGCCGCCGCTGACGCTGTTCTGACCGCCAAGGTTGCCGGGGCGCAGCGCTCCGCCGACAACAAGGCGCGCGATGCCGCCCGCCGTCCCGCCGAGACTCTGGACTTCTGGGGCGTGAAGCCCGGCCAGACCATTATCGAAGTGTCGCCGGGTGGCGGCTATTGGAGCGAAATCCTGGCGCCCTATGCCAAGGATACCAAAGGCCACTACATCGCCGCCACCGGCCGTCCCGACCAGAAGCTGCCGGCCAAGTTTGAAGACGCCAATGCCTATGGCCCGATCCACTACGCCCTGTTCAACAAGGGGGCCGCAGAGCTGGGCGCGCCGGGTAGCGCCGACGTCGTGATCACCGCTCGCAACATCCACAACTGGATGTGGACCCCCGGCATGGCCGACGCGGTGCTGGCCAATATTTATGCCGTGCTGAAGCCCGGCGGTGTTCTGGCGGTGGAAGAACACCGTTCCGATCCCAAGCCGATGGTGAACGATGCCCGCAATGGCTACGTTTCCACCCAGCATGTGATCGATCTGGTGCAGAAGGCCGGATTCAAGCTCGAGGCCCGCTCCGAGCTCAACGCCAATGCCAAGGACACCAAGGATCATCCCTTTGGTGTCTGGACCCTGCCGCCAGTGCGCCGCAGCGCCGAACAGGGCAAGCCGGCCGACCCCAGCTTCGAGCGCGCCAAGTATGACGCCATGGGCGAAAGCGACCGCATGACCTTGCGCTTCCGCAAGTAGCAAGGCCGGGGGCGGGCGCCAGTCACGGCGCCCGCTGGCCCTGCGCCCCGCTCTCCGTCATAATTGACGCAAAGAATCTGGGGGATGGGCGATGAGAAGGTTCGCCGCGCTGCTGGCCGGCGCGCTATTTCTGCCACTTTGTGCCGGTGCCGCCCCTCTCAAGCCGGAGGAATGGCCCGCTTATGGCCATGACTATGGGGAAAGCCGTTTCTCCCCGCTGGACCAGATTACCCCCGCCAATGTTGCCGGACTGAAGCCGGCCTGGACCTATCACATGAAGCCGTCGGACTTCCGGCGTGGCTTCATGGCATCGCAGAATACGCCGCTGGTGGTCGATGGCGTGATGTACGTCTCCACGCCATATGGCCGGGTGGTGGCGCTGGATGCGGAGACCGGCAAGCAACTTTGGGCCTATCAAGTGCCTAGCGGCGACAATCCCGCAACGCGCGGCGTCGCCTATTGGCCGGGTAAGCGGCCCCAGATCGTCTTCGGCACCGCGCGCGGTTTGTTGATTGCGCTATATTCCGATACCGGCGAACCGGTGCGCGGCTTCGGCAATGACGGCATCGTCAGCCTGAAGACACCCGAGGTGATGCAAGGCTTTGCCGACGCCTTTCTGGGCGTCACTGCCGCGCCCACGATCTACAGGAATTTGGTCATCACCGGTTCGCGCACCCAGGAAGCGCCGCAACTGGGCGCGTCGGGCCGAGTGCGGGCCTTTGATGTGCGAACGGGCCGGGAAGTCTGGCACTTCAATGGCGTGCCGCAGCCGGGCGAGAAATTCCATGACACATGGGAGGGCGAGAGCTGGGTCAAGCGGTCCGGGGTCAATGTCTGGACCGGGGTGATCCTGGATGAGAAACGCGGCATCGCCTATCTGCCGTTCAGCGCGCCGACATTCGACCAGTCCGGCAACGACCGCAAAACCGACTCGCTGTTTTCCAACTCGCTGGTCGCGGTGAATGCCGCGACGGGAAAATATCTCTGGCATTTCCAGGCGCTGCGGCACGATATCTGGGATTATGACCTGCCGCTCACCACGTTGGTGGATGTGAAAAAGGACGGCCGCGTCATTCCCGCGGTCGCGGTGATGAGCAAGGCCAGCCTTCTGTTCCTGCTCGACCGCGTCACCGGCAAGCCTATTCACGAAGTCAAAGACATTCCGGTGCCGACCGAAACCGACATGGTGGGCGAAGCTGTGGCGCCAACACAGCCGGCCTCGGTGACGCCGCCACTGGGACGCACATCCTTCCAGATGTCCGAGCTTGCCAACCTGACACCGCAGCAGAAGGCAGGCTGCGACAAGCTCATCAAGGATCAGAATGTCGTGGCCGCGAAATACTTCCAGCCGCCGCGAGTGGACTCCGCCGTGGCGCGCTTTCCCGGCAACTGGGGCGGCATCGACTGGAGCCATGGCGCCTTCGATCCCGGCCGCAGCTATTACATTGTCAATGCCAGCGAGATGGGGTCGCAGCAGATGATGATCCGCAAGTCCGACGGCAGCTATGACATGCGCTACGGCTATCAGTGGTTCTGGGACAAGGATTCGCGCATGCCCTGCCAGGTGCCGCCCTGGGGCAATCTCTATGCGATTGACGTGAATAGCGGCGCGATTGTCTGGCAAAGCGTGTTGGGCGTGACCGACGGATTGGCCGATCCCAAAACCGGGCGGCCCAGTGTCGGCGGCCCCATCGTCACCGGCGGCGGACTGATCTTCATCGGCGCCACCGACGACAAGCGGCTGCGCGCCTTCGATACCCGGACCGGCAAGGAGTTGTGGACTTTCAAGCTTCCCGCCTCGCTCTACGGCACGCCGCTGACCTATCGTGGGAAGAGCGGTAAGCAATATGTCGCGGCGGTCATAACGGGCGGATTTTGGGGAGAGGCGTCAGGGGCCGATAACGTCACCGCTTTTGCGTTGCCATGAACGGTATTGGATTTGCCTGCGCGGTAACTGCCGCGATCCTGTTCGGCGTGGGCGGCACCTTCGCCCAGTTCCTGTTCACCCATCGTGGCATCGACCTGCAATGGCTGGTGAGCATGCGCCTGCTGGGCGGCGGCACGATCCTGCTGATCTTCGCCGCGGCGCGCGACGGCCATGCCGTGCTGGCGCCGTTCCGGGACCGCAAGGACGCCATCCAGCTTCTGCTGTTCGGCGTGCTCGGCATGTTGTCGGTCCAATACACCTATTTCGCCGCCATCAAGGAATCCAACACCGCCACCGCCACTGTGTTGCAATATACCGCGCCGGCCATGATCGCGGTCTGGGTAGCGTTTCGCAAGCGGAGCTGGCCATCGGGGCGCGAATATGCCGCCATCGCCCTGGCCATGACAGGTACTTTCTTTCTGGTCACCCATGGTGATTTCAGCGCGCTGTCGATTTCGTCGATCGCGCTGTTCTGGGGCATCGCTTCGGCGGTGGCGGCGGCGTTCAACTCCATCCAGCCTACTGGCCTGCTGCACAAATACAGCGCCGCCTATATCACCGGCTGGGGCATGTTGATCGGCGGCATCGCGCTGAGCTTTGTCCACCAGCCCTGGAACGTGACAGGCCAGTGGGATGCAATCACCTATCTGTTTGTCGCCTTCATCCTGCTGTTTGGCTCGCTTGCGGCCTTCTACCTCTATCTGAAGGCGGTGCGGCTGATCGGAGCGCAATATACCAGCCTGCTCAGCTGCGCCGAGCCGCTGACTGCGGCAGTGCTGGCAGTGGGCTGGCTGGGCGTGTCCTTCGGCGCCATGGACTGGCTGGGAACGGTGCTGATCCTGGCCACTATCGGGTTGCTGGCGAAAAAACAGACGCCCGACATGCAATCCGAAAAAGTGACTTAAGGCTTCGTCATCAATTCTTCGAGGCCGTCCGCGAAATAGATCTGCGGCGTCCAACCCAGTGCCGACCTGATTTTCGAAATATCTGCCAGGGTCGCCGTGGAATCGCCTTTGCGCCCCTCGGTGTGAATCTGGTTGGGTGAGATCATGTCGGCCAGTTCCTTGACGGAGATACTGGTGCCGCTCCCGACATTGAACACTTCGCCGCGTCCATGGCTGTTCAGGGCGGCGATATTGGCGGCGACCACGTCCCGGACATGGACGAAATCGCGCCGCTGCTGGCCGTCGCCGTGAATCTCCAGTGCCTTGCCCTCGGCATGGCGGCGCAGAAATATTCCCAGCACCAGCGCATAGGCGCCGGTTTCCGGCTGGCGCGGCCCATAGACATTGAAATAGCGAAAGATCGTGCAGGGCAGGCCGAATCCTTCGTCGAACAAAAGGCAATATTGTTCGCCCACCCGCTTGGTCAGGCTGTAGATGTTGAGAAAGTCGGGCGGATCGCTTTCGCGATGCGGCGGGGTGCGGCTGCCGTAATAGGTGGACGAACCGCTATAGATGAAACGCTTCACGCCGGCGTCACGCGCCGCCAGCAGCATGTTCTGGGTGCCGGTGATGTTGGACTGGGTGCAGAGATCGAGATGCTCCTGCGACGGTCCAGAGCGTGACATGGCGGCGCAATGCAGCACGGCATCTATTCCGGCAGCGGCGCGATGGCAGGCCTCGCCATCGCGGATATCACCCTGGATGAATTCGGCAGCCCCAGGGACCCATTCGCGCTGGCCATAGACCAGGCTGTCCAGCACCCGCACGCGATGGCCCGCCGCCAGCAGGCCTTCGCAAAGATGGCTGCCGATAAAACCGGCGCCGCCGGTGATCAGGACGTTTTTCATGTCAGGCGTTCTTATAGAGCTTGCGGAAAAAATCCAGATCCTCCGGTGTGTTGATGCCGCGCGCTTCGGTGGCGTCCGCCACTTCCAGCGGCTCTATGCGCCAACCCTTGCTGTTCAGGAACGGCAGGAAAGGCAGGAAATTGATCTCACCGGTCGCGCTGCCGCGCGGTGCCGCCGCCAGATAATCTTGCCAAGCCGATTGCAGGCCCTCGGTACCCAGCAGAAAGGTGCCGACATCGGAAAAGCCGTTGGGGGCGGTGACATCACCTTCGCGGGTTTGTAGAACCTGGGTCAGGCGGTCGCTGTCAAAGACATACTCGACATAGGGCGTGGCCATACGCGTGACCGGTAACACGGCATGGCGGTGCGGATCATTCAGCGCGGCGATGGCCCGGGTGATCGTATCGGTTGAGACGAAGACCTGATCGCCCCAGACCACCAGTATGGCATCGTACTGCGACCAGATCGGGTAGCCGCGAAAAATCGCATTGCCCATGCCGGTGGGCGCGGGCTGGACACTTTGGGATACGTTGACGGGATGCTCGGGAAATGCCGCCGCGCCATCTGGCGACAGGACGAGGTGGATATGGTCCACCAGCGGCGCCAGCTTGCGGTGCAGGATGGTCCAGACCGTCTGTGTGTCGGTCAGGGGGGTAAGAATTTTGGGTGCATCGCTACCCAGCCGCGTCCCGCGTCCGGCTGCCGGAATGACGGCGCAGATTTTCATGCCAGCGCTCCGGCAAAGGCCGCAAAGTCGGCAAAATACAGATCGCTGAGCGGCCGCACGGTTTCATCATGTATGCCGATGACGTTCAGTCCTGCCGCCCGCGCCGAAGCGATGCCTGAAGGCGCATCCTCAATCGCGACAGCCCGGGCGGGATCGGCTTTCAGCTGCGCCAGCGCGGCGAGATAGGGCGTCGCGGCGGGTTTGGTCTCCGTCACATCGTCCGCCGTCACGATGGTATCGACATGCTGCGCCAGGCCGGTGGCGTCCAGCGTTTTCAACGCCGAAGCGTGGCTGGCGGAGGTTACCACGCCGATCACCGCGCCGCGCGCCTTCAGCAGCGCCAGCATGGCCTTGGCCCCGGTCATCTCCTGCACTGCGCCGGCGGCGACCGCTTCGCGATAATGGCTCTGCTTGAGAAGGGTGCAGTGCCGGCTGTCGCTTTCGCTCAGCCCCAGGCTGCGAAACGCTTCCAGCGTTGCCAGCCCGGCAATGGCGCGATAGTCAAAGCCCGGCAGCAGGTGAGGGTACTCCCGGCCCAGTATGTGGCGATAGGCACGTTCATGCACCGGACTGGAATCGACCAACGTGCCGTCCAGGTCGAACAGATAACAGGTGGTGTCCGCCAGCCACATGGTCAGAACAGGCTGGCGAGATTGCGCAAGCCGCGCCGTATCCGCCAATAGGGGTCGGTGAAGCCGGAATAGGTGCGATAGATCACCGGCAATTCTGCGACCTCGACGCCATGACGGATCAGTTGCCGCACAATGGCCAGCGGCGCCGTCCCATCCTTGGCGATGTCGGGCAGATGCGCCAGGCGTTGCCGCCGGAAAACCCGCAGGCCGGTCAGCGGATCGGAAAAGATCACGCCGGTGCGCAGATAGAATATGAAGCTGAGGAAAAACGCCGCGACTTTCCCAAGCCAATACAGAATCCGGTGCTCGCCATAGGCGGCCTGAATGGAGGTGATGAACTGCCGCCGGCTCTGGGTGCGCGAGCCGAATACGCCGCCCAGGGATTGCTGCTGCTCCAGTAGCTGGATGATCGCCTGCACATCGCGGAAGCGATAGGCGCCGTCGCCCGTCATCAGCACCAGATAGTCGGATGAACCCTGCCGCAGCCAGTCGCGGAAGTAGCCGGCTTCCGGAAACAGGCCTTCCTGATAGACGGTGGAGATGCCGTCGCCGGCCGGATGCGCGACGCGGTTGAGCACCAGCCGGGCGCCGGTCCAGTCTGTTTCCAGGAATTCCTCGACCAGTTCGTCGCTGGCGACGGAGCGGTTGTGAATGTCGGCGAATATCTCCACCGATGCCACGTCATGGCCGCTTCCCGCACCCACCGCCAGAATGCGTTCGGCGATGGCGGTGCCGTTGTGCAGCCCGGGCCGCGCCGCCGTGGCGAAGCTGCCGCGCAGGATTTGCGCGCCCCGATATTCAGTGCCGTCCAGGCCGCCAGCAGGCAGGCAGGTATTCTGGTCGGCAAGGACATGGGTGATGACGGCGCCGTGATCCAGCGCCCGGTCCATGACATCGCTGGCGGTCAGTCCTTGGATGTCATGGTCGACATCCAGGTTCATCACCATCGCCGCAACCGGCGCGGGCGCCGCCGCCAGCGCGGCGCGGGCGATGCGATAGCTGGGTAGAAGCGAGGAATGCTGGGTACCTGGCCCATAGAGAAGGATATCCGCGCCGGCGATGGCTTCCGCTGCGGCGGGCGACAAATCGGGTATCGCATCGCGCTCCGCCAGCCAGGCTTGTTTTCCGGCGAAATCGCGCGCGGCAAGTGTCTGCATCTCTTCGGCGGTCAGCCGCTGTTCCAGAAGATACAGGTTTGTGATCGGGACCGGCGATTGCGCCCCGACCACTTCCGCTTCGCAGGAGAGATAGGTGCCATCCTGTTTCAGGCCGACCAGCACGCGGTTCTGCTGGCTGCTGACATTCAGCAGCCGCGCCCGGCTGCCGACCAGATCGCCCACGGTCGCGGCGGCGGCATTGAAGTCGCGGCCCATTTGCAGATAGGCACCCGCGAAAACCAGATTGCCCAGCGAACAGTCGCGATAATCGAAGGCGACATCCGCGCCGGCGGCGTGATCGAAGAACCCTCCTAGCAGCCCACGCAGGCGCAGCGAAAGCGGGGCGGACAGTTGGGCGAACCAGCCTTTCAGCGGCTCTTCCAGAAGTGATGTCTCATTGCTCCGTGCGAAACGGGCAAGGCTTTCAATCTCCCGCGCGCCGGACGAGGCGGGCAGGCGATATTCCATCAGGTTGCGCAGCGCATACTGGGCATTGGAATAATTGCCCAGAAGATAGGACAGGTTTTTGCGGAAGTCCGACGGGCCCAGCATGCCGGGAATGAAATTGCGCAGCGCGCCGGTGGAAAGGCCGTCGTCATAGGCGTTGACGATCAGGGTGAGGTCGATGTCGGTCTGGCGCAGCAGGGCGCGGATGATGGTGGCGCTGCCACGTCCGCCACAGAACAGAACGACCTTGGTTACGGATGGCGCGCTCATGGCTGCGGCCGCGACAGGATGCCAAGGCCGATAAGCAATTGCCGAAACGCGATATAACTTACGAATAGCAGGCGATGGATGGCGCCGCGCACCAGCCTCATGCTTGAGACGCCGGTGGCGCGGGGGCGGTGCTCGATCTCGACTTCCGCCAGCGAAACGCCGCGCTCCAGCAGCCGCGACGTGACTTCGGTGGAATAATTCATGCCTTTGGCTTCCAGGCCTAGGCCGCGCAGGGTCGGTCCCCACACCAGTTTGAAGGCGGAATTGAAGTCCCGCACCCGGCTGCCATGCACCAGATTGCAGACCAGCCCACTGGCCCAGCTGCCGAACTGGGCGAACGGCACATCCTTCTTCTGCCGGATGCCGATGGCGGCACGCCCGCCACTGCGGCGCACGGCGGCCAGCATGTCCGGCAGGTTCTGGATCGGAAACTGGCAATCGGAATCAATCAGCAGCACCCAGTCGCCGGTGGTGGCGGCAATGGCAGTACTGAGCGCGGCGGCGGCGCCCTGGTTGCGCGGAAAATGCAGCACTCGCAGTTGCGGGAATTGCTGCGCCAGACGGTCGAGAATAACGCCGGTATCGTCCTTGCTGCCGTCATTGCAGATCACGATTTCGAAACCGGCGACATCGTTGCGGCCAGACAGAAAGCCATGCCATTCGGCAACCACCGCCTCGATGCCCGCCGCTTCGTTGTAGGCGGGCGCGGCGACGGAAAGCCGGATGGGCGACAACAAAGTCTGGGCTGGACTGCTCATGCGCGCTCCAGCAGCCCGGCATAGGCGGTTTCCAGGTTGCGCGTGAAGCGCGCGGTGTCGAATAGTGCCGTGGTCGAGCGTTGGCGCGTCAGTTTTTCCTTTATCGCAGCGAGCGCCGCGCGGTCGGTGGCGAGTTGCAGCGCCAGCGCCTCATAGGCCGCCAGATCGGGCGCAATAAGTTCCGGCAGGCCTGCGGCTGTCAGGATGCTGGCGGCGACGCGGGCCGGAAAGGATTGCCCCGGCGTGGTGACGATGGGAAGCCGGGCCCACAGCGCATCGCTGGCCGTGGTGTGGGCGTTGTAGGGCAGGGTATCCAGGAACAGATCGGCAAGCTGCTGGCGCGCCAGATGCAGTTCGGGTGTGGTGCGCTCCGCGAATATCAGCCGCTCTGGATCGACGCCGCGCGCTTGCGCCTCGCGCCGCAGATTGGCGCGGATAGCATCATTGCCCTGCAGCAGCCACAACACACTGCTTTCGACCTTGCCCAGCAGCCGCATCCAGATGTCGAACAGCGGTGCGGTGATCTTCCAGTTGTGATTGAAGCAGCAGAAAACGAAGGCGTTTTCCGGCAGGCCTGCGTCCGCGCGGCCTAGTGGCGGCAGCACTTCGTTCTGTGTGTCTGTCACCCACAGCGTGTCAGGCAGGGCGACGATCTTCTCGCTGAAAAAACGGTCCTGATCCGGCGGCACCACCATCCGGTCGGTGATGATGGCATCAATGAAAGCCGAACCGGAGGTGCCGGGATAGCCCATATACTTGACCTGCACGGGGGCAGGGCGATGCGCCAGCACCCAGGGCCGCGCCCCGCTGGTATGGCCGCCCAGGTCCACCGCGATGTCGATCTCCCATTGCTTGAGCAGCATGGCGACCTCGCGATCAGTCTGCAGCCGTGCGTCATGGAACCGGTCAAAGGCGCCGATCAGGCGTTGGCGCATGGCGCTGCCGTCGTCAGGCCCGAAGGAGACGGCTGTGATTTCGAAACGCTCGCGGTCATGGCGCTCGAACATTTCTACTGTCAGGGCGGCGGTGACATGCTGGTGAAAATCGGCGGAAAGATAGGCGATGCGAATCTTGCCATGGTCATGGCGTTCGCCCTTCCACAGCGCTGGCTGGGGACCGGGACCGGTCTGGCGCACATAGTTCTGCGAGCAGCGCAGCTGGAGTTCGTTGTCGTCCCAATAGCCCATCAGCACAAAGGGCTGGATCACCGACTTGCCCGCCAGCACATCGTCTTTCAGTACATCGGCCAACGGGCCTGTGCGCGCCCAATCGCCGATGGTCATGGCGGCATTGGCCAGGCCGCTCAGGGCATTGGGGTGATCCGGCGCGGTGGCCAGGGCCTGCTCGTAACTTTCCAGCGCCTCCTGGGGCCGGCCCATCTCGAGCAGCGCGTTGCCGCGATTGTACAGCGCATCGGCGAAGCCGGGGCGGGCTACCAGCGCCGTGTCGCAATCGGCCAGGGACTCGGCGAAGCGTTTCAGGCTCCACAGCGCGACGGCGCGGTTGTTCATCGCTTCGGCATAGTCGGCACGCAGTCCCAGCGCCTGCTCGTAACTTGCCAGCGCCTCACCCATGCGCCGCAGTTCGAACAGGATGACGCCGCGATTGTTATGGGCTTCCGCAAATCCAGGATGCAGCATTAGCGCCCGTTCCACGCTGGCCAATGCCTCGACCAGCCGATTCATGTCTTTCAAGGTCAGGGCACGGTTGTTCCAGACATCGGGGAAATCGCGCGCCACCGCCAGCGCGCGGTCGTAACTGGCTAGCGCCTGGTCATAGCGTTTGAGGTCGGACAGGATCACGCCGCGGCTGCTCAACGCCTCGGCATAATCGGGCTTGAGCGCCAGCGCCTGCTCAGTCGCCTGCAGGGCTTCGTCCACCCGTCCCAGGTCGCGCAGCACTTGGCCGCGCTTGGCGATCACCGCGATATAATCAGGTTTGATCGCCAGGGCGCGGTCGTAGCTGTCCAGCGCCTCGGCGAAGTGGCCCTGGGTCTTCAGCACATTGCCGTAATTGGACAGCATTTCCGGTGCGTCGGGCCGGATCTTCAGCGCCTTGCCGATCAGTTCCAGCGCCTCGCTGTTGCGGCCTTGCTGCGCCCGCACTACGCCCAAAAGGTGCGGGGCCGCCGCCTCTCGCGGCGCCGCTGCCATCAGCTGCAGATACAGCCGCTCGGCATCCGCCAGGTTGCCGGTCTGGTGAAAGGCGATGGCCTGGCTGAGGACAGACTGCGGGTTCATGGCCCGTTCTAGATCAAGCCACAGGAACACGGCAACAGCGGGCGGGTGTCAGGGATAACGACTATCCACCCGATATCATTCGCAATCTCGCATCAGCGAAGGAGCGCGTGGGAGTTGGCAAGGCCGGGGGCCTGTGGTCTGCTGGACCCAAGGGGACAGGGCGTTACAGGATGTGGAAAGCATTAGCTCTTGCCGCTGCCGCACTGACGGCGGCCGCCGCGCTGGAATTCTTTCCAGTGCGCGCCGCGTCTGAGCCCAGACCAATGCCCGACGCGCGTCCCACCGAACAGGCGATTGAGACCTTCGCGGCGATCTGCCGTAGCGAAGAAGTGGTGGACAGCCGCCGCGATCCCGCCTGGGTGAGCCAAAGTTTCGTGGGCGACAATTGTCAGGCGCCGCGTCCGCCCAAGGTCATCGAAGGCGCCAAGGCCAGCCAGCAGGAAATCGTGGCCGGCATGGCGGCGGCGAAGACCTATGCCGCCGCGGCCGACACCTTCCAGAAATGCGTCAGCGATTTTGTGGCCGCGCGCAAAGCGGCCCGGCCGCTGACCCCGTCGCAGGCGATTATTCAGAATTACCGAATACTGGTCAGCCAGAAGACCACACAAACGGTGGCGGCCCAGACGCGGGTGGCGATCGTCGCCTTCAACAGATACGGCAGCGAGTGTCCGATGTAAGGGTCAAGGGCCGCCCGTAAAAACGGTCCACATAGGGAGGGGTTTTTATGACGTCGTTTAAACATTCACGCAAATTGCTGATGGGCGCCGGCCTGGTCGGCCTGCTGGCGGCGGGGCTCGCCTCGCACCAGAACGGAATTGTCGGCGCGGCCAAGGCGCAAGCCGCCGGGGATGTGATGGTGCCGTGGTTTGAAGCCGATCCCTATTGGCCCAAGCCGCTGCCCAACCGCTGGATTCTGGCCATGACCATCGGCCTGGACGTCGACAAGCAGGACAATGTCTGGGTCTTCCACCGTCCTCAAACGCTGGAGCAGAAGGAATCCTATGCCACCCGCAAAGAGGCGGACTGCTGCACGGCGGCGCCCGATGTTCTGCAGTTCAATCCCGCCGGCAATTTGATCCGCCACTGGGGCCGCGACCAGAACAGGGGCAAGGGCCGTGACTGGCCCAGTTCCAACCATGGCATCACCATCGGACCGGACGGCAATGTCTGGCTGGGCGGCAACGGTGCCTACCAGCCGCGTCCGTCTCCAGGCAGCGCGGCGCAGTTCGCGGAGACGCCCGCCGCGCCGCCGCCGCTTTATTCCGGTGCCGGAGTCGGCAAGTATCACGACAGCTTCATCGTGAAGTTCACCCCGGACGGCAAGTATCTGGGACAGATCGGTAAGGCCAATGCCAGCAAGGGCAGCCTGGATACCGAGAATGTGCGCGGCGTCGCCCAAATCCGCTTCATGGGCAACGAAATGTTCCTGGCCGACGGTTACGGCAACAAGCGTGTTTCGGTGTGGGACGCCACCACCCTGAAGTTCAAGCGCATGTGGGGCGCCTATGGCAAGAAACCCGACGACACGCCCATCCCGCATTATGACGTGAACTCGCCGCAGTTCGGCAATCCGATGCATTGCGCCCAGCCGTCGAATGATGGGCTGATTTATGCCTGCGATCGCACCAACAACCGCATCCAGGTGTTCAAGACCGACGGCACCTATCTGCGCCAGCACATCGTCAAAGCCGCCACACGGGGTGACGGCGCGCCGTGGGAGATCGCTTTCTCCCGCGATCCGCAGCAGAAGTTCATGTACATCTCCGACGGCGCCAACGCGGTCGTCCATGTCTATGACCGCGCGAGCATGAAGGAGCTTTACTGGTTCGGCGGCGGCGGCCGTCAACCGGGGCAGTTCTATGCGGTGCACAGTATCGTCACCAACACCAAGGGCGACATCTACACCACCGAGACCTATCGCGGTCAGCGGGTGCAGAAGTTCACCTATAAGGGGCTGATCAAGCTCAGCGAGCTTGTCAAAAAGGGCGTGGTCGGCGGCAGTCGCATCAACCCGTAAAGGCGTGGCCGGAGGGGCGCTTGCCCCTCCGGTTTTTCCTGGCTGTTGCCTCGCGCGGGGCAAGGCAGCGATTCGGGCAAACATTACCGCCGCTGTCATGAAGGGGGCTTTGCGGCTTCTGAAGGGGGTATTAGAGTCCCCCGGCATCGCTTGAAAGGACATGTCGTGGCCAAAAAACCGACCAAGGCGGTATTCCCAAAACCGGCTGCCAAAAAGCCGGCAACTGCGGCAAAAGTGGATGCTCCGCAGGCAGCGGCGCCCGCGCAGGCGCCCGCCAAGCCAAAAGCGCCGCCTGTTCCGCCGCGCCCCGTGCCCGCCCACCAGCAATTTCTCTCCAAGGGCGTTAAGCCGCAGTCCACCATGAAAGCGCGGATCATCCGGCATCAGGGTCGATAAGTTCGATTTTTTGGCGGACGTATATGGAAATCCGGGGGCTTAGCTGCTACGCAACCCTCGAAAATGCCGTCACAAATCGGTTAGATGATTCACCTTCCAGATCTGTCCCGTGCCCTCTTGCGATACCGCGAGCCCAACCTGCGGCGCGCCCTATTCGAAGTCGGGGTCACCATCGCGCCGCTCGCAATTCTGTGGCTGCTGATGTGGCTGTCGCTGGATGTGGGATACTGGCTGACCTTGCTGCTGGCGGTGCCTACGGCGGGCTTCATGGTCCGGCTGTTCATTATCCAGCATGATTGCGGGCATGGCGCTTTTTTCCAGCACCGCGCCGCGAACACCTGGCTTGGCCGCGTGCTGGGGGTCTTGACCCTGACGCCCTATGATTACTGGAAGCGCAATCACGCCATCCATCACGCCACCTCGAACAATCTGGACCGGCGCGGCATCGGCGATATCGATACCCTGACGGTGGATGAATACCGCCAGAAGTCGCTGTGGAACCGCTTCCTATATCGCTGCTATCGCAACGCCCTGGTCATGTTCGTGATCGGCCCGGCCTACATGTTCTTCCTGCAGCACCGGCTGCCCTTCCACCAGTGGCGGGATGGCTGGGGCCCTTGGATCAGCACCATGGCGACCAATGCCGCCATCGCGGCGTCGATTACGGCGATGATCTGGCTGGTGGGCCTGGGGCCATTTCTGATGGTGCATCTGCCCGTCATGCTGCTGGCGGCCTCGATGGGCGTCTGGCTGTTCTATGTTCAGCACCAGTTTGAAGATGTGGCGTGGACGCGGGATGGCTCCTGGGCGCATCAGGACGCGGCGCTGCTGGGCAGCTCCTATTACGATCTGCCGGCCCTGCTGCACTGGATCACCGGCAATATCGGCATCCATCATATTCACCATCTCAACAGCCGGATTCCCTATTATCGCCTGCCCAAAGTGTTGCGCGATTATCCCGAGCTGAAGACGGTCGGCCGGCTCACCATCCTGGAAAGCATCCGCAACGCCCGCCTTGCGCTCTGGTGTGAGCAGCAGAAAAAGATGATCCCGTTCAAGGGCGCGCTTTCACAATAAAAACGCCGTACCGGGATATTTGCCCGGAATCGTCTTCTCAATCGCATGGGGGATTTCATGGCCAAGGTTGCCATCGTGGGTGCCGGCTTTGTCGGGCGCGCCTGGGCCATCAGCTTTGCCCGCGCCGGCCATGATGTGGCGCTGTGGGACGAGCAGGCAGACGCGCCCGCAAAAGCCCTGTCCTACATCGAATGCGTCCTGCCGGACCTGGTGGCCAATGATTTGCTGAATGGCGCCACCGCCGCCGCCGTGCGGGGCCGCATGCGTGCCGCCGCCGCTTTGGACGACGCCTTGGCGGGCGCCGTGTATGTGCAGGAAAACACACCGGAGAATGTCGAGATCAAGCGCGGCGTTTTCGCGCGGCTGGATGCCATCGCCGGACCGGAAACCATCCTGGCGAGTTCGACATCGGCCATCCTGCCGTCGCATTTCACCGAATCGCTTGCGGGGCGTGCGCGTTGCCTTGTCGTCCATCCGATCAATCCGCCTTATCTGATCCCGGCGGCAGAGGTCGTTCCGGCGCCCTGGACCGATCCGGCCGTTGTGGAGCGCACCGCGTCCTTCTTGCGTGCCGCCGGCCATGCCCCCATCGTCATGAAGCGCGAACTGGATGGCTTTGTGATGAACCGGATGCAGGGCGCGCTGCTGGAAGAAGCCTTCCGGCTGGTCGAAGGCGGCTATGCCAGCATCGAGGATGTCGATATCGGCATTCGCGACGGGCTGGCGCTGCGCTGGTCGTTCATGGGGCCGTTCGAGACCATCGACCTCAATGCCCCCGGCGGGGTGCGCGACTATTGCCAGCGTTACGAACAGATCTACAAGCGCCTCCATCCCAGCACCCAGACCCGCGCCGACTGGAACGGTCCGGTGCTGGACGTGATCGAAGCGGAGCGGCGCAAGGCGCTGCCCGCCGACCAGCTGCAGGCCCATCAGGCCTGGCGCGACCGCCGCCTGATGGCCCTGGCCGCCCACAAGCGCCGCGCCGACAAGGACATTCCGCGCTGAATGGCGCCGACAAGGAAAAGGCCGTAAGCAATGGACCTGAAAGACAAAGTCATCATCACCTGCGCCGTGACGGGCGCCATTCACACGCCGTCCATGTCGCCCTATCTGCCGGTCACACCGGAGGAGATCGCCGCAGCCGCCGTCGGCGCGGCGGAGGCGGGCGCGGCCATTGTCCATCTGCACGCCCGTGATCCCGAGACGGGCAAGCCCGACCAGACGCCGGAAGCCTTTGCCCGCTTCCTGCCGCGCATCAAGCAGGCGACCAATGCGGTGATCAACCTGACCACCGGCGGCGCGCCCTATATGACCGTCCAGGAGCGGGTGAAGCCGGCGGAACAATTCAAGCCGGAAGTCGCCTCGCTCAACATGGGCTCAATGAATTTCGGCCTGTTCCCCATGCTGAACCGCTTCAAGGACTTCAAGCATGACTGGGAAGCGCCAGCGCTGGAAGCCTCGCGCGACCTGGTGTTCCGCAACAGTTTTGCGGACATCGAGTTTGTCCTGAAAAAGCTGGGCGATGCCGGCACACGCTTCGAATTCGAATGCTACGACATATCCCACCTCTACAACCTGTCGCATTTCCTGGAGCGCGGGCTGGTCAAGCCGCCTTTGTTCGTGCAGTCGGTGTTCGGCATCCTGGGCGGCATCGGCCCGCATCCCGAAGACGTGCTGCACATGAAGCGCACCGCCGACCGCCTGTTCGGCAAGGAGTATAAATGGTCGGTGCTGGGCGCGGGACGCAACCAGCTTGCCATCGCGGCGCAGGCCGCCGCCATGGGCGGCAACGTCCGCGTCGGGCTGGAAGATTCCCTGTGGTCCGGCCCCGGCAAGCTGGCCACGTCCAATGCCGAGCAGGTGCGGCTGGTGCGCCAGATCATCGAAGGGCTGGGCCGCTCTATCGCCACGCCGGATGAGGCGCGCGAAATCCTGGCGCTCAAGGGCGCGGACAGGGTCGCGTTCTAAAGCGCCACCTTAAAGTGCGGGCGCGCGTTTCTGCCAGTCGGTAGCGTTTTCCAGCGCCCAGCCGATGCGCAGCGCCATGGCTTCGTCGCTGCCGCGGCAGATGATCTGCAGGGACAGGGGCAGTCCACCGCTTGTCATGCCGTTCGGCAGCGACAGCCCGCAAAGGTCCAGATAATTCACCCAGCGCGTGGACAAGGCCGGCGTGGTAGTCTGGTCGATTTCGGTCAGGGGAATCGCCGCCGTCATGGTGCTGGGGCTGAGGACCGCGTCCACGCCTTCGATCCGGACGGCGAATTCCCGCTTGGCGCGTTCGCGCGCCGCCAGGACATCGCGATACTGGCGGGCGGTAATCGACGCACCGGCGCGAACCCGCACCCGCACCGCTTCGTCCATCGGCAAGGCGGGGTTGTCGACCAGATCGGCCACCATGGGATAGATTTCGGCGGAAATAATCCTGGCGACCAGATCGCCATTCTCCCGGAAGCTGGTGCCGCCCGCGGGCAGGTTCACAATCTCCGCGCCCAACCCTGCAAGCTCCTTCAGCGAACGGTCATAGGCCGCCAGCATTTCGGTGCTGAACATCGTCCGTTCGGAGTCCGGCATGCGCGCCAGGCGCAGGCCCTTCACACCCCGGCGCAGGTCTTTCATCGGTTCGCTGGGCGGCAAGGCGAAGGTGAGGGGATCGCGGGGATCGCTGCCCTGCATGGCCATCAGCAGGATGGCACAATCCTCGACGCTGCGGGTGATCGGCCCCGGCGTGTCCAGGGTGGGGCTGAGTGGCAGCACGCCATGGGTGCTGATGCGGCCGATGGTGGTTTTCAGGCCCGTCAGGCCGCACCAGGCGGCGGGGATGCGCACCGAGCCGCCGGTATCGGTGCCGATGGCAAAGGGCGTCATCCGCGCCGCCAAAGCCACAGCCGAACCGGAGGACGAGCCGCCCGGCGTGCGTTGTGTCTTCATATCCCAGGGATTCCACGGCGTGCCCATATGCTGGTTGGTGCCCCAGGCGCCATAGGCGAATTCCACCGTGTGGGTCTTGCCCAGCACGATCATGCCGGCGCCGATCAGCTTTTGCGCCAGGGTGGCGGTGTAGGTGGAAACGCGGTCTCGCCAAACGGCGCAGCCACCGGACGTGTGGTGGCCCTCGAACTCCACCAGGTCTTTCAGGGCAAAGGGAATGCCGTGCAGCGGGCCGATGGCGTGGCCGGACCGGATCGCCTTGTCTGCCGCTTCCGCCGCCAGCCGCGCCTCGGCGGCATGGACATGGACAAAGGCGTGCAGCTTCGGCTCCAGCGTGTTGATGCGCGCCAGACAGGCCTCGACCACATCTACGGGAGAAAAGCGCCGCGCCGCGATCCCAATGGACAAGGCGTGGACCGGAAGTTTGTGAAGATTTGTGCTCATGCCTCTGCCTGCAAGGTTCAGCTTCCCACGATAGCACGGACGATCAAATAGAAAATGGACGGCGCCACCAGGCAGCCAAAGCCAGTATGGAATGTGGCGGTGAGGGCGCCATAGGGCACAAGCCGCCGGTCGGTGGCCGCCAACCCCCCGGAAACGCCGCTGACAGTGCCCATCAATCCGCCGAACACCATCGCGGTCCTGGGATTGTTGAGCCCGATCATGCCGGCAACGAAGGGCGTGCCGATCATCACCAGCACCGCCTTGAACACGCCGGTGGCAATCGACAAAGCGATGACGGCGGAATCTGCCCCGATGGCGGCGCCGGTGACCGGGCCGACGATATAGGTGACCGCGCCGGCGCCGATCGTGGTCATGGAAATGGCATCGGTATAGCCATAGGCGGCTGCCGCCAGCACCCCGACGATGAAAGGCAGGATGGTGCCCAGCACCAGTGCCACCGCCCCGATCAGCCCGGCTTTTTTCGCTTTTTCGACATCCACTTCGAAAGCGGTCGCGACGATGGCGAAGTCCCGCAACATGGCGCCGCCCATCAACCCGATGCCGGAGAGCATGGGAATGTCCGCCAACCCGCTCTTGCCGCCGGTCACCGTTCCGCCCCAGAAGGCCAGCGCCAGCCCGATCACGATGGCAATGGCCGAGCCATGAACCCGGCCCATGGTGAGATACTTCGACAATGCCGCCGACAGCCACATCACCAAGCCGACAAAGGCGAAGGCGGTCAGCAGGGCATTGACCTGAAGCGCGTGGGAAATCGCCTGCGCGATCATCGCACCACGCTCCCCAGCCCGTCCTGCTGGGCAACCTTGGGTGTCAAGGTGCCCTCCCGGGCTTCGATCTCGTCCATGGTCTCGACCTGGCCGCTCAGCCGGCTGATCAGGGCGACGGTGGCGAAGCAGGCCAGAACGGTTCCGGTGGCCGCGATTGCCACCATGGGCCCCGACTTCACCGCCGCGACAACGTTCTGGTTGGCGGCCATGGCCACGACAATGGGAATGTAGAAGGCGGCCCAAAATCCGACGCCGAGCTTGATGCCTTCATGGAGCATCCCGCGCCGCACCAGCCAGTGACGGCCCGCGATCAGCGCGATCATGGCGAGGCCGACGCCGCCGACATTGGCCTTCACCCCCAGCGCCATGCCCAGCAGGTCGCCCAGGATGGCGCCCAGCAGGGTGCAGATCGCCAGCAGTGCGACGCCGGAAATGGTCAAAGCTTCGCGCCCCCGCGCAAGATTGCGAAACTAACCGTATACATCTGCGCGAAAAACAGTAGAGAATTTTCGATGGCCGACAATCTCTTCCAGCGCTTTGTGCAAAGCGCGACCGACCTGGACAAGGCGTTTGTGCTGCCGCCGGGGCGTGCGCCGATCAGTTTCCGCCAAGCCTTCGCTGCAGCCGCGCGATTTTCGCATGTTCTGGTCAGGCATGGCGTCCAGCCGAGAGACCGCGTTGCGGTTCAGGTCGAGAAAAGCCCCGAAGCGTTGTTCCTGTATCTCGCCTGTCTTCGCGCCGGCGCGGTTTATCTGCCGCTCAACACCGGATATACGCCCAGTGAACTGGCTTATTTTGTCGGCGACGCTGAACCGCGCCTGTTCGTCTGCGGCGAGAAGAGCAGGGCGGCCATCGCTGCCACGCTCCCCGCGACGGAATTTTTAACCCTCGGCGATGACGGGACGTCTGGCTCGCTGGCCGCCGAAGCCGCCGCCTATTCGTCCGATTTTGCGGACGCCGATGTCTCGATGAACGACCTGGCGTCCATTCTTTACACCTCCGGCACCACCGGGCGCTCCAAGGGCGCGATGCTGACGCATGGCAATCTGTTTTCGAATGCGCAGACCTTGAAGGGCGCATGGCATTTCTCGGGCAAGGACGTTCTGCTCCACGCCCTGCCGCTGTTTCATATCCACGGGCTGTTCGTGGCCACCAATGTCAGCCTGGTATCCGGCGCGGGCATGATCCTGCTGCCCAAGTTCGATCTGGACGCGATTTTTGCCGCCTTACCGGGCGCCAGCGTAATGATGGGCGTGCCCACCTTCTACACAAGGATGCTGCAGGACCCGCGCCTGAACCGGGACAGCACCCGTCATATGCGGCTGTTTGTTTCCGGGTCGGCGCCGCTGCTGGCCGACACCCATCGTCAATGGCAGGAACGCACCGATCACGCCATACTGGAACGCTACGGCATGACTGAAACCAATATGAATACGTCCAATCCCTATGACGGCGCGCGTATTCCCGGCTCGGTCGGTCTGCCCTTGCCCGGTGTCGAAGTGCGGATCGCGGACAAGGGTGGTCAGCCCCTCGCGCAGGGTGAGATCGGAATGATCGAAGTGCGGGGTCCCAACGTGTTCAAGGGCTATTGGCGGATGCCCGAAAAGACCGCAG
Organism: Pseudomonadota bacterium; assembly: GCA_041192105.1. Classification (GTDB taxonomy): domain Bacteria; phylum Pseudomonadota; class Alphaproteobacteria; order Micropepsales; family Micropepsaceae; genus Rhizomicrobium. The sequence goes on along the minus strand of JBEENS010000026.1, from coordinate 11,359 downwards.
CTGAATTTCGCCCCGACGGATTCTTTATGACAGGCGATCTGGGGACTATAGACGTCAATGGCTATCTCAGCATTGTCGGGCGCGACAAGGACCTGATCATCAGCGGCGGCCTCAACATCTACCCCAAGGAAATCGAGAGCCTGCTGGATGAATTGCCGGGGGTCGAGGAATCGGCGGTGATCGGACTGCCGCACAATGATTTCGGCGAAGGCGTCACCGCTTTCATCGTGAAGAAGCAGGACGCGGCCATCACCGAAAAACAGGTTTTGGACGCGCTGAGCGAAAAGCTGGCGCGCTTCAAGCACCCCAAGCGCGTGATGTTCGTCGAACAGCTTCCCCGCAACACGATGGGCAAAGTGCAGAAAAGCCTGATGCGCGAGACGTTCAAGACCCTCTATAGCTAGTTCAGCACGAACCGGCTGTTCACCTCGGTGAGGGGATAGGACTTGCCCTTCCAGACGAATTCTCCGGACAGGGCGGCGGGACGATCAATCTCGGCCATCAGTGTGCCGCCAGTGACTCGGTAGCGCACCGACAACGCCCCCTTGGGCGTAACGGAGGTCGCGTCCAGCGTGGTCAGATGACCCAGCATGGGCGCGACACCGCCACGGGCATAGCCGGGCGCTGCGGGGCGGATGCCGGCCACCAGCCCCAGCAGGTCGGCGGTGGGATGGTCGCTCCAGGCATGGGTGTCCGACCGTGTGTCGCCCCGCGATTCCGGCCAGGTCGTGTAGTGAAGGTCCATCAGCTCGCGCCAGGTCTGCATCAGATCGAGATAGCGGTCTGTCATACCGGCATGTTCGAATGCCCGCACCAGATACCAGGCGAAGTAGTAGGTTGAGGTGAACATGCCGGCCGGGGCGTCGATGCCTTTTCCCGGCACGGTGATGCGCCCCAGAATAGCGGGCGCTTCCTGCGGCGTGGCCACGTCGTAAAGGACGGCCAGCGCATTCATGTGCTGGCTGAACAGGCTGAAATCGGCATTGTCTGCGAACAACCCGCGCCCCGCGTCCCAGCAATGCTGGCGGATGGCGTCACGCGCCGCATCGGCCCGGGCTGTGTCTCGTGCGCTTTGCTGCTGGTCGCCGAAAGCTGCTTCCAGCGCCGCGCCTTGGCGCAGTGCGCCCAGCCACTGCACCGTCATCAGGCAACTGCCACCGTCCTTGCCAAAAGACGGAAATAGTTCGCGGTCATTCTTGCTTTGCACCCAGTCGATGAAATTCCAGTGTGGATTTTTGCCCAGTAATCCGTTCGGCCTTTGCCAGGGCTCAAACCAGTCCAGTACCGTGCGCAGGCGCGGCAGGTGACGGATGATCGGCGCGGTATTGGGCTGCTCCATCGCCCAGTCGCTCAGCATTCCGACCCAAGCCAGCGAGAAGGTCGCGATGACATTGTCGCTGCGGCTGGGATAGGCGCCCTGTTGCAGTCCGCCATAGACGTCGGTTTCCGCGAAACTTTCGATCGCCTGCTGCGCGAGGCGGGCGTCGCCTGCCACCGCGTAGGAGATCAGCATCTGCAGCCGCGTGTCGCCGGTATACTGGAGTTGCTCTCAATAGGAACTGTCCATGTAGGTTTCGTGGGCATCGACCTCGGCGGTGCGCCAGCCCACATCCCAGATGCGGTTGAGGCCTGGGTCGCTGCTGTGGAAGCGCGCGATTTTCTGGAAGGGATAGCCGGTCTCAAAGACGCGCAAACCTTCCAGGGTCAGCGGCGCCGCGCCGGTTTGAATGTCCATCTCGGCATAGCGCCAGGTGCGCCACCAGCGCGGCGCGAAGGTCCTGCGGGCGCCATCGGGCATGAAGGTGTCGAAGATGCCCAACGCCTGGCGATCCGCGACCAGGTCGCGGTCGCCCCGTTTGCCGTCGGCGTCATAGAGCGCCTCGGAATAGGTGAGCTTGATGGTGGCGCCGTTGCCGCCCGACACGTCCAGTTCCGGATAGGCGGAGACCATGGCATCGCGCCGAAGCAGTATCCGGGTGCGCGTGTTCGCGGGAATGATAACCGGGCGTTGGGGGAAAGCATTGCCGCCGGCAAGATCGCTGCGTACCACCGTGCCGGGCGCGACGGCTGAGAAACGCTGTGCGGGCAGGGGATCGGCAAACAGGCTGCGCGTCCCCGACTGCGACGCCGGAACGGCGTCTTCCCATCCATTGCCGACTTCCTTGATGCCAGTCCATGCCCAATCCGCCTTGGCGGCATCGATGATTTCGGGCGCGCTGGCGACATAATAGCGGCGGCGCGGCACCTGGGCGCGGCCATTGGTTGCCGAATGCCCCGCATCGATCTTGACGCGCCAGCCGGGCGTATCGGTGGAGAACGCACCGCCGACCAGGCGGAATCCCAAACCAGCGCTCTGCCACGCGATGGGTGCGACCTGCGGGGGAAGGGCGCTTGCCGCCGGCAAAGGCCCGCCCGCGGAATTCTCGGGCGGTTTGCGGACAAAGTCCCACACCACGGCCGCAACGACATTTGGGCCGCGTTGAAGATGCGGCGCAAGATCGATGGTCGAAACGCGCCACCGCACCAGAGTGCCGGTGGAGGGGCCGCTGGCGATCCTGCGTCCATTGACGAACAGGATGAAGCGGTTGTCGGCGGTGACCGTGACCGGCATGGTCGCGGGACGCTGTTCCAGGCGGAATTCACGGCGGAAATGCAGGACGACCGGCTCAGGTCTGGCTGCGGCGGCGCGATGGCTGATCCATCCTTCACTGTCCGCCGGGGCGGCCAGCGCCGGCCCGGCAATAGCCAGCGCCACCACCACAGTGAGAAATCTCATCCCGACGCCCCCGATTATTCTTGGTGGAACTGGATTATACTTTCGCGGCTAGCGCCAGCCTCAATGGCCAAAAAACAGGGAGACCAACCATGAAATCATCCGCTGAAAATGCCGCGCCGCATCTGTCGCGCCGTCTGGCGATCCAGGGCCTTGCCGCTGGAGCCTCCATGGCGCTGGCGCCAGAGGCTTTGGCGCAGGGTCGTGAATCGAGTCCGGAAGATTTCACCCGCTTGATGAAGGAACTGTCCAACTGGAATCGTTGGGGGCCAAGCGATGAAATGGGCGCGGTCAATCTGATCACCCCGGCCAAGCGCAGGCAGGCGGTCAGTCTGGTGAAGGAAGGCGCCTCTTTCTCGATGGCGCGCAATGCCGAAATCCTGCCCGCGGTCGACAATCCCAATCCCATCGTCCGCAAGACGACAAGATCCGGAAAGGATGCGCCCAGCGTGGGAAGCGGCGGCACTGGCGACAGTTTCTTCATTGCCTATCACGGCTATGTCCACACCCACTTGGATTCGCTCTGTCACTTTCTCTATGACGGGAAAATGTACAACGGGCATTCCAAGGACGAGGTGACGGACGAGGGCGCGGCGAAGAACAGTGTCCTCAACTACAAGAACGGTATCATCACGCGCTGCGTGTTGATGGACATGGCGCGCTACAAGGGCGTGGACTATCTCGAGCCGGGTACGCCGATCTATCCGGAAGACCTGGAAGGCTGGGAAAAGCAGGCCCGTGTTAAAGTGCAGCCCGGCGATGTGATGCTCGTGCGCACCGGGCGCTGGGCGCGGCGCGATGCGCGAGGGCCATGGTCGATCCAGCAGGATGGACTGGCAGGGCTGCACATGAGCTGCGCCAAGTGGATGCGCGCCCGCGATGTCGCAATCCTGGGCGGCGACGGCGCACAGGACGTGCTGCCCTCGGGCGTGGCTGGCATCAACCAGCCGATCCATCTGCTGTCCATCGTCGCCATGGGCATGCCGATCTTCGACAATTGCGACCTGGAACTGATCGGGCGCGAAGCGGAAAAGCGCCGCCGTTGGGAATTCCTGGTGACGGCATCGCCGGCGGCGGTGCCTGGCGCCACCGGCTCGGTGCTGAATCCTATCGCAACATTCTAGGCGAACGCCGGATTTCCAACCAAATCGCGATCTCTGCTGCACAAATAATGTGCAATACCGCTACCGGGGGTTAAAGTCAGCCACTGCGATTTTGATTCTAACAATCGAAGGGGAGGGAAAAATGGACAAGATTTATGCTGCCGCAAGAGCACTTGCCGTCATTCTGGCCATCGTATCTGCCTTTGTTGCCGTTCCAAATGTCGTGTTGGCGCTGTTGGTGCTTGGTGGTGTTTCGGCGCTTGGTAATGATTCAGAGCAAAATTCCAGGACCTATCTGATTGCCATCGTTCTTACCCTCGGCGCGAGCACGCTGGAGGCGATACCTGCCGCAGGCACACACCTCGCCACCATTTTCGCAGGGCTGGGTACTGCAGCGATGGGCGCTTCCATGGTTGCCATCGCCATGACACTGGCTTGTCGCATCAAGTCGGACTGGGTGAAGTAAACAAAAAAGCCTCGATGGTTTGCGCCATCGGGGCTTTTCTTTGCGCAATTGGCTTGGTGTTCTCTTTGCCAAAAGACGCGCTGTTCATCCACGATTGAGACCGGCATAACCCCATCATGGAACGATGGGATGTGGTGGTAGTCGGTGCGGGGGCGGCGGGCATGATGTGCGCCGCTGTCGCGGGCCAGCGCGGCCGCAAGGTGCTGGTGCTCGATTCCGCAAAAAAGCCCGGCGAGAAGATACGCATTTCCGGTGGCGGGCGCTGCAATTTTACCAATCTTCACGCCACGCCGGCGCAGTTCCTGTCGGATAATCCGCATTTCTGCATCTCGGCGCTCAGCCGCTACAAGCCCGCCGATTTCATCGCGCTGATGAAGCGCTACAAGATCGGATGGCACGAGAAAACCCTTGGCCAGTTGTTCTGCGACGGCTCGGCGGTCCAGATCGTCGACATGCTGCTGTCCGAGATGAAAGCGGCGGATGCAGTGCTGCGGCTGGGCGTCACGGTTCAGTATGTCGAAAAGACGCTGTCCGGTTTTTCGCTGCAGCTGTCGTCCGGCGAGGTGCTGGAATGCGGCGCGCTGGTGGTGGCGAGTGGCGGCAAGTCCATCCCCAAGATGGGTGCGACGGATTTCGGTTACCGCCTGGCAGAGCAGTTCGGGCTGCGGCTGACGCAAACCCGGCCCGGGCTGGTGCCGCTTACTTTCGACGAGCGGCTGCTGGAGCGGCTGGAGGATATGGCTGGTGTCGCGCTTCCGGCCCGGGTGACCTGCGGCAAGGCGGCGTTCGAGGAAGCGCTGCTGTTCACCCATCGCGGCCTTAGCGGGCCGGCGATCCTGCAGATTTCCTCCTATTGGCGTGAAGGCCAGGAAATCGCCCTGGACCTTTTGCCGGGCAGGGATGCGCTGGAGGCGCTGCGGTCCGCCCGCCAGCAGAACGGCAAGCAGTCGCCCCATACCTACCTGTCCACCCTGCTGCCGCGCCGGCTCGCCAAGGCCATAGCCGATCTGCTGGACGACGAGGGTCCCCTAGGCAGCCTGCCTGACGAGAAGCTGCGCAAGCTGGCGGCGGACATCAATGACTGGCGCATCGTCCCGTCAGGAACCGAGGGCTACCGCACCGCAGAAGTCACCCTGGGCGGGGTGGATACCCGCGACCTCGATTCCAAAACCATGCAGGCCAAGGCGGTTCCGGGCCTTCACTTTATTGGTGAGGTGGTGGACGTAACTGGCTGGCTAGGCGGTTATAATTTCCAATGGGCCTGGGCTTCTGGCTGGTGCGCCGGCCAGGCGGCCTGAGGAAAAATCTGGAACCGGCTTTCCGGCGCGCAGAACCCACAGGCCACTGTTTCCTTTAAGAAAACCCTGATAGCATCGTGTCAAATAACGATATACTGCGCCGTGCGGATGTGTGGCAACCGGGTCGCCCGGTTGTGGGAAGCTTGGAGTAGTGATGTTGCCGACCGTCAAACCCACCGGGCTGGCTGGAAAACTGACTGCCGCAGCCGGTCTTTTTGTGCTCACGGCTGCTGCCGGCATGGCGCTGCTGGGGCAGGCCACGGCTGATACGGTTTCCGCAACACCGGCCGTCCATACGGCCGCAACCCTGTCGTCCTTCACGCCTGCGGACCGCCAGCGCATGCTCACCCAGTTCTGCTCCGGCTGTCACAACGACAAGTCCAAAACCGCCGGCATGTCGGTCATGCCGCTGCAGGCTGACAATATCGGCGCCCATACCGCCACCTGGGAGAAGATTCTCCGCCGGGTGAGCTTGGGTGAAATGCCGCCCCGGGGCATGAAGCGGCCCTCCAAGGACGAGATCGCCAGTTTCACCCAATGGCTGGAAACCTCCCTGGACAAGATGGGCGCCGCCAATCCTGATCCGGGCCGCGCCACCCTGCGCCGCCTGAACCGGGCGGAATATGCCAATGCCGTGCGCGACCTTCTCGATCTTCAGTTGGATGTGAGCGCCGATCTTCCCTTCGACGATTCCGGCTATGGCTTCGACAATATCGCCGATGTTCTGACCGTTTCGCGCACCCTGATGGACAAATACATCCGGGTTGGCAGCAGGGTCAGCCGCACCGCCACCGGTCTGCTGTCGCGCAGCGCGGTGGTGAGCGAGCACAAGCTTTCCAAGGACCCTTACGTCAACGAACGTGCGAATGACGATCTTCCGCTCGGTTCGCGCGGCGGCGGCTCGTTCAAATTCTATGCGCCCTATGACGCTAATTACACCATCATCGTGAACCTCAATCCCGGGCTGGGCGCCGACATCCAGAAAAACCCCGCCGACCGGATCGAGACCAAGGTCGCGCTGACGGCGGGTCCGCACACCATCGGCGCCTCGTTCCGCAAGAACATGGCGCTGGAGACGACCCTGGCCCCCCGGACTATTCTCCAGCTGCGCATGGCCAAGCCGGCGACGCCGCCGCCGCCTTTGACCCTGGACATCCAGGTGGATGGCGTCCGTACCAGCAATGTCGCCGTGCCGGCCCAGGCGCTGGGATTCCAGGATGCCGGCATTGCGCACACCGACGTTATTGCCGCCCGCGATGTGCAGTCGATTTCGGTCGCTGGTCCCTACGACATCAAGGGCGCTGGCGACACGCCCAGTCGCCGGAAAATCTTCATCTGCCGTCCGTCCGAGCAGCTGTCGGAAACTGCCTGCGCCCGCAAGATCCTCGGCACCTTGGCGCGCCATGCCTATCGCCGCCCGGTGACGGGCGCCGATATCGCGCCGTTGATGACCATGTACAATGAAGGCCGCCGGGCCAGCGATTTCGATCATGGCATCGAAGGCGCGCTGGAAGTCATTCTGGCCTCGCCCAATTTCCTTTTCCTGCGCGAGACCGATCCGCCCCGCAGCAAGCCCGGCAGCGTGCGCCGGATCAGCGATGTCGAACTGGCCTCGCGGCTGTCGCTGTTCCTCTGGAGCAGCATTCCGGACGAAGAACTGCTCGCCACGGCCGAGCGCGGCCAGCTCAGCAAGCCCGCGGTGCTGCAGCAACAGGTCACGCGCATGCTGGTTGACCCGCGCGCCAAGGCGCTGACGGCCAATTTCGCGGGCCAGTGGCTGCATCTGCGCCGCCTGGAAGCCCAGAAGCCGGACAAGGCGGCATTCCCCGATTTCGACCAGCGCCTGCGCACCGCTATGCTGACGGAAACGGAAATGTTCTTTGAAACCGTGATCCGGGAAAATCGCAGCGCGCTGGATTTCCTGGACGCCGATTACACCTTCGTGAACCAGCGGCTGGCCGAGCATTACGGCATACCGGGCATCTATGGCACGACCTTCCGTAAGGTGAAGCTTGATCCGGCCCTGCGCCGCGGCGGCTTGCTGGGGCAGGCGAGCATTCTCACCGTGACCTCCTATAACAACCGCACCTCGGTGGTGCTGCGCGGCAAGTGGATTTTGGAGAATATCCTGGCCGCGCCGCCGCCGCCGCCGCCGCCGGATATTCCCGCCCTGAACGACGCCAAGAACGGCAAGCTGCTGAGCGTCCGCGAGCAGATGGAAATGCATCGCGCAAATCCGATTTGCGCCTCCTGCCATACCAAGATGGACCCGCTGGGCTTCAGTTTGGAAAATTACGATGCGGTGGGCGCCTGGCGGGCCAGTTTTGCCGGCAAGCCGATCGACGTCACGGCGGTGCTGCCGGATGGCACGAAATTCGAGGGTCCCGCCGGGCTGCAGACCATCCTGATGGCCCGCAAGGGCCAGTTTGTGGAGGCGCTGACCGAGCGCCTGTTGACCTACGGCCTGGGTCGGGGCGTAGAATTCTACGATATGCCAGCCGTTCGCGCGGTGCGTGACCATGCCGCCAAGGATGATTATCGCATGAATGCGATAATCATGGGGATTGTCCAAAGCGTTCCATTCGTCATGAAAAGGATACCGGAAAGATGATGATCACACGCAAAGCCATGGGCCGCCGCACCGTGTTGCGCGGCATGGGTACCACCGTCGCGCTGCCGCTGCTGGAGGCGATGGGCTCTTCGGCCAGTGCGGTGGAAACTGCCGCAGCGTCGCGCAAGCGCCTGCAGGTCATCTACACGCCCAACGGCATGGTGATGAAAGACTTCTTCCCGGCACAGACGGGTGAGGGCTATGCCATGTCGCCCATCCTCAAGCCGCTCGAACCCTATCGCGACCGTTTCGCGGTGGTCAGCGGGTTGGATCATATCCAGGCGGAAGCCCTGGGCGACGGCGCCGGAGACCATGCCCGCTGCTGCGGCACGTTCCTGACGGGCGTCCATGTCAAGAAGACCGATGGCGCCGGTATCAGCAACGGCATTTCGATGGACCAGGTCGTGGCCAAGAAGTTCGCGGAATACACCCAGATACCGTCGCTGGAGCTTGGCCTGGAATCCCCCAGCCTGGTGGGAAGCTGCGACAGCGGTTACAGCTGCGCCTATACCAACACCCTGTCGTGGTCTGGCCCGGCCTCGCCGATGCCGATCACCACCAATCCGCGCGAAGTGTTCGAGCGGCTGTTCGGCGAAAGCGACGTTGCGGATGCCAAGACGCGGCTGATGGAACTGAAGCGCCAGGCCAGCATCCTGGATCTGGTGTCGGAAGACGCCAAGCGCCTGTCGGTTTCGCTGGGCGCCAACGACAAGAAAAAAGTCGAAGAATATATGCAGTCCATCCGCGATCTCGAGCGCGGCATCCAGAAGCTGGAGCAGCGTGGCGCGGCGGTGCAAATGCCGACCTATGCCCGCCCCGCGGGCATCCCGGACTCGTTCCAGGACTATGCCCGCATGATGATCGACCTGCAGATCCTGGCGATGCAGGCGGACCTCACCCGCGTCGGCACGTTCATGATCGGCCGCGAGGGCAGCAACCACAGCTATCCCGAAATCGATGTGGCGGACGCCCATCATCCGATCAGCCATCACGGCAACGATCCTGAAAAGCTGGCCAAGCTGTCCAAGATCAACACCCTGCACATGGACCAGGTAGCCTATTACCTGAAGCGGATGAGCGAAACCAAGGAAGGCGAGGCCAGCCTGCTGGACAGCACGCTGTTCCTGGCCGGCGCCGGCTTGGCCGACCCCAACGAGCACAACCACAAGAACCTGCCGCTGATCGTTGGCGGTGGTGCGATCAAGGGCAATCGTCACTTCGACGCCAAGAGCGTGCCGATGACCAACCTGATGCTGTCGATGATGGACATGCTGGGCGTGCATCAGGACAGTCTGGGCGACAGCACCAGCCGCCTGACAAACCTCGCATAGGTTCGGGCGGCGTAGAGCAGATGAAAAAAACGCTCGGCATCGGGCTTGTGCTTCTGGGTGCCTTCTCAGCGAATAGCTGGGCAGGGGTTGCGGAAGATCGCCTGGTGCAGGCCGTGCGGAGCAATGACAACGCGGCCGTGAAAAGCCTGCTGGCAGGCGGCACGGACGCAAATGCGCAGCTTCCCGACCAATCCACGATCCTGGGTTGGGCGATCGACCGCCAGAATAACGAAGCGGTGAAGCTGCTTCTGGCGGCTGGCGCCAAGCCCAATACGCTGGACCCTGCCGGGATTTCACCGCTGGCACTGGCCTGCGAGCTGGGCGATCCCGCTATCGTCACCAGCCTGCTGGCAGCTGGCGCCGACGTGAAGGTCGCCCGTCCGGAAGGCATCACGCCACTGCATCTGTGTGCAGGCGCCTCGACGCCGGAAATGCTGGCCGCGCTGATCGCCAGGGGCGCGGACGTCAATGCCGCCGACCCCCAGGGACAAACGCCGCTGATGTGGGCGGCGATGTACGGCAAGCCCGACAATATCGCGCATCTGCTGAAGAATGGCGCCAAGGTCAATGCGGTGGAGAAGAATGGCTTCACGCCGCTGTTCTTCGCGCTGCGCAGCAAGGTGCCGCAGGCCTCGATGCGGCTTCTGGATGCCGGTGCCGACGTCAATGCGGTGGTCACGGGCGGCGCCTCGGTGGTCGAGGCCGCTGTCATCGTGGGCAATATTCCTTTCGCCATGCAGGCTGTGTCGCATGGCGCGGACCTAACGCATCGTGACGGGCAGGGACGGCAGGTCATTCACATTGCCGCCGCAACCGGCGATGCAGCCTTTGTGAAACTGGTCCTGTCCAAGGGCGGTAATCCCAATGCCATGACGGTGCTGCCGCCGCCGCCCAAGCCGGTCGTCGTGGCTGCTGTGGTCTCGCCCAAGCCGGCGGCCGGCGTGGCGTCGATGCCGGTGCGCGGGCCGCCCAAGCCGTTGCCGGTGCCGGCCACGCCCTTGCAGTTCGCGGCAAAGGCCGGATCGGTGGACGCCATGAAGGCCTTGGTTGCGGCGGGCGCCAAGCCCAACATCAAGGGGCCGGACGGCATGACCCTGGCCATGGCCGGTGCGGCCAGCGGAAAGCTGGCGGCGATGAAATATGCCTATGAGCTGGACCCGCATCTGGATGTCATCGCGCGCGGCGGGCGCAGCATCATGCACATCGCGGTGGCCAACAAGCAGGCCGAAGAACCCGAAGCACTGGTCCACTTCGCATACAAAGTTGTCCCTGCGTTGAGGATGTATGAAGCTCCTTCAGCATAGTTTGTACCAGTGCCGTTTGCTGCTGTATTCCAGCCCGAGAAGGTATCTGTTCCCTTTGCAAGAGTTCCTGAATTCGTTTGAAGAGTTAACGAGACGTTGTAAGTTTTTGTCTGATTGCCAGGAGCTGATCCAGCATCATTCCCATTTCCGTTATATGTGACGGTGTAAGTATCCGGTGTCCACTGTGCAAAAAGTGTTGCTGCAGCATTCGTTGTATATGAGGCACCTGCTGCATAACTAGTACCACCACCCCCAGAAGCCGTGTTCCAGCTAGCAATAGTATGGCCTGTCTTAGAGAGGGCTCCTGTATTGCCACGTAAGGTCAATGAGACGTTATAAGTTTTTGTTTGGTTACTTGGTACTGCTCCACCAGTATTGGTATTTCCATTGAAAGTCACTGAGTATGTTTCAACGGTCCATTTGGCGTAGAAAACCCGATTGCTCGACATTGCAATTGTTGTTGTATGGCTTGG
>JBEENS010000025.1:0-36982 GCA_041192105.1 Pseudomonadota bacterium | reverse complement strand
CTGGATCGTCATCGCGCTGCTGCTGGTGTTCCTGTTCAACCTGTTCCAGGGGACGGGCACCCAGCCCACGGCTTCGGCCATCACTTATTCCAAGTTCACCGAGCAGGTCGCGGCCAAGCAGGTCAAGAAAGTCACCTTCCAGGGCGACCAGGTGAAGGGCGAGCTGGTCAGCGGTCAGCCTTTCGTCACCACCGTGCCGACCAACGACACCACTTTGTGGCCGGTCCTGAAGGCCAACAATGTCGAGACCGCCGTGACGCCGGCCGATAACGGCATGTCGCTCCTGTCGATTCTCGTCAACTGGTTCCCCATGCTGCTGATTATCGGCGTGTGGCTGTTCTTCATGCGTCAGATGCAGTCGGGCGGTGGCAAAGCGATGGGCTTCGGAAAATCGCGCGCCAAGCTGCTGACCGAGCGCCAGGGCCGCGTCACGTTTGAAGACGTGGCGGGCGTGGACGAGGCCAAGGACGATCTGAAGGAAATCGTGGACTTCCTGCGCGACCCGCAGAAATTCCAGCGCCTGGGCGGCCGCATTCCCAAGGGCGTGCTGCTGGTCGGCCCGCCGGGCACCGGCAAGACCCTGCTGGCGCGCGCCATCGCGGGCGAAGCCAATGTGCCCTTCTTCACCATTTCGGGTTCGGACTTTGTCGAAATGTTCGTCGGCGTCGGCGCCAGCCGTGTGCGCGATATGTTCGAGCAGGCCAAGAAGAACTCGCCGTGTATCGTCTTCATCGACGAAATCGACGCGGTCGGCCGCCATCGCGGCGCCGGCCTGGGCGGCGGCAATGACGAACGCGAACAGACCCTCAACCAGCTGCTGGTCGAGATGGACGGCTTTGAAGCCAATGAAAGCGTGATCCTGATCGCCGCCACCAACCGGCCCGACGTGCTGGACCCGGCGCTGCTGCGTCCCGGCCGTTTTGATCGTCACGTCGTCGTCCCGAACCCCGACCTGGCGGGCCGCGAAAAGATCCTGCGCGTGCATCTGCGCAAGGTGCCGCTGGCGCCCGACGTCGACCCACGCACCATCGCGCGCGGCACGCCCGGTTTCTCCGGCGCCGACCTCGCCAACCTGGTCAATGAAGGCGCGCTGCTGGCGGCGCGGCGCGGCAAGCGCGTCGTCAACATGAGCGAGCTGGAAGACGCCAAGGACAAGGTGATGATGGGCGCTGAGCGCCGCTCCATGGCGATGACCGACGAGGAAAAGAAGCTCACCGCCTATCACGAGGCCGGCCATGCCATCGTCGCGATCAGCGTCGAAGGCTCCGATCCGATCCACAAGGCCACTATCATTCCGCGCGGCCGCGCCCTGGGCATGGTGATGCGCCTGCCGGAACGCGATGCGCTGTCGCTGACCCGCCAGAAGATGCTGGCCGATCTGGCGGTCGCTTTCGGCGGACGCCTGGCGGAAGAACTGGTGTTCGGCCATGAGAAGGTGACGACGGGCGCGCAGAGCGATATCGAGCAGGCCACCCGCATGGCCCGCGCCATGGTGACCCGCTTCGGCATGTCGGACAGCTTGGGCCCGATCGCCTATGCCGAGAACCAGGAAGAAGTCTTCCTGGGCCACAGCGTCTCGCGCACCCAGAACATCTCCGAAGCCACGGCGCAGAAGATCGACGATGAAATCCACCGGATCATCGACGAGAGCTATCAGCGCGCCAAGGAGATCCTGATCAGCCGCCAGAGCGATCTGAACCTGCTGGCGCGCGGCTTGCTGGAATATGAAACCCTGACGGGCGACGAGATCAACGCCCTGCTCAAGGGCATTCCGCCGGTCCGTACCCCGTATGAAGACCCGGTGATGCCAGCGCGCGGCGAAGGCACCAGTGTGCCGGTGGCGGGCAAGTCCCGTCCGGCGGGACCGGGGCCGATCATCTCGCCCGAACCGCAGCCGCACTAGGCGCAATCTGATAAAGGATGGGGCGGCTTCGGCCGCTCTTTTCTTTTGTCCTGTTTATTGATGGCCGCCATGAAAATCCTCGGCATCCTCAACATCACCGCCGACAGTTTCTCGGATGGCGGCAAGTACCTGGCGCCAGAGGCGGCGCTGGCGCATGCGCAGGCGCTGGCGGATGACGGGGCCGACATCATCGATATCGGCGCGGCGTCCTCCAATCCCGATGCCGGGGCGGTCGCGCCGGAGGTAGAGATTGCGCGTCTGGCGTCGGTGATTTCCGCTCTGAAGGCGAAGGGACTATCGCTGTCGGCCGACAGTTTCGCGCCTGATGTGCAGCGCTGGGCGCTGGAGCAGGGCGTGGACTATCTCAACGACATTCATGGCTTTTCCGAACCGGCGCTGTATCCCGCGCTGGCGGCTTCACCCGCCAGACTGATCGTGATGCACGCCATCCAGGCGCGCGGTATTGCCACCCGCGAGGATGTGCCCCCCGAACAGATCATGGACCGCATCACCGCCTTCTTCGATGCGCGGCTGGCAGCACTGGAAAGCGCCGGCATTGCCCGCGCGCGGCTGATCCTCGATCCCGGCATGGGCTTTTTCCTGGGCACCAATCCGCAAACCTCGCTCACCGTGCTGGAACGGCTGCCGGAGCTGAAAAGCCGCTATGGCCTGCCGCTGCTGGTGTCGGTCTCGCGCAAGTCCTTCCTGCGGGCCCTGGTGGAAAATGATGAGACCTGGCTGGAAAGCATGGGCGCCGCCACCGAGGCCCTGGCGGTCCATCAGGGCGGGGCGGACTATATCCGCACCCATGCGCCTGCCGCGCTTCGGGATGGCCTTAAGGGCCTGGAAGGCCTAGAAAAGACCGGGCGTTAACCCTCGTAAACCCGATTGTGATAAAACAGCCGTCTCGCATCAGGACCCCCGCATGACCCGCAAATATTTTGGCACCGACGGCATCCGCGGCCGCACCAACACCGCCAAACTCACGCCGGAAGTGGCGATGAAGGCCGGCATGGCGGCGGGCCGGATATTTACCCGCGGCGAGCATCGTCACCGGGTGGTGATCGGCAAGGATACGCGCCTGTCCGGCTATATGATCGAATCCGCGCTGGTGTCGGGTTTCACCGCCGTCGGCATGGATGTGTTCCAGTTCGGTCCCCTGCCGACGCCGGCCGTCGCCATGCTGACGCGCAGCCTGCGCGCTGATATAGGGGTGATGATCACCGCCTCGCACAATCTGTATGAGGATAACGGCATCAAGTTCTTCGGCCCCGACGGCCAGAAACTGTCGGACGATGTCGAAATGGAAATCGAACGCCTGATGGCGGCGGGCCTGGAACAGGGCCTTGTCCCCAGCGCCAAGATCGGCCGCGCCAAGCGCGTTGACGACAGCCAGGCGCGCTACATCGAATTCGCCAAGCGCACCTTCCCCCGCAACCTGCGGCTGGACGGCATGCGCATCGTGATCGATTGCGCGCACGGCGCCGCCTACAAGGTCGCGCCGGAAGTGTTGTGGGAACTGGGCGCCGATATCGTGGCCATGGGCGTCACGCCGGACGGCACCAATATCAATCTGGATTGCGGCTCCACCGCGCCCCAGGCGATGTGCGCCCGGGTGCGCGAGACGCGGGCGGATTTGGGCATCGCCCTGGACGGCGACGCCGATCGGGTGGTGATGGCCGACGAAAAGGGCCAGATCATCGACGGCGACCAGATTCTCGCTTTGATCGCCAAGAGCTGGTCGAAGAGCGGCAAGCTCAAGGGCGCGGGCGTGGTCGGCACCGTGATGTCGAATGCGGGCCTCGATCACTATCTTGCCTCGCTCGACATGAAGCTGGCGCGCGCCCGGATCGGCGACCGCTATGTGCTGGAAGAGATGAAAAAGGGCGGCTTCAATGTCGGCGGCGAACAGTCCGGCCACATTATCCTGTCGGACGTTTCCAACACCGGTGACGGACTGGTGGCGGGGCTGCAGATGCTGGCGGTGCTGGCGCAGGAGGGCAAGCCCGCCAGCGAGGCGGCGCATCTCTACAATCCGCTGCCCCAGATTCTGGAAAATGTGCGCTTCAAGAAGGGCTCTCCGCTGGATGACGCCAGGGTGAAATCCTGCATTGAAGATGCCAATGCCAAGCTGGGCGCGACGGGCCGCATCCTGGTGCGCAAGTCGGGCACCGAGCCGCTGATCCGCGTGATGGCGGAAGGCGAGGACGAAAAGCTGGTGCGCGCCGTGGTGCGCCAGATCGCCAGTGCGATCGAAGAGGTCGCAGCTTAGGCGTTTGCCCATGACGATGAAGCGCCTTCTGGTGATTGCCGGGTCGGATTCATCCGGCGGCGCCGGGATTCAGGCCGACATCAAGACGGCGCTGGCCTTTGGCGTCTATGCCCAGACCGCCATCACCGCCGTCACCGTGCAGAACACGCTGGGCGTGACGGGCGCACACATTGTTCCTCCGGATGTGGTGCGCGGCCAGATCATCGCCTGTCTCTGCGACATCGGCGCCGACGCCATCAAGACCGGCATGCTGGGCAGTGCCGAGATGGTGGAAATGGTAGCCCAGACCCTGATCGAGCATGCCCCCGGCATTCCCCTGGTTGTGGACCCGGTGATGGTCGCCAAGGGCGGCTCAAAGCTGCTGGACGATGCTGCAGTCGAGAGCTTGAAAAAGCGCCTGTTGTCGCTGGCCACGCTGATCACGCCCAACCTGCCAGAGGCCGAAGTGCTGACCGGCATCTACCCCGAAAGCGAGCATCGCATCCGCAACGCCGCCATGGTGTTCAAGATGCTGGGCGTGGAAAGCGTGTTGTTCAAGGGCGGGCATGGGGAAGGCGCAACAGTGCGCGATGTGCTGTGGAGCGGCGGCGAATTCGTGCCGTTCGAGGTGCCACGTCAGGATACGCGCCACACCCATGGCACCGGCTGTACTTTGGCGACGGCGATTGCCTGCGGTCTGGCGCAGGGGCGCACCCTGCTGGATGCCGTCAGCCGCGCCCATCTGTTTGTGCAGAACGCGATCCGGACCGCCCCCGGATTGGGTCGGGGCCACGGACCTTTAAATCATAAGGCCTGAGACACGAACTCAGGCCAGCCTCCCCTGCGCGCGCGTAGCGCGCAGGGGAGGCTGGCCGTAGCAGCGCTTGCGCTGCGAAGGCCGGAGGGGGTCAACGATCAACAAAAGGGTCCTGCACCATAATGGTGTCGTCCCGGTCCGGGCTGGTGGACAAAAGCGCCACCGGCGCCCCGATCAGCTCTTCCACTCGGCGGACATACTTGATGGCGTTGGCGGGAAGCTGGGCCCAGCTGCGCGCCCCGCGCGTGGTTTCCTGCCAGCCTTCCAGGGTCTCGTAAACCGGCGTCAGCTGCGCCTGCAGATTGGCGTCGGCGGGCAGGTAATCCATCGCCTCGCCATCCAGCGAATAACCGATGCAGACCTTGATCTCGTCAAAACCGTCCAGCACATCCAGCTTGGTCAGGGCGATGCCGTCGACGCCGCCGGTCACCACCGTCTGGCGCACCAGCACCGAATCGAACCAGCCGCAGCGGCGCTTGCGCCCCGTCACGGTGCCGAACTCATGGCCGCGCTCGCCCAGCTTTTCGCCGGTGGCGTCTTTCAATTCGGTGGGGAAGGGGCCTTCGCCCACCCGGGTGGTATAGCTTTTGACAATGCCCAGTACGGTGCCGATGGCGCGCGGCGAAACGCCCGCGCCCGCCGCCGCCTGTCCCGCCACCGTGTTGGAGGAGGTGACGAAGGGATAGGTGCCATGGTCGATGTCCAGCAGCACCGCCTGGGCGCCTTCGAACAGCACCCGCTTGCCCGCCTTGCGCGCGGCATCCAGCTCGCGCCAGGACGAACCCAGGAACGGCGCGATCTTGGGCGCGATCTCGTTCAGCAGGGTCAGCAGTGCGCCGGCATCGACTTCCGCCACGCCGAAGCCTTTGCGCAGCACATTGTGATGCGCCAGCAGCCGCTCGATCTTGCCGGGCAGGGTGGCGGGGTCTTTCAGGTCGATGGCGCGGATGGCGCGGCGGCCCACCTTGTCTTCATAAGCGGGACCGATGCCGCGCTTGGTGGTGCCCAGCTTCTGGGTGGTGGCTTCTTCGCGCAGCGCATCGAGTTCGCGGTGCAGCGGCAGCACCAGCACGGCATTTTCCGCCAGCACCAGAATTTCGGGTGTCACGCGCAGGCCGGCGGCGCCGACCTTGGCGATCTCTTCCAGCAGAGACCAGGGATCGACCACCACGCCATTGCCGATGATCGAGCGCTTGCCCTGCACCACGCCGGAAGGCAGCAGAGACAGTTTGTAGGTCTTCTCGCCCACCACGATGGTATGGCCGGCATTGTTGCCGCCCTGGAACCGCACCACCATGTCGGCGCGGTTCGACAGCCAGTCAATGATCTTGCCTTTGCCTTCGTCGCCCCACTGGCCGCCGATTACCGTCACGTTGGACATGCTGTATTTCCGTACCTTCTGGTGCTCAACCCGTGGGGAGCCACAGGCACGGTGGCGGCTTATAGCAGGTAGCTGGCAGGCTGTAAGGGCAAAGGTGCCGCATGTTGTGGATGGCTCCAAAAGCCCCGTAAACCGAGCCTCATTCGACGCTAGGATCGGCCCATGAGCGATTTTTCCATCCAGAGCGCCACGCCCGCCGACGCGCCCGTCATCCTGGCCCTGCTGGGGGAACTGGCGGCGTATGAACAGCAGCCCTTCGCATTGAGCGAGGCCGCCATCGTCCGCGACATGCTGGGGGACAAGCCGGTCTGCCGCTGCGACCTCGCCTTCCTGGACGCCGCGCCGGCAGGAATCGTCAGCTGGTACTGGGCCTATAAAAGCTTCGGTGCGGCGCGCGGCGTCTATGTGGAAGATCTTTTTGTGCGGCCTGAATTTCGCGGGCGCGGGCTGGGACGGGCCTTGCTGGCGCATCTGGCGGCGGTGGCGATGCGCGAAGGCGGCTATATGGAATGGCGGGTACTGGACTGGAATGCATCGTCCATCGAATTCGACAAGAGTCTGGGCGGCAAGCCGCAGGAGGCGTGGGTCACCTATCGGCTGCAGGGTGACGCCTTGAAAAAACTGGCAAGCCCATGAGCGAGATCGTGCTGGTGGTGGCGGTAGCCGAGAATGGCGTCATCGGACAAGACGGAAAAATTCCGTGGCATATTTCCGAGGACATGAAGCGCTTCAAGGCGCTGACCATGGGCCATACAGTGGTGATGGGCCGCAAGACTTGGGATTCGCTGCTCAGGAAACCGTTGCCCGGCCGCGCCAATGTGGTGGTGACACGGCAGAAGGACTGGCGGGCCGACGGCGCAGTCACGGCGGCGTCGCTCGGTGAAGCGATGGCGGGCACATCGGGGACCGTCATGGTGATCGGCGGTGGGAAAATTTATGCCACCGCCCTGCCCATGGCGACGCGTATCGAACTCACCGAAGTGCATCAGGCCTTTGATGGCGATGCCAAGTTTGAATTCGACCGTTCCGGTTGGGTGGAAACGGCGCGCGAAAGCCACGTCACGCCGGACGGGCTGCGCTACAGCTACGTAACTCTCACTCGATAATAATTTTTGGCGCCGCTTTGCTGGCGGTTTGCAGCGACGCCGCCACTTTCTTCGCCAATTCCAGGAAAGCCTTCGCTTCAGGGCCATCCGGCACCGAAACGCTGACTGGCGTGCCGGCGTCGGAGGTTTCGCGGATGCGCGGCACCAGCGGAATTTCGCCGAGGAACGGCACGCCCAGCTTTTCCGCCGTCTCGCGCGCCCCGCCATGACCGAAGATGTCGTGGGACGAGCCGCAATCGGGGCAGGTGAACATGCTCATATTCTCCACCACGCCCAGGATCGGCACCTGGGTTTTCTGGAACATGGTGATGCCCTTCCTGGTGTCAATCAGGGCGATGTCCTGCGGCGTGGAGACGATCACCGCGCCTTTCAGCGGCACGCGCTGGGCAATGGTGAGCTGCGCATCGCCGGTGCCGGGCGGCATGTCCAGCACCAGAACGTCCAGCGGCGCCCATTCGACATCGCTCAGCATCTGGGTCAGGGCGGACTGCACCATGGGGCCACGCCAGATCATCGCCTGTTCTTCCTCCACCAGGAAGCCGATCGACATGGTCTTGATGCCGTACTTCTCGATGGGCTTCAGTTTCTTGCCATCGCTTTCCGGCTTTTCGGTGATCCCCATCAGCCGCGGCAGCGACGGGCCATAGACATCGGCGTCGAGCAATCCGACCTTCAGCCCCAGCCGCGACAGCGACAGCGCCAGGTTGACCGCGACGGTGGATTTTCCGACGCCGCCCTTGCCGCTCGCCACCGCGATGATGGTGGCGACGCCGGGAATGCCGGAAGGCGGCGGCGGCGCCTGGCGGGCGACGGCAGGCTTTTGTTGATTTTGGCGCGCCTGTGGCGCGCCGGGGGGCGCGTGGGCATGGTCGTGATGGGCATGGCCCTGTTCGTCATGCCCATGACCGTCATGAGAGGTCAGCACGGCGGTGACGGATTCCACGCCCTTCACGCCCAGCACCATCGCTTCGCAGATTTTGCGCAAGGGTTCTGATTGGGGGGCGCGGCCGGACGCGACTTCCAGCACAAAACCGACATGGCCGTCCTTGACGACCAGTCCCTGGATCATGTCCTGCTGCACCACGGTGCGCCCGCTGGCCGGGTCCACCACCTGGTCGAGCGCTTTGAGCACATCGTCGCGGATGACTGTCATGGGCGCAGGATATAACGCCCGTGCCGCCCAAATCCTAGAAAGAAGTCGCGTTGCCCGCCGCGCGCGACAGCACCCCGCCGACATCCTGCAGCGGGCCCAGCGGCTGGCGCTTGTCTTCCAGACTGTCGGTGCGCGGATTGCCCGAAAAGACCTTGTGAATGACGCGGCCATTCATCACCAGCAGGATGATCTCGGCCGACCAGCGGGTACTGTGGGTGATGCGCTGGAAACCCAGCAGGTCGGCCACGGTATTGCCGATGCGCTTGCTGGTGGTGCGGTTGGGACGAAAGACATAGCCGGTGCAGTAAAGCTCTGGGCGGATGCAGGCCCGCACGGCGGGGTTGAGATGTTCCCAGCGCACACCGGCGGCGGGCAGGAATCGTTCCTCGAGGCCCAGATAGGACAGGATATCGGCATTGCTGGTGCGCGCGTCGAAGCCCAGGTTGGGCAGATCGTCGGCGCGGGTCATGTTCGGGACGATCTGGTCGAAGGATTCCACCACCTGGTCATAGGTCTGGAACGGGCTGGCGGTCTGCACCTTCTGCTCGGGCAAAAAGCCGCCGCCGCAGCCCGACAGCAGCAGCAGGCTGCTGCTGGTCACCAGCACCACGCACAGCAGGGTCACCAATTTACCATGGGCATCGCGGGGTCTCATGGCCTTCGATCATTCAATCTCCGTGCCCGGGAACCCCGCGGCAGCGTCGGGCGCGCGGAACGCGAAAAAACCGCGTCCGATGCAGGTTTTTGCCCTGTTTGTTACGTTTTTCCCTGCCTAGACTGGCCGTCGATTCCTCCTGGGTAGCGGACATATGCGCGTTCTAAAGATTCTGTGTGCCATTCTGACGCTTGCGCTGGGTTGCGGTTTTGCGGGCGTGGCGCTGGCACGGACCGCGCCGGATTCCTTCGCTGAGTTGGCCAAGCGACTTCTGCCGACCGTGGTAAACATCTCCACCAGCCAGACCCTGAAGGCGCCGCCCCAGACCGCGCTGCCGAAATTGCCGCCCGGCTCGCCGCTGGAAGACCTGTTCAAGAATTTTCTCGGGCCGCGCTCCAACCAGCCGCGCCATGTCACGTCGCTGGGCTCCGGTTTCATCATCGATCCCAGCGGCTATATCGTCACCAACAATCACGTGATCGACAACAGCGACATCATCACGGTGATCCTCAGCGACGGCATCTCCCTGCCGGCCCGGGTGGTGGGGCGCGACGCCAAGACCGATCTGGCGCTGCTGAAAGTGACGTCGAAAAACCCACTGCCCGCCACCCGGTTCGGCGACAGCGACAAGGCACAGATCGGCGACTGGGTGATTGCCATCGGCGATCCTTTCGGCATCGGCTCCAGCGTCACGGCGGGCATCGTCTCGGCGCGCAACCGCAACATCAACAACGGTCCCTATGACGATTTCATCCAGACCGATGCGCCGATCAATCGCGGCAATTCGGGCGGCCCGCTGTTCGATATGGACGGCAATGTCATCGGCATCAATTCGGCGATCTTCTCGCCCTCGGGCGGCAGCGTCGGCATTGGCTTTGCCATTCCCTCCAATCTCGCGCGGCAGGTGGTGGGGCAGCTGCGCCAGTTCGGCACCGCGAAGCGCGGCTGGATCGGCGTGAAGATTCAGCAGGTGACGACGGAAATCGCTGAGGGCCTCGGACTGTCCAATACGCGCGGGGCGCTGGTGACCAACGTGACCGGCGGCGGCCCGGGCGCGCGGGCGGGCCTACGCAACGGCGACCTGATCACCGGTTTTGACGGTAAGCCGGTGGGCGATGAACGCGCCCTGCCGCGCATCGTGGCCGACACGCCGATCGGCAAGACGGTCAGCATGGACTTGGTGCGCCGGGGTCAGAAGCAGAACTTGCGCATCACGGTTCTGAAGTTGGCCGACGACGCCAAGCCTGACCGTGCGGGGAAGGCTCCGCCCGCGCCGCTAAAGACCCAGTCGCGGCTGGCGCAGCTGGGGCTGTCGCTGGGCGTGCTGGACGGCGCCGCGCGCGCCAAGTTCAAGGTTGGCGGCAGCGTGCAGGGCGTGCTGGTGACCGCGGTGGAAAGCGGCAGCCCCGCCGGCGAGAAGAATGTGCGGGTGGGCGATGTGATCGTGGAAATTTCCAGCCAGCCGGTGAAGACACCGGACGAGATTTCCCGCAAGGTCGAAGCCGACGCCAAGGCCGGCAAGAAAGTGGCGCTGCTGCTGATCAGCCGGGGCGGTGATTTAACGTTCGTAGGGTTGCGTCTCAATTAGGAGGGCGTGATGGGCGTTCTTGTTATCTGTTCCTACAAGCCGCATCCCGGCCATGAGGAAGAGGCCCGCCTGCTGATGCAAGGCCATGTGCCGCTGCTGCGGCAGCACAATCTCATCACCGACCGCACCGTGGTGCAGGGCGCCGGCAAGGACGGCGAACTGGTCGAAATCTTCGAATGGGAATCGCTTGAGAAATCCCGTGGTGCACCTGGCATCGCCGAGATCGGCGCCCACTGGAAAGCGATGAGCGCGGTGATGGATTTTGTGCCCCTGTCCTCGCTGCCCGAAGCCCAGCACGCCTTCGCGCATTTCAATCCGATCTAACGATTTCCGCGTCGCTGTACCCTTGCAGGTACAGCAGGGCCGTCAGGTCGTTATGGTCAATCGCGGCGCCCGCCGCTTCGGCCACCACCGGCTTGGCGTGATAGGCCACGCCCAGCCCGGCGCGCTGGATTATGGCGAGGTCGTTGGCGCCGTCACCCACCGCCAGGGTTTCGGAAAAGTCTATTTTCAAGGTCGCGACCGCTTCTTCCAGCGCCGCCAGCTTGGCTTCGCGGCCCAGGATCGGGGCGGCGACCTCGCCGGTCAGCGCCACGCCGTCATCGAGCAGGATGTTGCCGCGCTCGGCATGAAAGCCCGCCGCCTGCGCCACCCGTTGGGTGAAATAGCCGAAGCCGCCCGAGACCAGCATGGTATGGGCGCCATAGGAGCGCATCGTGGCCAGCAGAGATTTTGCGCCGGGATTCAGACGCACCCGCTCGGCATAAGTGCGCTCCAGCGCATCCAGCTTCAGGCCCTTGAGCATTCCCACCCGCTCGCGCAGCGCGCTTTCGAATTCCAGTTCGCCGCGCATGGCGCGTTCGGTGATGGCGGCAATCTGGGGTTTCAGCCCGGCCATGTCCGCCAATTCGTCCAGGCATTCGACATTGATGATGGTGGAATCCATGTCGGCGATCAGCAGCTTTTTGCGCCGCTGCGCCGTCTTCACCAGGTTGATGTCCAGCGGCAGGTCGGCGGCGATGTCGCGCGCCGCGATCAGCGCGGCGATGCCGACAACCGGCAGGTCGAAGGCATGGCCGGGCGACAGGATTTGCGCGTCGCCGCTGCCCAGGCCTGAGAACAGTTTGGGGTCCGCGCCCTTGCCGATGACGTTCAGAACAAACATTGTTCACGCATGGAATTTGACGCCGTCCTTATTGCAGGCCCCACCGCCAGCGGCAAGTCGCGCGAGGCGCTGGCGCTAGCGCAAGCGATCAACGGCGCGATCATCAATGCCGATTCCATGCAGGTCTATCGCGAAGCGCCCATCCTGACGGCGCAGCCATCGCGCGAAGACCAGGCCCGCGTGCCGCATCTTCTGTACGGCCATGTCGGCGCAAGCGAGGTCTATTCGGTGGGGCGCTGGCGTGACGATGCCATGGCGGCGCTGGCGAAGGTGCGCGCCATGAACCGCATTCCGATTTTCGTCGGCGGCACCGGCATGTATTTTTCCGTCCTGACCGACGGGCTGGCCGATATCCCGCCAATCCCTGCCGCCATACGCGATGCCGCGCGCGGCCTGCTGGAAGAGATCGGGGTGGAGGGTTTGCATGCGCGCCTGGCGCAGCGCGATCCGCTGACCGCATCCAGGCTGCGCCCCAGCGATCCGCAGCGGGTGCTGCGAGCCTATGAAGTGTTCGCGGCGACCGGTCGCCCGCTGGCAGAGTGGCAAGACGCCCCCACCCAACCCATTCTGGGCGGCCGGCTTGCAGCCTTTGTGCTGGACCCGCCGCGCGGCGAGCGGCGCGCGCGCATCGCCCGGCGCTTTGAACAGATGGTGGAGCAGGGCGGGCTGGAAGAGGCCGCCGCGCTGGCCGGTCTGGCCCCCGCCCTGCCCGCCGCCAAGCTTCTGGGCCTGCGGCCCCTGCAGGCCCTGGCCGCCGGCGAGCTGGGCCGGGCCGAGGCGCTGGACGCCGCCATCACCGCGACACGGCAATTCGCCAAACGCCAGATGACGTGGTTTCGCAACCGTATGCCACATTATATCTGGTATGACCCGTTACGTAGCAATATTATTGCTAAATTTGGTCAAATTCCTGCGTGAAATTGCTTGACGCCGCGCCGCAGCATCCTTAAGTTCCGCCGCCATGAACGCAAAGCTCGTAATTCCTAGGCCGCACACCCAACGAAGCTGACGCTTCGTTTTGGGCAGGGCGGCCATGCGGACAAGGGGCGGAAACGCCCCTTTATCTTTGGTGGAATTACGAGCATTGGAATTTCGAGGGACGGTCATGGACAAGGACGACACATTGAAGGACGCGGCGGCTGCCGCGGAAGGCGCCCAGGCGATGAGCGGGGCGCAGATGGTCATCCGCGCGCTCAAGGATCAGGGCGTCACCCACATCTTCGGTTATCCCGGCGGTGCGGTGCTGCCGATCTATGATGCGCTGTTCCAGGTCGAAGGCATCACCCATGTGCTGGTGCGCCACGAACAGGGCGCGGTCCATGCCGCCGAAGGCTATGCCCGCTCCACCGGCAAGCCCGGCGTGGTGCTGGTGACCTCCGGTCCCGGCGCCACCAATGCCGTGACCGGCCTGACCGACGCGCTGATGGATTCCATTCCGCTGGTGGTGCTGACCGGCCAGGTGCCGACGCATCTGATCGGCACCGACGCCTTCCAGGAATGCGACACGGTCGGCATCACCCGGCCCTGCACCAAGAACAACTGGCTGGTGCGGCACATCGGCGATCTGAGCCGCGTGCTGCACGAGGCGTTCGAGATCGCCACCACGGGCCGCCCGGGTCCGGTGCTGGTCGATATTCCCAAGGATGTGCAGTTCCAGACCGGTTCCTATCTGGGGCCGCAGTCTGTCCATCACCGCACGTATCGCCCCAAGACCGATCCCGACCTGTCGTCCATCGTCAAGGCGGTGGAGATGATGGCGGCGGCGAAGAAGCCGCTCTTCTATACCGGCGGCGGCATCATCAATTCGGGGCCTGAGGCGTCCGCGCTGCTGCGCGAGCTGGTGGACCTGACCGGCTTTCCGGTGACCTCGACCCTGATGGGGCTGGGCGCTTTTCCGGCATCGCGTCCGGAATGGCTGGGTATGCTGGGTATGCACGGCACCTGGGAAGCCAATCACGCCATGCATGATTGCGACGTGATGATCTGCTTGGGCGCGCGCTTTGACGACCGCTGCACCGGCAAGGTCAGCTCCTTCTCGCCCAAGTCGAAGAAGATCCACCTGGATATCGACGCCTCGCAGATCAACAAGATCGTGCGGGTGGACCTGCCCATCGTGGCCGACGCCACCAAGGCGTTGCGCGAGATGGTCCGCTTCTGGAAGACCCAGAAGCACAAAGTCCAGGGCGCGGCGCTGAAGGAGTGGTGGACGCAGATCGACCAGTGGCGCGGGAAGAAGTCGCTATCCTATCGAAATTCCGACAGCATCATCAAGCCGCAACATGCCATCGACCGGCTGTATGAACTGACCAAGCACCGCTCGGACGTCTATGTGACGACGGAAGTCGGCCAGCATCAGATGTGGGCGGCGCAGCGTTTCCATTTCAACGAGCCCAACCACTGGATGACCTCCGGCGGGCTGGGCACCATGGGCTATGGCCTGCCGGCGGCGGTGGGCGTGCAGATCGCCCATCCGGATGCGCTGGTGATCGACATCGCCGGCGAAGCCAGCGTGCAGATGACTATGCAGGAAATGTCGACCGCGATGCAGTACGACCTGCCGATCAAGATCTTCATCCTGAACAACGAATATATGGGCATGGTGCGCCAATGGCAGGAAATCCTGCACGGCAAGCGTTATTCGCATTCCTATTCCGAGGCGCTGCCCGATTTCGTCAAGATGGCGGATGCCTTTGGCTGCGTCGGTCTGCGCGCCGACAAGCCGTCGGAACTGGACGGCAAGATCCAGGAAATGCTCAGCGTCAGGAGGCCGGTGCTGTTCGACTGCCGCGTGGATCCGACCGAGAACTGCTATCCCATGATCCCGTCTGGTGCGGCGCATAATGAGATGCTGCTGTCGCCGGACGACGGGGGCGAGATCAGCGACGCCGGAAAGATGCTTGTCTGAGATGCACGATACCAAAGTCAAGCAGAGCGCCGAGAACGAGCGCCACACCCTCACCGTCCTGGTGGACAATGAGGCGGGCGTGCTGGCGCGTGTGGTCGGGCTGTTTTCGGGCCGCGGCTACAATATCGAGAGCCTGACGGTGGCCGAGGTCGACCCGATGGCGCGCACCTCGCGCATCACCATCGTCACCAGCGGCACGCCCGAGGTGATCGAGCAGATCGAAAGCCAGCTGCGCCGCCTGGTGCCCACCCATGCCGTCACCAACTGGACGTCGGCCAAGGCCGGCATCGAGCGCGAAATGGCGCTGATTAAGGTGGCCGGCACCGGCGAGAAGCGGGTCGAGGCACTGCGCATGGCCGACGCCTTCCGCGCCCGCCCGGTGGACACCACCCATGCCAGTTTCGTCTTCGAGATCACCGGCGCGCCCGCCAAGATCGACAGCTTTATCGAACTCATGCGTCCGCTGGGCCTGGTGGATGTGTCCCGTACCGGCGTCGCCGCGATTTCCCGCGGCCCGGAGGCTATGTAATCAACCTGCTGTCATGGTCCGCCGGAGTGCGGGCCACCCAGTTGGGACGATGTTTGGTTTTAAAATGGATGGCCCGGATAAACCGGGCCATGACAAGAAGGGTTTAGGAGCTAAAAGATGCGCGTTTATTACGATCGGGATGCCGATCTCAATCTGATCAAGAACAAGAAAGTGGCCGTGATCGGTTTCGGATCGCAGGGTCATGCCCATGCCCAGAACATGCGCGACAGCGGCGTCAAGGATCTGGTGATCGCGGTGCGTCCCGGTGCCTCGGCCAAGAAGGCCGAAGGCGCGGGCTTCAAGGTGATGAGCGTCGTTGACGCCGCCAAGTGGGCCGATGTGATGATGATGGCCACGCCCGACGAATTGCAGGCCGACATTTACAGGGACGAGCTCAAGAACAACATGAAGCAGGGTGCCGCCTTGCTGTTCGCCCATGGCTTCAATGTCCATTTCAAGCTGATCGAGCCGCGCCCCGACATGGACGTGCTGATGGTGGCCCCCAAGGGCCCCGGCCACACCGTGCGCGGCGAATATCTCAAGGGCGGCGGCGTGCCGACCCTGATCGCCGTCCACCAGGACGCCAGCGGCAACGCCCATGACTTGGGCCTGTCCTATGCCAGCGCCATCGGCGGCGGCCGCGCCGGCATCATCGAGACCAACTTCAAGGAAGAATGCGAAACCGATCTGTTCGGCGAGCAGGTCGTGCTCTGCGGTGGCCTCGTGGAGCTGATCCGCGCTGGTTTCGAAACCCTGGTCGAAGCCGGCTATGCCCCGGAAATGGCCTATTTCGAATGCCTGCACGAAGTGAAGCTGATCGTCGACCTGATCTATGAAGGGGGCATCGCCAACATGAATTACTCCATCTCCAACACTGCGGAATATGGCGAGTACGTCACCGGCCCGCGCATCATCACCGCCGAAACCAAGGCCGAGATGAAGCGCGTCTTGCAGGACATCCAGCAGGGCAAGTTCGCCCGCGACTGGGTGCTGGAAAACAAGGCCGGCCAGTCCAGCTTCAAGGCCACCCGCGCCATCGGCGACGCCCACCAGATCGAGGAAGTCGGCGCCAAGCTGCGCGCCATGATGCCCTGGATTGCGAAAAATAAGCTCGTCGACGTCGCAAAGAATTAAACCATGACGCAGCGCCCGCAGATTCCGCCGCCGCCCTATTCTGGTGGCTGTCTCTGCGGCGCGGTGCGTTACGTGCTGAACGCCCGTCCGCTGGCGGTCAATGCCTGTCACTGCACCGACTGCAAGAAGACGACCGGCGCGACCAATGTCATCATGCTGATCGCGGACAGCACTGCTTTTTCCTGTGCCGGCGAAACCCAGAGCTACCGCAAGCGGGCGGATTCCGGGCGTGAGCTGGACATCAAGCGCTGCGCCGTCTGCGGCACCCGCCTGTTTCATCACAATATGGCGTCTTCCGCGCTGGTCTTCATCGCGGCAGGCACGCTGGATGATTCCAGCTGGGTCGTTCCCACCTCGCATATCTGGATCGAGCGCGCCTCGCCCGGCGTGGTGATGCAGGACGATGCCATCCAGGTCACCGGCCAGCCCGCCGACCGCAAAATCCTGATGGATGCCTTCACCAAAGTGTATGGCGAACAACTGCCATGACCCTGGGCACGCCGCTATCGAAAGCTGCCGTCAAGGTGATGCTGCTGGGATCCGGTGAGCTGGGCAAGGAAGTGATTATCGAATTGCAGCGGCTGGGCGTCGAAACCATCGCGGTGGACCGTTACGCCAATGCCCCCGCCCAGCAGGTGGCCCATCGC
Source organism: Pseudomonadota bacterium (assembly GCA_041192105.1). GTDB lineage: Bacteria > Pseudomonadota > Alphaproteobacteria > Micropepsales > Micropepsaceae > Rhizomicrobium. The sequence continues at coordinate 19,748 of JBEENS010000025.1, read as the reverse complement.
AGCCATGTGATCGACATGACCGATGCGCGCGCGCTGCGCGCCCTGGTCGAGCATGAAAGGCCCGATTTCCTGGTGCCGGAGATCGAGGCGCTGGCCACCGACGAACTGGTGCGGATCGAGGCCGACAAGCTCTGCACCGTCATTCCCACGGCGCGGGCCGCCCATATCACCATGAACCGTGAGCGCATCCGGGTGCTGGCGGCGGAAGAATTGAAGCTACCGACCTCTGATTATGCTTTCGCCTCCTCGCTGGACGAGTTGAAGGCGGCGTCGGCCCGGATCGGCTTTCCCTGTTTTGTGAAACCGGTGATGTCGTCCTCGGGCAAGGGCCAGTCGCGGCTGAAATCGCCTGACGATGTGGTGGTCGCCTGGGACAGGGCGCTGAGCGCCGGACGGGTGCGCGAGGCCCGCGTGATGGTGGAAGCCGAGATCATTTTCGACTTCGAGATCACCCAGCTGACCGTGCGCGCCGCCGACGGCACCCATTTCTGCGAGCCGATCGGCCATGTCCAGAAGGACGGCGACTATGTCGAAAGCTGGCAGCCCCAGCCGATGAGCGATACCGCCAAGGCGCGGTCTCGCGACATGGCCGCCAAGGTCACAGGCGCGCTTGGGGGCTTGGGGGTTTTCGGTGTCGAACTGTTCGTGAAGGGCGATGAGGTGTGGTTCTCGGAAGTTTCCCCAAGGCCGCATGATACCGGCCTGGTGACGTTGGTCTCGCAGCACCAATCAGAATTCGCCCTCCATGCCCGCGCCATCCTGGGCCTGCCGGTCAACACGCAAATGTCGTCGCCCGGCGCCTCGGCGGTGATCTATGGTGGCGTGGATGCCAAGGCGATGCGTTTTTTAGACGTCGAAGACGCGTTGAAAGTGCCGGGCACCGACCTGCGCCTGTTCGGAAAACCGGAAAGTTTTGCCAAGCGCCGCATGGGCGTGGCGCTGGCGCGCGGCGACAATACCGACCAGGCCCGCGCCCGCGCCAAGCTGGCGGCGGCGACCGTGAAACCTAAACCTGTCTGATCCACCATACCTTGTCATTCCCGCGAAAGCGGGAATCCAATTTTTTGTTGAAGCGGAAGATGAATTCCCGCTTTCGCGGGAATGACAAAAGGTTAAGTCGGATTTTCCAGACTGAATGACGCGGCGTCGTCGTCGTAGGAGAACAGCTCTCCGAAACGCGCCCAGCTCACCACCGTCTTCAGCGTTTCCTCCGCCGTATCCTCGGGCATGTGATCTTCCAGCTCGTCCAGGAAGCGGGTCTTGGGTGCAGAATGGCTGGCGCGTTCGTCCAGCACTTTGCGGATATGGGCGGCCAGCGGCACATGGCTCATCAGGGCGCGGGAGAAAATCTCCTTGCGCTCGTTCATCTCACCGTCGGCAAAGCGTTTTCCCATGTGGGTCAGCTTGATGTCGCCGCCTTCGACTTCCGCCAGCCGCAGCAGCTGCATGGCTTCGGCCACCGGGAAGAGTTCGTCCACTTCCAGTTCCTGTTCATAGGCGATGTCGGGAAGGTCGGCCTTGCCGTCATAGGGCGCCGCCGCCAGGGCCTCGATCAGGCCGGAAATCTGGTTGGGCGAAACATGGGCCAGCACCATGTTGGTGCCGGTGTCGCTTTGCGCCTGGCGCAGCCGCTCGATCCGCCGCGCGGTCATTTCGACATAAATCTGGTCGACATAATCCTCGAACTCGCGGCTGGTGCGGTCGCGCGGCTGGGGCAGGTTGATGGCGATGTCGGCGCTGACCTTGGCCGGACTGGACGAGAACAGCAGCACCCGGTCGCACATCAGCACCGCTTCTTCGATATTGTGGGTGACCAGGATGATGCCCTTGATCGGCAGCTTGCCGTTGCCCCACAGTTCCACCAGGTCGGTGCGCAGGTTTTCGGCGGTCAGCACATCCAGGGCGCTGAAGGGTTCGTCCATCAGCAAGATATTGGGATGCACCACCACGGCGCGGGCGAAGCCGACGCGCTGGCGCATGCCGCCGGACAATTCGCGCGGATATGCGCTTTCATAACCGTCCAGCCCGATCAGATCGATCGCGGCCAAAGCGCGGCTGCGGATTTCGGCCTGTGGCAGGCCCAGGGCTTCCAGGCCCAATTGCACATTCTCCAGCACCGTCATCCAGGGAAACAGCGCAAAGCCCTGGAACACCATGGCGACGCCCTGCGCCGGGCCTTCGATGGGCGCGCCCATATAGGTCAGGCTGCCGCCCTGCGGCCGGGCCAGCCCCGCGATCAGGCGCAGCAAGGTGGACTTGCCCGAACCCGAACGGCCCAGCAGGCCGACAATCTCGCCTTCCTTCAGGGTCAGGTTGACGTCGTCGAGCACCAGCAATTCCTCGCCGCCGCCGCGGGGGAAGGATCGCCGTACATTGTGGACTTCCAGAAGATTGGTCATGCCCGCTTCTCAGATCAGGTCAAACGGTACTTGCGTTCGGCGTACCAATAAAGCGGTCGCCAGATGAGGCGGTTCACCACCACCACGAAAAAGGCCATCACCGCGATGCCCAGCACGACAAGACGGAAATCGCCGGCCTGGGTGGCGTCGGCGATATAGGCGCCCAGGCCATGGGCGCGCAGCTTGGTATCGCCCCAGTTGGCGACCTCCGCCACGATGGAGGCGTTCCAGGTGCCGCCCGAGGCGGTGATCGCGCCGGTCAGGTAGTGAGGAAACACCGCCGGCAGCGCGATCTTCTTCCACCACAGCCAGCCTTTGACGCCGAAATTGTCGCCGGCATCCATCAGCTCCTTGGGGATGGTGCTGGCCCCACCAATGACATTGAACAGGATGTACCATTGGGTCCCCAGCACCATCAGCGGCGACAGCCAGATGTCGGGATTGAGCGACCAGGCGACGATCACCGACACGGCCAGCGGGAACAGGATGTTGGCGGGAAAGGCGGCGAAGAATTGCGCCACCGGCTGCACGATGCGGGTCAGGCGCGGGCGCAGGCCGACATAGATGCCGATGGGGGTCCAGATCAGGCTGGCCAGCACGATCAGCACCATCACCCGCAACAGGGTCAGGCAGCCAAGGCCCACCGCCGTGCCCAGATCGCCCCAGCTCAGATTGGCATAGGCAAAGGCCGTGACGCGGAAGGCGGCATACAGGCCCAGCACGCCCAGGATGGCGTACCAGAGGATATCTGCCAGCCGGCTATCGCCGTCCCGCAGGGCGGCGCGCACGCCGAAGGAGGGCGGCTGGAAGCGGTAGCTCCAGCGCATCATCTGCTCGAACGGCGCCGTCATCCAGTCGATCAGGCGCGAGCGGCGCAGCATGTTGAACACCCAGCTTTGCGGCGGGTCATCGGCCTGTTCGTCGCCGATCCGGAACCGGTCGGCCCAGGCCACCAGCGGGCGGAACAGGAGCTGGTCGTAGATCAGGATCACCACCAGCATGGCGAGGATGGCATAGAGGATGGCGGTCATGTCCTTCTGGGCGATTGCCACCGCGATATAGGAGCCGATGCCGGGCAGGGCGACGCTGGTCTGGCCGACGCTGATGGCCTCGGACAGGGTGACGAAGAACCAGCCGCCGGACATGGACACCATCATGTTCCAGATCAGCGGCGGCATGGCGAAGGGCGCCTCGATGTGCCAGAACCGCGCCCAGGCGGACAGGCCGAACATCCGCCCGGCCTCGGTCAGGTCCTCGGGCACGGTGCGCAGCGACTGGTAGAAACTGAAGGCCATGTTCCAGGCCTGGCTGGTGAAGATGGCGAAGACGCAGGCCAGCTCGGCGCCGAAGATGCGTCCCGGCGACAGCGACAGGAACCACACCACCGTCACCGACAGGAAGCCCAGCACCGGGACCGATTGCAGGATGTCCAGCAAAGGCACCAGAAGCGTGCCGGCGCGCGGATTCTTGGCCGCCCAGGTGGCATAGGTGAAGGTGAAGGCCAGCGAGACCCCCATCGCCAGCAGCATCCGCAAGCCTGTGCGCAGGGCGTAGCCGGGGAGCAGGGCGGGATCGAGGCTCAGATGCCCTGCGGAAATGCTCGACAGAGGCTGCACGAGAAGTCGGCTGGCATCGGCAAAGGCGACGATAAAGCCCAGCACCAGAACCGCCGCCAGCAGGTCCCAGCGGCTGGGGAGCAAGCGGCGTGCTTCGATCGAGACGGGCGGCAGGATTTTCATGTCCGCGTGCTCGAAAGGGGGTGGAGGGTCAAACGATTGTTCGTCCGCCCCGATAGGCGCGTTCGAGGGCCGAGGCAACCACTTTGAATGTCACAAAAATGGGCGGTTGGCCGCCCGGAACCCCGGCGCTTTTCCGTAGGCGGAAGGTCGTTCGCCTGTCCCCGTTTCAGGGGGCGGTAAGCAAGATATTGTTTACAATGTAAATTTACGCCGGGATGAGCGAGGCGTTTTCCCGGCCATGCCCCTGTCGCTATTGCGCCACAGGGCAAAAGCGGCGTAAAAACGCCCAAACGCTGGAAAAAAACGTTGATTTATCCGTTGGTTACAGCGTAAGGCACCGGTGAATTTTCACGGGCGGAACGGCGACAGATCAATGACGGAAGGCGTGCATATCGAAATCGCGACGGGTGGATATTCCGCCCGCGATTTCGCGTGCGCCAACATTCAACCCCGTCATTCCCTCGGTTCTTCGCACGCGCTTCTTCTTCTTAGCAGCCCCTAGTCGCTCACGATGCGCGAATGGTTCGCGCGCCGGGTGGTTAGGGGATCAACGCAACGGAGAATTCAAGTCGCGAGCTGCGATGAACAGAAGGACTTTTGACATGGCCACCACGAATATGGAAACGACACCGATTCAAATCTTTGACACGACCCTGCGCGACGGCGAACAGTCGCCCGGCGCAGCGATGTCGCATGAAGAAAAACTGCAGATCGCCGAACTGCTGGATGAAATGGGCGTCGACGTCATCGAAGCCGGCTTTCCCATTTCCTCGCCCGGTGATTTCCGGGCGGTGCAGGAGATCAGCAAGATCGTCAAACGCGCCAGCGTATGCGGTCTGTCCCGCGCCGGATTCAAGGATGTCGACCGCGCCGGCGAAGCTCTGAAAGGCGCGTTTCGGCCCCGGATTCACACGTTTATCTCCACCAGCCCCGTGCACATGAAGCACAAGCTGAACATGGGCGAAAACGCCGTGCTGGAAGCCATCGGCGCTAGCGTGGTCCGGGCCCGCAACTATACCAGCGAAGTGGAATGGTCGGCCGAAGACGCCACCCGCACGGTGCCCGACTTCCTGTGCCGCTGCGTCGATGTCGCCATCCAGTCCGGCGCCACGGTGATCAATGTGCCCGACACGGTGGGCTATTCCACGCCGCAGGAATATTTCGACATCATCACCATGCTGCGCAACCGCGTACCCAATGCCGACAAGGTGATCTTCTCCACTCATGTCCATAATGACCTAGGCCTGGCGGTGGCCAATTCTCTGGCCGGCGTGCTGGCGGGGGCGCGGCAGGTGGAATGCACCATCAACGGCATCGGCGAACGCGCCGGCAATGCCGCGCTGGAAGAGATCGTGATGGCGCTGAAGGTGCGCAGGGACATCATGCCCTTCACCACCGGCATCAACACCACCATGCTGAACCGCGCCTCGAAACTGGTCAGCAACGTCACCGGCTTCCCGGTCCAGTACAATAAGGCCATCGTCGGCAAGAATGCCTTCAGCCATGAAAGCGGCATCCATCAGGACGGCATGCTGAAGAATGTCGAAACCTACGAGATCATGCGGCCCGAGGATGTCGGGGTGCATTCCACCTCGCTGATGCTGGGCAAGCTGTCAGGCCGACACGCCTTCCGCGACAAGCTGGAAGCCATGGGCTACGTCCTGGAAACCGACGCTTTCGAGGAAGCCTTCAAGCGCTTCAAGGAACTGGCGGACAAGAAAAAGCACATCTTTGACGAGGATATCGCCGCCCTGGTGGACGACGAGATCGTGCGCGGCCATGACGCCATTTCGATCAAGGCGCTGCGGGTGGAATCGGGCACCGGCATCATTCCGGTGGCGTCGCTGACCCTGGAGGCCTTCGGCACGGTCAAGAGCGTCACCACCAGCGGCGACGGCCCGGTGGATGCCATCTTCATGGCGATCCGCGAGGCCTATCCCCACACCGCCACCCTGCAGCTGTTCCAGATCAACGCCGTGACCGAAGGCACCGACGCCCAGGCCACAGTGAGCGTGCGTTTGGAGGAAAATGGGCGCACGGTGACCGGCAAGGCGTCCGATACGGACACCATGGTGGCTGCCGCCTATGCCTATGTGAATGCACTGAACAATTTGCTGGTGAAACGGGAAAAACACGCGCCCGAGGCGTTAACGGTCGCGAGATAAGATTTTGTTAAAATGCGCGGCTCCGGAAATAGCGCTCCGGGGCCGTTCAAGGGAACGGCGCTTGCAGGTTTTGGATTTGGTTTTCTCTGGTATGGACAGGATTTAAGCATGTTCGGCAGTCTTCTTGGCGCGCTTTCGAGCGATATGGCCATCGATCTCGGGACGGCGAATACGCTGGTCTATGTCAAAGGGCGCGGCATTGTCCTCAACGAACCGTCGGTGGTGGCAACCATCACCACCCGCGGCGGCAAGAAATCCGTCCGCGCCGTCGGCAATGACGCCAAGATGATGCTGGGCCGCACGCCCGGCAACATCGAGGCCATCCGCCCGATGCGCGACGGCGTCATCGCCGACTTCGAAGTCGCCGAGGAGATGATCAAGCACTTCATCCGCAAGGTGCATAATCGCCGTTCCTTCGCTAATCCCATGATCATCGTCTGCGTGCCGTCGGGCTCCACCGCCGTCGAACGCCGCGCCATCCAGGAATCGGCTTTGTCGGCCGGCGCCCGCCGGGTGTTCCTGATCGAAGAACCCATGGCGGCGGCCATCGGCGCGGGCCTGCCCGTGTCCGAACCCACCGGCTCGATGGTGGTGGATATCGGCGGCGGCACCACCGAAGTCGCGGTGCTGTCGCTCGGCGGCATCGTCTATTCGCGCAGCGTGCGCGTCGGCGGCGACAAGATGGACGAGGCGATCATCGCCTATATCCGCCGCCACCAGAACCTGCTGATCGGCGAAGCCTCCAGCGAGCGCATCAAGAAGGAAATCGGTTCCGCCGCTTTGCCGATGGACGGCAATGGCGTGACCATGGAGATCAAGGGCCGCGACCTGCTCAACGGCGTCCCCAAGGAAATCACCATCACCCAGCGTCACATCGCCGAAGCCCTGGCCGAACCGGTGGGTGCGATTGTGGAAGCGGTGAAGGTGGCGCTGGAAGCCACCCCGCCGGAACTGGCGGCCGACATCGTCGACAAGGGCATTGTCCTGACCGGCGGCGGTTCGCTGCTCGCCAACCTGGACCAGGTGCTGCGCGACGAAACCGGCCTGCCGGTTTCCATCGCCGACGATCCGCTCTCCTGCGTCGCGCTGGGCACGGGCCGTGTCCTGGAAAATACCAAGGGCATGCGGCACGTCCTGTCCACCGCTTTCTAAAGACACGCGGGCAGGGGCCGCGGCAGCATGGCAAACGCCTGGAAGATCGCCCGCAAACGCAATGCCCAGTTGCCACTGGTCATTGTCATTGCGCTGGCGATCGTCCTGGTGCTGCTGGGCAAGGCGCAATCGGGCCTGTTCGACCAGGCCCGCGCCCGGGTCACCGACTGGATGGCCCCGGGGCTCGAGAAGGTCCGCGCCCCGGTGCAGGGCTTCGACCGCTTCGTCGGCTCCATCACCGAGATCTTCTCAGTCTATGAGCAGAATCTGAAACTCAAGGAAGAAAACGCCCGCCTGCGCCAGTGGCGCAACGTGGCGACCGTGCTGCAGGGGCGGGTGACGCGCTACCAGACCCTGCTGCATGCCGTGCCCGATCCCAAGCTCAATGCGGTGCTGGCGCGGGTGATCGGGCGGGCCAGCCGGCCCTTCCTGCAGACCATGGTGCTGGATGCGGGAAAACAGGATAAAGCGATGCCCGGTCAGGCGGTGGTGGATGCGCGCGGCATGATCGGGCGCATCTATCTCACGGGACAGCGCACCAGCTGGATGATCCTGCTCACCGACCTCAATTCGCGCATTCCCGTCACCATCGCCTCGGCGGTGGGCAGCAGCGGCAATGTTCAGGCGATGATGACCGGCGACAATACGACGATGCCGGTGCTGGATATCGTCTCACGGCAGACGACGCTACATGCCGGCGACCAGGTGGTGAGTTCCGGTGACGGCGGATTGCTCCCGGCGGGGCTGCCCATCGGCACAGTGGTCGATGACGGCAGTGGCGGCTGGCGTGTTGCCCTGCTGGCCGATGCGTCCTCCAGCCAGGATGTCGAAATCCTCAATTTCTCCCAGCCGCCCGAGGCACTGCCTCCGTCCGTGCAATTGCCGGCGGAAGCCGCGGGCATGAAGCCGCAGCCGCCACCTCCGCCCCCGGTCGCGGCGACGCCGGCTTTGGTTCCGGCTGCCCCCAAGCCCAAGCCGCTCGTGATGGCCAGGCCTGAAACGGCTGCGACCAATGACGCTTTGCCGTCGCCTGAAGCGGCGTCGGCGGAGGCCGAATAGCCATGGCCGCGCTCGAACGTCCCGGCAGCACGACCACCCAGCGCGTTCTGGGTGCGCTGGTGCCGCTGCTGTGCGGCCTTCTGGGCGTGTTTATCGCCAATATTCCCGTCTCGCTGCTGGGCGGGGCGGTGCCGCCGCCGCTGCTGGGGCTGTTGCCGATCTATTTCTGGTGCCTGGTAAGGCCCGACCTGATGACACCCGCCGCGGCGCTGACCATCGGCATTGCCGAAGATATCGTGTCGGGCGGCCCGCCGGGTGTCTGGACCTTGGCCTTTGTCCTGACCTATGCCGTGGTGGCGCGCCAGCGCGACAGTTTTGCCGGGCTTTCCGGCCTGGTGGCCGTGGTCGGTTTCGGGGCCACGGCGTCCGTCGCCTGCGCTAGCGCCTATTTCACCATCGCGGCGCTGTACTGGCACTTCCCGCCGCTGGCGCCGTTCCTCAGCGAACTGGCGATGACGGTGTTGTTCTATGTCCCGACCGTTTATGTTGTCGGGATCATCCACCACCGCCTGGTGGGCGCTTCGCGGAGCGATTTCTGATGCCGCTGTTCGATAAAAAGGACAAAAGCCGCTACGCCACCTTCACCCGCCGCTCGGTGGGCATGGGCGGCGGCATGGCCGCTGTGTTCGCGGTTCTGGCGGGCCGCCTCTACCAGCTGCAGATCCGCGACGGTGACCAGTATCTGGTGGACGCGGAAGCCAACCGCGTCTCGCAAAGGCTGCTGGCGCCGCCGCGCGGCCGCATCGTCGACCGCTTCGGCGTCGAACTGGCCAACAACCGGCGCAATTACCGTGTGCTGCTGGTGTCGGAACAGGCGAGCGAGGGCGTCGAACATGCGCTGGACCAGATCGGCAAGGTGATCCACCTCACCGACCAGCAGAAGAAGAAAGTGCTGCGCGACATCGCGGCCAACAAGAAATTCGTGCCCGTGCCGGTGGCGGAGAATCTGACCTGGGAGGATTTCTCGCGCATCAACCTGCACCTGCCCTATCTGCCGGGCGTGCAGCCCGATGTCGGCGAAAGCCGCGACTATCCCTTCGGCAAGGAGACGGTGCACATACTGGGCTATGTCGCCTCGGTATCGCCGGAGGAAAAAGCCGCGGAAAGTGATGCCCTGTTCAGTCTGCCGGGCTATCACACCGGCAAGCGCGGCATCGAGAAAGAATTCGACAAACATGTGCGCGGGCGCGCCGGCTCCAGCAGAGTCGAGGTCAACGCCTATGGCCGCATCATCCGCGAACTGGGCAAGGATGCGGGCGAGCCGGGCGAGGATGTCTATCTCACCATCGACCGCCAGGTGCAGCAGATGGTAGCCAGCAAGCTGGGCGAGGAAAGCGCGGCCTGCGTGGTGATGGATGTCCACAATGGCGATGTGATCGCGTTGGCCTCCACCCCCGGCTTCGATCCCAACTGGTTCAACAACGGGCTGAGCGGCGCGCAATGGCGCGAGCTCACCACCAACGATCACAAGCCGCTGCTCAACAAGGTGATGGGCGGCACCTATCCGCCGGGCTCCACCTTCAAGACCGCGGTGGCGCTGGCGGCGGTGGAGGCGGGCATCGCCACCCCCGATTACCGCGTCCATTGCAGCAGTGTGTACAATTTCGGCGGCCATGCTTTCCATTGCTGGCAGCGCAAAGGCCACGGCTCGCTGGATGTGGTGGGCGCGCTCCAGCACAGCTGCGATGTGTTTTTCTACGAGACTTCGCGCCGGCTGGGGATCGACAAGATCGAAGCCATGGCGCGCAAGCTGGGCATGGGCGCCCCCACCGGTATTGAGCTGCCGGGCGAGCGCGGCGGCCTTATTCCCAGCCGGGAATGGAAACAGAAAACTTACAAATGGGCCTGGAAGCAGGGCGATACGCTCAGCGTCGGCATCGGCCAGGGCTATGTCACGGTCACGCCGCTGCAGCTGGTCCAGATGGTGGCGCGTGTCGCCAGCGGTAAGGCGGTAAGCCCGCGCCTGGTCCATTCGGTCGGTGGTCGCCTGATGCCGCGCGAGGCACCCGCGAAGCTGGATGTCAGCGAGGAGGCGCTGGCCATCGTGCGCACCGGCCTTGACCGGGTGGTCAACCTGCCCGGCGGTACGGCCTATCCCGAGCGTATCACCGAGCCGGGTTTCGAGATGGCGGGCAAGACCGGCACTGCCCAGGTTCGCCGTTTTACCCGGGAAGAACGCGCCCGCGGCCTGACCAAGAACCAGAACCTGGAATGGAAGATGCGCGACCATGCGCTGTTCGTCGGCTATGCGCCGGTGATCAATCCCAGATACGCCATCGTCAACATCATCGAGCATGGCGCCATTGGCCATCCGCATGTGGTGATGGCGCGCGACATTCTGCATTTCTGCCAGCAGCGCGATCCGGCGCGGATGCCCAACGCCTATCCTGTGACCTCCGCCGCCGCCGCGCCGCCCAGGAAGCAGAGCCCGGCCGTGCCGGCGCCACCGTCGAAAGCGGGGGGCTGATGGCGCCCCGTCCTTATGCCGCCGCCAAGCGCACGCTGTCCTTCGCCGACAAACTGTTCGAGGTGAACTGGGGCCTGGTGCTGCTGATCGCCCTGATCGGCATGGCCGGCATCGCCATGCTCTATTCGGTGGCGGGCGGGAATTTCAATCCCTGGGCCTTGCGCCAGCTGGGCCATTTCACCCTCGGCCTGATCGTGCTGCTGATGGCGGCGATGATCGATATCCGGGTGTGGATGAGCCTAGCCTATCCGGCCTATGGCGTCGCCCTTCTGTTGCTGGTGGCGGTGGAAATCATCGGCCATATGGGCATGGGCGCCCAGCGCTGGATTTCCGTCGGTCCGATGGAGCTACAGCCGTCAGAGCTGATGAAGATCGCGCTGGTTCTGGCGCTGGCGCGGTTCCTCCATGGCAAGAGCATGGAGGATGTCTCCAAGCCGCTGCCGCTGGCCATCGGGCTGGCGATGATTGGCATTCCCGCCATCTTCGTCTTCCTGCAGCCCAATCTGGGCACCACCCTGATTATCGTCATGGATGGCTGCGCGCTGCTGTTCCTGGCTGGGCTGAGCTGGTGGTGGATTGGCCCGACCCTGGGCGCCATCGCGGCGTCGATCCCGCTGGCCTGGCAATTCGTGTTGCATGACTATCAGAAGGCGCGGGTGGAGACCTTCCTCAATCCGGCCGCCGATGCATTGGGCAAGGGCTGGAACATCACCCAGGCCAAGATCGCCATCGGCTCGGGCGGGGTGGCGGGCAAGGGCTTCCTGGAAGGCACCCAGAGCCGGTTGAACTTCCTGCCGGAAAAACAGACGGACTTCATCTGGACCAGCTTCTGCGAGGAGTTCGGCTTTGTCGGCGCCCTGGCGCTGCTGATCCTGTTCGCGGTGGTGATCTTTTACAGCGTGCAGACGGCGATGAGCGCCCGCAGCCAGTTCGGCCGGCTGGTGGCGATGGGCGTGGTCCTGAACTTCTTCTTCTACATCATGATCAATGGGATGATGGTGATGGGCCTGATTCCGGTGGTCGGCATCCCCATGCCGCTGCTGTCCTATGGCGGGTCCGCCATGCTGACCGTGATGCTGGGTTTCGGCATCCTGATGAGCGTGCATATCCACCGCCAGGTAGAGATTCCGCGCCATTCGGGCGGGATTATCTGAGCCGAAAAAAGACTCACAGCCGGTTCCATAAGCCTTTATGGACAGGGGGATAGGCCTCTGTTATGAGGCCGGTCCCTGACGGTGCGACCAAACCCGCCGGGCAGCGTGGGTGATTAGCTCAGTTGGTAGAGCAGCTGACTCTTAATCAGCTTGTCGCAGGTTCGATCCCTGCATCACCCACCACTTTCCCACCTGAAATCAGTGTCTTACAGTGACCGTATGAAACAGGTCCTGATTACGGGCGGCGCGCGGACCTGTAGCGGACCCGCTGGGACTTGGTCGCGTTCTACACTTACATGCGCGACAAAATTGAACGCTAAGACCAGCCTAACCAGCGCCTTCTAGCCACCGCCCGACTGGCACCTAGTCTCACGACACCCCCCTAGGCCATCCAAAATCCCCCTAGGTCAGACCCCACTACCCCGGCACCCCCCATTTTCTCAGATGGTACCTACGCTCCCCATACTTACGGTTTTGCTCGGCCTATCCGATGTGCTGGGGATGGGGTGGGTAGCTGGTTCTTTAGTGATGGCAATCTTGCCCTACACTGTCTGGCAAGGGTGATTCAGAATCGGGAAATTTTGTGGGTTTCTAATATTGGTCTGCAAACCGGCATCATCTGTGGTAAGTCAGTTTGTATCACCGCAATCACCCGGAGTATTGAATGTTCAATAAATCTGTTCAGATTGCCGTAACGGCGTTGCTCTTTGCCGTCCCCAGCGTCGCAAGCGCGGCGGGCACAATGCTTATTCATCACAAGGTTGCGTCCTACGCAACTTGGCGCCCGCAGTTCGATGCCGACGAGGCACGCCGCAACACGGCGGGGCTCACAAAGCCGCGCGTGATGCAATCGGCGGATAACCCCAACAATTTGGTACTTCTGTTCGATATGGCGGACATCGCAAAGGCGAAGGTGTTTGCCTCGGCCGATACCACCAAGCAGATCATGGGAAAAGCGGGCGTGCAGGGTGCGCCGGAAATCTTATTCCTCGACACCGCGCCGAAATAGTTTGCGAGAGTATCGAGGGGTATAACGAGGCCCCCCAATATCCCTACTAAGAACAGTCTTTAGAGCTAAATTTGAGCACAAACGTCTCTTGAGATCGCCCCAGGATTCAAAAATTGCCGAAAATGTCCTTCACCTGATTGCCCTGCGGAGATGTCCATGAAGCTCTATATGAACCCGGTGTCGACCGTGTCGCGGCCCATCCGTCTGTTCTGCGCGGAAAATGGCATCGAGATCGACGAAGAAGTGGTCGATCTGATGACGGGCGCCCATCACCAGCCGGCCTATGCCTCCCGCAATCCGAACCGGCAGGTGCCGCTTCTGGAGGACGGCGATCTTCTCCTGACCGAGAGTTCGGCCATCCTGAAATATCTGGCGGAAAAGAGCGGGTCACCCACCTATCCCGCCGACATCAAGAAACGCGCCAAGATCAACGAGGTGATGGATTGGCTCAACACCGGCTTCTATCGCGATTTCGGCTACAACCTCGTCTACCCGCAGCTTTTCCCGCATCACAAACGCAAGAGCGAGGAGGCCCACGCCGAAGTGCTTGCCTGGGGTCAATCGGGTTCGAAGAAATGGTTGCAGTTGCTCAACGACCACTGGATCGGAGCGAAGAACCAGTATCTCTGCGGCAACGACATCACCGTCGCGGATTATTTCGGTGCCGGGCTGGTGTCAATTGGCGAGTTGATCGGTTGCGATTTCGCCGCCTATCCCAATGTGCAGCGCTGGCTTGCCAACATGAAAAAGCTGAAAAGCTGGGACAAGGTCAACGAGATTTTTACCGGCTATGCCGCCAGCAACAAGGGTAAGGAATTCGCGCGGGTCTGAAGCGGGCCTCTTGTGCGGCGTGGAGCGGGACCTGGCGGTGGTCATTCGTATGGCCCGTGCGGTGGGTGTTCCTCTCGGCCGGGTGGCAACACTAGCGACCCGTGGGATCGCCCTAATCCTAATTGCAGATAACGCCTCCGGCATTTAGATCGAGATCGGCGGCCATTTTGTTGTCATATTTGTTCCTCGCCATCAGTTCAAGGATTTCAGCCAGCCACCGTTTACTTGGCACACCAGAACCAACAACACACTCCCTAGGCCCTCTAAAATCCCCCTAAGTCAGACCCCACTACCCCGGTACCCCCCCCCATTTCCGTTGATGGTACCTACGCTCCCCATACTTACTAATGTGCGCAGCCGATCCGGCGCAGGGGGCTTTTAGCTGAAGACTGGCTTCTACCGCCCCATCCTGTTTGCCCGTCCTGATGGCCCGGTGAGTATCAAATATTGAAACAGTTTTTTACATACTAGCCTAGGGTTGTGTTACTCCCCAAGCTGTGTACTATTTCAAACATCGGGTGCCGTTACCGGCGGCATGTAATTACTCAATGTGATGGGAATAATCGCTATTAATAATAGGACACCTAAAGTCCAACAATAATACCCTTGGGGGGATTGATGAAAATTCGTGCCACTCTTCTGGAGTGCAAGCTCATGCGCACGGTGAACGAGTTCTCGATCGGCGACCCCAAGGCTTATGCAGCCCGTATCGCCCCCCAGAAACGTGTCAAAGAAACCGGCCGATAGACTGTTTTCATCACCACTAGCATTCTTAGAAATATAAAATCTAGGGGAAGCTATGCTCTATAAAAAACAATACCCACGTGTCGCGCGCGCTGCGGCTTTTTCTGTTTCCGTGCTGGCATTGATGGCGGCCACTGCGCCTGCTCAGGCGCAGCTAAATGGCGGAGTGGAATCCGTCGTCGTCAGCGGCTCGAGATTGGTCTCCAACGGTGCGCAGGCACCCACGCCTGTCACCGTGATCTCTGCCGAGCAACTGGAGTTAGCGGCGCCGCGCAACGTGGTGGACGGTCTGCTCCAACTGCCGGCTTTTAAGGGCTCATTGAGTGTCGCCAACCAAAGCACCGGCACCACGGCCAGCAATGGCGCTGGCTATCTCAACCTGCGTGGTCTGGGCGTGCAGCGCACTCTGGTTTTGCTGGACGGTCGGCGCATGGTGCCGGCGAGCAGTGCCGGTAGCGTCGACGCCGCGCAGATTCCCGAGGCCCTGATCCAACGGGTTGATGTCGTGACCGGTGGCGCTTCCGCCGCCTATGGTTCCGACGCCGTGTCGGGGGTGGTCAACTTCATTCTGGACACCAAGTTCGATGGCCTGAAGGCCAACGCACAGACCGGCATCTCAGGAAGCGGCGACAATCTCCACTACAGCACGTCCATCACAGGCGGAATGTCGTTTCTGAATGAGCGTCTGCACGTGGTTGGCAGCGTCTTGGACTACAAGAGCAATGGCGTCACCGCCGCGAGCGCACGCGCCTGGACCAGCCGTGGAGTCTCAGCGATCTCCAATCCCGCCTACATCAGGGCCCTGCCAACATCGCCGACCAATTCCGGCCTGCTGGTTGTCACCAACCCTTATTCCTCGGTGGCGGCGCTGGGTGGACTGATTACCAATACAGCGCTGGCCGGAACGGCATTTGACCAGAATGGTGCGGCAATTCCGTTCAATTATGGCACGCTTCGCAGTGCCGCCCAGATGTCGGGCGGTGATGGCTACAATCCCAATCTCCTACTGACGCTGCAGCCATCGCAGCGCCGTGACCAAATCTTTACCCGCGCTACTTACGACGTCAGCGACAATTTCTCGATCTATGTTCAGGCCATGGCATCGCAGAACCATATCCAGTACAATAGCCTGCCGACCTTCGAGCTGAGCAATACCAGCTTCACGGTCTTGCGCGACAACGCCTTCTTGCCACAGACTATCAAGGATTATCTGGCGACTCCGGCAGGCTTGGGCATCGCCACCTTCACCGTCGGCCGCATCAGCCCGGACTTTAATATTCCGCACATGGATGCGATCACCAGCAGCGGTACGGTGACAATCGGCTTTGACGGCAAGGTGCCTGGTAGCAGCTGGACCTATAATGCCTATGGCCAGATGGGACGCAATCGGGACTCCTACAAGACCCGCGACAACCCCATCTCCCGCAATCTGTATCGCGCCTCCGATGCGGTAGTGAACCCGGCGACCGGCCAGATCGTCTGCCGTGAATCGCTGTCCAATCCCTCCGCCACCGCCATCAGCAATCCGGTTGGCTGCAGCCCCCTGAACATCTTCGGTGTGGGACGGGCTTCCGCGGCTTCACTGAAGTACATCACGGGCACCGCGATCCAGATCGTGCGCGTGGCTGAGGATGTGGCGGAATTCAGTGCGAAGGGCGGCTTGTTCGACATTCAGGGCGGCACTGTGTCGGCGGCTCTGGGTGCCGGCTATCGCCGGGAAGCTTTCAACCAGGAGACTGACGCGCAGTCCCAGGAAATACGCTCGAACGCTGGCATCGGCGCGGCGTTCCCCGCAGGCTTGATCAACACGTTGGGTGGCTTCGAGCGCACCAACCCGCAGCCGACACGCGGCGGGTACAACGTCACGGAAGTATTCGGTGAACTGCAAGTGCCCTTGCTGCAGAACCTACCTGGGGTCCAGTCACTTAGCCTCAACGGCGCGGTGCGTTATGTGAGCTACAGCACCTCCGGCGGCGTCGTGCCGTGGAAGCTGGGCCTAGTGTATGAGCCGACTGATGGTCTGCGCGTGCGCGCATCCCGTTCGACTGACATCCGGGCTGCCAATCTGGGCGAGCTCTACCAAGGCTCCAGCCAGGGAACCTCAACGGTGCAGGACCCTGCCAATGGCGGCGTCACCACCAACGTTATCACAGGCGCGGTGGGTAACCCTCTCCTACAGCCGGAAACGGCCAACACCTCAACGGTGGGTGCTGTCTTCACGCCGTATAGCCTGTTCAACGGTTTTGCGCCGGGCCTGGAATTCTCAGTCGATTACTACCAGATCAACATCAGCAAGGCGATTTCCACCCTGTCAGCCCAGCAGGAACTGAATTTCTGCGCCAACGGTTCCGCCCAGCAATGCTCCTTCATCACTCGCAATCCCACCGGAACCCTGTCGCGCATCTCCTTGCCGTTCTTCAATGCAGCCGCCCGCCAGACCAAGGGTCTGGACTTTGAGGTGTCCTACAGCACACCTTTGTCAGGTGTGATGCCGGACCTGGACGGGAGTGTAACCTTCCGTGGGCTTGTCAACTATATTGGCCAGTTCACCACCCAGGTGCAGGGCGCCTCGCCCATCCAGCTTGCCGGCGACATTGGCAATTCTCTGCCCAAGTGGAGCGGCGTATTCTCCGCCAATGTCGATCTGGGCCGTTGGGGGTGGTATGTGCAGGAACGCTGGGTCGGTGGTGGCAAGTTCGACAACACCAACAACAACGGTTCGGGCATTTATCCCAACCAGGTTGGCAGCGTCTATTACACCGACACCACGATCACCTTTGATGCGTTTCCGCAGACCGGCGTTTCGCTGGCATTCTCGATCAACAATCTGTTCGATCGCGATCCGCCGTCGACGCCCAGCTTCCTTATCGCAGGCAGCAACTACAGCAACCGCACGCTGTACGACATGATTGGCCGCCAGTATTCGATCGGCCTCAAGTTCAAGATCTAGAAAAGCCTATATCAGGCCAGCGTTGTGGCCCGGACCGCAGATGGTCCGGGCCTCATTCCTCAAGCACCACGATCTGGAACACTCGATGAGCCGTCGCGGGAATTGTCAAGACAATGCCGTGGCCGAGAGCTTCTTCAACCTGCTCAAGCGGGAACGGATACAGCGCAGGCCCTACAAAACCCGCACCGAGGCGCGGCAGGATGTGTTCGACTACATCGAGATGTTCTATAACTCGCGGCGCAAGCATGTGAGAAACGGGATGCTGTCGCCCGTCGAGTTCGAACGGCAGCAGGAAATGAGAGCTGAAGGCGTCTAGAAAATTCGGGGCTATTCACTCTGTTCAGATTTTCCGAGTCAGCTCTGCGCTTGTCTGCAATTCACTTTTATGCGTAGTTTTAGCAATAACACTAAGTGGCAATTCCTGGGAGGCACCAATGTATCGGAAAGTATTTTTCGCAGCGCAGCTGCATCGACACTGGCGTTTGCGGCCTTCGTTGGCGGTGCTCAAGGACAGGGAAAAATAGATAATCTGGATCAGGGGGGGAGGCCCTGCGCCGGCGTACTAGACCATGAAAAAAACTGCCTTGACCCGTCGGTTACGCGCAACACGCTTGATCGCCCTTACCGAGGAAAGGCCTATGACCCCAAGACCTACAAGCCTAGCCAGATGCCAAATTTTTTGCGCAAAGGACAGGAGCTGATTTATATCGCAGTGCCGGGCGGTGAGTCCGACGCTAAAGCTTACGGCTCCAGGAACGGAGAGGGTATTATCGTTCTGGATCCCTCTGCCAATTATCAATTCGTCAAGCGCATTCCGTTACAGGGCCTCCCAGCCTCTATGAAACCGGAAGAGGTCGCCGGAATGATGATCTCACCAGCAACTAACTACGCTTACATGTCGACCCGCGGTCGCTTGATCGCTCTCGACTTAGCCACAGACAAAATTGTCTGGAGCAAAACGTACGATCCGATCAATACGTGCTGTGAGCGCGGTGCGGTGATGCCCGATGGGCTCACGCTGGTCGTGGGCTCAAACTTACAGGACTTTCATCGTGTCATTGACGCCAAGACTGGTGACTTGAAGGGTATCATTCCCACTCCACAGAGTTGGAATAATCATAATATGGTGCTGTCGTCAGACGGAAAGACAGTGTTCGCTGCCCCTAACGGAGTGACCCTGACCGTGGCATCAGTAGAAACATTGAAGACGATAAAGACCATTAGGTTTAGTGACCATATAAGACCGCTTGTGATCAATTCGGACGCGAGCCGCGTCTATGCCAACCTGAACAATCTGTTGGGTTTCGAGATTGCAGATGTGAAGTCTGGGAAGGTGATCAAGAGGGTGGAAGCGCCAGGTGAAATGTGGAAGGCGAAATGGGCCGATCCCAATCATGAGGTTAGAGGTGGGCATGGCTCGCTGGGGCACGCTATCGGTCTGACGCCTGACGAAAGTGAGCTTTGGATCGGCGATGCAATGAACAACCAGCTTCTAGTGTTCGACAACAAAGGCCAGGACAATTGGGAGCTCAATATGGCAAAAGCTCTGAAGCTTGATCATCCTGCGGCTTGGATCACGATGGGCTTGGATGGCAAGCGCGCCTTCCTGTCATCTGGTGACGTTGTAGATGTAAAGACGCACAAAGTTGTGGGCAAGTTACGCGACGAGTATGGCCACCTAATCCACAGTGAGAAATTTCTTCATGTCGAGTTCGACAACAAGGGTCATGTGATCAGGGTGGTGGACCAGTTCGCTAATGGCGTTCCGGCGGCAGTCAAGCAGCGAGCGGTTTCCAAATAAGAGGGCAAGCAGAATGCCACAATTGGCATTCGCAGCTTTTAACTTCCGCGCCTGCGATCCCGCACCCAGGTTGAGGTGTTGCGGGGCCAGGATGTGCGCGCCGATTTCTGGTTCGCGCGCGCATCCGCCATTGCGCCCTCTTTGCCTTGCGCCAAAGCCGAATGGGGAGAAGCTTTGCTTGTCAAATCGCGCCCAACTGTGACCCCCTTTTCGCGTCCAATTCCGACCCCCTTTAGGTGAGCGTTTGGCAGTCCACAGAGGGACCCGCGCGCGTAGCG
>JBEENS010000024.1:0-42165 GCA_041192105.1 Pseudomonadota bacterium | reverse complement strand
CTTCGCCCAGACCACGCTGATCCTGATCTGCGACGTGATGGAGCCGATGACCGGCCAGCATTATTCGCGCTGCCCGCGCTCGATCGCCAAGGCCGCTGAAAACTACGTGAACTCCTCGGGCGTCGGCGACACCACCTATTTCGGCCCGGAAGCCGAATTCTTCATCTTCGACGATGTGCGTTTCGAAGTCGGGATGAACAAGGGCTACTATTATGTCGACTCCAAGGAAGGCGCCTACAACAGCGGCACCGAGTATCCCGAAGGCAATCTTCCCGGTTCCCCCGATCGACTCCGAACAGGACATGCGCGGCGAAATGCTGGCGGTCATGAAGGACATGGGCATCCAGCCGGAAAAGCACCATCACGAAGTCGCCACCGCCCAGCATGAACTTGGTTTCAAGTTCAACACGCTGACCAAGTGCGGCGACTACATGCAGATCTACAAATATGTCATCCACCAGGTCGCCCAGGCCTATGGCAAGTCGGCGACCTTCATGCCGAAGCCCATCTATGGCGACAACGGCTCGGGCATGCATGTGCATCAGTCGATCTGGAAGGCCGGTAAGCCGCTGTTCGCCGGTTCGGGTTATGCCGACCTGTCCGACATGTGCCTGTTCTACATCGGCGGCATCATCAAGCATGCCAAGGCGCTAAATGCCTTCACTAACCCGCTGACCAACAGCTACAAACGCCTGATCCCCGGCTTTGAAGCCCCGGTGCTGCTCGCCTATTCGGCGCGCAACCGTTCAGCCTCGTGCCGTATTCCGCACTCGCCCTCGCCCAACGGCAAGCGCGTCGAGGTCCGCTTCCCCGATCCGGGCGCGAACCCCTACCTCGCCTATGCCGCCATGCTGATGGCCGGTCTGGACGGTATCGAGAACAAGATCCATCCGGGCGGTCCGATGGACAAGGACTTGTATGCGCTGCCGCCGGAAGAGCTGGCGAAGGTGCCACAGGTTTGCGGTTCGCTGCGCGAGGCGCTCGACTCCCTGCGCGCCGACAACGCCTTCCTCAAGAAGGGCGGCGTGTTCGACCAGGACTTCATCGACTCTTATATCGATCTCAAGATGGAAGATGTGTATGCCTTCGAGCACACGCCCCATCCGATCGAATTCAAGATGTACTATTCCTGCTAGGGTCACGCAGATATTGACGATCGGGGGCGCGGCGCAAGCTGCGCCCTTTTTCGTGGCGTGAGGGCTAGGCCACTGCGGCGGCCAGTTCCGGCGCCCGCACCGGCAGGGTCACAAAGGCCGAGCAACCCCGGCCGAACTCGCTTTCCAGCCAGGCCTTGCCGCCATGCAGCTCCACCAGGCCGCGTACCAGCGCCAGGCCCAGGCCTGTGCCGCCGGCCTGGCGGTCGAAGCGGTTGTCCACCTGATTGAAGGGCGAGAAGATCTTGTCCAGCTTGTCGCGCGGAACGCCCGGGCCATTGTCACGCACCATGATCTGGAAATCGCCGCTGGCAGCGCGCCCGGCCACCACCTCGATGCGCCCGCCCTGGGGCGTGAACTTGACGGCATTGGCAACCAGATTGATGAGTATCTGCTTCACCGCCCGTTCGTCGGCATAGAGCGCCGGCGCGGTTTCCTCGACCGTGATCACCAGGGTCTGGTCTTTTTCTCTGGCTTTGGTGCCCATCAGCTTGAGCGCGATGTCGATGGTGCGACCGGGGTCCAGCGGATTGGGCGCAATGTCCATGCGGCCCGCCTCGATCTTGGCAACATCGAGCAGATCGTTGATCAGCGACAGAAGATGCGCGCCGGACGAATGGATGTCGCCGGCATAGTCGCGGTAGCGCTCCGACCCCACCGGCCCGAAACATTCTTGGCTGATGATTTCCGAAAAACCCAGAATGGCGTTCAGCGGGGTGCGCAGCTCATGGCTCATATTGGCCAGGAAGGAAGTCTTGGACGCGTTGGCCGCTTCCGCCTCGAACCGCTTCTTGAGGGCATCGTCGCGGGCCTCCTCCAGCTCGCGCGCCATGTCCTCGACCTTGAAACGCAGCCGGGTGTCCTCGGCCATGCGCTGGACCAGCGGACGGCCGGTGCGCCACAGCTGCAAGGCGATGAACGGCGTCAGGATGCCGATAATGACATCGCTCACCGAGCCGCCGGTGAGGAACCGCACCGAGGTCATCAGCGAGATGGGCACCAGGCTGGCGAGATACATGTCCATGTTGCTGCCGCGGCTGACCACCAAGGCGGACACCACGGCCATGACACCGGCCGCGAGAAACATGTGGTTCACGGGATTGTTCGGTTCCCAGCACAGCCAGGGCATCAGGCCCCAGGCACAGCTCATGATCACCTGCGTCACCAGAAACCAGCGGAACCAGGACTGCAGATCACCCTGGGAGTCCTTGCAGCGCGCATAGGCGCTGCTCATCAGCGCCGTTGCGCCCACCGCGATGCTGACCGCCAGCGGCAGAAACAGCGTGCTGGCGAAGCTCGCATTGCCGAAGGGTGACGCCAGGCTGGACGACAGGCAGGCCACCAGCAACGCCCAGAGCGGCGCGGTGAACCGGGTGGCGCGCATCGCATGGGCCGTGAGGGCAAGCTGCGCCCTCAGGACACGCGGATCGCCCTTCCCCATCTCAGTCGCTAAACCCCAAAAAGACACGCTGCGCTTCCAAAATATGGCTGGCCCCAATACCAGTATCGCGCCGTGCGCCTTAAAATTTACTGAGTTTATCGGCGTTTCCCGCCAGCCTTTTGGCTCGCTTTTCATGGTTGATAAAACGTAAAAATAGGCGGGGCCAGTGCGATTCGCGCGCGCGGCCTTTACGCAACACTCATGATCGCCATGGCCAAGAACAACCCTGATCTGTTTGACGGAGCCTCCGCCTCTTCCAAGGCCTATACCGCCAAGGACATCGAGGTATTGGAAGGGCTGGAGCCGGTGCGCCGCCGGCCCGGCATGTATATCGGCGGCACCGACATCAACGCGCTGCATCACCTCGCCGCCGAGATCATCGACAATTCGATGGATGAAGCGGTGGCCGGCCATGCCACCCGCATCGAGCTCGAACTGAAGGACGGCAACGTCCTGGTGGTGCGCGACAATGGCCGCGGCATCCCGGTGGACCCGCATCCCAAATTCAAGAACAAGTCGGCGCTGGAAGTGATCATGACCACGCTGCATGCCGGCGGAAAATTCGACGGCAAGGCCTATGACACGTCTGGCGGCCTGCATGGCGTCGGCGCGTCGGTGGTCAATGCCCTGTCCGAATGGATGGAAGTGGATGTGGCCCGCGAAAAGCGCGGTCACAAGATGCGTTTCGAGCGCGGCCACGCCATCGGCAAGCTGAAAGACCTAGGCGCGGTCAACCGCCGCGGCACCATCGTGTCGTTCAAGCCCGACACCAAGATTTTTGGCGATATCGAATTTTCACCCGCCCGCCTGCACCGCATGGCCAAGTCCAAGGCCTATCTGTTTCGCGGCGTGGAAATCCGCTGGTCGTGCGATCCCGCGCTGATCAAGGATGAAACACCGGCCGAGGATGTGCTGAAATTCCCTGGCGGCCTGCTGGACTTCCTGCGCGGCGAAATCAGCAAGGCACAGACCGTGACGCCGCGCGACTTTTCCGGCCGCACCGAGAATAAAGGCGGCAAAGGAGCCGTGGAATGGGCAGTGACCTGGGCGCCGTCGCGAGATCCCTTCACCCGCACCTATTGCAACACCATCCCCACCCATCAGGGCGGCACCCACGAACAGGGCCTGCGCAACGGCCTGACCAAGGCGCTGCGCGGCTATGGCGAGCGGGCCAGCAATCGCAAGACGGCCCTCATCACCGCCGACGATGTGATGGATTCGGCCTGCGCTGTGCTGTCGATCTTCATCCGTGAGCCGGAATTCCAGGGCCAGACCAAGGACAAGCTGTCCAGCCCCGACGCGCAGCGCCTGGTCGAAACGGTGGTGCGCGATCATTTCGATCACTGGCTGGCGGAAAGCCCGGCAGAGGCCGACCGGTTGCTGGGATTTGTGATTGACAGCGCCGAAGACCGGTTGAAAAAACGGCAAGAGAAAGAAACGCAGCGCAAAACGGCGACCCGCAAGCTGCGCCTGCCCGGCAAGCTGTCCGACTGTTCGCGCGATGCAGCGGAAGGCACTGAAATCTTTCTGGTGGAAGGCGACTCGGCGGGCGGCAGTGCCAAGCAGGCGCGCGACCGTAATACCCAGGCCATCCTGCCCCTGCGCGGCAAGATCCTGAACGTCGCCAGCGCCGCGGCGGGCAAGCTGCAGCAGAACCAGGAATTGTCCGATCTGGTGCAGGCGCTGGGCTGCGGCACCGGTGCGAAATACCGCGAAGCCGATTTGCGCTACCAGCGCGTCATCATCATGACCGATGCCGATGTCGACGGCGCCCATATCGCCTCGCTGCTTCTGACCTTTTTCTATCGCGAGATGCCAGAGCTGATTACCGGCGGCCATCTGTTCCTCGCCATGCCGCCGCTCTACCGCCTGACCCAGGGCGGCAAGACCATCTATGCCCGCGACGATGCCGACCGCGAGCGAATCCTGAAAAAGGAATTTCGCGCCGGGGCCAAGGTGGAAGTGTCACGCTTCAAGGGCCTGGGCGAGATGATGGCCGCGCAGCTGAAGGAAACCACCATGCGGCCCGGGCATCGCACCCTGTTACAGGTTCACATTCCCAGTGACGATATCAAAAATACCGAGAACCTGTTCGAACGGCTGATGGGCAAGAAGCCGGAACTGCGCTTCCAGTTCATCCAGGAAAACGCGGAATTTGCCAAGGAAGCGGTGGACGTCTAGGAGCGTCGGCCCCGCGCGCAAAGCGCGTTGTTTACTGAATCGGGCGCATCCGCGCCCCGCGCGCAAAGCGCGCTGTTTATTGAATCGGGCGCATCCGCGCCCGGGCCGGAGCGACCAAAATCAACGCGCAGGTATCGCAATCCGCGCCGCCAGAACGGTGCGGTCGCCCGCCTGGGACGGCACCGCGTCCGGCGCGCGCGCCTGCACAAGCTTCGTACCTTCCAGCGGCATGCCGCGCCGCAGCGCCAGCAGCTGCAGGCTCAACGCTTGCGCCGATCCAAGGCGCAAGGTCATGCGCGCACGGGCGCAATCGGGCGTGCTGCACAGGATGGTGACCTGCTGCCCTGAGGCTTGGGTCGTGACGCCGCTGACGGTCAGGGATTGCAGTTTCGCTTCCGCCGGCACCACCAGCATGACAGCGTCGCTGGCGGCGTTCAGGTCCAGGGTGACACTGTCGCCGTTGCGCGACACTTGCGCGGTGGGTGCAGGATATCGCGCGGCGCCGGCCGGCGCGACATAGCCGATTTCCACCACGCGCTCCGGCTTGGCGGAGAAGGGCGCGGCGGCGCGCAGGCGATCCGGCAGGCGCGTCACCGGATCGGCCAGCCAGATGGCCCTGCCATCCACCTCGACATAGCGCAGGTTGAGCCGCTGCGGCGCGTCCACGCTGTAGGCAGGCTGCAGACCCGCTACAACCGCCAGGCCAAAGGCGAGGGTCAGCGAAACGGCCAGCGAAATTCCCCAGCCCCGATGCGCTTTTGCCAGCAACGGCAACGCGGTGACCAGGCCGAAGGCGGCGGTGACCATGAACAACGGGTGCATCTTCAGGCCCATGATCGGTTCGCTGCCGGCATTGAGTCCGATCCACACGATCAATCCCGCCAGCATGGCGGCAAACAGCGCGAAGTCACGCCCCGCCCGCACCGTCGCCAGCAGCAGCGGCGCCGCCACCAGCGACGGAAACAGGAAATAGGGCGTGACACCCGGCGCCCAAATCGCGCAGGCGATGGCCAGCGCCGCCAGCCAGAGCCAGCAGGTGATGACGCCGGCGCCCCGCGCCGCCACAAGCGCCACCGCGAAAGCGCCAAAGCCCAGCGCCAGGCGGAGCCAAAGCGGATGGGCAAAGGAAGGATCGGCATTGCCGGAAACCCATGCCGCCAGCATATGCAGCACAAACCCCATGCCGACGCAGCCCGCCAGCAGCAAAGGCGGCATCAGGAGCGCCAGAACCGGCCGCCGGATCTCGCGCCGCTCGCGCGGGGTGAAAAATCCCGCCAGCGCGATCAGGACGAAGGCCGCAAGCGACAGCGGCAAGGCCCAGCTGGCCGGCAGGCGCGGCAGCCAGCGCCCCAGCACATCGATGTAGATAGCATTCTCGCCGCGCAGCATTTCAAAATCGGCGCGGCTCAGCGCATCGGCCATTCCCAAGGCGTTGTCGCCATGCTGCTGCAGGGTGCGCGGATCGATATTCTCGCGGCGGTCCAGAGGCGTGTGATAATGCGCGGCATTGCCGATGAAGGCGAAGTTGAAGCCGGTCACGCCCGCCCGCAGGAACGGAGTCAGGTCGGTATCGTTGGGCAGAATTTTGTAGATCTCGGCATAGAGCGAAGACGCCGCGAAGTGCGGCACGCTGCGCGCATACAGATCGAGCAACCTGCTGTCGCCGGCGCTGGTCTGGAACAGATAACTGGGGCCCTGGTTGCCACGCGATTCCACATTGATCACCGCGCCGGTCTTGGCGCCCACCAGCGGCGTCTTCAGGTAGGATACGGCACCCAGCAAGCCGCTTTCCTCGCCATCAGTGAACAGTGCGGTGATGGGATGTTTGCCAGTCAGGCCGCGCGCCTGCAATGCGCGAATGGTTTCCAGGATAGTGGCGACGCCCGATACGTCATCGCCCGCGCCCGGCCCGGCGGCGACGGAGTCGGTATGGGCCATCAGCACAATCCGCTTGCCCGATCCGGATGACACGCCCGCGATGATGTTGCTGACGGTGGCGCAGGGAATGAATCCCCGCCGGCTTTCATCCGAGCAGCTCATCCGTGTTTCGGTGCGGGCATTGATGCCCAGATCGGCCAGTTCCTTCAGCAGCCGGGTGCGCAACGCGGCGCTTTGCGTTGAGCCGGCGGGATGGGGCCGCTGATCGCCCAGCAGCCGGCCCAATGCGGCGTCGGCGCGGGCGGCAGAGAATAGTGTTGGCGGCGCATCCAGTCCCAACGGCGCGGGACGCGACTGGCCATAGACCGTCATCACCCAGATGCCGACCACCAGCGCCGCCAATCCCCAAATTCTACCCATGCACCCGCCCAAGTTCCCCGACAAAACCGAAAATACAGGGATATCTTGCATTTTGGAGGAATATCCCTATTTTGCACTGCGATAAGAGTCGGCCGCCATCTGGGCCGCCGGCCATGGGCGCCACACGTCGCGCCCCTTTTTCAGGAGCGTGCTACGACTAGTGTGACGATTTCCGGCGCGGAAGCCGGATTAGACGAAATTATTGAATCCACAGAGAAATCTGAACTGGCTTCTTCAGGACCCGCGCCTGATTCCGGCGGCTTTGAAGGCTTGGGACTTTGTCCCGAAATCCTCAAGGCGGTGGCCGACAGCGGCTACACCACCCCCACGCCTATCCAGGCACAGGGCATCCCGGTGGTGCTGCAACGGCGCGACCTGATCGGCATTGCCCAGACCGGCACCGGCAAGACCGCCAGCTTCACCCTTCCCATGATCGAGATGCTGAGCCGTGGCCGCTCCAAGGCCCGCATGCCGCGCGCCTTGGTGCTGGAGCCGACCCGCGAACTCGCCGACCAGGTGTCGGAGAATTTCGACAGGTACAGCAAATACTCCAAGCTTAGCCATGCGCTGCTGATCGGCGGCACGGCGATGGACGAACAGATCAAGAAGCTGGACCGCGGCGTGGACGTGCTGATCGCCACCCCCGGCCGCCTGATGGACCACTTCAACCGCGGCCGCCTGCTGCTGAGCCAGGTCAACATCCTGGTTATCGACGAAGCCGACCGCATGCTGGACATGGGCTTCATTCCCGACGTCGAGGAAATCTGCAAGAAGCTGCCCTTCACCCGCCAGACGCTGTTTTATTCGGCCACCATGCCGCCGGAAATTCAGCGCCTCACCGACCAGTTCCTGCACAATGCGGTGCGCGTCGAAGTCTCGCGCCCCGCCACCACCGCCACCAACATCACCCAGGAAGTGGTGGAAATTCCCGCCAATGACTGGGCCAAGCGCGAGGCGCTGCGCCGCCTGATCCGCGAAGCAGAGCCGACGCTCAATAACGCCATTGTCTTCTGCAACCGCAAGCGCGATGTCGATGTGGTGGCCAAAAGCCTGGTCAAGCACGGCTTCGACGCCGCCCCGATTCATGGCGATCTCGACCAGTCGCTGCGCACCAAGACGCTGGACCGTTTCCGCGCCGGCGAGCTGAAAATCCTGGTCGCCAGCGATGTCGCGGCGCGCGGGCTGGACGTTCCGGCCGTCAGCCATGTCTTCAATTTCGACGTTCCGATCCATGCCGACGACTATGTCCACCGCATCGGGCGCACCGGCCGCGCCGGACGCAGCGGCGCCGCCTATATGCTGGCCTCGCATCGCGACGGAAAGTACATCGAGGCGATTGAAAAGATCACCGGCAACAAGCTGGCGCGCCGCGAGATGATGGACATCGAGGTCCGCGAGGAACGCAAACCGCCGCGCGGCGAACAGGGCCGTGGCGGCCGTGATCGCGGCAAGGATCGCGGCCGGGGTGGCCGCGACGGCAAGCAGCGCGACCGCCGTCCGCCGGGCGGAAAATTCCACGACCAGGTCGCCAGCATGGACCCGGTCGAGGCCGCACCCGACGCCGCGCCGCAGCCAGCCTCATTGGAAGCACCGCGCGCGGAAGCGCCGCGTGCCGTGGAACGGCCGCGCGAACAGCATCGTCAGGAACAGCCCCGGCAGGAACAACCGCGCCAGGAACAGCGGCCCCGCAATGAATCGCGCTCTGAAAACCGTGGTGACCGCGGCGAAAAGCGCGAACGCGGCAGCCAACGCCAGCACAATGAACAGGCGGCCAAGCCCGAAGCCGTGGACAGAAGCCAGTTGCCGGCCTTCCTGCTGCGCCCGGTGCCGGTGAAGAAGGCCGAGCCCCAGCCGGAATAACGGCCAAAAGCCACTGGTTTGCTGAAATTTCAGACTGGAAAAGCCGCGTTATTTAACGCTTTTTTACCCAGCAGACGGGCACAATGCCCCCGCGAGACCGGCTTGTTGTGCCGGCGCATGGGGATTAGTCGTGTTCAAGCCGGACCGTGAACAGGGATTTGCCAAAGCCGCCCTCGACCTGATGGGCGAGTGC
Source organism: Pseudomonadota bacterium (assembly GCA_041192105.1). Lineage (GTDB taxonomy): Bacteria > Pseudomonadota > Alphaproteobacteria > Micropepsales > Micropepsaceae > Rhizomicrobium. Next base: position 33,038 of record JBEENS010000024.1, on the reverse strand, counting down.
CAGGTCACCACCACGCCTGAAAATTTCGAGCTTTTCTATGCTTTCTCGGCAGGCGAAAATCCCGCCATCACCCAGGTGATGGGCGCCGTGATCGCCGCCAAGAAGCCCTTCACGCCCGAACTGCTGCAGGATTTGCGTATGCGCTGCCTGTCGGGTGCGCGCGCCGCCCTCGCCATGGAGGCGGTCGGCAGCAACATGAGCGCCATGATCGACGATGTGCTGGCCAAGCTGGAAACAGCCAGCCGCGAAACCGTCGATTACAAGAACACGCTGTCGGCCGCCACCGGCGAACTGGGCGGCGACCGCAGCCCTGCCGATCTGCGCAGGCTGGTGGACGGCCTGATCGCCGCCACTCGCGAAATGGAACAGCGCACCAAAAGCCTGGAAGACGAATTGCAGGCCTCGTCCACCCAGGTTACCGAATTGCGCGACAAGCTGGACAATGTGCGCAAGGAAAGCCTCACCGATCCGCTGACCAATATCGCCAATCGCAAGGCGTTCGATGACGCGGTAAAGGCCGCCGAGGACGCCGTGGTGCATGGCGAAGAAGCCTGCTTTCTTTTGTGCGACATCGATTTTTTCAAGAAATTCAATGACACCTGGGGCCATCAGACCGGCGACCAGGTGCTGCGCCTGGTGGCGTCCTGCCTGTCGGAAAACACCAAGGGCCGCGACACCGCAGCGCGCTATGGCGGCGAGGAATTCGTCGTGCTGCTACGCGGCAGCGGATTGGAAGCGGCCACTCGCGTCGCCGACCAGATTCGCCAGACGGTCGAGACCAAGAAGCTGGTGAAGAAATCCACCGGCGATGTGCTGGGCACCATCACCATTTCCATCGGCGTCTCCCAGTTCTCTCCCGGCGAGCCGGCCGAGGCCGTCATCCGCCGCGCCGACGCCTGCCTGTACGGCGCCAAGCATAATGGCCGAAACCTGGTGATCCACCAGAACGATGCTCGCATGGCCGCGCTGGAAACCAGCGCCGCCTGACGCTTCCACTGATTTAAGCTATGGTGCGCGCGCGAGCCCGCGACGAGGCATGCGTGCGCCAGCAGTTCGACCAGGTCCATCTGACGGCGCAGAGCAGGATCGCGGTCATTGCCCTGAACCATCCGCAAACCGTCAATGCCCTTTCTGCCGCGATGATGCGCGGCTTGAACGCCGCCCTGGACGCGGTGGAGGTGGGCGATTTCCGCGCCCTGATCCTGACCGGCGAGGGCCGCGGCTTCTGTTCCGGCGCCGATCTCACCGAATTGCCGGAGCGGCAGGGGGAAGGCGCCGGTGAAACCCTGGAACGCCTGTATCACCCTGCCCTGCGGCGGCTGCGCGACCTGAAAATTCCAATTGTGACCGCCGTGAACGGCGCGGCGGTCGGGATCGGCATGAGCTTCGCCCTGATGGGAGACCTGATCGTGGCGGCGCGATCGGTCTATTTCCTGGTATCCTTCTCGCGCATCGGGCTGGTGCCCGATGGCGGCGCCACCTGGCTACTGCCGCGCCTCATTGGGCTGGCGCGGGCGCGCGAACTGGCGCTGCTGGCGGAAAACCTGCCCGCCGAGCAGGCGCTGGACTGGGGCCTGATCAACCGGGTGGTCGATGACGCTCGCCTGATGGAAGAAGCATTTGCTCTGGCGCAGCGGCTGGCGGACGGTCCCGCCGCGCTGGCGCTGACCCGCAGGCTGTTCTGGGACAGCCCGGACAATAATTATGAGGCACAGCTTGCGGCGGAGCGTACCGCGCAAAGCCTTGCGAGCCAGACTGAAGATTTCCGGGAAGGTCTGGCCGCATTCCAGCAGAAGCGTTTACCCAGCTTCAGCCAAAAATAATTCAGTGAGATTTCCTGCCCGGCATCTTGGCTGCAATGGCGGCGGCATGCGCCTTGCGCGCCCAGGCGGAAAATTCTTCGGGATCGTCGAGCAACCGCTCCGGGACGCCATGATATGGCAGGACCATGTTCTTTTCACCGCGCGGGAAAGAAAAGGCCCCACAATCTTCCGCCAGAAAATCAGCGCGGTTAAGATCGCCGGTTTTAAAATACAGTTTTTCGTCAGCTACCAGCCCGATCATCAGATCGCCGGCGTATATGCCTTCACCACCGAACATGCGGCGGACCGAAATTGGGCCGAAATACCGGAAGAAATCATCAAACCGGCGTGGATCGCGCTTCACGCCTGCGCTGGCGTGATCTGAACCGACTCGCCGCAGCCGCAGGCCGAGGTCTGGTTAGGATTCCGGAACACAAAGCGCGCGCCAAGCTTTTCCTCCACAAAGTCCAGCTCGGTGCCGATCAGGAACAGGATCGCCTTGGGGTCGATGAAGACCTTGACACCCCTGTCTTCCATCACCTCTTCGAACGGCTTGGTCTCGGAGGCGTATTCCATCGTGTAGCTCATGCCGGCGCAGCCGCCATTGGCGACCCCAACCCGCAGGCCCAGATACTTGCCCTCGGCATCCTGCATGATGGCGGCAAGGCGCGCAGCGGCCGCTTCGGTCAGCTTGACCGGCTTGGGACGTTCTCGGCGGGGTTTTTGCGTCTGGATTTCCATCAGAACATGTTCAATTCGAGTTTGGCTTCTTCGCTCATACGGTCGGGTGTCCAAGGCGGGTCAAAGGTCATGGTGACCGTCACCTCGCCGATACCGTCCACCAGTTCCAGCGCCGCCTTGACGTTGACGGGCATCTCGCCCGCCACCGGGCAATTGGGCGCCGTCAGTGTCATGTCCACCTTAACGTCCTTGTTGTCCGCGACATCGACCTTATAGATAAGCCCGAGTTCGTAGATATCAACCGGGATTTCCGGGTCGAACACGGTCTTGAGGGCCGTAATCAGCTGGCTGGTGAAGGCGTCCAGCTCCACCTGGCTCAGCGCCGAGGTCTGGGGGGCTGCTGCATCGCTCATGTCGCGCCCTCCTCCACTACAGTCTTGCCCTCTTCAACGGCGTTCTTATACGTGTGCCAGGCCAGCGTCGCACACTTCACCCGCATGGGGAATGCGCTGATGCCGCCCATCACGTCCAGCCGCTCGCGATCATCTTCGGGCAAGTCGCTGGCTTCTTCGCCTTTGACTAGATGCAGGAAACCCTGCATCAACCGGTCGGCTTCCGCCGCTGTGCGCCCCTTGAGCATGTCCACCATCATCGAGGCGCTGGCCTGGCTGATGGCGCAGCCCTTGCCTTCGAACTTGATCTCGGCGACGCGGCCATCATTGCCCAACTGCAGATACACGGTCACCTTGTCACCGCACAACGGATTATAGCCTTCCGCCTTGTGGCTGGCATTCTCCATGCTGCCGTAATGGCGGGGATGACGCGAGTGATCGAGGATCACTTCCTGATACAATTCGCGCAGCGCGTTATCCATCAGCCCAGTATCCCGCGCGCTTTCGACAGGCCCGCGACCAGAGCATCGACATCGGCACGATTGTTGTAAAGCGCGAAACTGGCGCGGCTGGTGCTGGCCACGCCGAAGCGCTCCATCAGCACCTGGGCGCAGTGATGGCCGGCGCGCACCGCCACCCCTTCGCGGTCCAGAATGGTGGCGATGTCATGGGCATGAATACCGTCGGCCTCGAAGGACAAGATGGCGCCCTTGCCCGGCGCATCGCCGATCACCCGCAGCCAGTTGAACTGGCGAACCTGTTCACGGGCATAGGTCAGAAGATCATGCTCATGGGCGGCGACGGCGGCGCGGTCAAGCGCCATTAGGTAATCCAGCGCCGTAGCCAGGCCAACGCTTTCGATGATCGGCGGCGTGCCGGCCTCGAAGCGGGCCGGCGGCTCGGCATAGGTGATGCGGTCGCGGCTGACTTCGCGGATCATCTCGCCGCCGCCATTGAAGGGGCGCATCTTTTTCAGATGCGCCTTCTTGGCATACAGCGCACCGATCCCGGTAGGGCCGTACAGCTTGTGGCCGGTGATGGCATAAAAATCGATGCCCAGCGCCTGCACATCCACCGTCTCATGCACCGCGCCCTGGCAACCGTCGGCCAGCACCGGCACGCCCTTGTCATGGGCTCGGGCGACGATGTCTTTCAGCGGTGTAATGGTGCCCAGCACGTTGGACATATGGGTAATGGCGACCAGCTTGGTTTTTGGCCCGATGGCGGCATCCAGTGCTTCGATATCCAGCGAACCGTCGTCCCGCACATCCACCCATTTCAGGACCGCGCCCTGGCGCTCCCGCAGGAAATGCCACGGCACGATATTGGAATGATGCTCCATCACCGACAGCACGATCTCGTCGCCCGGCTGGATGGAGGGCATCAGGTAGCTGTAGGCGACCAGGTTGATCGCTTCCGTGGCGCCCTTGGTGAAGACAATCTCGTCTTCGCTGGCGGCGTTCAGGAATTTCTGCAGTGTGCGCCGCGCCGCTTCATAGCAGTCGGTGGCGGCGGCCGACAGGAAATGCACGCCGCGATGGACATTGGCATACTCTTGGCGCGCAAAGTCGCGCATCGTGTCCAGCACTACATTCGGCTTCTGGGCAGACGCGCCGCTGTCGAGATAAACCAGTGGCTTGCCATAGACCTGCCGCGACAGGATCTTGAAATCCCCCCGGGCTTTCTCGGCATCAAAGGACGCGGAGATTCTGCTCTGTGCTGTCATACCATCGCCTTCAACGCGGTCAGCAGCTCGGTGCGCACCAGCTCACGCTGGTCGGTATTGACGATTTGCACCACCGCGTCTTCCAGGAAGGCATGCAGCAACAACCCGCGGGATTCGGCTTCCGGGATGCCGCGGGCGCGCAGATAGAACAGCGATTCCGCGTCCAGATCGCCCACCGCCGCGCCATGGGCGCATTTGACGTCGTCGGCGAAGATTTCCAGTTCCGGCTTGAGATCGGCCTCGGCATTCTCGCCCAACAGCAGCGCCTTGGCGCTCTGGTTGCTGTCGCTGCCATTGGCGCCCTGCGCCACCGTCACCTTACCCTGATAGACGGCGCGGCTGTTGCCGCCCGCGACATGCTTGAACAGTTGGGTGCTGTGGGTATTGCCCACCGCATGGATGACATGGGTGGTCACGTCGCTGTGACGCTTGCCGTCCAGCAACGCGACGCCAGACAGGTGAGCCTGGGCACCGGTGCCTGCCAGCGTGATTTCCACTTCCATGCGCGACAGCTTGCTTCCAAAGGCGGCGAAGTGGGCACGATATTGGCCGCCGGCACCGATCCGCACCGACATTTCCTCGACCAGAACGGCCTCGCCGGCACCGGGTGACACGCGTACATGTTCCAGTACCGATGCTTCGCCCAGAACAACCTCAAAACCGACATTGCGGAAATGACCCGGGCCAACGCCTTCCACCAGCGTCAGCGACGCGCCGTCCTCCAGCACCAACAGGGCGCGGACATGACCGGCGGCGGTGAAATCCAGCTTCAGCGGATCGGTGATGCGAACATCCTTGGGCACGCGCACGGCCACGCCGCCCTTGGACAGCGCCAGCGAGGCGGCGCTCATGGTTTTTTCCGTGGTGCGGGCAAAATTCGCAATGACCCATTCCGGCGGATTGGGTTGCGTCAGGTCAAACAGTTCCACGCCGTCGGGCTGGTGGAGAACCTGCCATTGCGCAACCGCGGCGCCGATGCCGACCTCACCCAGCGCCGATTTGAGGTCGGAATATTTCCAGTCCTCGATCCTGCGATGCGGCACGCCGCGCGCGCGGAACAGCGCGGCGGCTTCGTTGCGGCGCGCTTCGGGCAAGCCCAGGGCGGTGATACCCGTCATGCCGGCACCTTGACGATGTGCTCGTAACCCTTGGCTTCCAGTTCAAGCGCCAGTTCCTTGCCGCCTTCGGCCACGATACGGCCGCCTGCCAGCACATGAATGCGGTCGGGCACGATATAATCCAGCAGGCGCTGATAGTGGGTGATCACCAGCATGGCGCGGGAAGGCGCGCGCAGGGCATTGACGCCCTCGGCTACCAGCCGCAGGGCGTCAATATCCAGGCCGGAATCGGTTTCGTCCAGGATCGCCAGCTTCGGCTCGAACACCGCCATCTGGAGAATCTCCAGCCGCTTCTTCTCGCCGCCGGAAAATCCCACATTCAGGGGACGCTTGAGCATCTCCTCGCTGACATTCAACGTCTTAGCCTTGGCGCGCACCAGCTTTAGCACACCGATGGCATCGAGGTCGGGCTCGCCGCGCGCCCGGCGCTGGGCATTCAGCGCGGTTTTCAGAAACGTCATAGTGGTGACGCCGGGAATTTCCACCGGATACTGCATGGCCAGGAAGACGCCCTTGGCGGCGCGCTCTTCCGGCTTCAGCGCGCTCAGGTCTTCGTCGTTATAGGTGATGGAGCCCTCGGTGATGTCGTAACCGGCGCGGCCCGCCAGCACATAGGACAGCGTGGATTTGCCCGAACCGTTCGGCCCCATGATGGCATGCACCTGGCCTGGCTGGAGCGAGAGCGTAAGACCCTTGAGAATTTCCTTGCCGCCCACCGCGACGTGAAGATTTTTGATATCCAGCATGACTAACCCACAGAACCTTCCAGAGAGATACCGACCAGCTTTTGCGCCTCGACGGCGAATTCCATAGGCAGTTGCTGCAGCACTTCGCGGCAGAAACCATTGACGATCAGCGACACCGCCTCGTCCTGCGGGATGCCGCGCTGCAGGCAATAGAACAACTGGTCCTCCGCGATCTTGGAGGTGGTGGCTTCATGCTCGATGCGGGCGGTCGGGTTGCGGCTTTCGATATAGGGCACGGTATGGGCGCCGCACTCGCCGCCGATCAGCAGCGAGTCGCATTGGGTGTAATTGCGCGCATTCTTCGCCTTGCCATAGACGCTGACTAGGCCGCGATAGGTGTTCTGCGCCTTGCCCGCCGAAATGCCCTTGGAAATGATCCGCGAGCGGGTGTTGGCGCCCAGATGGATCATCTTGGTGCCGGTATCGGCCTGCTGGTAATTGTTGGCGATAGCGATGGAATAGAATTCGCCCACGCTTTCGTCGCCGCGCAGGATGCAGCTGGGATACTTCCAGGTGATGGCCGAGCCGGTTTCCACCTGCGTCCAGCTGATCTTGGACTTCTTGCCCCGGCAATCGCCGCGCTTGGTGACGAAATTGAAGATGCCGCCCAGGCCGTTCTCGTCGCCCGGATACCAGTTCTGCACCGTGGAATATTTGATCTCTGCATTGTCCAGCGCGATGAGCTCGACCACGGCGGCATGAAGCTGGTTTTCATCGCGCTTGGGCGCGGTGCAGCCTTCCAGATAGCTGACATAGCTGCCTTCGTCGGCGATGATCAGGGTGCGCTCGAACTGGCCCGTCTCCGAGGCATTGATGCGGAAATAGGTAGAGAGCTCCATCGGGCAGCGCACGCCCTTGGGCACATAGACAAAAGTACCGTCGGAAAACACCGCCGCGTTCAAGGTTGCGAAGAAATTGTCCGTCACCGGTACCACCGTGCCCAAATACTTCTTCACCAGGTCGGGATGGTCGCGGATCGCTTCGGAGATCGGGCAGAAGATCACCCCCGCCTCGTTCAGCTTGTCCTTGAAGGTGGTGGCGACCGAAACGCTGTCGAACACCGCGTCCACCGCCACGCCGGCCAGCGCCATCTGCTCGTGCAGCGGAATGCCCAGCTTCTTGTAGGTCTCCAGCAGCTTGGGATCGACTTCATCCAGCGACTGTTTCAGTGGTGTGTTCTTGGGCGCGGCATAATAATAGGAGGCCTGATAATCGATCTTGGGATAATGCACCCGCGCCCAGTTCGGCTCCTTCATGGTCAGCCAGCGCTTGAACGCGCCCAGCCGCCATTCCAGCATCCATTCCGGCTCGCCCTTCTTGGCCGAAATAAAGCGCACCGTGTCTTCCGACAGGCCCCGGGGCGCCATGTCCATCTCGATATCGGTGACGAAGCCGTATTTGTACTTCTCGCCGATTTCGGCGACCTGCTGTTTGGTTTCGACGGCGATCGACATTACGCGGCCCGATCATTTGAAGAGGGGGCGCGAATGCGTTCGCGCAACTTCAGCAGCGACCCGGTCGCCGCATGGACGTCTTCGATGGCCGAACTCCAGCCGAAACTGACGCGCAAGGCGCAGGAGGCCAGATCGTCCTGTACGCCCATGGCCATCAGGACATGACTGATCGCGACCTTGCCGCTGGAACAGGTCGAACCCGAACTCACCATCACGCCGTCCAGGTCCAGGCCGATCAGCGCGGTCTGCGCCGTCAGGCCGGGAATGGCGAAACAGGAGGTGCTGCACAGCCGCGCCGCATCGGCGCCGAAAACCACGACTTCCGGCGCGATCTGTTTCAGGGCGGCTTCAAACTGGTCGCGCAGATGGGCAATACGGGCGCGCTCGCCCTCGCCGCCCCGCACCGCATGGGCCGCCGCGCCGAATCCGGCGATGCCAGCCAGGTTCTCCGTCCCGGCGCGCAATCCCTTTTGCTGTCCGCCGCCCACCAGTTGCGGCGACAGCGGGGCGCCATTCGCTACCAGCAGCGCGCCGGCGCCCTGCGGCCCACCGATCTTATGCGCCGACAAGGTCATGTAATCGCACAGCGAGAAATCCAGCGCGATCTTGCCCGCTGCCGGCACCGCGTCCACCAGCAGCAAAGCACCAGCCTCACGCACCAGCTTGGAGACATCCGCGATCGGCTGCACCACGCCGGTTTCATTGTTGGCGGCCATCACCGCCACCAGGGCGCGGCCCTTGCCTTCGCGAAGGGACACACGCAGCGCCTCCAGATCGATCACGCCCTCGGCCGTCACCGGCAAAGTCGCGACCCTGATCCAGGGAAAGCGTTCGGCCAGCTTGTCGGCGGTCGCCAGCACCGAGCTATGCTCGATGGCACAGACGAATAGTCGCGTGATGCGCGAGTCATCGCCTTCCAGCGAGCCTTCGGCGGCGCCGAACAGGGCCAGGTTGTTGGATTCGGTGGCGCCGCTGGTGAAGATCACGCTGGCGGCGTCGGCATTCGCCAGAACGGCGATCTTCTCGCGCGCGTCTTCGACGATGGCGCGCGCGGCCCGCCCGCTGGCATGAATTGAAGACGGGTTGCCGCCCGTGGCCACCGCATGGGTCACCGCCGAGAGGGCCTCGGGGCGCAGCGGCGACGTGGCGTTGTGATCCAGATAATGCATGTCAGGCCGCCGCGGTCTCGCTGTCGAGCACCGCATTCATGTCGTTGCACGGCTTGGCGCGGCCCAGCACGCGGCGCTCCACCACATCGGCCAGCGACACCGAGGACAGGAAAACATGGATCTGCTGGCCCAGCTCTTCCCACAGGTCATGGGTGACGCAGCGGGCGCCCGACTTGGTGCAGCCCTTGGTGCTGCCAGTCTTGCAGCGGGTGGCCGCGATGGGTTCGTCCACCGCCATGATGATGTCGGCAATGCGCAGTTCGCCGGAGGGGCGCGACAGGCGATAGCCGCCGCCGGGGCCGCGCACGCTGGTAACCAGGCCGCCGCGCCGCAGCTTGGCGAACAGCTGTTCCAGATAAGAGAGCGAGATGTCCTGGCGGGCGGCGATGTCGGCCAGCGCCACGGGACGGGGGTCGGATTTGGCATCGGCGGCGTTGCCGGCCAGGTCAGCCATCGCCATCACCGCATAACGTCCCTTGGTGCTCAGCCGCATGGCAGATCCTTTGCTCAAAGTTCCGGCGGTGCCGGGTCCGCAAATCAGTCGTTTTTCCTTGCTTTTCGACCCCCCTCCCGGTGTAGAGAAGCCAAGCCGCAGGCATGCCTGATGGCACGGGATATAGAGTTCCTGACTAGAATGGTCAAGTATTCGCGGCGTATAGGTGGGGTGATCTGCAAGCATATGAAATGTCGGAATTTTTATTGGGCCTGACGCCCGGAAAACCTGACTTTTTTGCTGGCAGACAGCCCGGTGGGGAACAAAGAATCCATGCCTGATATCATCCTGCCCGGCTCTGCGGGCCGTATCGAAGCGCGCTATCAACGCCAAAAGGCGCCGGGCGCGCCTATGGCGCTGGTGCTGCATCCCCATCCGCAGTTCGGCGGCACCATGAACAACCCGCTGGTCTATGACCTGTTTCACATGTTTCACGGGCTGGGCTGCACCACGGTGCGGTTCAACTTCCGCGGCGTCGGCCGCAGCCAGGGCAGCTTCGACAATGGCGCGGGAGAGCTTTCCGACGCCGCCGCCATCCTGGACTGGATGAACACGCTCTATCCCAACCCGTCCAATGTCTGGGTGTGCGGCATTTCCTTCGGCGCCTGGATAGGGATGCAGCTTTTGATGCGCCGTCCGGAGATCACCGGCTTCGTCTCCATCGCCCCGCCCGCCAGCATGTATGACTTCGCCTTCCTGGCGCCCTGCCCCGCTTCGGGCCTGATCGTGCATGGCACCAAGGACAATGTGGTGCCGGAACCCGATGTCCAGAAGCTGGTGGACCGCCTGACCGCCCAGAAGGGCATCAAGATCACCTACAACAAGATCGACGGCGCCAACCACTTCTTCGACAAGCGCGAAGCCGATGTCGTGGAGACGGTGAAGGATTACGTCTCCAACATGATGAGCAAGCCAAGAGAAGGGCGCTAGCCCTTCTCGCAGCCACCCGCTTCATGCGGGTGGCCCAGTTTCATGACAAACTGGATGGCCCGCATAAAGCGGGCCATGACAATTAGAAGCCGTTAAGCCTTCCAGAATTTCCCGCCGGTCATGGGCTGCTCCACGCCGGTGGTCATGGGCAGCGATAGCGGCAGTCCCATTTTCGCGCGCATCGCCAGATAGGCGAAGCCTTCGGCCTCCAGCGCATCGCCATCCCAGCTCACATCTTCGGCCTTGATGACCTGCGCGTTGACGCGCGCCTTCAGCATTTTCATCATCGTGCCGTTGTGACGCCCGCCGCCGCTGACGACCCAGCTTTGCGCATCTTGCGGAAAATGTTCGCGCGCCAGCACCAGCGCGGCCACCGTGAAAGCGGTTAGCGTGGCTGCGCCATCGGCGGGCGCCAGCCCCTCCACCGCCGCCATGCCGAAATCCATCCGGTCCAGGGATTTGGGCGGCCGGCGCGCGAAAAAATCATTGTCCAGCATCTTGCCCAGCGCCGCTTCATCGACCGTACCGGTCGCGGCAAAGGCGCCATCCTGATCCACCGGCCTGCCGGTGTGCCACTGCATCCAGTCGTCGATGGGGGCGTTGCCGGGACCGGTATCAAAGGCCAGCACCGTGTCGCCCGATATATAAGTGACCTGAGCGACGCCGCCGATATTCACCACCACAAGCGGCTGGGGCAGCCCCGACAACCTGGCGCGCGCGGCATGATAGAGCGGCATCAGGGGCGCGCCCTGCCCGCCGGCGGCAACATCAGCCCTGCGAAAATCATTGATGACGCCGATGCCCGTAAGCCGCGCCAGCAAGGCCCCATCACCGATCTGCCAGGTCCAACGCTGGTCCGGGCGATGCAGGATGGTCTGGCCGTGAAAGCCGATCAGGTCGGCGCCGTCGGTCTGCTCCAGCAGCGCCTGAACCGCCTTGGCATGTGCCTCGGTCAAATGCCGCTCGGCCTCCCGGATCGACTCCGGCACCGGCCCGCCTTGCGGCACGGTGCGAGCCGCATCCAGAGCGTCGCGTAACCGGGCGCGCATGGCATCGCTATAAGGCATGGTCAGGCTGGGTCCGGGCCGCACGAACTCCTGGCCGTCCGTCTCCACCAGGGCGGCATCAACGCCGTCGAGCGATGTACCGCTCATCAGGCCGATGACTTTCAAGATTTCCGCCATTTGTGCTATGCCGCCTGACCCAAAGCAGAGTCTATAGCATGCCCGCCGCGCCGCAATTCCAGTCCGATTTCCTGCGCACCTTCGCCGCGCGCGGCGCCTATTACGACTGCTCCGCGCCGCAGGATCTGGACGCCCTTTTCAAAAAAGAACGCGTCACGGCTTACATCGGCTTCGACTGCACCGCCGACTCGCTGCATGTCGGTAGCCTGGTGCAGCTGATGACCCTGCGCCGCCTGCAACAGGCCGGGCACAAGCCCATCCTGCTGATGGGCGGCGGCACTACCAAGGCGGGCGATCCTTCCGGCAAGGATGAATCCCGCCAGATGCTCACGCCTGCGCAGATCGAAGCCAACAAGCAGAGCATCCTGGGCGGCATCCGCCATCTGCTGAAATTCGGCGACGGCCCGTCAGACGCGATCCTGGTGGACAATGCCGAATGGCTGGACCAGCTGGACTACATTCCGTTCCTGCGCGATGTGGGACGGCACTTCTCGGTCAACCGCATGCTGACCATGGAAAGCGTCAAGCTGCGGCTGGAGCGCGAACAACCGCTGTCATTCCTGGAATTCAACTATTCCATCATGCAGGCCTATGATTTCGTCGAACTCTACAAGCGCTATGGCTGCAAGCTGCAATCGTCCGGCTCGGACCAGTGGGGAAATGTCGTATCGGGCATCGATCTGGGCCGGCGGATGGAAAGCGCCCAGCTGTTCGGCCTGACCACGCCGCTGATCACCACCGCATCCGGCGCCAAGATGGGCAAGACCGCCGCCGGTGCGGTGTGGCTGAACGCTGACCGCGTCACGCCCTATGACTACTGGCAGTTCTGGCGCAACACCGAAGATGGCGATGTCGGCCGCTTCCTGCGCCTGTTCACCGAATTGCCCGAGGCCGAGATCGCGCGGCTGGAAAATCTGCAGGGCGCGGAACTGAACGACGCCAAGAAGGTGTTGGCGACCGAAGCCTCTGCCATCCTGCATGGCCGCAACGCGGCAGAAAAAGCCGGCGACACGGCACGCCAGGCCTTTGAGGAAGGCGCATCTGCCCAAGGCCTTCCCACCATCACTGCCGCGCTGCCGGACGGAATTCTCAATCTTGCCGTGGCGGCGGGGCTTGCGGCCTCAAACTCCGAGGCACGCAAACTCATCGCCAATAACGGCCTGAAGCTGAATGACGCGGCGGTGTCGGACCCGAAGCTGACCGTGGACGTTTCCGCCCTCAACAGCGATGGGGTGCTGAAGCTTTCCAGCGGCAAGAAAAAGCACGTGCTTGTGAAGCCGGCAGGAGCGTAGGCGAGAGCCTGCGCGACCAAAAATCAGTTTGCCGGCGGTTTCACGGGCGGCACGGTCGCCTGGGCATTAGACGGCGCATTGGCCGCGGTCGGGATATGGCCCTCGAAAATGCGGCGCAGGATGCCCGGCGTCAGTATCGACAGCGGGTTGGTGCTGATGACCGGCTGCTCGGAATTGCCGGTCATCGAATAGGTGATCCCGAAAATGCCCTCGCCTTTCTTGGACGCCAGCAGGTCGCCCAGCAGCGGCACATTGCTGATCAGCGAATTCACGCCATAGGCCGGAACCAGAGAGCCTTTGAGGGCAAGCACGCCCTTGGGCCGGTCGATATAGCCGTCGGCGCTGGCGCCGATCGCCGGCCCCCGCACCCGGGCGCCATTGACGCTGATGACGTTAGTGCGGGAGCTGAACGGCATATTGAGTTCGTCCAAGGTCATGCCATCGCCGCCCATCAGGTCGCCGAATCCGGTGAGCGATCCGGCTGAAAACAGCCGCGCCAGCATCGACTGGTTGACCATGGTGAAGTTTTTCACCAGCAGCGTTCCGGTGAAGTCCGGCACGGGACGATTGGGGTTGACCAGGTCGCTGGCCTGACCCGGCAGATTGACGGTGGCGGTCAGCTGGCCACCGCGCATGCTTTCAAAGGCAAACAATCCCCGCGCCAGCAGGCCGGCATCGCCGGCGGTGAGCGTGACCTTGCGGCCGGTTGCGGAGGTTTCCAGTTTGGCGGCAATCGCAGACGACCGCGCGCCGGTCATCGCCAGATTGCCGCTCATCGCCAAGGCAGACGGGCGGTCGCCGGTGCCGGCCAGATCCAGATTGAACGGCATGATGGCCACGCTGTCGCGCATCGCCAGCCGGTCGAGCTTGGCATCAATGTGGAAACGCCCCTCCGGCGTGTCATCCCGCGTCTGTGCCGCCGCCGCGCCACCCGGCACTTCGTTGGTGCCGTTGCGGCCGACCTTCGAGCCGTCCAGCGAACGGCCACGCAGGACATAGTCATTGCTGTTGCCGGTGTTGGTCAGCTGGAAGGACAGGTCGTTGAGCGATCCCATCTTGACCGACGGGAAATTCAGCACCGTCAGATCACCGTCCTTGTTGAAGGTGGCCGTACCGGTGGCATTCAGCACCGGGCCGCTGATACGGATGCTCTCATCCGACAGGATATTACCGGACGCGAAATTCGCTACGATCCGGCCCGTGGCGGCCTGGCCCGGCGATTTCTCGAGATTGACGATGGGGACGCTCAGCGTTGCGGGCGTAAAGTCCACCGCCACGTCGGCGCGCACTAGGCTGCCGCGATTGCCGGTGATCTCGGCCGTGATCGGAACCGCGCCGCGGAAATAGCGCAGCAGGTTGATGTTGAGCGCGGCACGTCCGCCTTCCGTCATGATGCCCTTGACCGCCATCCGGGTGGTGATGTGGTCCTGGGTGCGGAAATCCTCCGTCCAGTCCACATTGAGGCGCGAGTCCGCAATATTGACCACGCCCACCTGGCGCAGATGGGCATTGTCTATGTCGAAGGTGACATCGCCTTCGGTGATGCGGGTGCGGGCGCCCAGGGTCACGGCGAAATCCTGGACATGCGCCTTCACCGAGATGCCGACATCGTCCACCGGCAGATCGGCAAGCATCGGCACCTTGAAAAGAAGATCCGCGCTGGCAACCCCGCCTGTCTGCTTGGGATCGATGCCAAACTTGGTGGGATAATTCAGCGGCTTCATGTCGATCAGGGTCATGACATCGGTCATGGCGCCTTCAATATGGGCGCTGAACTGCCCCACCGTGCCGACCTTGTGCAGGGTGGGGATCAGCGCCGCCCCCTTGGTGATCGTCAGCGATCCGATCTGGCCGGCTGTGAAGCTGGCCTTGAACGTGTCGCCCGTCATCACCGCGTCGCCGGTCACGCCGGTCGCGTGCCTCAGGCCATCGACATAGCTGCCTTCGATCCCCTTCATGTTGAAGGTCATCTTCATGGACTCTTCGGGCAGGATAGCCTGGTCCAGCATGCCCGGCGTGAAACTGGTTTGCGCTTCCAGCGGGCCGATCATGCCGTCAAAGATATTCCCGTCGATCCAGTCCCGCGCGCCCGGCGCCACAGGCTGTGGCCAGTAGCGCAACAGGGTCCGCACCGGCAAAGCGGGAATGCGCGCCTTCGCCACCAGCCCCGGTGCGCCATTGTCGTTCAAGGTGATGGTGCCCGCACCCTCCAGGAAAAAGCCTTGGGCCGCGACCGCGAGCTTGGCAACCTCGAACTGGCGCGGCCCGGTGAGATAGTCGGCGGCCAGCGTGATGGACTGGTAGGCAACCTTGTCCTTGAACACGCCCGGCATATCCAGGGCGATGTTGGTGGCCGAAAGATCGGCATGAACGCGCCCCAGCTTGCCGTCGAAATTGAGGATGAAATTTCCCGCGCCCTTCATCACCGCCCGGGCCTCGCGCGCATCCAGCGAGGCGCTGCTCAGGGCCAGATGGCGTATCTTGCCGTTATAATT
This sequence comes from Pseudomonadota bacterium, assembly GCA_041192105.1. Classification (GTDB taxonomy): domain Bacteria; phylum Pseudomonadota; class Alphaproteobacteria; order Micropepsales; family Micropepsaceae; genus Rhizomicrobium. The sequence continues at coordinate 17,556 of JBEENS010000024.1, read as the reverse complement.
TCCCGCCAGCTTGAGCGCCCGGACATGCAGCGCCTTGCTCTTCATTTGGGCGAAAGGAATTTCGCCGCTGGCGGTGATGTCGAAATTCGCCGCCGCAAGAATAGCGCCGGGATTGATCGTGAAATCGCCGGAGGCACTGGCAATCAGGGGAATGTTCTTGACGCCTTCAAACATCCTGGCGCTGCGCCCCAGCCCGCGAAAATCCAAATCCCTGACTTTGACGTTGCCATGGATCGGTCCGCGCACCGGGGGCAAGGTGAGATCGGCGGTGACATGGCTGCGGCTGCCCGCAAGCAGCACATCGAAATCGAAACTGGCGCCGATCACCTGCCCGCGCGACCGGATAGTCATCTGGGCGCGCGGCGCCATCACATGCAGGCCGGTGATCTCGTCGCGGATGGACAGTTTGGCGTCCCGCACCGCGAAACTTTCCAGCGACGAGGAATCGCCGCTGCGCTTATCGATGACATCGCGGATACGCCCGATGATATCGTCCTCGTCATTGTCCCGCTGTGTTCCCAGCCGGATGCGGCCGGATTTCATATGCACAAGCGAGAACTGCACCCCGACCAGGGTGATGCGCTTGATCACGAACTCGCCCTTGAGGAAGGGCGCGGCGGCCAGATCGATGGCGGCCTTGGGCGCACTGGCCACGATCTCGCCCCGGCGGTCATAAAGGCGGGTACCCAGCACGACCAGATTCACCCGGCCCTGGTCACGGCTCCATTCGATGGCGGCCTGATCATAATCCAGATTGATGCCGGGCAGCGCGTCATGGATGGCCCCGGCCAGGGTGCCCTTGAGCGGGCCCAGCGAGACGGGTCCCCAGAGCAGGCGCAACCCGGCGCCCACCATGAAAAATACGATAGCCGCGACCAGCACGCCCGCGGTCAATGCGGCGCGACTGATGTGGTGAGCCTTTATGTAGTCGGAAAAAGGCAGCTTCACGTATGGCTTCTCGGGGGTCCGGCTTGGGATTGAGACCTGTATTGCAACTGTTAGGCTTAAAAAGGGCAAATGTTCCAGCCCTTTGGTAACGCATGCTGCGATTGCGCAGACCCCGCCAGATAGGGTTAAATCGGTGAGTTGTAGGGGTTTGGGAACTTTATGGGTTTGGGAGCGGACGGCTTGTCGTCAGGGGATCGGGCACCAGTTTTCAAAATCGCCACCTATGGGGGCGAAACTGTCTCTTCAGCCAGCCTGAAGGGATCGCCCTATATCGTCTATTTCTACCCCAAGGACGACACCGCGGGCTGCACCAAGGAAGCGATCGCCTTCTCGGCCGCCCTGCCAAAATTCCGCAAGCTGGGCATCGAGGTGCTCGGCGTCTCGAGGGACAGCGTGGAATCCCACGTCAAGTTTCGCCAAAAACACAAACTGAAGATCGCCCTGGGCTCCGATCCGGAAACGAAAATGGCCGGCGATTGGGGCGTCTGGGTCGAGAAAAGCCTCTATGGCCGCAAGTATATGGGGCTGGAACGCGCCACTTTCCTGGTTAATGCCAAGGGCGTAATCGACACGGCATGGCACAAGGTCAAGGTGCCCGGCCATGTCGAGGCCGTGCTGGAGGCCGCGAAAAGCCTATGAAAACGCCATTCCGCCGCACATCCGCGCCGCGGTTAACCTCACGCTCCTTTTTCTGGAACAGACGGTTGCCCGATCCAAACCAACAGGGTGAAATGGTGCCCAGTGGCGGCATGGGCGGCAAGTCCCGAAAGAATTCTGAAATGACGGCGACGTTCCTGGAACGCGTCTGGGCCTGGATTCATCAAACCTTTCCGGAGCGCCAGATTTATATCCGCAGTGATGGGCGGGTGCAGTTCTTTACGTTCGGCCCATCGCTTCAGGCGACGCTGGCCGGCCTGACCCTGATCTTCCTGGGCTGGATGTCCTTCGCCACCGTCAATGTGATTTTCAAGGATCGCATTATCGCCGCCAAGGATCACCGCTATCAGCAGATGCAGGCGGCCTATGAAAACCGCGTCGCCGACCTGCAGGTGTCCTATGACGAACTGAACGGCGCGCTGGTCGGGGCCGAGGACCGCTTCAAGACCATCGCCGATGGACTCCAGGCCAAGCAGAACGTCATCGCCGGATTCCTCAATCGCGCCGGCCAGGTGCAGGCCAGCATCGGCGGCCGCAAGACCGCAACGCCCTTGCCGCAGATTTCACCGGGCGCTGCGCCTGCCGTCCATGCCATCGCCAACGGCCCGGGTGTGGAAGCGCCGGCCGATTTTCGGGTTGATGACGGTGGCTCGTCCCAGCTGACCATGATGCCTGGCCCGGCCAGCCCCCAGCCGCGCACCGCCCGCCCCGTCAAATCCAGCGCCCTGGGCAAGGCGGTGCAGCGCGTCACCACCCTGTTTCAGAACGTCAGCGCCCAGCTGCACATGACCGCCGCCGCGCAGCCCAGGCGTGATATTCCGGCGGCTTACGCCCAGCACCCGGCGCTGCGCGCTTTGTCCGAGCAGACCGGCCGCCTGGCGCGCATCGGGCGCGACGAGAATTTGCTGATGGCCAAAACCGAAGGCGCCCTGGGCCAGGGCGTGGGCACGTTGCGCAACGTGTTGAGCCGTACCGGCATCAATCCCGACGCCTTCGCCCGCCGGATTGCCGGCGCCGAGGGCGTGGGCGGCCCCGACATTCCGCTCGACCAGGTGAGCATCGAAGGCATTTCCGATCCCGCCTTCACCAAGGCCTATCTCAGCGCCGCCGCGGTGCTGGACGAACTCAACACGCTCTCGGCTGCGCTGGCTCATGTCCCGCTGTCGATGCCGGTCAATGCCGCCAGCTTCGACCACAGCAGCGGCTTCGGCGCGCGCGTCGATCCCTTCACCCGCCGTTACACCTTCCATCCCGGCATTGATTTCGCCGGCCCCTGGGGCTCGGTGGTGCGCGCCACCGCGCCGGGGAAAATCATCTTCGCCGGCTATCGCGGCGGTTACGGCAACATGGTGGAAATCGACCATGGCTATGGCCTCCACACCCGCTATGGCCACTTGTCCCAGATCACCGTGCGCAAGGGCGCCACGATCGACAAGGGCAGCAATGTCGGCCGGGTCGGCTCAACCGGCCGCAGCACCGGACCGCATGTCCATTACGAAGTCCTGCATGACAATGTCGTGAAAAATCCCAACAACTTCCTCGAGGCTGGCCGCAATGTTCTCTAGCAAAAGCAATGACAGCATTCCCGCGCCCCAGCCCATGGCCGCGGTTCCGGTGAGCGCCCCCAAGCGCCCGCGCCAGCTTTCCGCGCCGTCCATCATCAGCGCCGACATGGTGATCAACGGCACCCTGGTTTCGACCGGCGACATCCAGATCGATGGCCGCGTCGAAGGCGATGTGCGCAGCATCGGGTTGGTGATCGGCGACAAGGCCGAAATCCATGGCGAGATATTTGCCGAGGACGTGACCGTGCGCGGCAAGGTGATGGGCTGCATTCGCGCCCGCAAGGTCCTGCTGGCCGCGGCCAGCCATGTCGAAGGCGACATCCTGCACGAGGCTTTTGCGGTGGAAACGGGCGCCTTCTTCGAAGGCAATTGCCGCCATTCCGACAACCCGCTTGGGGATGTGCAGCGCCAGGCTTCCGCCAGCAGCTATGAATCGGAAAAGCTGCTGGGCGCGGCCTTGTTTGCGCCGCTCGCCCCAGTCGCCGGCTAAGCGCGTCCCCTAAAAGACCGCTCTATTCGAGGTCTTCGACCTTTTCACGCGGTTTGCCGCCAACCTCCTGCGCGAGCGCCGCGGCCATGAAGGGATCAAGATCGCCGTCCAGCACATCGCCGGGCGCACGGCTTTCCACCCCGGTGCGCAGGTCCTTCACCAGCTGATAGGGCTGCAGGACATAGGAGCGGATCTGATGGCCCCAGCCGATCTCCTTCTTCTCGCCCACAAAAGCGCCGGTTTCAGCCTTCTTGCGCTGCAATTCGATCTCATACAACCGCGCCTTGAGCATGTCCCAGCAGATCGCGCGGTTCTGGTGCTGCGAACGCTCTGACTGGCTGGCGACCGCGATGCTGGTGGGAAGATGGGTGATGCGCACCGCGCTTTCGGTCTTGTTGACGTGCTGGCCGCCCGCGCCGCTGGCGCGATAGACGTCGATCCGCACGTCTTTTTCCGCAATCTCGATGTTGATGGACTGGTCGATCACCGGATAGACCGTCACCGATGAGAAGGATGTGTGACGCCTGGCATTGGAGTCGAATGGCGAAATCCGCACCAGCCGGTGGACGCCGGCCTCGGTCTTCAACCAGCCATAGGCGTTCGGGCCCTTGATCAGGAGGGTGGTGGACTTGATGCCAGCGCCCTCGCCTTCGCTTTCTTCGATCAGCTGCAGCTTGTAATCGTGGCGTTCGGCCCAGCGCATGTACATGCGCAGCAGCATCGAGGCCCAGTCCTGGCTTTCGGTGCCGCCGGCCCCGGCATGGATTTCCAGATAGGAATCGTTGCCGTCCGCTTCGCCCGACAGCATGGACTCCAGCCGCATCTGTTCGGCGCGCTTGCCCAGCGCCAGCAAAGAAATCTCCGCATCCTTCACCATGGCGGCGTCGTTCTCGGCCTCCGCCATTTCGATCAGGGCGATGGCGTCCGCCAGCTCGTTCTCCAGCTTCTTCACTGACGACAGCGACGATTCCAGCTTCTGGCGCTCGCGCATCAGCTTCTGCGCCGCCGTCGGGTCATTCCACAGGGAAGGGTCTTCGGCCTTGGCGTTCAGTTCGTCCAGGCGGCGACTGGCGACATCCCAGTCAAAGATGCCTCCTCAGCAGGGCAATAGCCTGCTGGATGTCGTCGGCGGCGCGGCTGATTTCAGGACGCATGGCGGCGATATAAAGGAGATCAGATCGTAAGGTAAAGCTGTTTCGACACCGCTTTCGCTGGCCCACCGGACCTGCTCACACGCTTCGCGTGACGCGGCGAAACTCCGCGCACGGGCAGCCTTAATAAAGGCCGCCTGTGCCCTCGCCCACCGAGGCGGGCGGCGGCTGGTTCGGCGAAGTGGGCGGCCCGGCCGCGTAATCCTCGCCCAGAACAGGCGTTGGGCCGTCGCCCGGCCCGGTGCCCGCCTTGAAGGCTTCCATGATGGCGCCGGGGGTACCGGCAGCCACAGGCATGCCGCTGCGATGGTCAACCGGTATCAATTCGATGCCCGGCGCGACGCGGAACGGCGTTGCGGGTGCGTCGGCCAGGGCGCCTTTCATGAAATCGCGGAAGATCGGCGCGGCGACAGTGCTGCCCTGCTCGTGCGCACCCAGGGTACGCGGATTGTCAAAGCCTACGAACACGCCCGCCACCAGATCGGGTGAAAAACCCACGAACCAGATGTCCCGGGCGTCGGAGGAGGTGCCGGTCTTGCCCGCCAGGGGGTTTGGAATCTGCGCCCCGACCGAATAAGCTGCGGTGCCGCGCTGGACCACGCCCTGCAGCATCGAGACGATCTGATAGGCGGTGCGTGAATCGATGATCTGCTCGCGCGTGTCGGTCAGCAGCGGTTCCTGCTGGCCGCGCCAGGCGCCATCATTGCAGCCTTCGCATTTGCGCGCGTCGTGCCGCCAGATGGTCTTGCCATTGCGGTCCTGGATGCGGTCCACCAGCGACGGCACCACCTTCTTGCCGCCATTGACGAATTCGGCATAGCCCGCGGCCATCCTCAGCAGCGTGGTTTCATAGGAGCCCAGCGAATTGGCCAGCAACGGCGGCAGCTTGTCATAGACGCCAAAGCGGATGGCATAGGGCACCACCTTGTTCATGCCGACCTGGGACGCCAGCCGCACCGTCATGACGTTGCGCGACAATTCCAGGCCTCGGCGCAAGGTGGTTTCGCCAAGATACTCGCCCACTTCGAAATTGTTGGGACGCCAGACGGGAAGCCCAGGACCCTGGTCCATCTCAAAGGGTGCGTCCAGCACCTTGGTCGAGGGCGTGTAACCATTGTCCAGCGCGGCAGCATAGACGAAGGGCTTGAAGGACGAGCCTGGCTGGCGCTTGGCCTGCATGGCGCGGTCGAATTGCGATGAGGCGTAAGAAAATCCGCCCGACATCGCCAAGACGCGCCCGGTATGGGGATCCATCGCCACGATGGCGCCATTGATCTCCGGCACCTGGCGCAAGCCGAACTCACCGGGCTTGGCCGGCGCAGGCTGGACTTCGACATAGAAAACATCGCCCGACTTTAGGACCTGCTGCGGTGTGGTTGGGGCCGGCCCCCAACTTGCCCCCGGCAACTGGCGCCGCGCCCACCTGTAGCCGTCATAGGTCAGCGTGCCGGTGGTGCCGTCCGCGAACCCGATGCGGACATCCTTGCCCAGATAATCCAGCGCCACCGCTAGCCGCCAGGTTTCGATGCCCGATTCATTGGGCAGCGCCGCCAGATCCTTTTTCCAGGCCGCAAGATCGACTTGCTTCTTGGCACCGCGCCAGCCATGGCGGCGGTCATAGCGCACCAGCCCCGAGCGCAACGCATTGACGGCATAGTTCTGCAGCCTTGTGTCCAGCGAGGCGCGCACCTGAAGACCGCTGTCATACAGGCCTTCCGCCTTGTAGCGGCCGATCAGAAGCCGGCGCACTTCCTCGACATAATAATCCACGTCGGCGGCCTGGCTGCCCAGGGCGCGGGTCTGGGTCACCAGCGGTTCGGCCTTGGCGCTCGCGGCCTGTTCGTCGGTGATATAACCATTGTCGGCCATCTGGGAAATTACCCAGTTGCGACGCTCCATCGCCGCCTTGGGATAGCGGCGCGGATCGTAATTGGCCGGACCCTTGGGCAGCGCCGCCAGGAAGGCGACTTCCGCGATGCCCAGCTCGTCGAGTGACTTGCCGAAATAATTCAGGGTCGCGGCCCCGATGCCGTAGCAGTTCTGGCCGAGATAGATTTCGTTCAGATACAGCTCGAGCACCTTTTCCTTGGGATAGGTCGCGTCGATGCGGACCGCCAGTATCGCCTCGCGAACCTTGCGGCTTAGCTTGACCTCGGAATTGAGCAGGAAGTTTCGCGCCACCTGCTGGGTGATGGTGGAAGCGCCCTGCGGGCGACGGCTCTGCAGCACCAGCCCGACATCCTTGATCGCGGCGCGCAGGATGCCGGACGGGTCGATGCCGGGATGGCTGTAGAAGTTGCGGTCTTCGGCGCTAGTGAAGGCTTCCTTGACCAGCTTGGGAATGAAGGTGGCGGGAATGAAGATGCGCCGTTCGCGGGCATACTCGCCCAGTACCGTGCCGTTACCGGCATAGACGCGGGTGGTAATGGGCGGGGTGTAATCCTGCAGCGTCTGCACGCTGGGCAGATCGCGGGTGATGTTGACCAGATAGATCGCCAGCGCACTGATCGCCAGTACGGCCAGCGCGGCGGCGGTGAGGCCAAGCCATTTCAAAAGACGGGGAACGAGGTTATGCATGGGACAATCGGATTCATAAAGGTACGACAGGGGCTTGGGAAGGGTCGTGGTATTGCCGGAATGTCACCTTTGACACCCTATTTTGACGCGAATTGGGCGTCGATGGCATCGGCGATGGCCTCGGCCACCTGGGTGCGCCATTTGTCGGTGTTCATCTGGCGCGCGTCATTGGCGTTGGAAAGATAGCCGAGTTCCATCAGCACCGCCGGGACATCTGGGGCCGTCAGCACCGCCAGGCTGGCGCTGCGGTGCGGCCGCCGCGCCAGAATGTCGGTGACCTGCGACAGCCGGGCGATCGCCGAGGTGGCGAAACGCGAGGATTTGTTGACCGTATCGCGCTGGGCCAGGTCGATCAGGATCGGCGCCACCGGGTTGTTGCTGCCCGACAGATCCACGCCGGCGATGACATCGGACTGATTCTCACGCCGGGCCAGCGCCGCGCCCTCGCGGTCGGAACGGCCATCGCTGAGGGTGTAGATCGACAGGCCCGTGGTGCTGGGATCGGGATGGGCGTCGGCATGCAGGGCGATGAACAGGTCCGCCTTGTGGGTGCGTCCAATGGAGACGCGCTGGCGCAGCGGAACGAAGGTGTCGTTTTCGCGGGTCATAAACACGGTGTAGCCGCGGCTGCGCAGGACCCGCGCCAGCTTGAGGCCTTCCGCCAGCGCCAAGTCTTTTTCCATCAACCCGTTGACGCCCACCGTGCCGGAATCGATGCCGCCATGACCGGGATCCAGCACGATGATCTTGCGCCCTGCGGCGCGCGCCGGCGGCGTCAACTGCGCGGCAATCATCGCAGCCAGCTTTTCCGCATCGCTTTCGCGCTTTCTGAGATCGGCGGGCCAGCCGGCATTGGCGTCGAACTTGGGCCGGGTCGTGGGGAAAAGATCGATCACCACCCGATAGCCGAAACCCGAAGACGGCGGGAGCACCAGACTGTCGGACACTGACACCGGCTGGTTGAGATCGATCACCATGCGCGAATTGCCGGCGCGGAACTGGCCGTAACGATAGGACTTGATGGCGCCGAAGCCGCTGGGACGCGGCGGCGCGCCCAGCCGCCACGAGACTTCGGGCATGTCGATCACCACCCGGTCGGGATTGGCCAGCGCGAAGGCGCGCAGATTCACCGGGTCCGACAGTTCGATCACCAGCCGGGTCCGGTCGTCATGTTCGCCGATGCGCGCGCTCATCACGATGGGCAGCGGTCCCTGTGGCCTGGAGCCGATGGTCGGCCCGGGGCCGGGCGCCGGAACAGGTTTGGCGGGCGCGACCGGAAGGCTTTTGCCAGGCGCATCCTGCGACCGGCGCATCAGCCGGCTAATGGCGTCATCAGCGCCCTGGGCCATCAGGATGGCAGGCGTCAGGACGGCTGCGGCGAGGAGGAACAGGAGAAGGAAGACGCGCAAGACACTTTTTTCCGAATCTTGAAGCACGAACCCTAGCACGGCGATTTGTTTCGCCATGACGCTTTTGCTACTGTCGGCGCGCCAAGGGGCTAGCGATGTTTCTGGAAATACAAGACTTTTTGAACCCGCAGGCGGTGGCGCGGCTGACCGCCCTCGCCGCTTCGGTCAGCTTTGTCGATGGGAAGATTTCCAATCCGGCCAACCAGGCCAAGAACAACCTGCAGGCCTCGCACGCCGATCCCGGCTATGCTGAATCCTCGGCCATCGTCGCTGACGCCTTCGCCCGCTCGGAGCCGTTCCGCAACTTCGCCTACCCCACCCACGTCGCGCCGCCGCTGCTGGCCCGTTACGAAGTTGGAATGAATTACGGCGCCCATGCCGACACCTCGCATATGCGGTTCGGCAACGAGCTGCGGCGGTCGGACCTGTCGGCGACGGTGTGGCTGAGCCCGCCGGACAGCTACGACGGCGGCGAGCTGGTGGTACATCTGGGCACCCAGCCGGTGGTGATCAAGGGCACGCCCGGCGCCCTGATGGTCTATCCCTCGACCCAGTTGCATGAAGTGACCCCGGTGCGCCGGGGCACCCGTCTGGTATCCATCACCTTCATCGAAAGCATGATCCCCGACGAGTTCCTGCGGACACAGCTTTACGACCTCAGCGAGGTGGCGGCACTGGAAGGACTCAATATGCAGTGGGAAAACCGGGTTCGCCTGGATGCCGTGCGCAACAATCTGCTGCGGCTCTGGTCCAGAAGCTAACAAACCATTGTTTTTGTTATATATTTTTTCAAACAAGGTTCCGCCATCACAAATCTGCCCATTAATCGCTTGTTGAAACCCAGCTGGCACCCTACAAAAACTGTGTCCGGCAGCGCCTTGCGATTCTCGCGGCTGCCGCGCCGCCCTGACCAGGCCCGGTAAGCCACGCGAGCAACGCGAGCACAACGGCCCTTCAGGTAATCCCTTTGGCCCCAAGTCCATATCGGACCCATGGGCCCTGAAGTAGCTATGACTATCAAATTTGCGCTCCCCTCCGACGCTGTCCCGGCCTCCTTGGCCGTTTCGACGGATGGGTTTGCGCGCGTCCTTTCCACCAACAATTCGCGCCGCTCTTTCCCGCCCGCCGCACACAGTGCCGCCGGCTTTACACGCGCGCGCGCCGGAGATTTCCATGACCAAGCGCATGCTTATCGATGCCAACCACCCGGAAGAAACACGGGTGGTCATTCTCGACGGTTCCAAGGTCGAGGAATTTGATTTCGAGGCCGCCTCCAAGCGGCCTCTCAAGGGAAACATCTATCTCGCGAAAGTGACGCGCGTGGAGCCGTCGCTCCAGGCCGCCTTCGTCGAATATGGCGGCAATCGCCAGGGCTTTCTGGCTTTCGCGGAAATCCATCCCGACTATTACCAAATCCCGATCGCGGACCGTCAGGCCCTGCTCGCCGAGCAGGAAGCCGATGCCCGCCGCCGCCAGGAAGACGATATTGAATCCTTCGAGATCACCGGCCCCAAGGCGGGCGGCTCCGACAGGGACGACGAGGACGAAGAAGAGACCGGCGCCGAAACCGACAGCGGCGAAGAAACCGCCGAAATGGCCCCGCTGGTGCCGCTGGACTCCGCCCCCGACGCGGAAGAATACGAGCCCGCCGGGGATGCCGCCGAAAGCAGCCAGGATGATCACGAAGAGGTGTTCGTCAACCATGGCGGCGCACCGGTTCGCGAAGTGGCCGAACAGGACGAAGAAGAAGACGCCCCGGAGAGCAAATCCGAGGCCGCCGCTGCCGCACTGAACGACTATCACGGCGATCCCGAAGTCACCGCCACCCAGTCGGCGGAGGAAAATGAAGGCGAGATCGAGCCGGCCAAGGCCCAGATCGAAGTCAGCGACACCGAAGTGGTCGAAGGCGAACTGCTGCCGGCCACCGACGGCGAGCCGCAGGACGCCGAAGCCCAGGCCTTGCAGGCGGGCCGCCCGTCGCAGCGCTGGGTCCGCAAGAAGCATTACAAGATTCAGGAAGTCATCAAGCGCCGCCAGATCATCCTAATCCAGGTGGTCAAGGAAGAACGCGGCAACAAGGGCGCGGCCCTGACCACCTATATGTCGCTAGCCGGCCGTTATTGCGTGCTGATGCCCAACACCCCGCGCGGCGGCGGCATCTCCCGCAAGATCACCAATGTGGCGGACCGCAAGCGCCTGAAAAGCGCGGCCCAAGGGCTGGAATTGCCCGAAGGCATGGGCCTGATCATTCGCACCGCGGGCGAAAGCCGCTCCCGGCTCGAGATCCGGCGGGATTACGATTATCTGCTGCGCCTGTGGGACACGATCCGCGAAAAGACACTGTCCTCCAATGCCCCCGCCTGCGTCCATGAAGAAGGTGACCTGATCAAGCGCGTCATCCGCGACCTCTACACCAAGGATGTGCAGGACGTGGTGGTGGAAGGCGAGCAGGGCTACCGCAACGCCAAGGACTTCATGCGCATGCTCATGCCGAGCCATGCCAAGCACGTCCACCACTACAAGGACACGGTGCCGCTGTTCCAGCGCATGCATATCGAATCCCAGCTGGACTCGATGTTCTCGCCCACCGTCACCCTGAAGTCGGGCGGCTATATCGTCATCAACCAGACCGAAGCCCTCGTCTCCGTCGACGTCAATTCGGGCCGCGCCACCCGCGAACATTCCATCGAGGAAACCGCGCGCAAGACCAACCTGGAAGCGGCCAGCGAAATCGGCCGCCAGTTGCGGTTGCGCGACCTGGCCGGCCTGATCGTCATCGACTTCATCGACATGGAAGAAGGCCGCAACGACCGCGAAGTCGAAAAGCGTCTTCGCGATGCGGTGAAGAATGACCGCGCCCGCGTCCAGATCGGCAAGATCTCGCAGTTCGGCCTGATGGAAATGTCGCGCCAGCGCCTGCGCGCCGGCGTCATTGCCGGTTCGACCGTCACCTGCCCGCATTGCGCGGGCCTGGGACTGGTGCGCTCCATCGAATCCACCGCCCTGCGCGTTCTGCGCGGACTGGAAGAGGAAGCCGAAAAGAACCGCGCCGCCGCGGTGACCGTGCGAATCGCCAACGATGTCGCGATCTATGTCCTGAACCAGAAGCGCCATGAGCTGGCCCGCATCGAGGGTGAGCATGGCATGGAAATTTCTTTCGACCCCAAGAACGACCTTGCGGCCGGCACCTTCGAACTGGAGCGCACCAAGCAGCGCGATCCGTCCGAGCGCCCGCGCAATTCGGCGGTCAGCATCGAGGCTGGCTTTGTGCCGTCCAGCGAGCCTGAGCCCGAATATGAAGAAGAGGTCGAAGAAGAAGAATTCGTCGACACCGAAGCAAGCCAGCCTGATTCCGACGACGAGGACGGCGAAGAGCGCGCCGCCCCGCCGCCGGGCGAACGCGCCGAGCGTGGTGGTGATCGCGATGGCCGCCGCAAGCGCCGCCGTGGCGGACGTGGCCGCAGCCGCGACCGCGAAAGCCCGCGCCCGACTGGCGCCGACACAGGCGTGGCCGCGGCCCCGTCCACCGAGATCCAGGAAACGGCTTCTTCCGACGACAGTGAGTTTGAACCGGCCCAACCCGGCGCGCCGCTGGAAGAGAATGGCGAACCGCGCCGCAAGCGCCGCCGCCGCCGTGGCCGCCGTGGTGGACGCGAGCGCGAGGATCGTCCGGCAGGATCGGAAAGCCCGGGCGGTTTCACCAAGGAGGTTGACCGCTTCGGTGCGGTGCCAGACGAGATCGACACCACGCCCACCGACACAGCGCCCGGCGCGCCTTCCATGCCGGTCTGGTCGCTGAAGGATGATATTCCCGACACCACACCATCGGACGAAAAGTCGACCAAAAAGGGCTGGTGGCAAAAGGCATTTGGCGGCGAATAAACCTCCGCCAAAGGAAAAAGAAAAAGGCCGCAGGTTCCCCCCGCGGCCTTTTTCATTCGAATTACCGGTTGGTCACGACTTCCGCCGCCGCACCCAGACCATGGGCGCCGGGATCGGACAGTGCCACACAGGCATCCGCGTTGCAGGACACCACATTGACCGTGTCGAAGGGCGCCGCTCCGGTGCTGCGCAGGTCGCCCCGCTTGCCCATCGCACGCCCACGCGCCGCTTCCAGCACCGCATACACCGCCGCTGCGGTGCCGTTCGGCCCGCCGGCTCCCACAGAGATCAATGTCACATTGTCACCGCCGACGGCGGTCAGGGGCGTCAGAAACGCGCTGGCGAGCCCCGCCGGCCCGGTGGGCGAAGCCGCCAGCACCACACCGGTGCCGGCCGCCGTGCGGCCCGACCCGAACGGGCCGTTGAGCGTGATAGCGCAGGACGCCGCCTGGCCGTTCAGGTCCACCGCGGCAAATCCGGTCGAGCCGAGATCGCGCGGCAGGCTGGCGACGCCGAAGGACGTCAGCGACTGGCGCACCGCCTCTGCGATGGCGGCCTCGCCCGTGCCGCGCTGGCGCGAAAGATTGTCGAACAGCGAACTGGTGAAAGCGCCCGCGCCGGTACGCGCGCCGGGCTGGTAGATCACCATATCTCCCACATTGCGTGTGCGCGCCGGTCCCTGCTGGGTACTGACCGCAGCCAGTTCATCCAGGGTGACGGCGCCGCCCTGCGCCAGTGAATAGGCCTCGATACGCGCGCCGACCGCGCCCTTGTAAAAACCATCCGCGCCGCCCAGGCGTATCTGACCCAGCGTCAAACCCAGCGACGGATTGCGCACTTCGGTGCCCGTGATGCGCGGCTGACCGGATTCGTCCAGGAATTCCGCCGCCAGCTCCGCATCCAGGCGCACCACATTTTGCGCGGCGACGAGCCGCACCGAGAGCGCCTGGGAAATGGGAAATCCGGTGGCGGCATAGGCCTCGGCCGGCGCCACCAGGCGTTGCCATGGCAGCGCACCGTGGATTCTTTGCATGTCGGCAAAACCGCGCACCGCGCCCGGCACCGCATAGGCGCCGCCGCGTGCCGGCGCACGGGTCAGGAAATCGAATTCCGTGACCTGACCGCCCGCATCGCGCACCAGGCAGATGCCGCCGCTGCCCAGCCCGGCCGCCGCCGGATAGGTCACCGACAGGGTGAAGAACATGGCGGCCACGGCGTCCACCGCGCTGCCCTGGGATGCCAGCACGGACGCGCCCGCGCGCGCCGCCAATGGTTCATCGCTCACCGCCATGCCGGCCCGGGTCAGCTCGGACACTTCGCTGGAGGTGTAACTGCGGGGCGCCTCGTCCGCGAGCCCCACCGTCGCGGCGACATTGTCGCCAATCGAAGCCATCGTGGTACAGCCGCCCAGCACCAGCAGGGGCGCGGCAAGCAGGGCGGAAAGACGCTTGGACAGCATGACGCGGTTTTCATCCTGAAAAGGGCTGTTTTCGAAGGGGCCTTTATGCCCCAGCGGGATCGGAGAAAGAAGTCGTATTATTTGACGTTTCGGGCCGGCGACCATACGGTCCGCACGGGGTTGGGCGGGGCATCAGGAGAATTCCGGTTTGTCGCCAGTTACCTTCCGCAAATTCAGCTTCGCCGCCGGGTTCGCCGCCGCATTGCTGGCCTATGCCCTGCCCGCGCACGCCCAGGGCATCGGCCTTCTGCGCGACACCGAAACCGAGGAAATGCTCAAAAGCTACGAGGCGCCGCTGGCGCGCGCCGCCGGGCTCGATCCCAATTCGGTAAAGACCTATCTGGTGGGTGATCCCAGCATCAACGCCTTCGCGATGCAGCCGGCCAACATCTTCATCTGCGCCGGCATGCTGTTGTGGTTGCGCACGCCCAACGAACTGATCGGCGTGATGGCGCATGAAACCGGACATATCTCCGGGGCCCATCTGACGCGCGGCAGCTATGGCGCGAAAAAGGCGATGATCCCGATGCTGGCCTCGCTGGTGATCGGCCTTGGCGCCATGCTGGCGGGTGCCGGCGAACTCGGCATGGTGATGATGGGCCTGGGCCAGGCCGTCGCCGAAGCGCAATTTGCCACCTTCACCCGCGTGCAGGAATCCTCTGCCGACCAGATCGCCGCCAAGCTGTTGCTGGCCACCCGCCAGTCGCCGATGGGCATGTACAACACCTTCCGGCGCTTCGCTCAGGCCGATGCGATGCGCGCGGTCTATAACCGACCCGACCGCTTTGGCTCCAGCCACCCGGTGGGACAGGACCGCGTCTTCGACCTCAACCAGAAAGTCGAGGCTTCACCCTATCGCGAAGTGCAGGATTCGCCGCAGGCGCTGAACACATTCCAGATGGTGCAGGCCAAGCTGGCAGGCTTCGTGTTGCCGGTGAAGGATGCGCTAAACCGCTATCCGGTTTCCGACTCCAGCGCGACGGCGCGCTACGCCCGATCCTTCACCTATATGCGCCAGCCCAATTTCCAGAAGGCGCTGGCCGAGATCACCAGCCTGATTGATGAAGAACCCAACAATCCCTATTTCTATGAAGTGCGCGGCCAGATCCAGGTCAGCATGGCCAAGCCGGGACTGGCCCTTGCCGATTATCAGAAGGCCGTGAATCTGCGCCCCAATGCGCCGCAGCTGCGGCTGGCCCTGGCGGGCGCCCAGTTAGCTACGGAAAACCCGGCGCTGGCGGAAGATGCGCTGAAGAATCTGAAGGCCGCGATCCTGGTGGAAGATGACGACATCTTCACCTGGTACCAGACCGCCCAGGCCTATAGCGCGCTCAAGAACGTGCCGATGGCCGATCTGTCCACCGCCGAACTGTGGTACAATGCGGGCGACATGCGCCGGGCCCTGGTGTTCGCCACCCGCGCGCGGGGCAAGCTGACCCAGGGCAGCGCGGATTGGGAGCGCGCCCAGGACATTATTGGCGCCGCCGGTCCCCTGGCCAGCCAGCAACGAGGATAAATATGCGAGCCTTTGTGATTACCCTTGCCGGCGCCGTCGGCGGCGCGGCGCTGGCCGTGGCCGTCATCCTGACCATGGCGGACAAGGGCATGATGTCGATCAACGACGTGCAGATGCAGACCTTTCTGATGAACCGTCCCGAACTGGCGGCGGCGATGCTGGGCCGCTACCAGCAACAGGAAGAAATGAAGCAGAAGGCACAGCAGACCTCCGCCCTGATGAACAAGGCAGCATTTTTCGATCCCAAAATCGCCTTCGTCACCGGCCCGGCCGACGCCAAGAACACCTTTGTGGAATTCTACGATTACGACTGCCCCTTCTGCCGTGCCTCGCTGCCGGCGATCCGCAAATTCTACGAAGCCAACAAGGACAAGGTCCGCTTCGCCTTCATCGAATATCCGATCGAGCAGCTGCACGGCCCCAGCGCCGTCTTCGCCGCCAAGGCCTCGCTGGCGGCGCGCCGGCAGCGCGAACAGTATATGGACTTCCACTTTGCGCTGCTGGCCGAGGAAGGCGCGATCACCGAAGCGATGATCTATGCCAATGCCGCCAAGGCAGGCATGGACGTGGAGAAGCTGAAGGCCGACATCCAGGACCCGGAAATCCAGAAATCGCTGGATGCCAGCATCGCGCTGGCCCGCAAGACCGGCATCGATGGCACGCCCACCTTCATCCTGAACGGCAAGCTGCGCCCCGGGATGCTGGAAGATGCCACCATAGCCGAAGCGATGAAGAGCTAGATCAGGCCTGACAACGGGCTGGACGGGTCGGCATAAGCCTTTTTCGACATCCGCCCCGCCAGCCAGGCCAGGCGCCCGGCCTCCACCGCCAGTTTCATCGCTTGCGCCATCTGCAACGGATCGCGGGCATGGGCGATGCCGGTATTGGAGATCACCCCATCGCAGCCCAGCTCCATCGCCACTGCCGCATCCGATGCCGTACCGATGCCGGCATCCACGATCACCGGCACCTTGGCGTCCTCGATGATCATGCGAATATTCACCGTCGCCTGGATGCCCATGCCCGAGCCGATCGGCGACGCCAGCGGCATGATCGCCACCGCGCCGACATCTTCCAGCCGCTTGGCCATCAAGGGATCGTCGCTGCAATAGACCATCACCTGAAAGCCGTCATTCGACAGCATCTCGGTGGCGCGCAGGGTTTCGATCATGTCCGGATAAAGCAGCTTCTTCTCGCCTAGCACTTCCAGCTTGACCAAAGACCAGCCGCCCGCCTCGCGCGCCAGGCGCAGGGTGCGCACCGCATCCTCGCCGGTGAAGCAGCCTGCCGTGTTGGGCAGGAAGGTGACGTGTTTGGGATCAATGAAGTCAACCAACCGCGGCTGACCCGGATCGGTGAGATTCACGCGCCGCACCGCCACGGTGATGATCTGCGCGCCGCTGGCCTCCAGCGCCGCCGCATTCTGCGCATAGTCCTTGAACTTGCCGGTGCCGATGATCAGGCGTGATTTGTAGGTCTTGCCGGCCAGGACGAACGGTTTGTCCTCGCGTGGCACCGCCGCCGGCGCATTGCCGCCGCCGATGAAGTGCACGATTTCCAGCCGGTCGCCGTCCGCCACCGCGACATCGCCATAGGTCGAGCGCGGCACGATTTCCAGATTGCGCTCCACCGCGATCTTGGCCGGGTCCAGCCCCAGGCTTTCCAGCAGGCCGCTCACGCTGGTGGGCGCAGCCAGCTGCCGCGTTTCGCCGTTCAGGGTGACTTTCAGTGCCATGGACGCAGTCCCTTAAGCATTTCCGTATCCGTCTGGATGCGATTATAAGGCTTGAATCAGCTTTACCACCGGAAAGTCTATGGCAAAAAAATCCAAACAATCCAAGACCTTACCGATATATATTCTCAACGGCCCCAACCTCAATCTGCTCGGGGTCCGCGAACCGG
>JBEENS010000023.1:0-43132 GCA_041192105.1 Pseudomonadota bacterium | reverse complement strand
TCCCGGCCAAACCCAATCGACCTTCTCAGGCTCAATCGTGTCGGCTGTCACAAGTTCAACATCGCCCGCCTTGGGCAGGGGGGAGCCCAGATGCCGCCATGTGCGGAGCGCTTCTGACATCTGCTTGCGAACATTCTCAGGCGTAGTGGTGGCGGGGGACGCCCCAGTCATGGCGCGTAGGTACTCAATGCCACCGACTTCCGCGAACGCGGGGTAGTCGGCCAGTTCAGCCGCGATGTGGTTCACGGAAATAGTGTGACCCGCATCAGCAATCTTCAGGATGGCAGTCTGGATGCGGTTATGGGGAACCTCGAAGGACGCGGCATCGTTGCGAAGTTCCGCCGCCGCAAACTGAACAGCGCCGTGATCGCCTTTTACCTGCCAGCCCAATAGATGCTGTTCGAGTTCGCATCGGGCATCGGCTTGAGACTCGGGGGGAAAGAATTGTTGATCATGCAGAATATTATTCATGTCCGGCCTCCGATCCGGGCCATGCAGGCGATTTTGTCGGCCAGCGATGGGCTGACATCAAATCGGTTCAGAATAAATCGGGTCGCTAGAGCACTGCTGTCTCTCGTCGTGTCGAAAGTCGGTTGTGCGGACTGTGCAGCCTTGCGAGCTGGTCTGGGGCATTGTATGGTCATGACCGTGGTTGTCTTTCGCTGTGGTAGGTGAAAGTGAAGTGAATTAGCCCTGGCTCGCGGTGAAACGCGGCCAGGGTTTTGCTTTTGGGCGGTCATGCGGCGGCGCTGGTGGAACGGCGCATGGATGCGGCGATAAATGAATCCACATCGCGCAACCGGTAGCGGCAGCTCTTTCCGATTTTCACGTAAGGGATTCGAGCCGTACTGATGCGGTCCTTGGCGCACCAGCCATGCGAGACGCCGAGCATTTTCTCCACCTCTTCCGAGGTTAGGAGCCTGTCAGTCAGATCAGTCATGGTGGGTAGTCCTCTGGGGTGCGAGGACAAATTAGATAGTTCGGCCTGAGTTATTAGCCGTCACGATCTTATTGGTGCGGGGATTAGGTGCGGGGATTAAGTTTTTTGAACCCCCGGCTTCGCGCCGGCCTTGGACCAGGCGGTATTACCAGTCGCTGTGATTGCATTCGCCCAGGCACGGTCGAAACCCCTGATGGAAATGCTGTGATGATTGCTGAGCCGGCTGCGATAGTTCGCCTTGGTATCGGGCGCGTTCTGATTCGCCCGCATCAGGTTCTCCAACTCCTGTTGGCACGCGCGTTCTCCTCTGACGCTGACGGCCGCTTGCTTCTGGATTCCGTCCGAAGAATTCTGAAAATTCTGTTTCTCAATATCCAGTTCCAGTCGAAGAGCTGCAAGGCGAGCATCTTTCGCAAGTCTTTCTGTCGGAATGTTGCCTGGCAATTTCCCCCACTCGACAATCTCACGTTCAAGGTCATCGCATTTTACAAGCGAAGCCCATGCACGCTGTCCCTCCTGATCGTGTGCAGGGTCATTTAGGCAATCCCATTGATGCGCGACTTGGCGGCGCCGATCGGGAGAAAGGCTGTCCCAGTGCCACACGGTGAATGCCCGATGGTCGAGCTGACCCTCTGATGGCGCGCACATACCGGCATGTTCACGCACATGCTCTGGCAGGTCTGTCAGGGTCTTATCAAATTGCCCTTCTAGGGCGGCTTCTAGGGAAACAAATTCGCTCACGCGCACCTCCGCTGGTGCAGTCCGCGGGGACGGGATGCGCGGCAGGTCCGTGCGGACGGACTTTTCGGTGGCCGCCTAGCCGCGCAAATGGAATATAGCCGCCCGTGGCTATGAACGGGGGCCATCCTGCACCAATACACAGCAAATTCGGTCAGCGGCGCCTCTTGGCACCTCCTTGGCATTGACTCGGAATGTGCTGGCCGGTTGAGCTGGCATGGACAATAGCTGGCGATATGGAGACCGCGGTGGTTCAGATGGAACGCAACAACGCCGGCTTGCAGATGATTATTCCGGGATGTGAGCGCCGCACCCTGCCGAAATCCTCATCGAGCGCAAATTGGTGCGGACAGGGTTTGCTAGGCTTTTATGCCGAGCCAACCCTTCCAGAGAAGATGGCGCGCCTCGCCAATGCCCCGTTGACCGCCAAAAGGGGGCAAAAGGCGCTTCCGAAATCCGGCCTTTTCAGTATTTAAACTTAGCGCTTGAAGGCGGAAAAACTCTCGCCAGCGTCGAGGAATATCTGTTGGAGTGAGGGTAAAGCCCAGATCGGCCCTCTTGCTTACCTAGTGCTTACCCACGCCCTTGGGGCCGAGGACGGCAAACGGTCTAATCTTCAGAAAAACCATGATAACATGGTATTTATTCGACGATCAAAGCATCAAACGTCTATTGTGATTCATCCCCATACAAGATGTGGTGTACCGGGGAAAAAGATTTGCGGTGATGGACGGTAATGCCATGGGCGCGCAGGCCGGCCAGGTGCTCGGGCGTGCCGTAGCCCTTGTTCTGCCGCCAGCCATAAACCGGATGGTTGTCATGCAGCAGCGCCATCAGCCGGTCGCGCGTCACCTTGGCGATAATCGAAGCGGCGGCGATGGAAATACTGCGGCTGTCGCCCTTCACCAGCGTGTCGCATTTGCAGGACAGAGCGGGCGCGTCATTGCCGTCCACCAGCGCGAAGGCTGCCGCCACTGGCAGCGCCCGCACCGCGCGCGCCATCGCCAGATGGGTGGCCTGGCGGATATTGACCAGATCGATTTCATCGACACTGGCTTCGCCCACGCCGACCGCCACCGCCATCTCCATGATGCGCGGATACAGGGCTTCGCGGTCTTGCTCGCGCAGCAGCTTGGAGTCGTTGAGACCTTTGGGAATGCGCGTCCTGTCCAGGATCACGGCGGCCGCCACCACCGGTCCGGCCAGCGGACCACGCCCGACTTCATCCACGCCGCAGATCGGGCCGGCCATGGTTTTCAGCAGACGGGACTCATAGATGTGATGCGGCATGGCGCTTTATAGCGCGGCCCGCCGCCGGTCACAGACGGGAAAAACGCGGTTTCCACACCCAGAGCAGAAGCAGGACCAGAGCGCCCAGCGGATAAGACATCTGGGAATTGAGGAACTGCATGCTTCCGGCTGGCAAACGAATGCCGGTATCCACAAAGGACAAGATGGCCAGCACGGGCAGGAAAGCCGCCGCCAGCAGGCCCCATATGATGAAGCGCATGCGCTGCTGGCCTGTGTAGAGGCGGCGCACCACGCCGACGGCAAAGCCGTCATCGCGGACGGGGGCCAGCGGCTGGTTCAGAAGATCGTCGATACTCATGGTGCGTGATCCTTGAGCAAAGTTTTGAGTTTTTCCCGGCTCCGCGCAACATGGGATTTCAAAGTTCCCAGCGGCACTTTCATGACTTCGGCGGCTTCCTCATGGGGCATGCCGAGCGCGAAGTACAAGGTGAGGGCCGAGCGTTCCGGCGGACGCAGCAAGGCCAGCGCCTTTTCCAGGTCGAGCTTCAGGCCCGGATCGCATTCTGGCGCGATCCGCTCGTCCATGTCGTACAGTGGTTCCAGCTTGCGCTTGCGCGTTTCCATCAGGAAGCGCGACCAGGCGATGGCGTAAAGCCAGCCTGCAAAAGAGCCTTGGCCCGTGAACTGGGCCAGCTTGCGATGCGCTTCCAGGAAGGTTTCCTGCGCCAGGTCGTCGGCCAGCGCGTGGTTGCCACGCGTCAGACGGCGCAGATACCCGCGCAAAGGGGATTGATGCTGGCGCACCACAAAGCCTAACGCCGCGAGGACACCCGTCGCGGCGCGGCGTTCCGCCGAAGCGGCATCATTCATTTTGTTTGAGATACTTGGCGATCAGCAGGCACGCGACGCCGACGCAGAGCGGGAAGGCGCTGATGAAGGGCAGGAACCGCTGGTCCACATCATCCACCTGCCAGGTGATCAGGGCGCAGAAGAAGATCAGCAGCGCGATACCGGCTGCCATCGAAATCACGCCTGCCACCATGAAGCCGCGCCAGTCGTAAAGCTTGCGTCCTTCCAGCAGCCCCGGCGGGATCGGCAGGCCCTTTTCGATAAAGCTTTCGATCAGGGCGGTCTTTTTGGCCGCCGCATAGTTGTTTCCCAGCACGCCGGCGACCGCGATGGCGCCGATCACCAGCCAGAACACCATTCCCGTATTCATCCTGCGTCTCCCGCAAATTCCCCTACAGGATGCTGGCAGGGGGCGGTTTGGATGCAAGTCCCTAAAATAAGGCCAGCTGGTCGCCGGTGCGGGCCGGGCGGCGGAATTTGTGGACCGCCAGCGGGGCGTTGGGCCGGTTCAGGCCTAGCCGCTTCACCCCCAAATGGAAGCGCCGGGCCATCATCTCGGCATAGGGGCCGGTGCCCTTCATGCGGGTGTTCCAGTTGGCGTCATAATCCTTGCCGCCGCGCATCTGGCGCACCAGCGCCATCACATGTTTCGCCCGGTCGGGCACATTCACGTCCAGCCATTCGCGGAACAGGTCTTTTATCTCAAGCGGCAGGCGCAGCAGCACATAGCCGGCGGAGCGCGCGCCATGGCCCGCAGCCGCCGACAGCACAGATTCCATTTCATGATCGTTCAGCGCAGGGATTGCGGGCGCGAACATCACGCCGGCCGGTACGCCCGCATCGCTGAGCCCCTGGATCGCCTGCAGCCGCCGCGCCGGTGTCCCGGCGCGCGGTTCCATGGCGCGGGCGAGGCTGCGGTCTAGGGTGGTGATGGACAGCGCCGCCTTGGCCAGTCCCATGCTGGCCATCTCCGACAGAATATCGAGATCGCGCAGGATCAGCGGGGATTTGGTGACGATGGCGACGGGATGACGGAAATCGCGCAGCACCTCGAGAACCTGGCGCGTGATCCGCATCTTCTCTTCCAGCGGCTGATAGGGATCGGTGTTGGTGCCCATGGCGATGACCTTGGGCACATAGCCGGGCGCGCTCAGTTCCTTGGCCAGCAGCACCGCCGCATTGGGCTTGGCGAATATCCGGGATTCGAAATCCACCCCGGGCGACATGCCCAGATAGGCGTGGCTGGGCCGGGCGAAGCAGTAGATGCAGCCATGCTCGCAGCCGCGATAGGGATTGATCGACTGGTCGAAGGAAATATCCGGCGACTGGTTGCGGGCGATGATGGTGCGGGTGGCGTCATGGATGACTTCGGTGCGGATGGGGGCAGGGGAATCGTCTTCCGCCCGCCAGCCGTCATCCCAGCCATCGTCCAGCAGGACCCGCGTCTGCTTTTCAAAGCGCCCCACCGCATTGGAGACGGCGCCACGGCCATGCAGGATTTCCGGCCGGATGGTGGTGTTCAGGACGACTATCATGGGATAGGACTGTACACCTATATAAGAACAAATCAAGTACAAAAAAGCCCGACGCAGGGGCTGGGGGGCTTGGGCGTCAGGCTTTTCCTGTAATGACCAAGGCGGGTGAACCCGCTCTGACAGTACGATAACACCCACAGGCGGGCGTTTGTTCCGGGGGCTGACCAGCCGCCTCTCGGCCCTTGGAAGCGGTTTGGGTGCAGCGCCCAATTGCAAGATTCCCGGTTATCTGGCGCTATGCGCGCCGGGAAAACGGGCGCCTGACAAAAAGTCTGGCGACCAACCGCAAATCATCTGGAGGCAAGACTATGGATCCCAAGAAAACTGCGCTGGTTCTGATCGAATTTCAGAACGACTTCACCACCGAGGGCGGCACCCTGCATGGCGCCGTCAAGGGCGTGATGGAAAAGACCAACATGCTGGCCAACACCATCGAGACCGTAAAGAAGGCGCGCGCCGCCGGCGCCACCATCGTCCTGGTGCCGATCACCTTCGCCGAGGGCTATGGCGAAATGCGCGACGAGCCCTATGGCATCCTCAAGGGCGTCAAGGACTCCAAGTCCTTCGTGAAGGGCAGCTGGGGCGGCGACATCATCGACTCCCTCAAGCCCCAAGCCGGCGACATCGTGATCGAAGGCAAGCGCGGCCTGTGCGGCTTCGAAAGCACCAACCTCGACTGGGTGCTGCGTTCGCGCGGCATTACCGACATCGCCCTGGGCGGGTTCCTGACCAACTGCTGCGTCGAGTCCAGCATGCGAGCCGCGTATGAGAAGGGCTATAATGTCGTCACCCTGACCGACTGCACCGCCGCCCTCAGCCAGGAAGAACAGGATCATGCCTGCGCCAAGAACTTCCCGATGTTCTCGCGCCCCCTGACCCATACCGAATGGCTGAATGAACTGGCGGGTTCGCAGAAGGCCAGCGACAAGACCCGCGGCTACGAAGCGGCGGAATAAGGCATCTCAGGACGCAAAAGGCCCCGGTTCGCACCGGGGCCTTTTTTTCTAACAGCAACAAGAAATGGGGAGGGATGCATGACCAAGCCCGACGACAAAACCGGCCTGTCGCGCCGCGCTCTGGTGGGCGGTATCGCCGCTGCTGCCGCCACGCCGCTGCTGGCCCAGGCCCAGATGCAGCGCCCGCCGGTGCTTCCGGCCGGGATGAATCCGCAGCCGCCGCGCGCCATGCAGGGCGGGGTGGGCAAGACAAAGGTCCTGTTCATTTCCAAGTACCACAATTTCGACCGCGAGAATCTCTTCGCCACCTTCGACGCGTTTGAAGACATCACCTGGACCCATGTCGAGCATCCGGCGGCGACCAACTTCTACGATCCTGAACTCGCCGCGCCCTATGACGTGCTGCTGTTCTATGATGCGTTTGCGGGCCGCACCTTTGAACGACAATCCGATGGCGTCATCGCCAACCAGGACAATCCGCCCACCGCCAAGATGAAGCGCGATTTCGCGCGGCTTCTGAAAAATGGCGACAAGGGCTTTGTCTTCTTCCACCATGCCATCGCCTCCTGGGCGCATACCTGGCCGGAATATCGCGAAGTGATCGGCGCGGCCGCCGACTGGGGCAAGCCGATCAAGAATGTGCGCGGCAAGGATTATGCGGCGTCCGGCGCGCTGGCCAACATCGCCCAGCGCATCACCGTGGTGGACAAAAGCCATCCCATCACGGCGGGCGTGGAAGATTTCGATATCGTGGACGAGGCCTATCTTTGCCCGGTGTTCGAAGACAGCGTCCATCCGCTGCTGCGCACCGATTTCAAGCCGCTCGACACCGCCTTTCCGCTGCGTCCCCTGACCAATGGCCATCCGCCGGGCAGCAACCTGACGGGATGGGTCAAGACGGCGGAGCGTTCGCCGGTCGCCTATATCCAGCACGGCCATGACAACAAGGCCTGGACCAACCCGGCCTGGCGCAAGCTGATGAGCAACGCGATCAAATGGGCAGCTTCGCCGGAAGCAACGGCCTGGGCGCACGCGAACCCCAAGAAGATTTTTTCATAAAACAGTTCAACAGGAGGAATGACCATGACGACATCTGACGACAACAAGAAGGCGGGCCTTTCACGCCGCACAATGTTCGGCGCCGCAGCGGTTGCCGCCGCCGCCATCCCCGCCTTCAGCGCCGCGCGCGCGCAGCAGGCCGGACGCGGCGAAGGCGCGCCGATCAACTCCACCAGCCTGGGCGGCGGTCTGCCGCAGCAGGGCGGCAACGGTCCGATCCGCGTGCTGTTTATCTCCAGCTATCACGCGTTCGATCGCGAAAACCTGTTCCGCTGCTGGGACCGCATGGGCACCGACATCAGCTGGACCCATGTCGAGCATCCCGCCGCCGAACATTTCTTCGATCCGGCGCTGGCCGCTGACTACGACGTCTTCCTGCTTTATGATGCGTTCGCGGGCCGCAAGTTGGGCGCGCCGGACGCCAATGGCCGCCGCGCTTCGACCTATCCGCCGCCGTCGGCAAAGCTGCAGGCCAACATGAAGAAGCTGATGCAGAACGGCAATCAGGGCTTCGTCTTCTTCCATCACGCACTGGCCTCCTGGATCCACAGCTGGCCCAACGGCGTCAACGGTTCCAACGCCTATGCCGAAGTGATGGGCGGCGCCGCCGACTGGGGCATGGGGCTGGACCTGCGCGGCGTCAAGTATCCGAACTCCGGCTATCGCCAGGGCACCGAGCAGCGCATCACCGTGGTGGACAAGGATCATCCGATCACCCAGGGCCTGCCGGCCCAGTTCGACCTGATCGATGAGACCTATCTCTGCCCGATGTTCGAGGATTCGGTGCATTGCCTGACCCGCACCAACTTCATCCCGACCGCCGACAAATTTCTGATGGCGCCCAACAGCGCCAATGTCGGCGCCGGCCATCAGCCGGGCAGCACCATGACCAGCTGGGTCAAGACAGCGGAGAATTCGCCCATCGTCTATATCCAGCACGGCCATGACAACAATGCCTGGTCCAACCCCTATTGGCAGAAGCTGATGCTGAATTCGATCAAATGGGCGGCGTCGCCCCAGTCGAAGACCTGGGCGAAGGCCAACGCCAAGCGCATCTTCGTCTGACGCGCGCCTGACATGCGAAAGGCCCCGGTTCGCGCCGGGGCCTTTTTCGTGCGCGACGCGGAAATAGGCATCCGGAAACGGTTGAAATTTCAGGCTTAATTCTTCCCGATGCGGGGTTTTCACCCTGCGACGGGAAAATCTTTGGCGCGGGCGTTATCCTGCGCCATGATGGCCATATGATTTCGGTCGTTATTCCCACCGCAAGCTCCGAACGCCTGCTGCCGCGCTGTTTCGACAGCCTGATTACGGCGGCGGTGCGGGGCGTGGTGCGCGAAGTGATCGTCAGCGATTGCGGTTCGACCGATGCAACCCTCGCCATCGCAGATGCCGCGGGAGCGCATATCGTCAATGCCAAAAAGGGCCGCAGCATCCAGCTGGCCGAAGGCGCGGGATCCGCGAAATGCGACTGGCTTCTGTTCCTGCATCCCGAAACCGCGCTGGAGCCGGGCTGGGAAGTGGAGGCGGAGTCCTTTATCGACCAGGCGGTGATGGAGCGGCCGCGCGCGGCGGTGTTCCGCTTCGCGCTGGAAGATTTCAGCGGCGAAGCCCGCCGCGCCGAAGCCAAGGCCACGCTGCGCACCGCGCTGTTCGCGCTGCCGCTGGGCGACCAGGGCCTGCTGATCTCCAAGCGCCTCTATCAAAAGATCGGTGGTTATCGCGCCTTGGCCGACATGGAAGATGCCGATATCGTGCGCCGGATCGGGCGCCGTCGGCTGGTGAGTTTGCGCGCCCGCGCCATCAATGTGTCGCCGCCGGCCAAAACAGCGTGGCGCGGATTCACGCTGACCCTGCTGCACGCTTTGCGCGTGCCCAGCCGTGTGGTCGCCAAACTCTGATTATTTTTCCGAACTGAGCCTGATGCCGTAGGCATTCACCGACGGCGCCGCAGCCGCGCCCTGTGACGGGCGATAGATGGGCCATTGGCCGCGCGCGGTTTCATCCAGGCTGTTGGCGTCCTGCCCGAAGCGGCGGCGATAGAGCCAGTGATAGACCATCAGCCGCTTCACATAGGAGCGCGTTTCGGCCACCGGAATGCTTTCCACGAACAGCAGGGGATCGTTGCCGCCGGCCTTGGTGTTGCGCCAGCGGCTCACCGAACCTGGGCCCGCATTATAGGCGCCGCCCAGTTCCAGCAGGTTGCCGTCCAGCTGGTTCAGCAGCATCTCGATATATTTCTGGCCCGCCGCCAGCGCGGTGGCCGGATTGTTGAGCGTGTCGGGATCGGTCACGCCCAGCCGTTTGGCTGTGGCCGGCATGATCTGCATCAGGCCGCGCGCGCCCACCGGCGAGGTGGCGGACACCTGAAAGCGGCTTTCGATGCGGGCAAAGGCCAGCACCAGCGAGGAATCGATGCGATAGCCGCCATCGGGACTGTAGGGCGGCACGGGGAACAATCCCGTCAGCAACAGCCCGCGCGCGGCGCTTTTTTCCGAGGCGCGCAATTCGACATTGGGAACGCCGATGCCGCGCGCCAGCGCCGACATGGCGGGATCGAGCCGTTTATTGTTGTCGACAAAGGCGCGGTTGAGCTCGGCGCCGACAAATTCGCTTTCCCCGATCTGCCACAGCGCCACGGCGCGGCGCGCCGCCGGCACCGCCATCAGGTCGCGGAAATCCCCTTCATTCAGGATGGCATCGGCAAATCCGGTGTGGGTGTCGATGCCCAGGGCGCGCTCGGCGATCAGGCCGTAAAAGCTGGGCTGCTTTTCCGCCGCGAAACTCAGCAGGGTGACGACCTTCAGCGCGTCGCCTGACTGCATATGGGCGCGCGCGGCCCAGAAAGCGGCCTGCGCCCGCAGGCCGTTCTGCGCGGCAGGCGTTTCCGCCAGTCTTTCCAGGATGGCGACGGCATCGGCCCAGCGGCCCATGCGATAGGCGGCGAAACCCGCATCCCACATCAGCTGCGGCACACCCGTATTGAAAACCGACGTGGCAACACGGAAGGCATCCGCATCGCGGCCTTCGGCGCGATAGGACGCGGCGACGCGGTGCGACAGAATCGCGATATCGGTCGGCGTGGCGGTGCTGCGCACGCTTTCCAGCAGCGCCAGCGCCTCGTCGGGATTGCCCGCGCGTATGGCCGTGAAGACGGCAGGCATCACGGCCCGTCCGGCCTCCGAGGACGGTGTCGGTTCGAGCAGTTCCAGATCCTCATATCCGCCGGTGCGGCTGCCGACACCGCGCGGGGCAGGGATGTTGGTCACCACGGCCACCTTGATGCGCTTCTTGCCCCGGCGGACGGTGTGGGTGGAATTGGCCACTGCCAGACGATAGACGCGGTCAGCGATGGCGGTGTCGCGATTCTGCTCCAGCCAATCCACCAGCGCCTGAAGCGTCACGCTGCGCTTGGGCACATTCAGGAAACCGATCGCTTCGGCATAGGGCTGCAGGGTGGTGTCATTGACCTTGGCGAGAAGCGCCTTGGCTTTGGTGCTCTGACCGGCACGTTCCGCCGCCATGATCTGGCGATACAGCAGGGCATCGTCGGCGGACAGAATCTGGGGCGCCACAGAAAGAGAATCCGGCGCCATGGTCGCGGGCGGACTTGTGCGCGCGGGCGGCTGCGATGACACTGCAGGTCGCGCCGCCGCCGGCATGGTCAGCGCGGCGGACAGCAGGACAGCAAAAGCAGCGCGCGTGAGAATGGCAGGGTCCTTCGAAGCGGAGAAAAACCTAGTTAGCCTGCGTCGCGGGTTCCGGCAACCTGTTCCGGCAGGCCCAGTATTTTCATTTTTTCCCGCACAGCCTGCAGGTCACGCCAGGCGAGTTTCTTGTGCGATGGCTGGCGCAGCAGATAGGCAGGATGCAAGGTCGGCATCAGCGGCACCATCACATCGCCGACGCGATATTCCAGCCAGCGTCCGCGCAGTTTCATGATGCCGTCGGAAATGCCCACCACATGGCGCGCCGCCACCGCGCCCAGCAGGATGATGATTTTGGGCTGCGCCAGTTCGATATGGCGGCGCAGGAAGGGAAGGTAGGCAGCGGCTTCTTCCGGTGTCGGATCGCGATTGTCCGGCGGCCGCCAGTTGATGACATTGGTGATATAGGCGTTGGTCTTGCGGTCCAGCGCGATGCTGGCCAGCATTTTGTCCAGCAACTGCCCCGCGCGGCCGACAAAGGGCTTGCCGATACGGTCTTCGTCACGGCCCGGCGCTTCGCCGATCAGCATGACGCGCCCTTCCGCCACGCCGTCGGCGAAAACCATGTTGGTGGCGGTGCGCTTGAGGGCGCAGCCTTCGAAAGCTTCCAGCGCGGATCTGAGTTCGGGCAGGGACAGGGCCGCAGCCGCCGCAGCCTGGGCGTTGCCGATGGCATCGCCCTCCATTGCCGCTCCGGCTCTCGCCGACGCGGCTGGCAACGGCGCGCGGGCAGGCGCGGGCCGCGCCGCCGGGGTGGCCTGCAAGGGCGCCACCGCGGCTTTCGCCGCCAGCCGGTTGACCGGCTGTTCCGCGATCGCCTCATCGGCGCCGGCTTCGACCAGCCAGTTCAGGGTGGATAAGGTATCGTTCATCGCCGCCATCCTAGGCTTCCGGGACGCGGCAAGGCCAGTTAGAAAAGACACAAAGAACAAGGCGATTCATGGCCACCCGCGAAAGCATGGAATATGACGTGGTCATCGTCGGCGGTGGCCCGGCGGGCCTGGCGGCGGCGATCCGGCTGAAGCAACTTTCCGCCGACATCAGCGTCTGCGTGCTGGAGAAGGGCTCCGAGATTGGGGCGCATATCCTGTCCGGCGCGGTGATCGATCCCAGGGCCCTGACCGAACTGATCCCCGACTGGAAGGACAAGGGCGCGCCGGTCGAAACCCCGGTCACCGACGACCGCTTCTGTTTCTTCACGTCCGGTGCGGCGCTCACCATTCCGCACTTTCTGTTTCCGCCGCTGATGAGCAACCGCGGCAATTACATCGTCAGCCTGTCCAATCTGTGCAAATGGCTGGCGAGCCAGGCGGAAAGCCTGGGCGTGGAAATCTATCCCGGCTTTCCCGCGCACGAACTGATTGTCGAAGGCGATGTGGTGAAGGGCGTCGTCACCGGCGATCTGGGCGTGGCGAAGGATGGTCATCGCAAGGACAGCTACACGCCAGGCATGGAGTTGCGCGGCAAGTACACATTCTTCGCCGAAGGCGCGCGCGGTTCGCTGTCCAAGCAGCTCTGCGCGCTATTTCGCCTGCAGGACGGCCGCGAGCCGCAGAAGTTCGGCATCGGGCTGAAGGAATTGTGGGAGCTGCCGCCCGGCCAGCACAAAAAAGGCATGGCGCTGCACGGCATGGGTTGGCCGCTGGACCCCGAAACCGGCGGCGGCCTGTTCATGTATCACTGGGGCGATAATCTCTGCTTCATCGGCCTGGTGGTGCATCTCAATTACAAGAATCCCTGGCTGGACCCGTTCGGCGAATTCCAGCGCGCCAAGACCCATCCCGCCATCGCCCGTGTCCTCAAGGGCGGCAAGCGCATCGGCTATGGCGCGCGCGCCATCACCGAGGGCGGCTACCAGTCCGTGCCGCAACTGTCGTTCCCGGGCGGGGCGCTGATCGGCTGCAGTGCGGGCTTCGTCAACCTGCCGCGCATCAAGGGCAGCCACAATGCGATGAAGACGGGAATGCTGGCGGCGGAGGCGGTCGCCGACGCGCTCAAGGCGGGCAGGGCCAATGACAGGCTTTCGGCGTATGACGACGCTTATGCCAAAAGCTGGGTGGCCAAGGATCTGTACCCGGTGCGCAACGCCAAGCCGCTCTGGTCCCGGCTGGGGACCCTGCTGGCGCTGCCCCTGATCGGCCTGGATCTCTGGACCAACCAGCTGTTCGGCTTTTCCCTGCTACCCACCCTGGGGCACGGCAAACCCGACTTCGCCAGCCTGCGCAAGGCTGCCGACAGCGTGAAACTTGCCTATCCCAAGCCCGATGGAACCCTGACCTTCGACCGGCTTTCGAGCGTTTTCGTCTCCAACACCAATCATGCGGAAGACCAGCCGGTGCATCTGGTGCTGAAAGACCCGGCCATTCCCATTTCGGTCAATTTGCCCGAGTATGGCGAACCGGCGCAGCGTTACTGTCCGGCCGGCGTATATGAAGTGATCGAGGAGGCCGCAGGACCGCGGTTCCAGATCAACGCCCAGAATTGCGTGCATTGCAAAACCTGCGACATCAAGGATCCGTCGCAGAATATCACCTGGGTCACGCCCGAAGGCGGCGGCGGTCCCAATTACACGAATATGTAGGAGCTGACGTGCGTCGCACTGTGTCTCTGTTTGCCACTGCCGTGCTGCTGACGGGCTGCGCCATCGCGCCGGGACCGGACGTCAGCCCCGAGAGCGAGCGCGACGCCGAAGCTTTCTCCACCTATCTGTCAGCCCGCTTCGCGGCCTCCGAGCATGACCTGCCCGAGGCGGCGCGCTATTATGGCAAGGCGCTGTCGAATGACCCGGCCAACCAGTCTCTGCTGGCGCTGTCCTTCTTCTATTCCACCACCTCCGGCGATTTCGAAGCCGCGGGAAAATATGCGCAATCCGTGGTGGCCGCCACTCCCGACGACCGTGCCGCGCGGCTGGCGCTGGCCGTCATCGCCTTCAAGCGCAAGGACTATGCCGATGTGCGCCGGCAATTGACGCAATCGGCCAAGGGGCCTTTCACGGTCCTGACCCTGTCGCTGTTCGATGCCTGGGCGGCGGCGGCGTTGCGCGACAATGCCGGCATTGGAAAAGACTTGCAGCAACTGGCCGAGCAGAAGGGTGCCGAAAACATGGCAGCCTTCCATACCGCGCTGCTGCAGGACTATCTGGGCAAAACCGAAGCTGCCGAAGCCGCCTATAAAAAAGCGATGTCATCGCCGCCGCCGCCGCGTGTGCTGGAAGCCTATGGCCGTTTTCTGGAACGCAATGGCCGGGGTAAGGACGCCGAATTGCTCTACCGTTCGCATCTCCGCAATGGCGGGTTGGCCACCGTGGTTCGTCCCGGACTGGCCCGTATCGCCGCAAACCAGAAGCCGGAAAGCCTGGTGCGGACGCCCGCCGACGGCGCCGCCGAGGCGCTGTTCGGGATCGCCGCGTCGCTCACCGACGGCCAGAGCGCCGATGTTTCCATTCTCTATCTGCGGATGGCGCTGTATCTGCGGCCCGATCTGGGATTGGCCAATGTGTTGCTGGCCGACCGTTTTGAAACCCTGCGCAAGCACGATGCCGCGATTGCCATCTATCACGCCATTCCGCCGGACTCGCCTTACTACCGCATGGCGCAGGTGCAGGCGGCGCTGAACCAGCAGCGGCTGGGCCGGGGTGACGCTGCTGTCGTCGACCTGAAGAAGCTGGTGGTCGCCGATCCGGGCGATAGCGAAAGCTGGGTGGCGCTGGGCGATACCTACCGCGCGGCCGAAAAATATGCCGAGGCCATCACCGCCTATGACGCGGCGGAAAAAGCCATCGGCACACCCGCGCGGCGGGACTGGCCGATGTTTTACGCCCGCGCCATGGCGAAGGAGCGGCTGAAGCGGCTGGACGATTCCGAAATTGATATCCAGATCGCCCTGAAACTGTCGCCGGACCAGCCGGAACTGCTGAACTATCTCGGCTATAGCTGGGTGGATCGCGGCCGCAAAATTCCCGAGGCGCTGGCGATGCTGGAAAAGGCGCGCAAGCTGCGCCCCTATGATGGCTATATCGTCGATAGCGTGGGCTGGGCCTATTACCAGCTGGGCCGCTATGACGAAGCCGCCAAGACGCTGAACGTGGCGGTGCTGCTGGTGCCCAGCGACCCCACCATCAACGACCATCTGGGCGATGCGCTGTGGCGGTCGGGCAAGAAGATCGCAGCCCGCTTCCAGTGGAACCATGCCATCACCTTCAGCAGCAACGACGACGATAAATCTGTGATCGAGCGCAAGTTGAAGACCGGCCTGAGCGAAAAGCCCGCCTGAAGTGTTGGAGCGCGCGCCTGCCAAGATAAACCTGTTCCTGCATGTCGGCGTCCGGCGCGATGATGGCTTTCATCCGCTGCAAAGCCTGGTCGTGTTCACCGACCTTGGCGATGAACTGGCGCTTGAATCGGCGGAAACCTTGTCTCTGAAGGTCCAGGGACCGTTCGCTGCCGGACTGGACGGCGAAGGCGACAATCTCGTGTTGCGGGCAGGCAGGGCGCTTCTTGAAAGAAACGCTTTGGGAAGTCAGGGCGCGGCCATGACCCTGACCAAAAATCTGCCGGTGGCGTCGGGCATCGGCGGCGGCTCGGCCGACGCGGCGGCGGCGCTGCGCGGTTTGCGGCGCTCGTGGAATGTCGCCACGGATGATACCGCACTCTGCGATCTTGCCGCCACGCTGGGGTCCGACATTCCCGTTTGTGTTGGCGCCACGCCGGCCTTGATGGAAGGGCGCGGCGAGATATTGCGACGTGTCGAGGCCATGCCGCGCGTCGCCATGCTGCTGGTCAACCCAAACGTCGCGGTGCCCACAAAAGATGTCTATGCCGCGCTTCAGGTCCGTAGCGGCGTGGAGATGAATTTACCCCAGGCAGGTTTTCGCGATACCGCCGACCTGCTGCGCTTTCTTGAAACCACCCGCAACGACCTGGAGGCGCCGGCGCGCGCCCTGCAGCCGGTCATCGGGGAGGTGCTCGCCGCCATGGCGGCCCTGCCGGGCGCGCTGTTCACCCGTATGTGCGGCAGCGGCGCCACCTGTTTCGGCATTTTCGCGGACGAGGACTGCTGCCGCCGCGCCGCAGACCTTTTGAAGGCGGCGTCACCGGGCTGGTGGATCGCACCCACCTTTGTCCAGCAAACCGGCATTGCGCATACGCAGGCAGGCCAGGACATCGGTCCTACGCCCGGCGGGCTTTAAGACGAATTTAACCTTGCCGGCTTAATCCTGCGCCGCGATACGCGAAGGAACGCCCCATGGCCAAAGAGCCCAAAGCCCCCGAAATAATCTTTGTCGACAATCCTA
Organism: Pseudomonadota bacterium; assembly: GCA_041192105.1. GTDB lineage: Bacteria > Pseudomonadota > Alphaproteobacteria > Micropepsales > Micropepsaceae > Rhizomicrobium. The sequence goes on along the minus strand of JBEENS010000023.1, from coordinate 26,804 downwards.
TGGCGCCCGATATCTATGCCACGGGCGCGACCGGGTTTTTCGTTTCCAATGGCGCCATCTCCATAACCCTGGAGTCGATCCGCGCCGACCATAACGAACCGCCCGGCCCGCTGAAGCGGGTGGTGGTGGGGCGGCTGGTGATGCCGGCGACCGGTGCACAGGGCCTAGCCATCGGCCTGTTCGATTTCCTGGAAAAGCAGGGCTTCAAATACGACAAGCCGCCAGGTGCTTAGTATCCGCGCTTAGTACGCCCTCTCGACGCAGAAATCCGCAATGTCCGCCAACGCGCGCTTGATGTCGCTGTCGGGCAGGACACGCAACGCTGTCTTGGCGGCGTCGGCATAGGCGCGCGCACGACGCATGGTTTCCTGGATGGAGCCGGTCTGCTCGATCAGCGTGATGGCGCGTTCCAGGTCGCTTTCCGTCTGGTTGCCGGTTTCGATCACCCGTTTCCAGAACGGCTTGTCGGCTTCCTTCGAACGCGCATAGGCCAAGATGATCGGCAAGGTCATTTTGGCTTCGCGAAAATCGTCGCCCACCGACTTTCCCATCAGCGCCTGGCGGCCGGAATAATCCAGCGCGTCATCCACCAGCTGGAAGGCGATGCCGAGATTTTCGCCATAGTCGCGCATGCCGGAAAAAAATTCGTCGCCCTGGCCAGTCAGCAGCGCGCCGGAATGGGCGGCGGCGGCGAACAGGGCTGCGGTCTTGGCCGAAACAACGCTGAGATAATGCGCCTCGGTCACCGACAGGTTGTTCGAGGATTTGAGCTGCATCACTTCGCCTTCGGCGATCACCGCTGATGCGCCCGCCAGAATGTCGAGCACCGCGAGATTGTCGGTCTCCACCATCAGCTGGAAGGCGCGGCTGAACAGGAAGTCGCCCACCAGAACGGAGGGCTTGTTACCCCACATCAGGTTGGCCGAAACCTTGCCTCGCCGCAGGGCGCTTTCATCCACCACATCGTCATGCAGCAGGGTGGCGGTATGAATGAACTCCACCGCAGCGGCCAGGCGCACATGATGGTCGCCGGTGTAACCACCGGCCTGCGCCGCCGCCAGGGTCAGCATCGGGCGCAATCGCTTGCCGCCGGAATCGATCAGGTGCCTGGCGAGATCGGGGATCAGCGCCACGCCGGACGTCATGCGGGCATGGATCAGTCTATCGGTGGCGACCATGTCGGTGACCACCAGCGCATGCAATCGCTCGACCGGCGAAATGTCGCCTGCCTTGGGATGCCTCAGAGTATCCTGCTCACCCATGGGCGGGAGAATACCTGACCCGTTCCATGCCATGCAAGGGCGACAAAAGCGCCTATTTTCGCTATAAATATGAAATGCGTCCGGTTCTCGTCACCACCGATCCGGTGGTTCTCAACTATGCCGCCAATGTCCTGTCGCAGGAGGGTATCGAATTTGTCGTGTTTGATACCCATGCCAGTGTCATGGACGGCAGCATGGGCTTCCTGCCGCGCCGGCTGATGGTGCTGGACGACGACTTCGCCCGCGCGCAAACGCTGTTGCGCGAGGCTGTTCCGGACGCGATGCCGTGACGGACTTCTCCCCCGCATGCGGAGCATTGGCGGGGGAGATACCCGAAGCAGCGCCTGCGCTGCGAAGGGAGAGGGGGTAATGGATAGTTTTCTCGATGGCCGGGTGCGGGTAGCGCAGCCCGATAGCGGTTTTCGCGCCGGGCTGGATGCGGTGATGCTGGCCGCCAGCATACCGGCCCAAAGCTGGCAGGCCGCCCTGGAACTGGGCAGCGGTGTTGGCACTGCCAGCCTGTGCTTGGCGGCGCGGGTTCCGCAGCTGACCCTGACGGGCGTGGAGATCGACGCGGATCTGGCCAAGCTGGCCCAGGACAATGCCGCCGCCAACGGCGCCGATGCCCGGTTTGTGGTCGCCGATATCTTCGCTTTGCCGCCCGAGCTGAAACGCGACTTCGACCAGGTGTTCTGCAACCCGCCCTTTCATGGCGAGGGGCAGGCCTCAAAGGATGCTGCCCGTGCCACCGCCCTGATGGACGGTGGCACGTTGCGCGATTGGTTGAAGCTGGGGCTGCAACGCACCGTTTCCAGCGGCTTTTTCACCGCCATCCTGCGCGCCGACCGGCTGAACGAGGCGCTGGCGGCCTTGCCGGAACGGGGCGTTTGCGCCTTTCCGCTCTGGCCCCATGCCGGGGAAGCGCCCAAGCGGGTTATCGTGCAGGCGCGCAAGGGATCGCTGGCGCCGTTCGCGCTGCTGCCGGGGCTGATTCTGCACCAGGAAAACGGCGACTGGACGGACCAAAGCGCGGCGGTGTTGCGGCGCGGCGAAGCGCTTGCCCTGTCCGGAGCCCGCCTATAGGTTCCGGCCACTCCCAGACAGGCAAGAATCGGTGGCCAAAGCCCGCACTTTTCAGGACCTTATTCTGACCCTGCAGAACTACTGGGCCGGGCATGGCTGCCTGATCCTGCAGCCCTATGACAATGAGATGGGCGCAGGCACCTTTCATCCCGCCACCACCCTTAGGGCGCTGGGTCCGCGCCCCTGGAACGCCGCCTTTGTGCAGCCCAGCCGCCGCCCGTCCGACGGCCGCTATGGCGAGAACCCCAACCGGCTGCAGCACTATTACCAGTATCAGGTGATCCTGAAGCCCGCGCCCGCCAATGTGCAGGAGCTGTATCTGGGATCGATCCGCGCCATTGGCCTCGACCCCGACCTGCACGACATCCGCTTTGTCGAGGATGACTGGGAAAGCCCGACCCTGGGCGCTGCGGGCCTGGGCTGGGAAATGTGGTGCGACGGGATGGAGATCACCCAGTTCACCTATTTCCAGCAGGTCGGCGGCATCGAATGCGATCCGGTCTGCGCCGAGATCACCTATGGCCTCGAACGGCTGGCCATGTATGTCCAGAATGTCGAGTTCGTGTACGACTTGGCGTTCAACGACCAGTTTCGCTACGGCGAAGTGTTTCACCAGAACGAGCAGGAATTCAGCGCCTACAATTTCGAGCGCGCCGATACCGAGATCCTGTTCCAGCATTTCAAGGACGCCGAGAAACAGTGCCGCGAACTGCTCACGGGCAAGAAGCTGGCGCTGCCCGCCTATGATCAGTGCATCAAGGCCAGTCACGCCTTCAATCTTCTGGATGCGCGCGGCGTGATCTCGGTCACCGAGCGCGCCGCCTATATCGGGCGGGTCCGCGCGCTGGCCCAGGCTTGCTGCGAAGCCTGGCTGGCATCGCCGATGGGCGCCTATACGCCGAGGTTTGCGTAATGCCCGATCTGTTGCTGGAACTGTTTTCCGAGGAAATCCCCGCGCGCATGCAGGCGCAGGCGGCCAAGGACCTCGAGCGGCTGACGGTCGGCATGCTGACCGATCGCGGTTTTCTGTTTGAGGGCATCAAGGCGTTTGGCGGCCCGCGCCGCCTGACCCTGGCGATTACAGGCCTGCCGGCGGAACAGAAGGATGTCCGCGAGGAACTCAAGGGTCCGAAGGTGGACGCGCCGCAAGCCGCGCTGGACGGCTTTCTGAAAAAAACCGGCCTGACCAAGGACCAGTTGAAGGTTGAGAAGACGCCCAAGGGCGATGTCTATATGGCGGTGATCGAGCGCAAGGGCAGGGTGACGCCGCTGGTCCTGGCCGAGATCATTCCCGAAGTGATGGCTAAATTCCCCTGGCCCAAATCCATGCGCTGGCTTCCCGGCAATCCGGTGCGCTGGGTGCGCCCGCTGCATTCCATCTTGGCAACCTTTGATGGCGAAGTGGTGCCGTTCGAATTCGCCGGCATCAAAAGCGGCAACGCCACACGCGGTCACCGTTTCCTTTCCAGCGGTGTGATTGAGGTCCGGCGGTTCGAAGATTACGAAGCGGCGCTGAAAAAAGCCCATGTGGTGCTTGATGCCAGCGAGCGGGCCGAGATCATCAGCCATGAGATCAAGCAGAAGGCTTTCGCACTTGGCCTGGAGCCGATCGAGGATATCGGCCTGCTGGCGGAAGTCTCCGGCTTGGCGGAATGGCCGACCGTGCTGATCGGCACCATCCAGGACCAGTTCATGGATGTGCCGGCCGAAATCCTGCAGACCTCAATGCGCACGCACCAGAAATATTTCAGCCTGCGCGACCCCAAGACCGGCAAGATGGCCAACCGTTTCGCTCTGGTCGCCAACATGGTGACTAAGGATGGGGGCAAGGAAATTGTCGCCGGCAATGAACGCGTCCTGCGCGCTCGCCTGTCGGACGCCAAATTTTTCTGGGACGAAGATCGCAAGCATTCTCTGGACAGCCGGGTCGAAAAGCTCAAAGGCATCGTCTTCCACGCCAAGCTTGGCACCCAGTTTGAGCGTCTGGAGCGCGTCGAAAATCTAGCGGGTGACATCGCTGCTAAGGTCGGTGCGGATGTTGCGAAAGCCAAGCGCGCCGCTCGGCTTGCCAAGGCTGACCTGACAACCGGGGTGGTGGGCGAATTCCCCGAACTTCAGGGCGTGATGGGCCGCTACTATGCCCAGCATGACAAGGAAGATGGCGAAGTCGCCAATGCCGTGCGAGATCATTACAGGCCGGTTGGTCCCAGTGATGCGGTGGCGTCCAACAAAGTCGCCATTGCGGTGGCGCTGGCCGATAAGCTGGACGCAGTAGCTGGAATGTTTATCGCGGGCGAGCGGCCAACGGGCTCCGGGGATCCTCAGGGTGTGAGGCGGGCTGCTTTAGGCGCTATCAGAACCAATCTCGAAAGTGGTGTTCGGTTTAACTTGCGAACTACCTTTTTCGATTCCGTCAACCGCTTGATCACAGATAGGTACTACCGCGCCAAATCTGAGGGCATGTCTGCAATTACAGCGTTGGAACAGTTCTCTATTCCACAAGATTTTATCCACGAGCTGGAAACGAAGTTTGGTGGCTCTGTAAAAGCCGTGAGCCTTGATAATGGGTTGGCCGCCTTACCAGATTGGCGGTGGGTCATTGACTCCAAGGTTGATGAGATCATGTCTTTTTTCGCCGACCGCCTGAAGGTGGCGCTGAAAGAAAAGGGCATCCGTCACGACCTGATCGATGCGGTGTTCAGCTTGGGCCGTGAAGACGATCTGGTGCGGTTGGTGGCGCGGGTCGAGGCGTTGCAAGTCTTCCTGAAGGACGAAGACGGAGCCAACCTTTTGGCAGCCTACCGACGGACGGTGAACATATTGAGGATAGAAGAAAAGAAGGACGGCACCCGTTACGAAGGCGAGGTTGAACCGTTGTTACTGCGAGAAGCAGAAGAAAAAGGCCTTTGGGTCTCTCTGGTGCAGATTCGCGAAGATGTTTCGCGAAGCATAAATCAGGAAGAATTTATAAAGGCGATGGCAGAACTTTCAGGTCTTCGTCAGCCGGTCGATGCTTTCTTTGAGAAAGTGAAAGTAAATGCAGATGAAGTCGGTGTGCGCAAAAATCGCCTGAATCTTCTGGCGTCCCTGCGCGCCACCCTGCATCAGGTTGCGGATTTCTCGAAAATTGAAGGTTGAGTAATGGGTAAGTGGGTCTATGCGTTCGGCGACGGCAAGGCCGAGGGCAAAGCGGAGATGCGCAACCTGCTGGGCGGCAAGGGCGCCAATCTGGCGGAGATGAGCAATCTGGGCCTGCCGGTGCCGCCGGGCCTGACCATCACCACCGAGGTCTGCACCTATTACTACGTCAATGGCGAAGCCTATCCCGCCGACCTGAAGGAACAGGTGGCGGGCGCCCTGCGCGAGGTCGGCTACCAGGCCAAGGGCAATTTCGGCGATCCGGACAAGCCCCTGCTGCTCAGCGTGCGCTCGGGCGCGCGGGTGTCGATGCCCGGCATGATGGATACGGTCCTGAACCTGGGTCTCAACGCCGCCACCGCCGAGGGGCTTGCCCGGCTGACCGGTGACGAGCGGTTCGCCTATGACAGCTATCGCCGCTTCATCCAGATGTATTCCGACGTGGTGCTGGGCGTGGATCACGCCGCCTTCGAGGAAATCCTGGACGAAGAGAAGGACAATAAAGGCGTCGAACTGGATACCGACCTCGACGCCACCGACTTGAAGCGCATCGCCGGCCTGTACAAGGCGCGGGTGGAAAAGGAACTGGGCAAGCCGTTCCCCGAAGACGTGCAGGAACAGCTGTGGGGCGCCATCGGCGCGGTGTTCGGCTCCTGGCATAGCCCGCGCGCCAACACCTATCGCAAGCTGAACAGCATTCCCGAAGACTGGGGTACCGCCGTGACGGTGCAGGCCATGGTGTTCGGAAATCGCGGCGAATCCAGCGCCACCGGGGTCGCCTTCACCCGCGATCCGGCCACCGGCGAAAAGCTTCTCTATGGCGAATTCCTGATCAACGCCCAGGGCGAGGACGTGGTGGCGGGCATCCGCACGCCCCAGCCCATTTCCAAAATGGTGCGCGAGCGCCAGGGCGGCAAGAAAGCCAGCATGGAAGAAGCCATGCCCAAGGCCTTTGCCGAACTGGCCGCCATCGGCGAGCAGCTGGAACAGCATTACCGCGACATGCAGGACGTCGAATTCACCATCCAGGAAGGCAAGTTGTTCATGCTGCAGACCCGCAGCGGCAAGCGCACCGCGGAAGCGGCGCTGAAGGCCGCCGTGGATATGGAGCGCGAGGGTTTGATCGACAAGAAGATCGCCATCACCCGGGTCGAGCCGGAATCCCTGAACCAGTTGCTGCATCCCACCCTCGACCCCGATGCGCCGCGCGAACAGATCGCCATCGGCCTGGGCGCGTCCCCTGGCGCCGCCACCGGCGAGGTCGCCTTCACGGCGGAGGAGGCCGAAAAGCTGGCCGCCGATCACCGCGATGTGATCCTGGTGCGCACCGAAACCAGCTCGGAAGATATTCACGGCATGCACGCGGTGCGCGGCATTCTCACCGCGCGCGGCGGCATGACCAGCCATGCGGCGGTCGTGGCGCGCGGCATGGGGCGGCCCTGCGTCTCGGGCGCGGGCATGCTCAAGATCGACGCGGTGCGCGGCGAGATGGTGGCGGGCAATGTCACCATCGCGCGCGGCGACATCATCACCATAGACGGCGCCTCGGGGCAGGTCTTCAAGGGCAAGGTCGGGGTTCGCCAGCCGGAAATGACCGGCGATTTCGGCACCCTGATGGGCTGGGCCGACGAGGTGCGCACCCTCAAGGTTCGCACCAATGCCGACACCTCCGCCGATGCCGCCGCAGCACGCAAGTTCGGCGCCGAGGGCATCGGCCTGTGCCGCACCGAGCACATGTTCTTCGACGCCGAACGCATCATCGCGGTGCGCCAGATGATCCTGGCCGACGCGGAAGATGAGCGCAAAGCGGCGCTGGCCAAATTGCTGCCCATGCAGCGCAGCGATTTTGCGGCGATCTTCCAGGAAATGGCGGGACTGCCGGTGACCATCCGGCTGCTCGACCCGCCGCTGCATGAATTCTTGCCGCACAAGGTAGAGGAATTCGAGGAAGTGGCCGCCGCCGCCGGCACCAATGCCCGCAAGCTGCGCGCCCGCGCCATCGCGCTGCATGAGGCCAATCCCATGCTGGGCCATCGCGGCTGCCGGTTGGGCATTACCTATCCCGAGATTTACGAAATGCAGGCCCGCGCCATTCTCGAAGCGGCGCTGGACGTGGAAGAGGGCGGCGGCGCTCCGGTCCAGCTGGAAATCATGATCCCGCTGGTTGGATTCAAGTCCGAACTCGACATCCTGGCGACACGGATCGCAGCCGTGGCGGCACTGATCAGGAAAGAGCGCGGAAAAGTGCCTGCCTATTTGATCGGCACCATGATCGAACTGCCGCGTGCCGCGCTGCGGGCTGGGGACATTGCCCAGACTGCGCAATTCTTCTCGTTTGGCACCAACGATCTGACCCAAACCACCATCGGAATAAGCCGTGATGATGCCGGCATGTTCCTGAATGACTACATGGCCAAGGGCGTGATCGCGCGCGATCCGTTTGTGACACTGGATATCGAGGGCGTCGGCGAACTTATCCAGATTGCGGCGGAAAGGGGGCGCAAGACCCGCGAAAAACTCAAGCTTGGTATTTGCGGAGAGCATGGCGGGGACCCCGACACCATCCGCTTCTGTCACGACTCAGGGCTCGACTATGTGTCCTGTTCACCCTTCCGCGTGCCGATTGCGCGTCTTGCGGCAGCGCAGGCAGCACTCACCAAGGTGCAGTCGGACATATAATCCTTGTACGGATGAAGCAGGAAAACGCTGGATTTTCCAGCGTTAAATGACGCTTTGTCACGTTAATGAAAAAAATTATTTGACGATTCGTTTTTTGCCATGCACAAGCCGCCCCATAAGAGGGTGCTGGGAACCATTCGGAACTTTTGAAGGACGACGCGGAATCGACACAGCCTGAATCGAAATAGCAAATGCGAATTGAATGCCGAGAAGGGGCAAGCAAACAGCAACTGCGAATTTTAGAGCAAGCCAGATAGACCAAGCGAAACCTAAAGCCGAAACGAGTTTACCTTTCCATGTCCAAGAAAACACACGACGCGATTTCGCGTTCCGACCGCGTGCTAGTCGCCGCGATGGCGATCATTCTCGCCACCGCCAGCGCCGCGATCGGCGCGTCCATGACTTATCGTCCGTCCACGGAAAAACCCGCCGCGCCGGTCGTCCAGGTGGCCGCAATCGAAGCGCCCAAGCCGATCGATGCGGTGCGCAGTCGGCTTCTGGCCGAGCACAAATGCCTGTCGGAAGTCCTGTATTACGAGGCCCGCGGCGAAGGCGCCGGTGGCCAGAAGGCCGTCGCCGAGGTCATTTTCCACCGCATCAATCACGGCAATTACGGTCACTCGATCTGCGCCGTGGTCTATGAAGGCTCCAAGCGCCCCGGCTGCCAGTTCTCTTTCACCTGCAATGGTGACATGAAGCGCCCCAAGCAGCCCGGCGCCTGGCGTGACGCGGAAGTCCTGGCGGCCCGACTTCTCACCGGCGAAATCCGCCTGCGCAACGCCACCGGCGGCGCCACCAATTTCCACGCGATCTCGGTTTCTCCGATTTGGGCCGACACGCTGGAAAAAACCACCCAGATCGGCAACCACATTTTCTATCGTGGTGCGTCGCGGGCCCGGTCTTCCCAGACCTGAAGTCTGACTTAGAAATCCAGACCGATATCCAGATTCGGCGCGCTGTGCGTGATTGAGCCTGAGCTGATGTAATCCATACCGGTCTCGGCAATGGCGCGCACGCTGGTCAAGGTGACGTTACCGGAGGCTTCCAGCACCGCCTTGCCTTTTGCCATGGCGACGGCGCGGCGCAAATCTTCCAGGGTCATATTGTCCAGCAGGATCGTGTCCACGCCCAGCGCCAGCGCTTCGCCGAGCTGGGTCAGCGTATCCACTTCCAGTTCGATGCGGACCATATGGCCGAGGCCCGCGCGCAGCCTTTCAACAGCCGGCTTGAGGCCGCCTGCCGCCTGGATGTGATTGTCCTTGATCATGGCGGCATCATCCAGCCCGAAGCGGTGATTGAAGCCGCCGCCGCACCGCACGGCGTATTTCTGCAGCGCCCTGAGGCCGGGCAGGGTCTTGCGGGTGCAGGCGATCCGCGCGCCGGTCCCTTCTACCGCTTTGACCAGCGCCGCCGTGGCGGTGGCGGTGCCCGAAAGTGGTCCCAGAAAGTTCAGGGCGACGCGCTCGGCGGTCAAAATGGATTGCGCGCTGCCGCTGATGGTGGCCAGCACCGTGCCGGCGGCGATGTCGCTGCCGTCGGGCGTATTGGCGTCAAACTTCAGCGTCGAATCGACGAGTCGGAATGCGGCTTCAGCGCAGATCAATCCGGCCAGGCGCCCCGGCTTGCGTGCCACCAGTTTCGCAGTGGCGCTTTTTACGGCGGGAATGGTGAGCTGGCTGGTGATGTCCCCAGCGCGGCCGAGATCTTCCAGCAACGCGGCGCGGACTTGCGCCTCGAGCAGCAGTGCCGGCGGCGGGCGGGTGAAATCCAGCGCGCTCATTTGCTGGCGCGACGGGGCGTGCTGGCGGCGTCAGAGGCGATGCGCTCGGCATCGGCCAGGGTGAGGAAAGTCCGCGCGCCCTTGGCGTCGGTCAACGGATAATCGCTACGCCAATGGCCACCGCGCGATTCCGTGCGGGCGAGGGCGGCGGCGGTGACCAGCCGGGCGGCCGCAGTCATGTTCAGCAGGGCAGGCTCGCTGCTGGTCTTTTCCACCAGGGCAATGACATCCAGCGCCGAGCGCAAGCCGTCTGCGTCGCGTTCCAGCGCCACGCAGCGGGTCATCGCCTGGCGCAACACCGCCGGCGGGGCGGGGGAGGCAAAACGCTGCGGCGCGGGCGGCGCGCCGCGCATCGCGCCCGCCTGCAAATGGCTGCGCACGTCATCGGCAACGCGGGCGCCGAACACCAGGCCCTCGAGCAGTGAATTGGACGCCAGGCGATTGGCACCATGCAGGCCGGTGGCGGCGCATTCGCCCACCACCCACAATCCGGGCAGGGAAGAACGGCCCACGGCATCGGAGGCGATGCCCCCCATGTGATAATGCGCGGCAGGCGCCACCGGGATCATCTCGCGCACCGGATCAACGCCGGCCGACATGCAGGCGGCATAGACGGTGGGGAAATGGCGCGGGAAATCCGCACCGATGGCGGCGCGGCAATCCAGATAGATTTTCTGACCTGACGCGATCTGGCGATGAATAGCGCGCGCCACGATATCGCGCGGCGCCAGTTCGGCGTCATTGTGGATCGCCGTCATGAAGCGTTCGCCGCGCGCATTGACCAGCACCGCGCCTTCGCCGCGCAGCGCCTCGGTTGCCAGCGGCGCGGGGTCACGGCCAGCGGCGATGGCGGTGGGATGGAACTGAACAAATTCCGGATCGGAAATCAGCGCGCCGGCGCGTGCCGCCATGCCCAAACCTTCGCCACGCGATTCCAGGGGATTGGTGGTGACGGCGTAAAGCGCGCCCAGCCCGCCGGTGGCCAGCACCACGGCGCGGGCGCGGAAGAGGATCAGGCGCGCGCCGGCGCCCAGCCCCGAACGGGCGAAGATGCCGGTGACGCGGCCATTCTCCATCGCCAGTTCGACGGCGTGAAAGCCTTCCAGCAGGGTGATGCCGTCGGCTGCGGCCGCGCGCTGCGCCAGCGTGGCCGAAATCGCCGCGCCCGCGCCGTCGCCTTTGACATGCACGATACGCGGCAGGGAGTGCGCCGCTTCGCGGCCCAGCGCCAGGCTGCCATCGGCCTTGCGGTCGAAGGGCGTTCCCAGCACGATCAGGTCTTCAATGCGGGCAGGGGCTTCGCGCGCCACCATGTCCACAATGGCCGGATCGCACAGGCTGGCGCCCGCCACCACCGTGTCATGGGCGTGGCTCTGCCAGCTGTCGTCGGCCGCCATCGCGGCGGCGATGCCGCCCTGGGCCCACGCGCTGGAGCCTGACAGGCCGGGCCTGGTGCCCGCCAGCACGATGGACGGCATGGGGCTGAGCTTCAGCGCCGTGAACAGGCCGGCGATGCCCGCGCCCAAAATGAGCGCGCCGTCGGTTTCGACGATGCTGTCGATCCGGTTCATGTCAGATATTCACCGCCAGCATGCGGTCGATGGGGGCCTTGGCCCGTGCCGCGATAACCGGGTCCACGATCACTTCATGGGTCATGGTCTGCAACGAATGCAGGATGCTGTTCAGGGTGATGCGTTTCATGTGCGGGCAGAGATTGCAGGGCCGCACGAATTCGGTCTGGGGATTTTCGACCGCGACATTGTCGCTCATCGAGCATTCGGTGATCAGTACCACGCGCTGCGGCTTGTGGCTGCCGACATAGTTGATCATCGCCGCGGTCGAGCCGGCGAAATCGGCTTCCGCAACCACTTCGGGCGGACATTCGGGATGGGCCAGCACCACGATGCCGGGATGGGCGGTACGATAGTCGCGGATTTCCTGCGCCGTGAAACGCTCATGCACCTCGCAGGCGCCTTCCCAGGTAATGACCTTGACGCCGGTCTTGGCCGCGACATTGCGGGCGAGATACTTGTCCGGGATCATGATCACGGTATCGACGCCAAAGTCTTTGGCGATGCGTTCCACCACCGCCACGGCATTGCCGCTGGTGCAGCAGATGTCGCTTTCCGCCTTCACTTCGGCGCTAGTGTTCACATAGGTCACCACCGGCAGGCCGGGATATTTCTGCTTGAGCAGCCGCACATCGGCGCCGGTGATGGAGGCGGCCAGGGAACAGCCCGCTTCCAGGCTGGGAATCAGCACGGTCTTTTGCGGCGACAGGATTTTCGACGTCTCGGCCATGAAGTGTACGCCGGCCTGGACGATGATCTGCGCGTCGGTGCGCGCCGCCTCGCGGGCCAGCGCCAGGGAGTCGCCCACGAAATCGCCGACGCAATGGAAAATTTCCGGCGTCATGTAATTGTGCGCCAGGATGACGGCGTGTTTTTCGCGCTTCAGCCGGTTGATCTCGGCGATCACCGGGGCATAAGCGGGCCATTCCATTTCGGGGATGACGCTCGAGACCTTGGCGTACAGATCGCGGGTCGCGCGTGCGACGGCGTCGGTATAGGCCAGTTCCAGTCCCATCTCGTCCTCCTGCCGCCAATTAATACTCATTTAGAGTATATATATGGGGCAAAAAACCCGGCCTTCAAGGAGCCGGTTCGCGCTTTATGCTACACGCGAGCATATTGGGGTCAAGAGTCGGGAATGCCACAGATCAGGCTTTTACGACGCGCCTAAGACGTTTTCCCGCGTCTGGAGCCGAGCCTCAAGCCGGGCGCCGGGCGTTCCCGCAGCACCCCGCGCCGGAAGCGGAACATCTCGGCGGGGCGGCCGCGGGCAGGGGCGGAGAACTTGCCGGTGCCTTCCACCAGGCCCTGTTCCGCCACCAGGCGGCGGAAATTCTGCTTGTGCAGGCGAAGGCCGGCCAGGGCTTCGACCGCCCGCTGCAGCTCCAGCAGGGTGAAGGCCGGCGCCATCAGTTCAAACACCACCGGACGGTATTTCAGCTTGCCGCGCAGGCGCGCGATGGCGGTGGCCAGGATGCGGCGATGGTCGAACAGCATGGCGGTGCCCAGGCCTGCGCCAGATTTTCCGCCGTCGCGGTAGAACTCTTCCACCAGACCGGCTTCATAAAGAAGCTCGTACCGCTCCAGCACGCGCTCTTCGTCCCAGCCTTCGCCGAAGCAGACATTGACCCGTTCGCGCCGCAGTTCGGCGGCCTCCGCATTGGGCGCGTCCTTCACGAATTTCTTCAGCGCCGGAAGAATGACGCTGTCGATCATGGCCGGCCTGGTGTCGCGCCAGTCTTCCCAGGGGAAATAGTGGTACCAGCCGCGCCACTGGGTTTCCGGCGCTTCCTTCACCCGCCGCGTCAGTGCCAGATAGCCCACCGACACGACGCGGGCGCCCCCGGATTGCCGGCCCTTGTCGCCGCCCGCCGGCGTATGCCGGCCTTTATCACCAAACGTGTAGAGCTGTTCAGTGTAACCCAGATCGAAGCGGGTCTGTTCGCCCACCCATTTGCGCAGGCCCGACTCGAGCGTGCGATGATGCGCGGGATCAAAAGGGCCGAAGGGCAGCGCATCGTCGCTGCCGTCATGCGCCACCACCAGCACCACCGGCTGCTCGCTCTCCACCGCGACGATGGCGGCGGACAATCCGATGCTCACCACCGTTTCCTTGGAACTCATAGACCCACCAGCGGGAAAGCGGTGGTGACGCCTTCCTCCACCACCATGGGCGGCCCCATGGAATTGAGCGCGGCGATCATCCGCCCGCCGCGTCCCAGCGCGTCATCGGCATGTTGCACCAGCAGCCGGTTGGGCTGGGCGTGCGGCGCGCGCTGGCGGATGGCGCGGGCGATTTCGATTTCACGGTCCGGGCCCAGCCGGTCGCACAGAATGGTGAAGGCCGAGGCCATGGAACGCGAAATTCCCGCCCAGCAATGAATCACCATCGGCGCGTGCCCATCCCAGCTGCGCGAGAAGGCGAGCAACGCATCGATATGCTGGCGAACGGGCGGCGCGGTACCGGCGGCGGGATCGACGATGTCGTTGACCCCCAGCCGAAGATGCGCGGCGGCGGGGAAACCGTCCGGCGTCTGGATCATGTGTTCGGGCGACAGGAGGCTGACGAGGTGTGATGGGGCGTGGCTTTGGAGGGCGTCGGCAAGGCTCGACAGGGGGGTCACCAGAAGGCGGGGCATGGGCGTCTTTTAACAGCTACTGAGCACTTTTTTATATGACCTACCGCTTCGCTAATTGAGGTCGTAAAGCCGCTGAAACCTTACCAGGAACAGGGCCTGGGCCTCGGCCGTGCTGAGGGGGGCCAGCCGGGGCATTTTCAGCCCCCTGGGCGGCATTCCGAACAGGCGGCCCGCCTCGGCCTCCTCAAAGCCGGCAAGCTGGGTGGCCTCGTAATAGGCCGACAGATGGTCTGCCCGCTTGAACAGGGTCTTGAGGGGGGGCGGGACATGTGCGCTCAGGCCGAAACGCTGATGAATTACCGCCTGAAGTCGTTCTTCCAAAGCCTTGTAATCTATGCCGATTGCCGCCTTGAAGGGGCTTATGAGGTCGCCGACAACATATTCGGGTGCATCGTGCAGCAGGGCCATCAGCCGCGCCTCGCGGGCCAGGCGGGGCGACAGCTCCGTCACCAGCCGTTCCACCAGCACGCTGTGCTGGGCCACTGAGAAGGCATGCGCCCCCCTTGTCTGACCGTTCCAGCGCGCCACCCGGGCCAGGCCATGGGCGATGTCCGCAATCTCGATGTCGAGCGGGCTGGGCTCCAGCAGGTTCAGCCGCCGTCCGCTCAGCATCCGTTGCCAGGCACGGGGCGGGGTGGGCTTGCGGCCCTTTTTCATCAGGTCAGGCATGGAGCAACCGCGTAGGCGAGCAAGGTGAGCGTCACAGACATGACAATGCGATTTTTGATTTTTTTTAAGGGCGTACAATCTCACACAAAGTTCCGGCAGGAACAATTGCCCGCCCCATTCTGCGCGGACAATAGGCAATGCTCCATCGGACGCGCGATTTTTCCGCCTGTGCGGGCGGCAGAAGCGCGCAATTTTAACGCGCGCTCCACCAAGATTGAGAAAGTCCTAAATAGGGCGCGTTTCGCCGCAGTCCGGTCGTCGCTAACCGCAACTGGACATTTAGAAATTGCCGTTAAGACAAAGGCGCACAAAAGACTGTTCTGATATTTGCGAAACATGCCGCCTTTGATCGATCCGATGCAGAAACCCAGCCGCAGCCGATTTGGCTTGGTGGGAACGCTGGCGTTTTTCATCGCCGGTCTGGTGATCGGCCTGGGCCTGGTGTCGAACCTGGGCAGTCAGTTCTTCGCCGGTCTCATCATCCTGGCGATATTGTGCTTCGGCCTTTTCCTGCTGGCGCGGGTGGCGGAGAATACGCGCACGCGCGTCACCGCCGGCGAAGCCAGCTATCGCGCCTTCTTCGATCATGCGGTGGACGGCATTTTCCGCACCACGCCGGACAGTCATTATCTGGCGGTCAATCAGGCGCTGGCCGACATTTACGGCTACGCCAATCCCGACGCCCTGATTGCCGGCCTGACCGACATCAGCGCCCAGCTCTATGTCGAAACCAGCCGCCGCGAGGATTTCCGCAGTCTGATGCAGGCAAATGACGTGGTGACCAATTTTGTCTCGGAAATCTATCATCGCTCCGGCCGCCGGATATGGATCTCGGAAAATGCCCGCGCCGTGCGCGACTGGTCCGGCGAACTGCTCTGCTATGAAGGCACGGTCGAGGACGTCACCGAGAAGTTCGAACAGGACCGTGCCCTGCGGGCCGCGCTGCGTCAGGCGGAAATCGCCAACAAGATGAAGGTGAAGTTCTTGGCGGCGATGAGCCACGAACTGAAAACGCCGCTGAACGCGGTGCTGGGATTTTCCGAGATCATCCGCAACGAAATTCTGGGCCCGGTGGGCCATGACGCCTATCGCGACTATGCGGGGGACATCCACCAGAGCGGCACGCGGTTGCTGGCCATCATCAACGATGTGCTGGATGTCTCGCGCTTGGAAGGCGGGCTGCTGACCATCGATGCGCGGCCGGAGAATGTGCTGGACATGGCCGAACAGGCGATCAAGCTGGCGCGCGGCGCCACCCACGACAAACGCAGGATCGAGATCGATGTGGCAGCTGACATGCCGTCGCTGCTGGTGGACCCGCGTCGCCTGTCGCAGGCGCTGGGCAATCTTCTCGCCAATGCGCTGAAATTCACGCCCGAGACCGGGCAAGTGCGCGTAGCCGTGACGCGGGCCGCTGATGGCGGTGCGCTGCTGATGGTGGAAGATACCGGCATCGGCATGGCCGAGGAAACCATCGCGGTGGCGCTGGAACCGTTCCGCCAGCTGGACGGCAGCCTGGCGCGTCGTTTCGAAGGCGCCGGACTGGGCCTGTCCATCGCCAAGGCGCTGGCGGAGCTGCATGGCGGCACACTTTCGGTAAAAAGCGCGGTGGGCGAGGGCACCATCGTCACCATTGCCCTGCCGGCCACCCGCGTCTGCGTGCCAACCGCCACGGCGAAAGTGGCATAGTATTTTTCGTTTGTGCCGGACGCTGGCCAAAGGCTACATCCCCGCCATGTCCAGCATTTCATCCGCATTGGTGCTGTTTTCCGGAGGCCAGGATTCCACGGTCTGCCTGGCCTGGGCGCTGTCGCGCTTTGACCGGGTGGAAACGGTCGGCTTCGACTATGGCCAGCGCCACGCCAGCGAACTGGCGGCGCGGCCGCGTATCCTGCAAGGCCTTCGCGCGAGTTTTGCGGGCAAGGCGGCGCGGCTGGGCGAAGATCACCTGTTGCCGCTGGATGTGCTGAAGGTTATCGGTGGCAGCGCCCTGACCGACGCAAGCAAGATTGAAATGGGCGCGCATGGTTTGCCGACCAGCTTTGTGCCGGGCCGCAATGTGATGTTCCTGACCGCTGCCGCCGCGCTGGGCTATCGCCGTGGCATATCCGATCTGGTGGGCGGGATGTGCGAGACCGATTTTTCCGGTTATCCCGATTGCCGCGATGAGACGGTGCAGGCGACAGCGCGGGCGCTGAGCCTGGGGCTGGCGCGGGATGTGCGCGTGCATACGCCGCTGATGGCGATGGACAAGGCGGCGACCTGGAATCTGGCGGAGGAGTTGGGCGGTGCGGCGCTGGTCAAACTGATCGTGGAGGAAACCGTCACCTGTTATGAGGGCGACCGCAGCCAGCGCCACGACTGGGGCTATGGTTGCGGCGCCTGTCCGGCCTGCGATCTGCGTTCCGCCGGGTATCTCAAGTACACGGGAGCGACCGCGAACCCGCATGGGGTCGCTAGCGAGAGCGTCGTGCGACCGGCGCGACTAGAAATAAAGCCATGACGTATAGCGTCAAAGAACTTTACTACACGCTGCAAGGCGAGGGGGCGCAGACCGGCCGTGCTGCGGTGTTCCTGCGCTTTGCGGGCTGCAATCTGTGGAGCGGGCTCGAGAAGGATCGCCACGATGCGGTCTGCCAGTTTTGCGACACCGATTTCGTTGGCACCAACGGGCCGGGCGGCGGCAAGTTTGCCGACGCGGATGCGCTGGCCCGGGCGGCGGCGGCGCATTGGCCCAAATCGGCGAAGGGCAAGCCCTATATCGTCTGCACCGGCGGCGAGCCGCTGCTGCAACTGGACAGTGCGGCCATCGCGGCGCTGAAAGACCAGGGCTTTGAAGTCGGCATCGAGACCAACGGCACCTTGCTGCCGCCGCCGGGCATCGACTGGATCTGCGTCAGCCCCAAGGCGGATGCCGAGCAGAAGCTGATGCGGGGTGACGAGCTGAAACTGATCTATCCGCAGGTCGGCGCACCGCCGGAACGTTTCGCCGGCCAGGATTTCCGCAATTTCTTCCTGCAGCCGATGGACAATGCGGACCGCCAAGCCAACACCGAAGCCGCCACGGCCTATTGCCTGGCCAACCCGCAATGGCGGTTGTCGCTGCAGACGCACAAGCAGATCGGGATACGTTAATCATTGTCATGCCCGCGAAAGCGGGAATCCAACTTCAGGCTGAATACTATGTTTTGGGAAGTTGGATTCCCGCTTGCGCGGGAATGACATGGTGATAGGCGTCAAAACACCTTGACGATCTTGTCCATCTCAGGACGCGGCCGCTCTTCCAGTTCGTCTTTGGCGGTGCCGATATAAATGAAGCCAGCCACCCGTTCGCCCGGCTTCAGCCCCATCTTCTCCTTCACGATGGAGTGATAGGCGTACCATTCGGTCAGCCAGTTGCCGACAAAGCCCAGCGCGGTGGCGGCGATCAGGATGTTCTGGCACACTGCGCCCGCTGACAATTCCTGCTCCCAGACCGGAATTTTGTGCTGCTCGCGGGCGGATGAAATCACGCCGATCACCAGCGGGGCGCGCAGCAGGCGTCCGCGTTCTTCCTCGACCTGCTTGGCGCGTTCGCCATCAGCTTGCATCACCTCGGCTAGTATGTCGCCGAAACGTTCGCGCCCCTTGCCCTCAAAAACGATGAAGCGCCAGGGAAACAGCTTGCCATGATCGGGGGCGCGCGCGCCGGCGCGCAGGATATCCTCGAGCTGTTTTTTCAAAGGGCCGGGTTCCTTCATCGCCTTGGCCGAGCCGGAACGCCGCGTCAGCAGCAGATCCATCGCATCGGGGGCGGGATGGTTGAACGTATCGCGTTTGGACATGACAGCGTTGATATCAGGCCGACAGCCGATCGCAAGTGCCCGGGGATTCGCTGCCCTTCAGGGCGCAGAAATGTGAAACTTCCACGCCTCGTAGGAAGAGGGAACCCGAATAGTAATTCCCCGATATGTCGCCTTCGAAGATAAAGCCCTGCGTGTCCTGGGTGAACACCAGATGGCGGTCCTCGATGCTCCAGTGTCCCGCCATGGTGGGCTGGGTGCGCCTGCCGCTGACGACCCGCTGTGCATCCTCTTGATAGGTGCCGTCCTGCTTCACCCGCCAGGTGAAGACCATGCCGGGAAAGGCATCCGGGATCAGGATGGTCCATTCGCCAAGCAGCGCACCGGCGGGCGCGGCCAGCGCCGGTCCGGCCATCAGTGTCGTCAGCAGCAACAGAAAAGCCGCCAGCAGGCGGACAACCGTGCGTCTCAGGGCAGCCATGCGGGGCCTCAAAAAGGAGCGGGTGTCTACCCATATTAACATTTGCGGGGAAAAACACCCGGTTTCAGGCGTTTTGAAATTGTACAAACTTCCGTGGTAAAAGCACCGCTCTTAAGGACAGATCATGGCCAGCCCGCGCGAGAAAGTCTCTACCGTCGATCCGATCTGGAGCAGCTTGCGCCAGCAGGCCGAAGCCATGGGCGCGCGCGAGCCGACGCTGGCTGGCTTTGTCCACGCCACTATTCTGCAGCATGAGCGGCTGGAACAGGCGCTGTCCTATCACTTGGCGCGCAAGCTGGGCGGCGAGGATCTCAGTCCGCTGGCCATCCGCGAGATGTTCGACGACGCCATGGCTGCCGACGCCGCCCTGGGCGAAGCGTTGCGCGCCGACCTGTCGGCGGTGTTCGAGCGCGATCCCGCCTGCCATTCCTATGTCGACGCATTCCTGTTCTACAAAGGCTTCCATGCGCTGGAGAGCTTTCGCATTTCCCACTGGCTGTGGAGCAACGGCCGCCTGGCGATGGCACTGTTCCTGCAAAGCCGCATCTCGCAGCTTTTCGCGGTGGACATTCATCCCGCCGCCCGGGTCGGCCGCGGCATCATGCTGGATCATGCCACCGGTATCGTGATCGGCGAGACTGCGGTGGTGGAAGACGATGTCTCCATCATGCAGGACGTCACCCTGGGCGGCACCGGCAAGGAAAGCGGTGATCGCCATCCCAAGATCCGCCGCGGTGTCCTGTTGTCGCTGGGCGCCAAGATCCTGGGCAATATCGAGATCGGGGAATATAGCCGCGTCGGCGCCGGCTCGGTGGTGCTGAAATCCGTGCCGCCGCACTGCACCGCGGTGGGTGTGCCCGCCAAGCTGGTCAATTGCGATTGCGGCGAGCGGCCCTCGCATCAGATGGACCATTTTATCGAAGAGTTGCCGGACAATACCGGCTAGACGAAAGCGGTTGAAATCGACCCCCAGCCATGCGAGTTGATGGCGTCCATCCATGAGGAACTGGCTTTGACCCGCAGCGAAATCTGGCGTCTGGAAAAATACCTGCGCAACCTGTTCCGTCTCGACACCATCACCATCGTCGAACGCCCCAAGCAGGCGGACAGTGTCGAAGTGCAGGTCAATGGCGAGTTCGTTGGCGTGCTGTTCAAGGACGAGGAAGACGGCGAAGTCTCCTATGCCTTCAACATGGCGATCCTGGAAATGGACCTGCCGGAGCCGCCCACCACCCGCGTGTAATACCGCCACCCGCCATCAGGGGGCCGTGGTCTCAAATTTCCGCATCAGTGCGTTCACGCCGCCGGCCAACTCGCGCCAGCGCGCCAGATAGGCGCGCTTGAAGCGGTAGGAAAAGCTCAGATTTCTCGCCAGCGGCTGGTCGATCGCCAGACAGTTGGGGCTGGGCAGGTCGCTGCCGGCGCGTTCACATAACAGCAGCACCAGGCCGCCCGTGCTCATCCCGGCGAACAGGTCATTCTGTTCATAGCCGGAATTCTTGCGGAAGCCATATTTGGTCAGGCCGAACGGGCCGGGCGCGCCATCGCGGTCCGTCAGATAAGGCCGATAGATACGCTGCAGCCGCGCGTTCGGACCCAGATTGTTGGCGTCGGCCCGCAGGCTCATATGAATGATGGGAGAGTCCGGCGCATTGCCCTGGAACAGCTTCGCCTCGCTGTCGGAGTAACCGCGCAGGGACGGAAAAATGGCCGCGAGCGCCAGGCTGTCCTGGTCGCCGCCGGCGCGGGCGGCGGCGCTTTCAATGTAATTGGCGGGAATGGCGAAGGCCGCGCCGCGCACGGTTAGGGTCACGATGTTCGACTGGCCGGTGGGCGCGGCGGGCGTGCGGGGACCTGGCCGCAGATACCAGCCCAGGAACAGGCCCGACATCAACAGGATGGCGAAGGCAATGGCCAAGGGCAGCCACCAGCCGGAATGCTGGTGAATGTCGTCCCGTTGTTCGGCTTTGCCCATCGGCGCCAAGCTTAACATTACCCGGCAGGGCCGGCGGCATGGCTTTGCCCGTTTCTTGCGATGCGTGACCTGGAAACATCATTTTCGCGTCATTTCAGGACATGTCCATTTTATTCAAGGCCGGGGTGGCCTTTGTCTTCGCCGCCCAGCTTACCGGCAACTTTCCGCCTCTCAGCCCCCATTGGCGGGCCGTGGCGGCCGATCTGCACCAGGCCCAGCCCCAGGCCAAGGTGAAGGCGACCGTCTTTTCGTTATTTCACAACAAGAAAGGCTGAGCCCGGGGCATTCATGCGAAATCTCATTCTGGTGCTGTTCCTGCTCGCGGGCGGGCTGACACTGTCCGGCATCGTGGCCAATTCCTATCGTCTGCTGGCCGACAAGCCCGAAGGGCGCCTGGCGACCTGGGCTTATTACGGCGTGATGCTGCTGGCCGGTCCCAGCGTGCTGTTCGAAAATTCCACGCGGTCTTTCCGCAAGAAGGAATGTTCCGGCGTCGCCTACAGCTTTGCCGTCGGCCTGGCGGGTTATTGGGCCTTTATTCTCGGCCTGGGACTGATGAACCTCAGCCGAACCTTATAAATCAGCCGAACCTTATAAAAAAGCGCGGGTGACTTTTTCTGCCCCCTCCGGCCTTCGCACGTAAACGCGCTACATTCGCACGCTGTCGCTACTCACCCTCCCCCGCTTACGCGCTACCGCGCGCGCAGGGGAGGCGGACCTGAGCATCCTTAGAGAACCGTCAACATCGATGCGACCAGCGGGTGGCGGACAATGTCGCCCTCCGCCAGCCTGATCACGGGAATATCCGGCAGCCTGTCGAGTTTCTCCGCGATATCGGCCAGGCCCGAAATGCCGGGCAGCAGATCGGTCTGATCGGGATCGCCGGTCAGCACCATGGTCGAGCGCCAGCCCAGACGCGTCAGCAGCATTTTGATCTGGGTATAGGTGCAGTTCTGCGCCTCATCGATCACCACAAAACATTCGCTCAAGGTGCGGCCGCGCATATAGGCCACCGGTGCGATTTCGATGATGCCGTCCGCCAGCATGGCTTTCAGCCGCTTGATGCCCAGCCGCTCGGTCAGGGCGTCGTAGAGTGGTCTTAGATAAGGCGCCAATTTTTCCTGGAGGTCGCCGGGCAGGAATCCCAGGCTTTCACCGGCCTCCACCGCCGGGCGCGACAGCACGATGCGTTGCACCTTGCCCGATTCCAGCGCCTCCACCGCTTTGGCGATGGCGAGATAGGTTTTGCCGGTGCCGGCGGGACCGAGCGCCAGGACGACGCTGTGCGCGTCAATCGAGTCCAACAGTTGCTGCTGGGCCGGGCTCATCGCCCGGATGTTTTTTACGTATTTTCGGTCTCGAAACTGGCCATCGGGATCGTGCGGGGTCCAGCCGGCGCGGCCGGGAAAAAGCGGATGCACATTTTCTTGAGCATAGACAGAGTCACGCGACTTCGAACGCATGGAGCGTTTGGCCATAAAAACTCCCGATGTGATGCTGAGGTGTGAGCGAGGGGGAGGGGCTGTCCGGTGTCCCGGCCCTTGAAGCTTTCGGCGAACGCAGTGCGAGGTGCACCAGTGCCCATACCCCCAATATCGCAGACGGCGAATCGTACCGCCTGTTTCAAGGGTATCTATTTTTGCGGCGCGGTGTGTGAATAATCGAATGCGGTTTCACGAAAGAGATGCGAATGCCGATTTACACGGTAGCGTCGGCGGGGCCGGTAGCGACAGCGTACCGGCGAGCGACCACTTGAAAGGCCGAAGGAGAATAATATGCCCATATACACGTTAGATGGCGTCACGCCGGAGATTGCGGAAGGCTGTTTTGTCGCGCCCGATGCGGTGCTGATCGGAAAAGTGCGGCTGCTGAAAGGCGCGAGCATCTGGTTCGGCGCTGTGCTGCGCGGCGATAATGCGTGGATCACTGTGGGCCAGGACTCGAATGTCCAGGATCATAGCATCATTCACGCCGATCCGGGGCAGCCTGTGGAAATTGGTCGCGGCGTCACCATCGGCCACCGCGTCATCGTACATAGCGCCAGCGTGGGAGACAATACGCTGATCGGCATGGGGTCGACCCTGCTCAATCGCGCCCTGATCGGCGCAAATTCGCTGGTGGGCGCGGCGTCGCTGGTCACCGAAGGCAAGGTGTTCGGAGACGGCAAGATGATATTGGGATCGCCGGCCAGGGCGATGCGCGATCTCACGCCGGAGCAGGTGTCGGGGATCAAAACCTCAGCAGAAATCTATGTGGCGAACGCGCGGCGCTATGCCAGCGGGCTTACGCGCGTTACTTTTTAAATTGGTCGCTTCGGATTCGCCTGCGCTTATGCGCGTTTTACGGATCTTATTTCGACGCCCTGATGTTCGACCGGGCGGCTCCACATCCGACGGATACGGGCATCGCTTTCCGGGCCGAAATTGAACCACGCCGCCTTGTCATGCGCGGCGTCCACGATG
The DNA here is from genome assembly GCA_041192105.1 of Pseudomonadota bacterium. Classification (GTDB taxonomy): domain Bacteria; phylum Pseudomonadota; class Alphaproteobacteria; order Micropepsales; family Micropepsaceae; genus Rhizomicrobium. Next base: position 3,283 of record JBEENS010000023.1, on the reverse strand, counting down.
AACAGCTTGTCGATCTTGCCCATCTTCTGCACCAGCGCGTTACGGATGGTGTTGATCGAGGCTTCGCTGGACAGAACCCAGGCCTGGGGCATGAAGCGGTGCGCGGGGCCGAGGTGGAAGATTTCTTCTTCCAGGCCGCTGATGGAGCCGGATTTCATGTCGGCAACAATCACGAAATGGGAAGGGCCGGTGCTGCTCTCCGGCTCGCTGCGGCCAAAACGATGCGGCGTGGCGGCAGCCGGCTCTGTGGCGGGCGCGGCAATTTCTTCGCTGGCGGTCTGGAAGAGGGGCGTCAGTTCGGGATCTTCGATGGCGGGATGGAATTGCTCCTCGCCCGCACGCGCGATCAGGGAATGGTCCGCCAGCCGGTTTTCGGCGTGGAAGCCCTGCATCTGCTCAAGGCTGTAGGGGCCATAAACGCGGCCGCCAACGCTAATTGTCCAGGATTCCGCCATGACACGCTGAATGGAGTTTCAGGCCCAAGCCTAGCTGCCAATGGTTACCCATTTGTTGCGGAACCGCTCAAACCGCCGGTCCGCAAACAAAAAAACTGGCCAAAGCCGGGTTTTTCGTGATCGCTAGACGAACTCCCACTCGCCATCACGGCGCAGGCAGGCCGTTCCTTTGCGGTCGAACTCTCGGCCCCGGCGATAGACCACCTGGGTGAAGTCGCGGCACAACCGGCCATAACGGCGATACTCGCGATGGGTGACGATGTAGCCGCGATTGGGACCGCGGTTCCAGCCATAACGCTGGCCGACCGGGCCGCGCAGACTTTCATTGTAGGAGCGCACCGCATAGGGATGGTCGGCGCAATCCATGTCGCGCGAAATGGCGTTGCCTGCCAGGTCGCCCAGCAGCGCGCCGCCGACCACGGCGCCGCCATTGCCCTTGCTGACCGCGCCGCCCAGGACGCCGCCGGTGATGGCGCCGAAAATCGTGCCGCCGGTATGATGGCGTCCGCTGCAGGCATCGGCCAGGGCAGGCGTGGAGGCCAGACCCGAGGCCCCCAGGATCAGCACAGTGGCAAGTGCTGTCATGCGCAACATGATCGTCTCCAAATCAGCATGCCCAGAATAACGTGAAAACCAGCCAGCGGAAAAAAGTTCCCTCAGTGGGTGCGGGCGCTGACAAGCGCGAAGCGCTTACTGTCCGGCGACAGTCGGGCGCGGCATCCCACCGGCGCGCGAGCGGATGGTTATTCGACGCTATAGTCCGTCACCGACCAGCCGCCATTTTCAAAATTGAGAGTAACGGTTTCCACCGCCGCGGCCTTGCGCGCGAAGACGGTGTCGTAACGGATCACGGCGGTGTTGTTGCGGCTCAGGTCTATGGATTTGAGACCACGGCTGGCGACGGCGCCCAGCGGTGCGCGCTTGGTGCCGGCATCCGCTGCCCAGCCATCAGTCTTGTGGCGCGCCTTGAATGCTGCAGCGGATTCGCTCCAGCTCTGGGCATAGTTCTTGTCATCCACCAGAACCAGCCATTGCCGGGCCCGGTCGTCCGGCGCGGGGACAGTGCCGCTGATGCGGCGGGCCGGGGTCTGCGAGAAGGCCGGCGCGGCGGCGGCGAAAATCAGGGCGATGGCGAACAAACAACGGGCAATCATGTTGGGCCTTAAATGCTGGCAATCTATCGTCAGTATAACACCGCAGACCGCAATCGGTTCAGCCAAAAACCATGGCGTGCATGATGCGGCCGGGCAGGAAAGCGAAGGTGCCAGCGATCAGGATGCCGCCGATATAGACGCCCAGCATCGCGCGGCGGTGCATTTTGATGTCGTGGCGCCAGGCGCCGCTCAAGGCCCCCACCACGCCAGACAGGGTGACGATGGAGAAGATATGGATGGGGCCAAAGCCATAGACGATATCGATGGCGGGAACCTGGTGAATGAACAGCGCCGCAATGGCGGTAACGGTCATCAGGGTCAGATAGACATAGCCGATGGCGCGGTGACGCCGCGCGCCCTTGCGGCTGAAGAAGATCAGCCATGTGCCCAGCGCGAAGGCAGGCACCACGGTGAAGACATGCAGTTGTACGGCGAACGGCGCGGCGAAGAGTGGCGCCAGCGACATCTTTAATATGTCCGCGCTTTGGGCGGGATATACTCGACGTCGTTGGTCAGTGTGTAGGTGTGCACCGGGCGATAATCGATCCGGGCCTGGCCGGTATTCACGTCCAGCCAGGTCAGGGTGTGCTTCATCCAGCTGTCGTCGTCGCGGTTGGGGAAGTCTTCGCGGGCATGGGCGCCGCGGCTTTCGGGGCGGTTGACCGCGCCCGCCACGGTGACGGCGGCCTGCTGGAGCAGGTTGTCGAACTCCAGCGTCTCGACAAGATCGGTGTTCCAGATCAGCGAGCGGTCGGTAATTCCGACATCGCCGCGCTGGGCATAGATGTCGGCGATACGGCGCTTGCCCTGTTCCAGGGTCTCGCCGGTGCGGAACACGGCGACATCTTCCTGCATCGCCTTCTGCATCGCGTTGCGCATCACCGCCGTGGGCGTGCTGCCCTTGGCGTTGCGCAGCCGGTCGAAGCGGTCCAATGCGTCCTGGCCGGCATCCTTGCGCAGGTCCTGGTGGCTTCCGATGCCCTCCAGCGACTTGGCGGCCTGCATGCCCGCCGCCTTGCCGAACACCACCAGGTCGATCAGCGAATTGGAGCCCAGACGGTTGGCGCCATGCACCGAGACGCAGGCCGCTTCCCCGACCGCCATCAACCCATGCACCACCGTATCGGGATTGCCGTCCTTCAGGGTCAGCGCATCGCCGGTATAGGCGCAGGGGATGCCCCCCATATTGTAATGCACCGTCGGCAGAACCGGGATCGGCTCCTTGGTGACATCCACGCCCGCGAAAATACGCGCGCTTTCCGAAATGCCGGGCAGGCGTTCGTGGATGATCTTGGGATCAAGATGCGACAGGTGGAGATGAATGTGATCCTTGCCGAGGCCGACGCCGCGGCCCTCGCGGATTTCGATGGTCATGGCGCGGCTGACCACGTCGCGCGACGCCAGGTCCTTGGCGTTGGGGGCGTAACGCTCCATGAAGCGTTCGCCTTCCGAATTGGTGAGATAGCCGCCTTCGCCGCGCACGCCTTCGGTGATCAGCACGCCCGCGCCGAAAATGCCGGTGGGGTGGAACTGCACGAATTCCATGTCCTGCAGCGGCAGGCCGGCGCGCAACACCATGGCGTTGCCATCGCCGGTCTGGGTGTGGGCCCCGGTGCAGCTGGCATAGGCGCGGCCATAGCCGCCGGTGGCCAAAATGACCTTGTGCGCGCGGAA
>JBEENS010000022.1:0-43581 GCA_041192105.1 Pseudomonadota bacterium | reverse complement strand
TGTCCCGGTACCGCCTTATAAGGTCAGCAAGGGTGGTTGCTTCGAGTAGGCTGCGGTTAGTCGAGAACCCACCGCGTTCACCATCGACTTCAACCTGTGCAGCCCACTTTTCGGCGTCTGCCTTTAGCCTGAAGGTGCGGGAAGTGGGCGGCCCGCCCTTGCGACGAACTCTGGCTTGCCAGCGATCCCCGCGCTTAGAAATAGTCGCCATCCGATGCCTGTGTCCCCGATTTGGATACAAGCGTCGATTTGCAAAACTATCGCTGCGTCAGGCTCCTGATAACTAGCTGATTTGGCTGGATTTAAATGGTGGGCGCGACAGGGATCGAACCTGTGACCCCTTCCATGTCAAGGAAGTGCTCTCCCGCTGAGCTACGCGCCCCACCTGTGGGCTTTACTATGGTCGCTCCCGCTATCGCGGACGCTCCGGGCGGCTTCTATAACGGGGGTGCCGGGTGCGGGCAAGCGCCCCTTTTGTGCCCCCAGGCCTCCTGCCGGACCTGCGCTTTTGGGGCCGCCCGGGCGGGATTTCGCCGCCTCAGTGCCCTGGCGCGGCGACCAGCCCAGAAACCAGTTCAGGGCGGTAATTCTCGACCACCAGGCTGAAGGGCGCGGCCCCGGCCAGCAGCAAGGCCCGGACCCGCAGCACCGTGCCTGGCTCGGCGTTGGTTGCCGCGTCCAAGGTGCGGCGGGAAAAACCTAGGGTGCGCACTACCGTGCCGAACGGCGTATCGGTCTCCATCAGCGCCTTGTTCATCGCCAGTGTCAGCTGTGAGGGCCGGTACCAGTTGTCGGCTTCCGACAATATATGTGTGCCGCACATCAGCTTGACGCGGCGATAGCGGATCGGCTCGTCCGTCGCCGCACCCAGAGCTGCGCGAATGTCCGGCGTGGCGGGCTTGTCGGCGGCCAGGTCGCGCTCGGCGCGGATGACGGCGGGCGCGGCCAGGTGAAGATCGCCGCACCATCGGGTCAGAACCTGTGTGGCGCTGGGATTGGCCAGCAGATCGGCCTTGAGCCGCGCCAGCGCGCTTGTTTCATTGACGGGGGCATCGGCAAAGGCCGCGCCGCAGGGGCCGGCGATGGCCAGCAGCAAAAACAGGAAACGAAGGAAAAACATGACCGTCGATTACGCGGCGGCCAGCATCCGGTCCACTTCCGCCACGATTTCGCGCAGGTGGAAAGGCTTGGACAGGACCTTGGCCTGCTTGGGTGCGCCTGATGCGGGGTGCAGCGCCACGGCGGCAAAGCCGGTGATGAACATGATCTTGAGCGTAGCGTTCAGTTCGGCGGCCCGCTTGGCCAGCTCGATCCCGTCCATGCCGGGCATCACGATATCGGTCAGCAGCAGGTCGAATGTCTCGCCCTTGAAGGATTCCCAGGCATCGCCCCCGTCGCCGAAATCCGTCACGGCATGGCCGGCCTTGACCAGCGCCGCCGCAAGGAACTTGCGCAGCGATTCATCGTCTTCCGCCAAAAGGATATGCGCCATGGTTTCCGCCTGCCCGCCGTATAAGACCCTATACAGGACAAACCTGTAAACCATAGTTAACACCTCAGCCCCCGCCGCGCCTTGCCAGCCCGCCTTGCCGGTGTTTCCCTGTCCCCAAGCATGAATCAGCCCCCCCCCTTCCGCTTGGACCGCCCGGCCCGCCAGGGCGTGCCATTCGTCTTCGCCTCCCCCCATTCGGGCCGCGCCTATCCGCAAAGCCTGCTGGCCCTGAGCCGGCTGGATAGCGTCACCCTGCGCCGCTCGGAAGACGCCTTTGTCGAGGAGCTGTTCGCCGGCATGGCCGCCCTGGGCGCGCCGCTGCTCAGCGCCCAGTTCCCCCGCGCCCTGCTCGACGTCAATCGCGGCATCGCCGAGCTGGACCGCACGATGTTCGACGGCGCGCTGAACGTGAAGGTCGATGCGCCCAGCCCGCGCGTCGCCGCCGGGCTTGGCGTCATTCCGCGCATCGTGCGCGACGGGGCCGAGATCTATTCCCGCAAGCTCGACAGCGCCGAGGCCGAGATGCGGCTGGAACAGCTCTACAAGCCTTACCATGCCGCGCTGGCGGGGCTGATGGTCGAAACCCATGCCCGCTTCGGCGTGGCGGTGCTGATCGATTGCCATTCCATGCCGTCGGCCCTCGCCGTGCCCGACATCGTGCTGGGCGACCGCTATGGCGCCTCGGCCGCGCCGGTGCTGACGGCCCGCGCCGAATCCGCTTTCCTGCGCGAAGGCTTTACCGTCACCCGCAACACGCCCTACGCCGGCGGCCACACCACACTGCAGTATGGCAAGGTCGCATCGGGTTGCCATGCGCTGCAGATCGAGATCAACCGCGCGCTCTATCTCGACGAAGACAAAATCACCCGCAAACCATCCTTTGGCTCGGTGCGCGCGCGCCTGACGCGCAGCATGGAATATCTCACCGCCATGCCACTGACCGGCCTGGGCAGCGGCGCGCTGCCGCTGGCGGCGGAGTAATCTCCCAACCCATACCGTGTGTTATCCCCGGCGAGATCGCGCGCCAGCGCGATTGAGGGAAGGAGACCCAGGTATCGAAATCCGCGCAGGCGGATATGCCTGGTTTCCTTTCCCTCGCGCCTGCTTACGCAGGGGCTCGCCGGGAATGACAGTTGGAATAAGGCAATTGCGGCGTCAATAATTTTCAACGGTGCGAAACTGCGCGCCCACCGCCCTAAACAGCCTGTCCACCGCGCCGACGGTTTCGGCGGTACCGGTCATGGACCAGCTTGGCCGCGTCATCGGCACCGACGCGCGCATCCAGACCGACCAGGATGGCAAGCCCGCCGCCATGGCCTTTACGGCCCTGAGTGGCAGCACCATCGTGGTGGGCGCCGCCGCCGTCCGTTTTGACGGTGCTGTGCTGATTGCCAGCAACGACCAGCCGCAGATCGCGGCGCTGAACCGGACGCCGCTGCGCGCGGCGATTGCCAACTAAGCGCCGGCTTCGCTAAACCGGGCGCATGGATGCGCTGCGCCGCCGACAGCTGATTGCCGGTCTTCTGGCCATGTCCGCGGCGCCGGCTTTCGGCCAGACGCGGTCTCGCAGGCCGGCCATCCCCTTTGACCCCTCATTGGCCGCCATCGAACGCCGGCATGGCGGGCGGCTGGGCGTTTTCGCGCTGGATACCGCATCGCGCAAGACGCTCACCTGGCGCGCCGACGAACGCTTCACCATGTGCAGCACCTTCAAGGGCCTGCTGGCGGCCCAGGTCCTGGCGCGGGTGGATGCGGGCGATGAAAGCCTGGCACGCCGGATTTCCTACGGCCCGGGCCAGCTGCTGCCCGCCTCGCCGGTGACGACGGCGCATGTCGATGAAGGCGCCCTGAGCGTCGGCGCCCTGTGCCAGGCCATTGTCGAGGCCAGCGACAACACCGCTTCCCTGCTTTTGATGCGCGCCATGGGCGGGCCCCAAAGCCTGACCCGCTTCCTGCGCACGCTTGGCGACGACGCCACGCGATCGGACCGTTATGAACCCGATGCCAACCTGTATGACCCACTGCTCGACACCACCACGCCGCGCGCCATCACCCTGACGGCGCGCCACATCCTGCTGGGCAATGTGCTGACGCCCAGATCCCGCCAGATGCTGGAAGGTTGGATGATCGCCGCCAAACCCGGCCTCAACCGCTTGCGCGCCGCGGTGCCGAGGGACTGGATCGTAGGCGACAAGACCGGCACCAGCACCGCGCGCCAGACCAACGATGTCGCCATCGTGCGCCCGCCGGGTCGCAGGCCGCTTTTGATCGCCGCCTATTACGACGCGCCCCGTGTCAGCATGGACGAACGTGAAACCGTGCTGCGCGAAGTGGGACGCGTGTTCGTCGATTGGACGCAAAAGACTTAATTTCTGTTGCGTCGCACACATGACTGGAAAGACAGCAGTCTGGGCAGAATTCAGGCAGAGTTGTCATATTTTTATAGTGTTTCTGCGGCGTTTTGTCTGGAATGATTACAGATTGGCGCTTGCGGACAATTCCCGATTTCTGCATGTTGCTGCAGCGCGGTATTACGGTTTGCGCTGTGAAGCCGCCGCCCTTTCTGGGCGTTTCCTCCCTGAACTTGGCCGCTCTTCGGAGCGGCCATTTTTTCGCCTAGCCTTTCTAGGCGCGCCCCGCGCGCCAGGAAATCTGGTGTCGCACCGAGCAGCATCGCCACCTACAACACGCTCAATGCGAGGGCGGATGCGGCAACAAGCCTGAAAAGCTCCAGCCAACGGCCGTGAACCATCCGTCCGTGTACAGAAGTACCCGTATTAGGGATTTCGTCACCGGATCTTCGCCCCTACGCAACAAAAGAGTCGTGCGCCGCAGCTAAATCCCCCGTCATGAAAAAGCCGGGGGGCATGCTATGACCGACACTCTGTGGTTCGAAGACCCAACCCGAAGCTTCACCGGAAGCTTCGGCCCCAACCGGACCGCCGCACCGACCCGCACCGACACTGCCCGCTTCAACCGCCACCGCACCATCTTCATCTCTGACACGCATCTGGGCACGCGCGGCTGCAAGGCCGAGGCGCTGGCCGATTTCCTCGCCCACAACGACTGCGAGACCCTGTTCCTGGTGGGCGACATCGTCGATGGCTGGCAGATGAAGCGCCGCTGGTACTGGAGCGCGGCGCAGGACCAGGTGGTGGCGGAAATCCTGCGCAAGGTGGATGCCGGCACGCGCGTGATCTTCGTGCCCGGCAATCACGACGAATTCGCCCGCGACTATGCGGGCCGCCTTTTCGGCGGCATCGAGATCGTCAACGAGGCCGTGCACCAGGCTGCCGACGGCAAGCGTTACTGGGTGCTGCATGGCGACCGTTTTGACGGCGTCATCACCAATGCCCGCTGGCTGGCCCATCTGGGCGACCGCGCCTATGGGTTGATGCTGCGCGCCAACACCGTCCTGTTCGCCGTCCGCAAGCGGCTGGGCCTGCCCTATTGGTCGCTGTCGGCCTGGCTGAAGCACAAGGTCAAGAACGCCGCCCAATACATCTCCCGCTTCGAGGAGGTCGTGGCCGCCGAGGCCGCCCTGCGCGGCGTCGACGGCGTGGTGTGCGGCCATATACATCACCCCGAGATCCGCATGATCGGCACTGTCCTCTACCTGAATGATGGAGACTGGGTTGAAAGCTACAGCGCCCTTGTCGAAGATGCCCGCGGCCATATGGAGATTCTGCGCTGGGCAACCCCGCCTCAAACACACGCCGCCCGCGCCGCAGCCCCAAAGGCCGCGCTTATACCCGCGTAGGACACGCAAGCTTGAGCCGGGCCTTGTTCCCGGCGTGGCGGCGCGGCTGAAAATCCTGATCGTCACCGACGCCTGGACGCCGCAGGTCAATGGCGTGGTGCGCACCGTGCAAATCCTGGCCGCCGACCTGACCCAACTGGGCCATGAGGTGCTGATGATCACGCCCGAGGGGCGGCGCACGTTCCCCATGCCGACCTATCCAGAAATCCGCCTGGCGGTGTTTCCGGGTCGCGCCCTGACGCGGGAGATCAAAGCCTTCGCCCCCGATGCGGTGCACATCGCCACCGAAGGCAGCCTGGGGCTGGCGGCGCGCAGGGTCTGCATCAAGCATGGCATCGCCTTCACCACAGCCTTCCACACCCGCTTCGCCGAATATGTCCATGCGCGCTTTGCGTTCATGCCCGAAGCATTGATCTGGCGCTGGCTGCGCTGGTTTCACGCCCCTGCCACGGCGGTGATGGTGGCGACCCAAAGCCTGAAGCGCGACCTGGCGGGCCACGGATTCAAGAACCTGCGCCTCTGGTCGCGCGGCGTCGATGTAGAGCGCTTCCGTCCCATCCCCGATGGGCGCCACGCTTACGACCGCCCGGTGTGGATTTACGTCGGGCGGGTGGCGGTGGAAAAGAATGTCGAGGCCTTCCTGTCGCTCGATCTTCCCGGCACCAAGGTGATTGTCGGCGACGGCCCGGCGCGCGGCGCGCTGGAAAGGAAATATCCTAACGCCAAATTCCTCGGCGCCCTGAGCGGCGAGCCGCTGGTGCACGCCTATGCGGCCAGCGATGTCTTTGCCTTTCCCAGCCGCACCGACACCTTCGGGCTGGTGCTGCTGGAAGCGCTGGCCTGCGGGCTGACCGTGGCCGCCTATCCGGTGGAAGGCCCGCGCGATGTGGTGGGGCCGGAAGCGCCGGGCGCCGCCGATGTCGCGGCGCTGGACAGCGATCTTCGGGCCGCCTGCCTTGCGGCCTGGGACCTGAAACAGCATCCCCGGGCCTTGTCGCCCCGCGCCTTTGCGGGCTCGCATTCCTGGCGCGCCTGCACCCTGCAATTCCTGCGCAACCTGGCGGTGGAGCCGGACTGAGTTTTCCACTTTTCCGCCACATTCGCGGCCCTTGGCAGCGGCAAAACAATCCCTCTATGCTGGCAAAAAATGAGGAGTGCCCGAATGAAAGCCCCCGTCCTGCTGGCCACTTGCCTGGCAACCATGCTGGCCTTGGCGGTTGGCACGACCGCGCAGCCGCCCAAGACCCCGGCGCAACAGGTCCAGGAAGCCCAGCAGCGCAATGCCGAAAGCCTCAAGCAGTTTCCGAATCTGCAGCCCATGCAGGGCGCGGTGAAGACCGAGTGCGAAGCCAAGGCCAGCGACGACAAGGCCAGGGCGGCCGTGTGCAGCTGCGGCGCGGTGGTGACGGTGCAGCTCTGGATGGACGACAAGTTCATGCGCGAAAAGCTGGACGCCTACATCTCAAGGCCGACGCCCGCCGGCATCAAGGATGCCCTCAACTATCACAGCCCCGACCTCTACACCCCGCTCTGCACGGCCGCCGCGAAGTAGCAGCACGGCGCACCACCACCCATCTGGACTGCACCATGGTGACGGCAAAGGACTGGGACTATCTGGTCTGCCGCTACAGCCCGCCGGGCAATCGCTGCGGCGAGAAGGATTATTGATAGTTTGTTGTCATTCCCGGCCGAGGCTTGCGTCAGCAAGCCGAGGGGAAGGGAACCCAGGCCCAACCACTTGCGCAAGTTTCGATAGCTGGATCCCCGCCCCTCGCATCACGCATTCACGCGATGCTCGCCGGGGATGACATTTGTGCTATGCTGGCCGCAACAAAGAGGTGCCCGATGCGAGCCCTGTTCCTGATTGCCGCGCTGGCCGCAGCAACCTCCGCCATCGCCGCTTCGCCCACACCGCCGACGCCACCCGTTGCGCCCAGCGCACCTGCTGTCGCCTTCAAGGACGCCCAGAAGGCGATGCCGCCGCTGCGGCTGCGCGACCCCGTGATGTTCGATGGCCGCCGCCAGCTGCCACCCGGCCGCTTCGGCCCGCCCACCAACTAGCCCAACCCCAGGAATGGCGGCGGCCCCGAAATCGGGTAGCGAAGCGCAAAGCCAAGAGGGCCAGGTGGCGAAGAAACCTCTTTTGATGAGCGTTGCAGTTCTGGCGGTGCTGGCGATGGCTGTCATTCCAGGTTGGCTCTTTCTCCGCGGCACGGGCCAGGTGGGCCAAGGCCAAAAACTCTATGCCGAACATTGCGCCAGCTGCCACGGCGCGAAGCTGGAAGGCGAACCGAATTGGATGGAGCGCAAACCGGGCGGTCGCCTGCCCGCCCCGCCGCACGATGCCAGCGGCCACACCTGGCACCATGCGGACGCCCAGCTTTTCGGAATCGTGAAAAATGGGGTGACGCCCTATGCAGGCCCCGGATACCAAAGCGATATGCCAGCGTTCAAAGCCATACTTTCGGACGACGAGATTCTGGCCGTGCTGGCTTACATAAAGCAGTCTTGGCCCCAGGATATTCAGAACCAGCAGCGCCAGATATCAGAGAAAAACTAGGATCAGCTGTGATCCGGAACATATGGGCTTGGCTTTTCGGGGTACGCATGACAGCCATGGATCAGCCTACCGCTACCGCGTTGGGATTTCCCAAGCAGAAATACATGGCGGTGGAGCGGGAGCGGCGCTGGCTGTGCCGCACCGTGCCGCGCGATCGGATCGTCCAGACCGACAGCATCACGGATATCTACGCCACCGGCGCACGGCTGCGACTGCGGAAGACGCACCCGGCGGGCGGGGCTGCGCCTATCTTCCGGCTCACCCGAAAGGCGGACGTTGATGCCCGGACACACCTCATCACCACCATCTATTTTGCCGGAGGAAGAGTTCGTGCTGCTCAGGTCTTCGCTTCCGGGCCTGACGCTGAAAAAACAGCGGCAAAAATTGCAGCCGCCTTCCGGCTTCACCCTGTCGGTGGATGAGTTTCGGGGCACTCTCGGGGGACTGCTGCTGGCGGAAGTGGAAAGTGAATCCCCGAGGGGCTGGCGGCTTTCCCGGTGCCTGATTTCTCTCTGCGCGAAGTCACCGACGATCCGCGCCACTCCGGCGCCAGCTTGGCCCAAAGCGGCCTTCCGGTCGGCCTTTAAGCTCAAAAAACCCATTTCAGCCAAGTGCTTGATGGGCCTACTCCCGGCCCGCCAGACAGGCTAGAACAGCCCCGCAAGCAGAGGCTTCCATAACCACAATGCCGCCGACCGGACGCCTCAACGCCCGCGAATGGACCTTTTTCGGGCTCACCCTGCTGTTCTGGGCCGCCTTCGTGATCCTGCTCGGCAAGGACACCAGCTGGGACTTCCGCAATTACCACTGGTACGGCCCCTATGCCCTGCTGAACGGGCGCATGGGCATGGACGTTGCCGTCGCCCACCAGGGCAGCTGGTACAATCCCTATCTCGACGTGCCCTTCTATTGGCTGGCCACCCACACCCGCGCCTGGATCGCGCTGGGGGTGCTGGGCGCGTGTCAGGGGACGACGGTAATTCCATTATATCTGATGTCCCGCAACATCCTGCGCGTGGTGAGCAAGCCCGGCGATGCCCAAATGCTGGCGGGCGCGCTGGCCCTGCTCGGCCAGTTCGGCGCCCTGACCATCACCGAGTTCGGCACCACCTATTACGACAATGTCATGGCCGGCATCGCGCTGGCGGGGCTGGCCATCATCGTCTGCAACCGCGACGCCCTGCGCAGCGGGCCTTTGCGCAACGCGGCCTTGCTGTCCGCCCTGGCGGGCCTGATCACCGGCATGGCGATGGGCTTGAAGCTTCCCGCCATGCCCTGGTGCGTTGGCTTTGCCGCCGGACTGCTGGCGGTGGGGGGAAGCTGGAAACATATCGCCGTGCGGCTGCTGGCGGGCGGCGCGGCGGGGTTGATCGGCTGCGCCATCTTCGCCGCGCCCTGGATGCTCTATGTCTACGAGCTGACCGGCAATCCGCTGTTTCCCTATTTCAACGCCTATTGGCAATCGCCGCTGGCCCTTGAAGCGCATTACCGCGACCTTCGCTTTGTCCCCGCCACTTTCTGGCGGCAGCTGTTCTTCCCGTTCCTGTTCACCGCCGACTGGCACGTGGCGGGCGATCTCGCCAACCAAGATATCCGCCTGTTGCTGTCTTACCTGCTGGTGATCCCGGCTGGCGTTCTGCTGCTGCTGAAGAAGGACTCCCGCGATCCGCTGGTCGAACGCAGCGCCTCCATCATCCTGTTTGCCTTCGCCGCTGCCGCCTATCTGGCCTGGCTGAAATTCTTCGCCATCTACCGCTATGCCATCCTTTTCGAGATGCTCAGCGTTCTGCTGGTGGTCACGGCGGTCGGCCTGCTGCCGCTGCCGCGCCGCAACCGCTTTTTGGCGCTGGCCGCGCTTTGCGCCGGCGTCCTGATCACCACCCGCAGCGAGTTTCTGGAACGCGCGCCCGTCGAAGACCCCTATATCCAGACCGCCGTGCCGCCCATTCTCCGCCCGGACCGCACCATGGTGCTGATGACCGGCGACGCGCCGCTGGGCTTCATCGCCACCACCCTGCCGCCCGCAATTCCCGTGCTGCGGATAGACGGCTGGTTCCTGCAGCCGCGCGACGGCACCAAATTGACCCAGGACATGAAGGCCCGCGTCACCCGCCACCGGCGCGAAGGCGGCGATCTCTATCTGCTGGCCGATGCCACCGCCGTGACCCGCGCCAAGACCGCGCTGAAGGATTATGGCCTGGCGATCCGCTGGCCGGAATGCCAGCAATTCGATACAAACATCACGGGCGCTTACCAGTGGTGCCCGTTAGCGAGAATGCCATGAAGATCGCGGTGCTGGTCCCCTGCTATAACGAGGAAGCCGCCATCGCCAATGTGGTGGCCGACTTCCGCGCGGCCCTGCCCAGCGCCACCATCTACGTCTATGACAACAATTCGCGCGACGGCACCATGGCGCGGGCGCGTGAAGCCGGCGCGGTGGTGCGCAGGGAGGCCCGCCAGGGCAAGGGCAATGTGGTGCGCCGCATGTTCGCCGACATCGAGGCCGAAGTGTATGTGCTGGTGGACGGCGACGATACCTATGACGCGGCCAGCGCCGGCGCGATGGTCGCCAAGCTGGTGGCCGAAGGCGCCGACCTTCTCACCGCCAAGCGCATCCATACCGCGGCTTCGGCCTATCGCCCCGGCCATGTCATCGGCAACCGCCTGCTGACCGGCCTGACCGCCACCCTGTTCAACGTGCCGCTGTCAGACATGCTGAGCGGCTATCGCGTGTTCTCCCGCCGCTTTGTCAAAAGCTTTCCTTTCACGGCCCAGGGTTTCGCCATCGAGACCGAACTGACCATCCATGCCGTGCGGCTGCTGATGCCGATGACCGAGATGGATACCGCCTACAAGGAACGCCCGGTCGGTTCGGTCAGCAAGCTCAACACCTGGCGCGACGGCTTCAATATCCTCAGCACCATCTTCTATCTGATGCGCGAAGAGCGCCCGCTGCTATTCTTCTCCGCCATCGCCATCGTGCTGGCCGCCGCGTCGCTGCTGCTCGGCGCGCCGGTGGTGGCGGAATTTGTCCAGACCGGCCAGGTGCCGCGCCTGCCTACCGCCGTGCTGGCCACCGGCCTGATGGTGATTGCCTTCCTGGCGCTGACCGCCGGCATGATCCTGGACACGGTGACGCGCGGCCGCTGGGAGGCCAAGCGCATGGCCTATCTCACCCATCCCGGCCCGCAAGATCTCAAATGAGCGCGTTTCTTTCGCGGCTGTCGCAGATCTCGATCCTGCGCTTCGCGGTGATCGGCGCCTTGGGCATGCCGGTGGACTGGTGCGTGCTGCAGCTTTGCGTCCATCTCGGTACCGGCCCCTATTTCGGGCGCGTGATCGCCTGGCTGTGCGCCGCCAGCTTCACCTGGCTGGGCAACCGCTATTTCACCTTCGTCGACAGCCGCGCCCACAGCTTTACCGGCACGATTCAGGAATGGGGCCGCTTCCTCGCCGCCAATGCGGTGGGCGGCCTGGTCAATGTCGGGCTGTACAGCGTGATGCTAAGCACCGCCCCGCCGCCCTTCAACGACATCAACATCGCCTTCGTGTCGGGCGTGCTGCTGGGGCTGATATTCAACTTCATCCTGTCCAAGAAAATGGTGTTCCGCCGCGATCCCGCCGCCGAACCCTTCAAGGGACCGCTATGAACCACAGCTGTCATCCCCTTTTATGTCATTCCCGGCCTCGCCTTGGTGAGCCAAGGCGAGGGGACGGGAGCCCAGGCCTATCCACCGGCAGGAATTCAACCACCGGTTCGTTCGTACACTGTCGCTACGAACTCCCTCGCATCGCGCTTGTGCGCGATGCTGGCCGGGGATGACATATCGTATTTACACGATGGCCAAAGCCTGGATCACGACGACCCTGCTCTTTTTTTTTCTTGGCCCTCCCCGCCCATGCCGACCCCATCATGCGCATCGCCAGCGAAAGCTGGAGCGCCGCCGACGAGCGCGGCTATGGCGAGTTCATCACTGCCATCGGGCAATCGAACTGCCGCACCGTCGCCCAGTGCATCGCCCATCCCGCCAACCCGTTCCGCGCCAGTGATCCTGAAGGCTTCCGCTTTCACGCCGACTGCGCCGACCTGCCCTATTTCCTGCGCTTCTATTACGCCTGGAAGCGCGGCCTGCCTTTCTCTTACGTCCGCCATGTCACGCCCCGTGGCCGCAGCCGCGACATCCGCTACAGCCTGCGCGGCAACCAGGTGGCCAGCCTCCGCGATGTGCTGTCGGGCGACAATGCCCTGCGTCTCATCAACCAGCTGCGCGACCATATTTCCTCGGCCACCTACCGCATCCATCCCGAGCTGGGGGGCGACGATCTGTATTCCGTAGGGCTGGATGCCCGTTCCATCCGCCCCGGCACGGTGATCTACGATCCCAACGGCCATCTGGCGGTGATCTGGAAGGTCGAGCGCGATGGCCGCATCCGCTATATCGACGCCCATCCCGACAATTCACTGACCCGCGGCACTTACGACCTGCGTTTTGTGCGTTCGTCGCCGGGCATGTGATCGGGTTTCAAGAACTGGCGGCCGTCAAAGCTGGTTGGCGCCGCGCGTGCCCCCGACGGCACCCTGGTCGGCGGGCGCATCGCGCTGGCCGCCAATGTGCAGATCTCTGACTTCGCCCTGACGCAATATTTCGGCACGGAATTGTTGAAAATGACCCCGCGCCCCGCCGACAGCCAGTGGCGCGGCGGCGCCTTCATCCTGAACGGCGCGGCGATGGACTATTACGATTATGTCCGCGCCAGCCTCAGCGGCGGGCGGCTGCGCTTCGATCCGATACGCGAAATCGCCGAGATGATCCTGTCCAACTGCGCCGACCTGTCCTGGCGCGCCGAGGCGGTGCAGCTGTCGCTGGCGGCGGGAATCCAGAACCGCCCCGCACCCACCCGCCTGCCCATCAACATCTACGGCACCGAAGGCGACTGGGAGACCTATTCAACACCGTCGCGCGATGCCCGGCTCAAAACCGCCTTCAAGGAAGTGCGTGACACTGCTGAGCGTTTCCTGTCCCTGTGGCGCGCCCGCGATGCCCAGCTGGTCTATAACGGCTTCGACTTGGCCACCGATCTGCTCACCACCCATGAGCGCGCCGCCGCCCAATGCGTGGTGTCCTATCGCCGCAGCGACGGTTCGCAAATTCGCTTCGGCTATGAGGAGGCGCGGCGGCGGCTGTTCGCGATGTCCTTCGATCCCCATCACTGCGTCGAGCGCCGCTGGGGGGCAGGTGAAGCCGGGGCCGCGACCTGCCGCGATAACATGCTCAAGCGCCGCTGGTATGACGCGCAGCAAAGGCTGCGCAACCAGTTGGACCGCTCCTATGAAGCGCGGATGGATTTCTCGTTGCGTGAGCTGGAATCTGGCCGCGGCGGCGTGGCTGCCCCGCCCGATACCGACAGCGCCGCCTTCCTGCGGGCGCGGCGCGGCGCGCGTTAGCGCCCCAATGGGGGGGGGCCACAGGCTGTGTAGCTCAGCCTGCGGGGCCATTTTCGAAAAAACAAAAAGGGGCCGGAATGATCCGGCGCCCCTGTTTGTTTGGCAGCTGCCCCGACTATCGGCGGGCGGCCAGCGACCAGAGATGGGCGACCATGGCGTCCTTCTCTGGGGCCTTGATGGCGTTGAAGGTCTTCTGGGCGTCGGCCTTCAGGCCGGCCGAGAGCTGGGCATAGCCCAGGCGCATCTGGCCGTTGACCGCAACCTTCTGGGGCTTCTTGTTGCCCTGCAGGATGACGTCGATCGCTTCCTTGGCCTTGCCCATACCGACCATCCCTTCGCCGACTTTGACCAGCGCGTCGCCCTGCGGCTGGGCCTGGGCGGCGGCGATGTTCTTGGCCAGATTGGCGGTGTTGGCGGCGGCCTGGGTCTTGGCCAGGTTGAGCAGGCGGGTGGCGCGCTCGTCATTCAGCAACTTGGCAGCAATGCCCTTCTCGACCACGCTCTGGGATTCGGCGGCGTTGCCGAGCTGCAGCGCTAATTGCGCTAGCAGCAGGTAATCGTCCTTGGTGACGATATTGCCGGTCATCATTCGGATGCGGTTGATGTCGAGCGAGTTGGCGTCCGACAGTCCGCGCGACCGCTCGGCCAAGCGCAGCAGGCCCTTCCAGTGTTCCGGCTTGCCCGAACGGGCGACCAGGCTTTCCAGCGACTGGCGCTGGGTGACTTCATCGCCATTCTCGTAGGAGCAGCGCGCCTGCAGTTCCAGGGCGGTCTCGCTGGACCCGCTCAGGTTGGTCTTGATGTAGCGCGAACAGCCGGCGAAATCGTTGGCTTTGTAATAGGCTTGGGCGATGATCAGCATGTTGCCGGCGGTCAGCGCATTGTATTTGCGCAGCAGGTCGGCATCGGCGATCACGTCGCGCCACCTGCCGGCATTATAGTCGTTGGCGAACTTGGCCAAGGCGCCGGCGGAGCCGCCGAGCGAGGCATCGCCCGTCTTCACGCCGATATACTGCCGCATGGAGTTGATGGCGGCCGTGTCGTCCGCAGTGGACTTGACGGCGTCGGCTTCGCGCAGCTTGCTCATGGCGGCCGAGTAGTTGCCGGACGTCATCAGGGCCTTGGCCTCGTTCAGGAGCGGGCCGACTTTGGCGCTGACGGTAAGGGCCGCGGCCGGAACGGCCAGACCCAAGGCCGCCACGCCCATGGTGGCGATGCCCAGAAAGACCGCCGTCAGGGCGGCACGCAGGTTACTCGCAGTCATTACACGACCTCTTTCGCATTCGTCATAAAACGGAAAAGCGCGCGGGTTCGCCGCACGCTTACCGACGGCCATGTCCCTCACAGCCTAATTATACTGGTCAATTCCCGTGAAGCCAATATGGGTGGCGCCCAGGCGTTGGGCATCCGCCAACACCCTGGCAACCGCGTCATATTTTGCCAAACGGTTGGGACTGACATGGATTTCCGGCTGCGGGTTCTTCAACGCAGCGTCCCGCATATAGGCTTGCATGGTGCCGCGGTCCACCGAGGCACCGTTCCAGATAACGGTGCCGTCAAAGTCCACCACCAGTTCCACCGTCTCCGGGATAACCGTCGGCGGGGTGGGGTTGGGGGCGGGCATGTCCAGCTTTACCGCATGGGTCTGGATCGGAAGGGTAATGATCAGAAGGGTCAGGAGAACGAGCATCACGTCGATCAACGGCGTGGTGTTCATTTCCACCATGACTTCGCCGTCAGCAGTACTGGTACTCATTGCCATGGTGAATTACCTCAATAGCTGCTGGCGTCCAGAGCATGGGGCTCGGTGATGAACCCCACTTTCTGGATGCCGGCCTGTTGGCAGGCCAAAATGACGCGACCAATCGCCTCGAAGCGCACATTTTTGTCACCGCGAATATGCACTTCAGGGAAGTCGATGCCCGCCGCTTGGGACTTGCGCAGGGCCTCGACGAAGTTGCGGCGCATGGTCACCTGATCGATCGGCTCGTTGTTGTAGAAGACCTCTTCGCCCTCTGTCACCGCGATCACGATATTTTCCGGCTTGGTGGTCGTGGCGATATTGCGATAGGTCGGCAACTCAAGCGGGACGGTCTTGTTGATCACCGGGATGGTGACCAGGAAGATGATGAGCATCACGAGCATCACGTCCACCAGCGGTGTCGTGTTGATCGTGACGTTCAACTCTGCCTCGTCGTCTTCGACGGCGTGTTGGGCGTCAACGGCCATAAGCGTTACTCCGTTTCAGCGTGTGTGCGCTTACTTGCTCTTGCTGATCAGGTAGGCCTGCAGGTCGCCCGCGAAGGCGCGCAGCTTTTCGGTGATCATCTTGTTGCGGCGGATCAGGTAGTTGTAGAGCAACACGGCCGGAACCGCGACGCCCAGACCCAGCGCTGTCATGATCAGCGCTTCGCCGACAGGACCGGCAACCTGGTCGATCGATGCCTGACCCGAGACACCGATGGCGATCAGGGCGTTCAAGATGCCCATGACGGTGCCGAGCAGACCGACAAACGGCGAAACCGAACCGACCGAACCCAGGAATGCGATGCCGCCCTGGAGGCGCGCATTGGCGTCTTCGAGCTGGCGGGTCAGGGTCATGCCGATCCAGTCGCTCATGCCCACCAGGGTGGTGCCGCCGGTGGAGGCCTTGAGGCCGGCTTCGGCGATGCCGCGGAACACGGAGTCCTTGGGCAGCTTGTCGACGCCTTCATTGAGTGTGGCGGAGGTCCAGAACTTCTTCTCGACGGCCGAGGCCTGGCCCAGGATGCGCTGCTGGTCGACCCACTTGGTGAAGAAGATGTACCAGGTGCCGGCCGACATGATGGCCAAGCAGATCAGGATCGCCTTGGAAATCCAGTCGCCTTCTTCCCAGAGGTGACCCAGCGAATACTGGTTGGGGACCGGCGCGTCCGACAGAACAGCGGCCGGTGCAGCGGGGGCCGGTTCAGCAGCCGGAGCAGCGGGGGCCGGTTCAGCAGCCGGTGCGGCGACGTCAGCGGCAGGCGCGGCGGCCTGCAGGGCGTAAACCGGAGCAATGGCGCTCAAGCTGGTCATGGCGACGATGGCAGCAGCGATCGTCAGTTTCTTGAAGTTCATTTTCTACTCTCCGTGAAAATTCAGATGATTTGAGGTGATGAGCTGATTACTTGGCGTCTTTAAGATCCCACTTGACCGAGACGCGTGTCGAAACGGCGATCGGCGTACCCTGGTTTGTCGGTGGCTGCCAACGCCACACGCGCTTGACGTGATCGCAGGCGGCGGTGTCGAGGCGTTCCGAGCTGGAAGAGGTGATGACCTTGCAGTCATCCACATTACCTTCGGTGGTGATGTGCACTTCCATCAGGGTGGAGCCCGATTCATTCAGGCGCACCGAGATCGGCGGATAGGGTGGCAAGGTGCGCGTGCGCGCGATGGGACGCAGCGGGTCGCTGCTGGCCACGGGGCGCGGCGGCGCCGGCGGCGGCTTGGGCGCGGTGGTAACTGACGGCGGGGGCGCCGCAGCGGCGACCGTGAAATCTGGAACAATGGCGATCGGCGGCGGCGGCTTCACCAGATCCGGCGGCGGCGGCGGCGGCGCCTTGGGCGGCGTCTTTTCCGCTTCGACGGTGGCCTGGATGTCCTTGAGCTGCTCTAGGATCGCGTCTTGGTTCAGGGCGGCGACAAGGCCAAGGACTGCAATAACGTGAATGGCGACCACGATGGCAAGGCTGGTGGCACGGGTGGCGGCAGTTTTCTTGCCGAGGTCTAGATGATTTGGACGTTCCATGCGCTCTCACTACAAGACAGAAAAGAACCTCGGTGCCTGATGCGCCGGGTCCGACAAAACTTCTTCGAGATCAATTTTAAGTCTGCACCCGACGTTTACCCAACCTGACGCCTATGCTGGCACCTTGCCGGCCGCTTTTAAAGCAATCGGTCATCCTCTTTGCAAGAGGCATAACCATTCCTTCTCACCCAGCATCCGCACAATCCCACTATCGCTTTCGGAGGCAAAGCTTTTTCGCATGATGGTTGACGCCTGTTGCGGCTGCGAACTTCGCATTCGCAGCATAAAACTGCTGTGGGCCTTAAGCCATGGAAGCAATGACTAAATCCGCCATTTTTTCCGTCGCGCGTCCATCTGACGGCGGAGATTATTAGTACAGCGCGCACAGACGGCGCTCGGATTTCGAGTAGGCCATTCATGTTCCCTTGCGACATTGTTGCCTTGTTGCTTTGTCTTTTTGTCGACGATGCTGGCGGTGTGCTGCGCCGGCGAATGGCGATAAGGATTCTTGCGACAATCACGAGGACGATCGATCAATGCGATATCTGCATACCATGGTGCGTGTTTCCGACCTGGACGCATCGCTGGACTTCTATTGCAACAAGCTGGGGCTGGTCGAAGTCCGGCGCCTGGAGAACGAAAAGGGGCGATTTACATTGGTCTTCCTGGCCACGCCGGATGACGCCAAACGCATCCGCGCCGAAGGCAGCACGGAACTCGCCGGCGAAAGCCCGGTGATCGAGCTGACGTATAACTGGGACGAAAAGGACTATGCTGGAGGACGCAATTTTGGGCATCTCGCCTATCGCGTGGGCGATATCTATGCGGTCTGCCAGAAGCTGATGGATGGCGGCGTCACCATCAACCGCCCGCCGCGCGACGGCCACATGGCCTTCATCCGCTCACCTGATGGAATCTCCATCGAACTGCTGCAGGAAGGTACGCTACCGCCCAAAGAACCCTGGGCCTCGATGCCCAATACGGGCAGCTGGTGATCTCGCCCTTCGACACGCTCAGGGTGAGGATATCCTCATGGTGAGCATGTCGAACCATGAGGACCAAAACGAAGAACCCCGCCGTCTGTAGGCCGTCGCTACAGACTTGCGGGGTTCTTCTTTTTACAACGCTTGCGCGCTTACGGGATCGGAACCGCCGTCACGCGGTGCGCCGGGCGTTCCACCACCCACAGCGTCTTGCCGTGTGGCTCCAGGGCGCACGGCCCTTCAAGACCGGTCTTGATGGTCTTCATGGTGGCGACGTCATTCTTCACCGTGATGGCACTGACGGTGCCGTTGCCGCTTTCGGCCAGATACATCACGCCGTTATGGGCCCGCATGCCGTCGGGAGACTTGAGCACGCGCGGGGTGTGGACCTGCACCGGCGCGCCCGCCTTGGCGCTGGTGGCATCCGGAATCCGGTAGAGGCCGCCGGCCCAGACCGTGTTCACATAGAGCTGGCCGTCCAGGAACGTGATGCCATCGGCGCCAAACAGCGCCGAATTGTGGCTCACGATGTCAAAGCTGGTGGCGCCGGGACGCAGGCGCAAGATCTTGGCGTTTGAGGTATCGGCGACATACAGCGCCTTGTCCGGACCGACGACAAAATCGTTGCAGATATTGGTTTCCTCGGGCAGCGGGATATTCACCTTCGGCGCGCCGCTGGCCAGATCGAAGCCGCGCAGGATGCCCTTGCCTTTGAGCAGCGGCGACCCGCGGTTCATGCTGACCATTTCGCAGGCCCACAGGGTGTTGCTGGCGCCGTCGGCCAGCACGCCCAGCACGAAGGCCGACGGGCGCATGTCGATGAACTGTTCGGCCACGGCCTGGCCGGCGCGCGCGCGGTAGATCCGCGCGTCCTTCTGGGAGCCGATATAGAGCGTGCCGTCCGGCCCGACCGCCATGTTTTCGGGGCGAGCCTCGGCCTCGCTGGGCGAAACGGATGTCTGGGCAAAAGCGGCTGTGGACGCGGCCAACAACGTGATGATCGCTGCGGTGATTATTTTCTTCATGCAAATCCCCCAATGGCTGAGCCGCATCTTCTCCCCCCATCTTGGGCGAATTTGTGGCCACCACCAAAAACCCGCCATTGCTGGCGGGGTTAGATCAGGAGCGCGCTCGGTTTTGTGGCGTGAGCAGGGTTGCCTAGCGGCAGCGTAGGCAACGCGCGGAGTGCGTGGCGCACCGCCCTCACCTGCTACGCAGGCTCGGAGCAGGGCCAGCTTTTCTAAGCTCGCTACGCTCGCCAAGAAAATCTAGGCCAAAGAACCGCGCTAGATGCGGCCCAGCACGCTGATGATGCCGACCTGCGTGGTCGAACCATTGTTGCCGCGCACCCAGTCGTAATTCAGACCCAGATGCCAGGTGTCGGTGCCCAGGCCTAGGCTGGCGCCCAGCAGGGTGTTGCCCTTGTCCGGATCGGGACCGACGAAAGTCAGGGCGTTGCCGGCGGTGCCCAGGCCGCCGGTGGATTCGAAACCGGCCTTCACCTTCACAGGCTGCTGCAGCAGTTCGTAGCGATAGCCGACCCGCGCGCCTGGCGTCAGGTCCATGCCCCACACCGACACCGATTTCTTGATATCCACGCCCAGCGCGGTGCGCAGTGAGTTGGCGTAATAGGAGCCGACCTGCAGGTTGAGGCCGGCGCCACCGCCGGTTTCGGTATAGCCCTCTTCGCGCAAGGTCATGCCGTCGAGGCTGAAATAGGGGTCCATGTCCAGGCCGAGATATTTCAGCATCAAGCCGCCCTTGGCGCCGATCGCGCCCATCGCGGCGGGACGCTTGCTGGAGGCCGCGCGCGTGCCGCCTCCCAAATTCAGGAAACGGACGGTCTTGAGCTGGCCATACGCGGCGCTGAGCTGGGTGTCGAAGAAGACCTTGCGGCCCTGCCAGTGGCTATAGCCGGTCAGCATGAACCACTGGGTATCGGTCCTGGTGGCGCGCGGCAGCTGCTGGTCAACATTGCCGGTATAGAAAGTGAGGGCGCCGCCGTACCAGCCGCCCCGCGGGCCGCCGCCATCCACGCCCAGAGCAAAACCGAAGCCATGATCCTTGAAGGAGGACAGGGTGCCTGCGCCGCCGACACGGCCCTTGTTGTTGATCTGGCCGGTGAACTCCTCGCCCCACAACGTCATGTTGCCCTGCACCTTGCCGTACTGGCGCAGCAGGCGCTGGCGCGCCGCCACCGGGCCGGTGGCCTGGTCGGTGATCATGATAGCGATTTCGCGCATGCCGCCCGAAACGTCAGGCGAGAATTGCGAAAAGACCTGCGACGCCTGCTGCTGCGAAGCGGCGACATTGATGCCGCTCGAAGCCACGCCGGGCGTGTTGTAGATGGTCATGCTGGTGGCAACCGCCGCGCCCAGGTCGTTGTCGGTCGCCAGCGCCGCCGCAACGAAGGGGAACTGGTTCCTGGCATCACCCGACAGGTTGAGGCCCGGCGAGCCGTTGGCATTGAACTGGTTGACCGAGCGCGGCCGCAGGTTCAGCAGCAGGGTCTGCTGCCCACCGGACGTGCCAAGGGACAAGGCCGTGGGGCCATTGTCGCCCGGTACGATCCCGGCGGCTGTGGGGGACTCGAACAGGAAGGGCGTGTTCTGGCCCAGCCTTGCGTTCTGGTCGGCCAGGGTGGTGTCGATGATGAGGGGCGCGCGGATCAGGGTGACCGATTGCACCGAAGGCGAAGCGACCGAAGCAGCGGTGAAGCCCGAGGAAATGAAGGTACCGAACTGAAGCGCCAGCTGGGCGCCCGACAGGTTGGCGCTGTTGGCCTGCACCACCGGCGTCAGGGCGTTGAGGTTGGACTGGGCAATGGACAGACCCAGGATGGCGTTGGTGCCGGCGTTGAAGGTGTTGGCCTGGAGCGAGGTGGCGGTATTGGCGATGAAGAGCTGGCCGTTATTGTCCACCTGCACGTCCAGCGCGCCGACACCCGCACGGATATCCGCATTAATATAGCCGAAGCCGCCGACATGCAGCCGGTGGCCGGTGCCGGAGCCAAAATTCAGCAACGTCGCCCGGACGGTCGGCGCGCCGGTGCTCGGCCGGCTGGAGAAGGCTTCGCCGACCACCGCATAGTTGCTGGGCGTGTTGACCACGCCGGTGCCCGGATTGGCGGTGCCCAGGGCGCCGATATTGCCGATGTTCAGCGTGTTGCCGTTGCCGGCCGAACTGAACAGCACGTCGCCCAGGATGACGCCGCTATTGTTGATGGTGGCGCCCCCGACCGTGGAGGCCTGCAGGTCGACGGCCCGCTGGACGCGGACCACGCTGGTGCCCGAGGAGGGCGTCAGCTCGGTGGTGGACGCCGCGATGGTGCCGGCATTGTTGATCAGCCTGACGCTGCCGGACTGGTCCACGATGGCCTGCGCAATCAGGCTGAAAGGCGTAGACGCGGTGGCCACGTCGCGAGCGGGCGTGACGGTGTTGGTTTCCACCAGGGCGGAGATGGTGGCGCCGCGGCCGATATTGATGGCGGACACGGTGGCGTTCTGGGCGATCTGCAGGGCAGTGGCGGTGCCTTGGCCCACGCCGGAGACCGTGGCGGTGAGGGTCGCCGCCGTCATGGTGGTGCCGCCGACCGCCTGCTGAATGATGTCCAGGCGCGGAACAGTAGTGAAGGCGCCCACATACATGGCCGAGGCCGAGACGGTGCCGGCGGTACGGTTGGTGACGCTGGTGAAGGCCTGGGCCGAGATATCGCCGGTGCTGAGGAAGCCGCCGGTATTGAGCTGCGGATTGGCGTTGGTGCCGGTGCAGGTCGCCACCGACGCGCTGAGGCAGGTGAAATAGGTGGCGCTGTTGCCCTGAATGATCAGAGCCGCGGTCGAGAGCTGCGGATCCAGCGGCTGGGACTGGATGGCACCGCGGTTAATGAAGGAATAGCCGGGATTGACCGAATCGATGTCGGCGGTGACAGGGCCCAGGATCGCCGGGCCGCGCGGCACGGGCGTGAGGGCGGATACCGATCTGGCCGGGTCGATAATCATGGTGGGGTTGACCACGCCGGTGGTGACCAGGCCGTTGGCCGAGATCAGCGCCACGGGAATATTGCTGGATGTGGCCGGACCGCCATTGAGGAAGCCGCCGGAGATGGAGCTGGCGATCACCAGGGCGGAGCCGCTTTCGGGATTGCCACCCCGCGCAGACGGCATGCCGGTGCCGGTCAGCGAGATGGCGCCGGCATTGATGAAGCTGCCGCCCGAGGCGGTGGGACAGGTGAAGCCGGCGGGCTTGGCAGCATCGCTGGCGCAGGAATTGATGGCGCCATTGATCTGGATGCCGGTCAGGCCGGCGCCCGCGCCCGATATCGCGCCGCCATTGACGAAATTGCCGTTCACGCTGCCGTCGATCAGGACGACGACGGAATTGGACTGCTGGGAATTGACGCTGCCGTTCTGGATAATGCCGCCACCGCCCAAAAGGATGTTGCTGGTGATCTTGGTGCCCTGAGTCAGCCAGAAGGCGACCGAGCTGTCACCCTGTATCAGCATGCTGGAGCTTTGGGTGGTGACCTGGCTGGCCTGGGTCGTGGCGGTCAGCGCGCCCAACGTGATCGGAGCATAGAAGGTATTTCCGCCGGTGATGAAAATGCCGCGCTTGCCGATGCCGTCGCCCGCCAGGTCGATGGTGCCGGTCGAGATCAGGCCAGCCGAGGGCGGAAACAGGTTGCCGCCGGAGGTGTCGATCACAATACCGACGGCGTCGTTGGTGCCGGTGTTGGCGATGAAGCCGCTATTGTTGAGGAAGCTGCTGGAGTTGATCGTGATCACCGGCGTGGCGGCGGTGGTGATGCCGATACCGCCGGTCGCGGCGATGGTGATATTGCCGGCGGTGGCAGTGACCAGCGCGGTGCTGGTGCTGGCGGTGATATTGGTGTCGGCGCGCGCCGCGGCAACGGCCGCCAGCAGGGCAGCCGCAGCGGCGGAAAGCATCAAACGGTGCTTGGTCAACACAACCTCTTTCAAAATTCTCGCGCCAGGATCACGGTCGGTCCGCTGGTCCGCAGCAATTGCCTTAAGGGAAGGTCCGCTTTCGACCCCGCCACCTGGCAAAACCGCCGGCAGCTCACCCGTTTGTCCTGTGCCAGGCCACCCATCCGCCCATAGGGCATCCAGGGGGGTCCTGCCAGCGCCTTTGTACCCGGCTATGGTCCCGGTTCAACAGCAAATTTCGCGTTGGTGGCGGGGCGGGGCCACAAAAAATGCGCTCCGAACGGGGCCTTTTAACAAGCCTGGGCCGGCCTATTAAGGAGCATTGCCGGGCTTATTAATGGGACATTAGGTCCGGACGCGCAAAATCGTCGGCGAAAAGCCTCAAACAGCGTGAATTTTTTGACATGACCAAGGCCCGCCATACCGGCTTCGCCAAGCTCACCCAAAATGATGTGAGCGCGGCGGTCGCGCGTCACGAGATGCTCCAGTCCGGGCGCATGGGCGGGGCGCGCGCCGTGTTCGCCTTCTGCGATATTTCCGGCCTCGACCTTTTGGGGCGGAACCTGGCCGATGCCGACTTCACCGGCGCGGTGATGGAGGAAACCAATTTCGCGGGCGCCAAGCTCGACGCGGCCAGCTTCTTTGGCGCCGACCTGCGCCGCTGCAATCTGGCGGGCGCGTCCATGCGGCGGGTCGACATGCGGGGCGCTTCCTTACGCGGCGCCAACCTGATCGGCACCGACCTTTACGAAGCGGACCTGCGCGAAGGCACCATCGCGGAAAAAGACAAATACGGAAACTTGCGCGTGCTGCTGCACGATCTGGGCCGCTCGGAAATGCCGGCGGCGATGATGAACAGCGCCAACCTGTCCGGCGCCAAGATGACCGGCGCCATGGCGGTGCAGGCCGATTTCACCGACGCGATCATGAAGGGCTGCCGCCTGACCCGCGCCAATCTGCGCCAGGCGCGGATGACCGGCGCCAATCTGGAAAATGCCGACCTGTCGGGCTGCAACCTGACCGGCGCCGACATGGCGGGCTGCATCCTGATCGGCGCGACGATGGATTTAGCGACCACCCACGGCGCCGACATGAGCAAGATTCTGACCCAGGCGCCGGTGCCCGACGTCAACCAGGTGCTGGTGGTCGACAAGCTGCTGGAGGACCATACGCGCTGGGCCGAAACCAACGGCCGCGACGGCAAACCCGCCGATCTCACCGGCATGGACCTGCGCCATGTCACATCCCTTTCCCACCGCATGCTCACCGCCCTGATCGCGCCCAACGTGCTGTTCTACGGCGTCAACCTGGAAGGCGCCTCGCTGCAGGGCTCCAACTTGGCGGGCTGCGACCTGCGCTCGGCCAAGCTGGGCGGCGCGGACCTGCGCGGCGTCAATCTTTCGGGCGCGCAGCTCAACCATGCCGACCTGCGCGACACCAAGCTGGGGCCGCTGATGATCGCGGGCGGACGGTTGCTGCCCGCGCGCATGGACAATGCCCAGGCGCGTTACGCCGACCTGCGCGGCGCCGACCTGCGCCGGGCGCGGCTGTCGGGCTGCGACATGAGCTACGCCAATATGAGCGACGCCGACATGCGCGAAACCGAGATCGAAGGGGCCGATTTCTCCGGCGCGAAATTGCCGGGGCATTTTGCCGAGGCCTTGGCCGCGACGGCGTAGCCCCCGGCAATTCTTTATTTCTGATCCCCTCCGGCCTTCGCACCTGACGGTGCTCGGCGTTCGGTTGGCTTGGCCGCCAACCTCACCCTTCGCATCGCAAGCGATGCTACGTTCGTACGCTGCCGCTACTCACCCTCCCCCTCTTGTGCGCTTGCCATCAAGAAATCAAAAACCATCCAGCCGGCGCTTGACTCCCGGTCTATATTTCTATAATCCATGAAATATGGAATCTGGAAAAGCGGTTCAGAAACTATCGGCACTGGCGCAGGACGCGCGGCTGGCGGTGTTCCGCCTGCTGGTCAAAACCGGGCCGAACGGCATGGCGGCGGGGGACATCGCCCGCAAGCTGAAGACCGCGCCCAACACCCTGTCGGCGCAGCTTCTGCTCCTGTCCAATGCCGGGCTGATCCGCGCCCGCCGCGACGGACGCTCCATTGTCTATGCGGCGGATTTCAACGCGATGAGCGCCCTGCTGATTTTCCTGACCGAAGACTGCTGCGGCGGACGGCCGGAAATCTGCGCGCCGTTGGTGTCCGTCGCCACCGGCTGCTGCCCGCCCAGAAAGCGGCTGCGCGCATGACCTACAATGTCCTGTTTCTCTGCACCGGCAATTCCGCGCGTTCCATCCTGGCCGAAGCGCTCCTCAACAAGGTGGGGGCCGGACGTTTCCAGGCCTACTCCGCCGGATCGCAGCCCCGCGGCACGGTGAACCCCTATGCGCTCGAATTGCTCAAGCGGCTGGATTACGACATCAGCCAATTTCGCTCCAAGCCATGGGATGAATTTGCAAGTGCGGATTCGCCAAAACTGGATTTCGTCATCACCGTTTGCGACAACGCGGCGGGCGAAGTTTGTCCGGTCTGGCCGGGCCAGCCCATGACGGCGCATTGGGGCCTGCCCGATCCGGCAGCGGCGGAAGGCAGCCCGGCCGAGATTGCGGTGGCTTTCGCGGATACCTACCGGATGCTCAACAATCGCCTCAGCGCTTTCGCCAACCTGAAGATTTCCGGTCTCGACCGTATGTCGCTCCAGAAGAAAGTGGCGGACATCGCCAGCGGGCCGTAGTGCCTGCCATTGCCCGCCCACTGGCGGCGGAATTTTTCGGCACCATGTTCCTGCTGATCGCCGTAGTCGGCTCCGGCATCATGGCCGAGCGGCTGGCGGACGGAAATTTGGCTTTGGCGCTGCTGGCCAATGCTCTGGCGACCGGCGCGGCGCTTGTCGTGCTGATCACCATCCTGGGTCCGCTGTCGGGGGCGCATTTCAATCCCGCCGTATCGTTCTTCTTCGCGTTGCGCGGCAAGATCGAATGGCGCATGGCGGTCCGCTACGGGCTGGTGCAGGTCGTGGCAGCCATCATCGGCGTGTGGCTGACCCACCTGATGTTCGCCATGCCGGTACTGGAAGTCTCCACCAGGCTGCGTGACGGACCGCCACAACTGCTGGCGGAGTTCATCGCCACCATCGGATTGCTGGCGACCATTGCCGGCGCCATCCGCTTCGTCCCCTCCTCCACACCCATGCTGGTCGGGCTCTACATCACCGGCGCCTACTGGTTCACCGCCTCCACATCCTTCGCCAATCCCGCCGTGACCCTTGCCCGCGCGCTCACCGACAGCTTTTCCGGCATTGCGCCGGAATCCGCGCCGGGATTCATCGTCGTACATTTTCTGGCGGCTGCCATTGCGGCCCCCGCGATAAAATGGCTTTTTGCCGAGGCCGCTTCCGCTTAGGTTTGTTTCCCGTCTTTTTGCGAAAACCCGTCACAATCGCCCGCGCGCACCGCGGACGGCTAGACAGTGAGCCTGGCCGGCACCGATATCCGTTTCGCGCTCACCCCGGCCCATCCCTTCGTCCTCGGCGCCCCCAATGTGCAGCGCTTCATGGACCTGCAGCGCGAATGCATGCTGCTGTCCCTGGCGCGGGACGGCGTCACGCAATAGCGCGGGATCGGCAGCCGCCTAAGCCGCCAGCACTGCGCTCTTGGCGCGGATGAACTGGGCCAGGCGCGACAGCGAGACTTTCGCCTCGTTACGCCCCGCGTCCATCTGGAAGAGATGGCCCATGCCGTCATAGATCTCGACACTGACCGACACATTGGCGTCGGCGGCGCGGTCGCCCAGCTTGGAGGCATCGTCGCGCAGGATTTCGGTAGAGCCGGCATGCACCATCACCGGCGGAAAGGCGCTGAGGCTGGCCCAGGCAGGCGAGGCATAGGCATCGCAGGGATTGGATTTGCGCAGGTAATTGCGGGCGCAGAGAAACAGGCCCTCCCATTCCAGCGCCGTGTCGGCGAGGCGGTTGCCCAGCACCGACAGGCCCGACAGCGACAGGTCAGCCCAGGGCGACAGGACCACGATGCCGCCGGGCATTTCCAGGCCGGCATTCCTCACCGCCAGTGCCACGGCAAAGGCCAGCCCGCCACCCGCCTCGTCGCCCGCCAGTATGATCGAGCTGGCCGGGAAGCCCTTGGTCAGCAAGGCGCGATAGGCGTCGATGCCGTCGCGCACCGGCGCGGGAAAGAAACAGTCTGGCGCCAGCCGGTAGGCGAGGCTGAACGCGCCCACGCCACTGGCTTCCACCAGCTTGCCCACCAGGGCGCGGTGGGTTTTGGGGCTGCCGGTGACATAGCCTCCGCCATGGAAATACAGGATGGTGCGGCCCAAGTCGCCGCCGGGGCGGCGCACCCACTCCCCGCCGATGGGACCGAGCTGGCCGGGAGTGACCTCCAGCGCGTCGGATGCGGCGCCAAAGCGGGCGAACTGGGCAGCATAGCGCGCCCGCACATCCTCGATGCTGGTGGGGTTCTTGGGAGTCGCCAGGTTTTGCGGCCAGATCGCCATGGATAACCGAAGCAGCTTTTACCCTGTAAACCTAACAATAAACCAGGGGCATCCAAAGGATGCCCCCGGTCTTGCTTAATGGTGAAGCCAACACAGCCCCGCCTCCCCCTTGCGCGAAGCGCAACAAGGGGGAGGTGCCCGTAGCTCGCTCTTGAGCGAGCTACGGGCGGAGGGGGTTGGGAGTTATGCCGCCTTCAAACCCTCGATGGTCTTCAGTTCGGGCGCATTGATGGTGATGCGGCGCGGCCTCTTCTCTTCCGGCACGCGGCGCTCCAGATCGACATGGAGCAGGCCGTTTTCCAGGCGCGCGCCCTTCACCTCGACATGCTCGGCCAGTTGGAAGCTGCGCTCAAAGGCACGCCCGGCAATGCCCTGGTGCAGGTAGGCGGGCTTTTCAGACGCTTCATTCTTGCCGGAGACGGTCAGCACCCGGTCCTTCACGTCGACCGACAGGTCTTTCTCGGCAAAGCCGGCGACCGCGACGGTGACGCGGTAATTATTCTCGTCGCTGCGCTCGATATTGTAGGGCGGGTAGCCTTGGTCGGACGCGGTGTCGAGAAGATTGAGCAGGTGATCGAAGCCAACGGTGGAACGGTAGAAGGGGGAATAATCGATACGCATGGGACAACCTCCGATAAAGCGTTGTTGCAAGCCCGGCCCGAAATGGCGCCCGGCAGACCCGTATTTAGGAAAGGAAAAACGCCCTTCAAGACCCTTTGCGGACCTTGAAATCCGGGTTTAAGTGCCTAGGAAACCGCTGATTCCTTGAAATTTTTTTCATGATCCCCGCCGCCGCCCTCTTCGATCCGGTTCCCATCAAGGCGGTGGGCGCGGAACTGCGCGCCGCGCGCTTCGAGCCCGATCCCGGCGTGGCACGCAAAGGCGTCTGCGTGCTGCTCAACGGCCAGACCGAATTCATCGAGAAATATTTCGAGGTGATCGACGAGTTGCGCGGCCGAGGCTTTGCGGTGGCCACGATGGACTGGCGCGGCCAGGGCGGCAGCGCCCGCCTTCTGGCCGACGATCACCGCAAGAGCTTCATCGGCAATTTCCACGAATACGACCAGGACCTGGAGACGCTGCTGAACTGGATCGTCACCCCAATGCTGAAGGCGGGCGAGAGGCCGGTGGCGCTGGCCCATTCCATGGGGGCGCACAATCTGCTGCGCGCCCTGGCAACCCAGCCTGATCGGTTCGCCTGGGCAGTGCTGAACGCGCCGATGATCGCCATCTCGCTGCGCGGCCAGCGCGAGTTCATCGTCAGGGCGGTGAGCGCCTTTGAAGTCTGGCGCGGCAACCGGGCGGGGTGGGTGTGGGGCATGGAGGGGCGCGATCCCCACCAGGTCAATTTCTCCACCCAGCTGGTGACCTCCGACCCGCAGCGCTTCGAGCGCACCCAGATGTTCCTGCGCGAAAATCCTGACCTGCGGCTGGCGGGCGCGACCTGGGGCTGGCTGGCGGCGGCGCTGGCTTCCATGAAATGGCTGCGCGGCCAGGCGGAAAAGATCACCACACCGGTGCTGATCGTGGGCGCTGGCAAGGACCGCATCTGCCTGACGCCGGCCGCCAAAGCCTTCGCGGCGCGCGCGCCGGGTGCGCAATATGTCGAGATCGCGGATGCCGGCCACGAGATCCTGATGGAGAAGAACGTCATCCGCGCGAATTTCTGGGAAGCGTTTGACTTGTTTGTTTCAAAGCTCGCTCGCTGACACCCCTGTCATTCGCCAATGACACCAATGTCATTCCCGGCTGAGCCTTGCGGCAGCAAGGCGAGGGGAAGGGAACCCAGGTCGTGAAATCTATTCTGTGTCACCGCCTAGTTTCCCTTCCCTCGCCCCCTGCTTCGCAAGGGGCTGGCCGGGAATGACAATCACGCAAAAAAGAAGCCGCGTCCAGTTAGGGACGCGGCTTCTTTTTTACGTCACCAGCTACTGGCTGACCTGACCAGCCGACTGGGCAGGCTCAGCCTGAGCAGGGGCAGCATCCTGCGCCGTGGTCGCGTTCGGCGGCACCGCCACGCTGGACTGCGGATTGGCGACCGCCACATCCGACGGCGACGGCGTCGGCAGAACCGGCGTTATTTCCGCCTGCTGGATGGGAGCCGTTACTTAACCTTTGTTTTCAGGGATTTTGTGCGCTTGCGTGCCTTGGTCATGCCCACAAGCAATTTGAGGCCCGCAGCGGTGGCGCGCGCCGCGCAGCTCTCGATTCGCCGATAGGCGGCCAGCAGGTTCTTTCCCAGCAACGTCAATTGCGCGCCGCCGCCGATCCTGCCGCCGATGCTGGTGGTGACCACCGCGCCGCCGAATGTCTCCTGCATATTCTGGATCAGCAGCCAGGCCTTGTGATAGCTCATCGTCATGGCGCCCGCTGATTTGCGGATTGAGCCAAGCACGGCCACGCCCTCCAGCAACTGCGCCATGCCCGGCCCCATGCCGTGATGGGCCTGGCCGAAGTAAATGCGGATGGAAAGACGCGCCATGGCGGCAGACTGGCCCAGAGCGGCAGGCGCGTAAAGCAACTCCGCTTCCGTTTGGCGAAAGCCGCCCAAAGGATTAGCCTTCCCTTGTCCGCTTGGAGGAAAACGCAATGGCAAAAAGCATAGCGTCACGCCTTGCCGCCCTGGAAAAGGCGATCGCCCGCCTGATCACGGGCAAACCCAAAAAGAAAGCCAGGAACAAGAAAACCGCAAAGCGCAAAGCCGCACCGAAGCGCAAGAAAGCAGCCATGCGCAAGAAGCGTGCGGCCCCGCCGCTCCCCATTTTCCCGCCGATGCTTTAACACCGGTTTTCCGGCACCGTCACGACTGTTAGGTTCCCCCGGGGCGTCCGGGGGAATCACCATGCGCAGGATCATGATCGCGGGACTGATGCTGGCGGCATCGCACGGCACCGCCTTTGCCTGGGGCGCGGCAGGCCACCGGATGATCGGCGAACTGGCGGCGAAGAATTTTCCGGTCCAGATTCCGGCGTTTCTACGAACACCGCAGGCCCGGTTTCAGATCGGCCAGCTGGCGCGGGAGCCCGACATTTCCAAGGGCGCCGGCCAGCCGCACGATGCCGACCTCGATCCCGGCCATTATGTGAACGTGTCGGATGACGGCACCATTCGGGGAGGACCAAAACTTTCCGACCTGCCGGCGACGCGGCGTGATTACGACACCGCCCTGCGCGCCGCGGGCACCAACCAGTATGCCGTCGGATACCTGCCCTACAATCTGATGGGCGGCTACCAGCAGCTGGTGAAGGATTTCGCCATATTGCGCATGACCATGGCGGCGCAAAAATACGCCAGGCAATTTTCCATGACGTCAGAAGAGCGGCGGCGCTTCGCCCGCGAACACGCTTTGCGCGAAATGCTGACGTTGCGCGACCTGGGCTGGTGGGCACATTTTGTCGGCGATACCGCCAATCCCATGCATGCCACCATCCATCTCAATGGCTGGCGCGGCGACTCCAATCCGCGCGGTTTCACCACCGCGCGCGGTACCCACGCAAAATTCGAGGAAGTTTTCGTGAACGCCAATATCGCTGACGCCGATGTGGCGGCGAGGCTGAGACCGTACCGCGCCTGCGCCTGCACGATTGCCCAGCGCACCCAGGACTATCTCGCCGCCAGCTGGGCGCTGGTGGTGCCAACCTATGAACTGGAAAAATCGGGCGCCCTCGACACCGCCACGCCCGAGTCCAGCGCCTTTGTGGCGGAACGCCTGGCGGAAGGCGCAAGCCAGTTGCGCGATTGGGTCACCGACGCCTGGGACGACTCCGCCAAGGCGACCCTGGGCTATCGCAATCCCATGAGCGTGGCCGATCTGGAAAGCGGCAAGGCCGATCCGCACCTGCTCAACTAGCTCAGGGCAAAATGCCAAATCGCCTGAGCACCAGATAGCCGCCCGCCACCAGCGCCAGGCAGCCGCCGAAGACAAAGGCGAAGCCGGACGGGTGCTGCGCCCGGGGAATGCCTTCCAGATTCATGCCGAAGGCGCCCGCCACAAAGGTGGGCGGCAGCAGCAGGGTCGAGATCACCGTCAGGGCCGACAGGCTGCGATTGGTGGTGGAGGCGATGCGGGTTTCGATTTCCTCATACAGAAGTCGCGCCCGGTCCAGCAGGGCGCTGACATCGCGTTCGAAATCCTCCGCCTCCTGCAGCAGCAAGGGCAGATGTTCCAGCAGGGGGCTGGCCGCCACCGCATTGCGCGCACCGGTGGCGCGGTGGATAGCGCTGCGCAGAGAGGAAAATTCGCGGGCATAACGCGACAGTTCGCGGCGCAGCGGCCCCAAACTCGCGCCGCCATCGGACCGGTCTGCCAGCACGGCATCCTCGATGCCTCCCAGTTCGCGCCCCAGCACCGCCAGCCGCTGCTCGACCAGGGCGATGAAAAACTCCTGCTGCAGCGCCAGGGCCTCGGACGGATTGCGCGGAAGGGTGCCGCGCTCCACCGCATCGCGCAGGCTTTCCGTGGCGCGCAGGGGATGGCGCCGTGCCGTGATCAGCCTTGTGCCGTCCAACCAGAAGCCGAAGCGGCCCGCGCCCAGACTTTCACCGGCAAAGTCGTGCTCGATATCCGGCAGGATGCCCCAGGCGCCGGCGGCGGTGAGATGAAACTGGATCCGGTCCTCGGTCCCCAGCAGCAAGGCGCGGGCCTCTTGCGGCATGTCGGTGAAGGATTCCAGAAAACGGCGGGCACGATGATCGCTGAGTGCCAGGTGAAACCACACCCAGTCATGGCCTTCGGCCAGCGCCGCCCCCAGCTTCTCGTCGCGCAGGCGCAGCGCCTGCCCGGCCCGGAACAGGAAACCGAACACCAGTCCCGCGCAGCGCTCCAGCATCCCGTTCGGGTACACATGCAGTATTTCACTTTTGTGACAGCCGCCCGGATCGCAGCGGACCCGCTTTCCCGCTGCCGTCCTTCTGCTAGAGTTCCGCGCCAAGCGCGCTGGGGATCACGTGAGCAACGATACGACGCATCGGGGAATTTTCTATTCCATACGCCGGCTGAGCGAACAGCGCTGGAAATGGGAAATCGAGCCGCCGGCATGCATCAAGGGATTGCGCACCGAAAATGGCGAGGTGGAGGGGGAACGAACCAATGCCGTCGCCGCCGCGCAAAATGCGATAGACGTTCAAACACAACAATTCACGCATTAGAAACTCTGGAGACGCAGGTCATGGGAAAGAAACTGGACAGGCTGGTGGCGCGCATCAAGGCGCTCGAAGCGATAATTGCCGCGCTGGCGCAGGGGAAAAAGCCGTCCGGAAAGAAGACGCGGAAAAAAGCCGGCAAGAAGAAGAAATCGGCAAAGCCCGCCGCCACGCCGTCTCCCGCAAAGAAGCCCAAGCAGAAGAAGAAACCGGCGGCCAAGGCTGCGGCGGCAAAAAGCAATGCCATTCCGCTGGCCAGCATCCTCTAGTTCCGCCTAGGCGGACAGAGCGGTACATCTGCGGACAGTGCGCCCGGGCGGCAGGATCACTTTCACCACGGTGCCCCTGTTGACTTCGCTTTGGATTTCCAGCGAACCGTCATGGCATTCGACCAGGGATTTCACCAACGCCAGCCCCAGCCCGGTCCCTTCGGTGTTGCGGGCGAAGGGCGATGCGACCTGCCGGAACGGTTCCAGCGCTTGGGGAATCTGCTCCGCCGACATGCCGATGCCGGTGTCACGAACGGTCAGGATGAACCGTCCATTCTCGTCCTGATCCGCCGAGATATGAACGTGACCGCCCGGCAGCGTGAACTTGATGGCATTGGAGCAGAGGTTCAGCAGCACCTGCTTGAACCGCAGCCGGTCCACAATCAGATTAGGCAGCCCTGGCGCAAGGTCGCTGTGCAGCCGCAACTTGCCTTCATGGGCCTTGCCGCGCGTCAGCTTGAGGCACTCGCCCACGATATCGGCCGGCGATACCTCCTCGCATCGCAGTTCGAACTTGCCCGCCGCGGCCTTGGACAGATCCAGGATATCGTTGATCAACGCCAGAAGATGGTGGCCCGCACCATGCACGTCATTGGCATATTCGCGGTAGCGCGGATGACCCAATGGCCCCAGCAGTTCGGTGCCCAGAATTTCGGAAAAGCCGATAATGGCGTTCAGCGGCGTGCGCAGTTCGTGACTCATCAGGGCCAGGAAATCGCTCTTGGCGGAGTTGGCGCTGGTTTCCGCCGTCAGCGCCCGGGACAGCGCCTGTTCGCGCGCCTGCAGCAGCCGCACCTTGTCGCGCAGCAAGGCTTCCCCCGTCCCGATGCCCAGGTAACGGCCATGCCGCGTCACCATGAAACATTCGAACAGCGCATCCGGATTTTCCATCAGCAGCGTGGCGCCCAGATCGGCGACCTGCACCTCATGGTCCACGATCAGCGGCGCGGGATTGGCCAGCCTGAGAATGGATTTGCGGCGGAACAGTTCGGGCACATATTGACGCGCATAGCGGGCGAAGAAAATGAAGCGGTTGACCAGGCCCAGGATAGCGCCCGTGCCGCTGTCCAGAATCGCCGCCGCGCTGACATCGGGATGGGCGACGAACCAGTCAAAGGTTTCTCCGCAGGTGGTCCGTTCGTTGAGGGGCGGTGTCGGCGTCGCCAGCATGCCCGCCGTCAACTTGCCGTCGTTGGCTTCGCTATCATCTTCGTGCCGCAGGCATGACCCCGCTTTTCGCGTTGCACACAAGCTAGCGGGCGGCGGGTGTTTGCCCGGTTAATGGGCGGGGCCGGTTTTGTGAAGCTATTGTGACGCGGCGCTGTTGTCAGCCGCGCAGCAGTGCCATGCATTGCGCATGCACGCGGCGATCGCCGCAGGCCAGCGTCTTCGATCCGTCGCGCCAGGGCTCGCCGTCCCAGCCGGTGATGATGCCGCCCGCGCCTTCCACGATGGGAATCAGCGCCGCAATGTCCCAGCGGTTGAGGGCGCTTTCGATCACCACATCGACAAAGCCCATCGCCAGCATGGCGAAGATGTAGCAGTCGCCGTGATAGCGGGTCATGCGCGCCGCCGCCTTCACCCGCGCGAAAGCGTCCTGCTGGTCGGGCGGCATATAGGCCGAAGGATCGGTGGCGCAGAGGATCGCGTCCTTGATGTCGGGACATTCGCGCACTTTCAGCACCGTGCGGGTGTCGCCGGTCAGCAGCACGCTGCGGCCATTGACGCCCAGGAAGCGTTCGCCCAGCACCGGCTGGTCGAGAATGCCCAGCACCGGCACGCCGTCATGCTCCAGCGCGATCAGCGAACCCCATTCATGCCGCCCGGTGATGAAGGCGCGCGTGCCGTCCACCGGGTCCAGCACCCAGCGCCACTTGTTGGCCGGTAGTCCTGCGGGCTTCTCGCCATACTCCTCGCCCAATATCGCGTCCTGCGGGCGGTCGCGCTCGATGATGGCGCGGATGGCGCGCTCGGCCCCCTTGTCCGCTTCGGTGACCGGATCGAAGGGATGCACGCCCGGCTTGTGCGCCACGTCGATGCGCTGGCGGAAATAGGGACGGATCACCGATCCCGAGGCATCGGCCAGGCGGTTCGCAAAGGCGATCATTTTTTCATCGACTGTCATGGTTTGGTTATAGATGCAGTCGGGGTTTGCAGGCTAGATGCCTGAAGGGCTTAGCGTCATACCTGAAGGTCACAGATCAGGAAGCTTATTTAATTGAAGCGGGAAACGCCAAATCCATGCTGCAACAAGAGGATCAGGGGCCGCGCGGTTCGGCGTTGGAAGTTTTCCGGGTATTTCTTGCCCTTGGCCTCACCTCGTTCGGGGGTCCTGTCGCACATATCGGATATTTTCGGCATGAGTTCGTAGTCCGGCGGCGCTGGACCGATGAAGGCACTTTCGCCGACCTGGTGGCGCTGGGCCAGTTTTTGCCCGGTCCCGCAAGCAGCCAGGTGGGCTTTGCTATTGGCCTGTCACGCGCGGGCTGGTGGGGCGGACTGGCGGCGTGGTGCGGCTTTACTTTGCCATCGGCGCTGCTGCTGTTTGCCTTCGCCTGTCTGGCGGCTTCGCTCAACGGCGTTGCCGCCACCAGTGCCATCCATGGTCTCAATCTGGTCGCAGGTGCCGTGGTGGCACAGGCTGTGTGGGGCATGGCGCGGATGCTGACGCCGGATGTACGACGTATTGCAATTGGTGCAGTGGGTGCACTGACAGTGCTTTTCGTGAGCGGCGCCTGGGGGCAGATCGGGGCGATCCTGTTCGGCGGTGTGGCCGGACGCATTTTCTGCCAGAAAATGTTCGCGCCTGTGATCGGGCGGATCGGAACTTCCATCTCTCCATCCAAGGGCGCGGGGCTGCTGGCGGTTTTCATCTTGTTGCTGTTGGGTCTGCCGCTGGCCGCTAGCCAGTCGCACGGCCTTGCAGTGTTCGAGGCTTTTTACCGCTCCGGCGCGCTGGTGTTCGGCGGCGGCCATGTTGTGCTGCCACTGCTGCATGATGCTGTGGTGACACCAGGATGGGTCGCGCCTGAGTCGTTTTTGGCCGGCTATGGCGCGGCGCAGGCCGTGCCTGGGCCGCTGTTTGCAGTCGCAGCCTATCTCGGCGCCAGCCTGACGCTCAGGCCCAACGGCGTGTGGGGCGCTGCGGTGGCGCTGGTGGGGATATTCCTGCCGGGATTATTGATAATGGCGGGGGCCTTGCCCTTCTGGGACAGGTTTCGCACAGGCGTGAACACCCAAGCCGTGATGCGCGGCGTCAATGCGGCGGTGGTCGGCCTCCTGGCAGCGGCGCTGTACGACCCATTATGGAAGCACTCTGTTCTGAACTGGACAGACGCGGCCTTGGTGATGGTGGGATTTGGGCTGCTGACTTTGGGTAAGGTACTGTCGCTGCTGGTTGTAGTGACCATTGTGATCGCGGCGATGGCATTTGGAATATTGGCATAAGCTGAGCGCACCATCCTGGCCGTGATCCTGCTGGCCTCGGGCGTCGAGCTGCTGGCGGGCTAGCCGGTCAAAAGGCATACTGTCCCGGCTGCTGCTGTCATGAAATCGGAGGCGGTTTTGCGGATACTGATATTGGCCGTGACGGTGTCATTTCTGGCAACCCCTGCCGGATCGCAAAACCTGTCCAGGCCCGACTGCGCCACCGCGCGCGCCGATATGAACCGGGCCATCGACGATGTGACGGCGGCGGTCAGTCACGTCCTGGCGCAGTCCACGACCTTCCGTGCGATCCTCGCCAAAGAGTCGGAAGACAGGGCACAGGCGCTGGAATTCTTCTGCCGCAGGCAGACCTTCATCCGGTATGACGCGGCGGACGTCGCCTTCGATGACGGCACCTACCGCGCCCGTGCGCTGTATCGCGCTTGCCCCGATGCCGATCAGCAGGCCCGCCAGACGATCGCCCGCCTTGCCGGCATGCGGGCGGATAACTACAAGATGCGCCTGCGGCAGCGCGGGGTATGCGCCAGCGCCCTCAGTCAGGCTCTCCAGAAACTGACGATCAACCCGCCCGCCACAATCATCGCGCCACCTACCAGCATGGGCAGGCTCGGCAGGGTGCCGAACGCGAAATAGGTGATGACCTGCCAGACCACAAACAGGGTCGCGATATACAGGCCCACCACCTGCCCGAATTCCAGCGGCGCCAGATTGAGCAGCGTGCCATAGGCGGCGAGCAGTCCCGCGCCACCCACAAACAGCGCCACCCGCGCCGCGCCCGGATGCGCCAACAGGCTTTTGCGGATCACCGCATCGCCGCCTGCTTCCAGAATCGCGGCCAGCAGCAGCACCAGCGGAACGGGGATCATGGCAAGCAGTTTCATCGTTTCACTCCGGTTCGGCTCAGCACCAGCCATCCCCCCACGCCCGAAATGAACGAACCGGCGATCACGCCCAGCTTGGCCGCCGCCACGCTACTCTCATCGGGAAAAGCCAGCGCGCCGATGAACAGGCTGATGGTGAAACCGATGCCGCACAATAGCGATACGCCATAAACCGCCGCCCAGCCTGTGCCCGCCGGCAGCCTGGCGAGGCCGCTCTTCACCCCCAGCCAGCAGGCGCCGAAGATGCCGATCTGCTTGCCGATAAAAAGCCCCGCCGCCACGCCGAAGGTGATGGGCTGCGCGAAGGTGGCGAAGGTGATGCCGGCCAGCGACACGCCGGCATTGGCGAAGGCGAACAGCGGCACGATGCCAAAGGCAACGGGTCCGGCCAGCGCTTCTTCCAGCTTGCGCGCGGGCGAATGCGCGCCACGGCCGGTAGGAATGACAAAGGCCAGCAGCACGCCGGCGATGGTGGCATGGATGCCCGACTTCAGCACAAGGAACCACAGCACCGCACCCAGCAGCAGGTATGGTGAAAGCCGCTTCACGCCCATGCGGTTCAGGCCAATCAGCAATGCCAGCAAGGCGCCCGCCAATCCCAGGAATAGCGGCGACAGACCCGAGCCATAGAACAGCGCGATGATCAGCACCGCCCCCAGATCGTCGATGATGGCCAGCGCGGTGAGGAAAATCTTCAGCGAAGCCGGAGCGCGCGACCCCAGCATGGCCA
This sequence comes from Pseudomonadota bacterium, assembly GCA_041192105.1. Lineage (GTDB taxonomy): Bacteria > Pseudomonadota > Alphaproteobacteria > Micropepsales > Micropepsaceae > Rhizomicrobium. Next base: position 5,634 of record JBEENS010000022.1, on the reverse strand, counting down.
GCACGCCCAGCGAAAAGGCGATGTCGGTGGCGGTGGGAATGGCCCAGCCCTGCAACGCGCCGCCCCAGTTGAAAGCCGCATAGATCGCGGCAGGCACCACCATGCCGCCCAGCGCCGCAAAGCCTGGCAGCGCGCGCCCCGCCCAGGTCGAAAGCTGGCCCACCCCCAGCTCATGGCGGATTTCCAGCCCCACCAGCAGGAAGAACAGCGCCATCAGCCCGTCATTGATCCAGTGATGTAAACTGAGACCGGCAACAGTGGCGTGCAGGCCGTCGAAATACATATTCGACACAGGCGCATTGGCGACGATCAGCGCCAGCACGGTCACCGCCAGCAGCAGGACGCCGCTGGATGCTTCGCTCTTGAAGAATTTATCGACCATGGCGACACCCTACCCAGCCGTCCGAGGGCTGGAAAGCGGCGCCTTTGCGCTTGCCTGGCGGGGGGAACAGATGAGACGTGAGCAGGATTTATCCCCTCATGTCATGGCCCGCGAATGCGGGCCACCCAGATGGGGACAGGCAGAGGTTCGAAGAATTTGGCTGCGGCCCAGCTTTTGCCGACCGCGTTTGGCATCACCTGGGTGGCCCGCATTTGCGGGCCATGACAGCGCGTGTGTGGCGACGGCGGCCTAGGCGTCCTGCGCCTGCTTGGCGCGCTTGCGCAGATGCGGCAGCAGCGCGCGCTTGCGCAGCCGGATGTTCAGCGGCGTCACTTCCACCAGCTCATCGTCCTGGATGTAAGCCATCGCCTGTTCCAGGGTCATCGGCACGAACGGGGTCAGCTTGACGGCTTCGTCCTTCGAGGTGGTGCGGATGTTGGTGAGCTGCTTGGATTTCAGCGGATTGACGTCCAGGTCATTGTCCTTGGCGTTCTGGCCGATGATCATGCCTTCATAGACTTTGGCGCCGGTGCCAATGAACAACTTGCCGCGTTCCTCAATGTACCAGAGGCCATAGGTCACCGCTTCACCCTGCTCGGTCGAGATCAGCACGCCATTGGTGCGGCCGCCGACATTGCCCTTGTGCGGAGCGTAATCCAGGAACATGCGGTTCATCACGCCGGTGCCGCGCGTGTCGGTGAGGAATTCGCCGTGATAGCCGATCAGGCCACGCGCCGGACCATGGAACACGATGCGGGTCTTGCCTGCGCCGGTGGGGCGCATGTCGGTCATTTCGCCTTTGCGCATCGAGATCTTCTCGATGACGATGCCGGTATAGGGGTCGTCGACATCGACGGTGACTTCCTCGATCGGCTCCATCTTCTCGCCGTCGACGGTCTTGAACAGCACGCGCGGGCGCGAAATCGAAAGCTCGAAGCCTTCGCGGCGCATGGATTCGATCAGCACACCCAGCTGCAATTCGCCGCGGCCGGCCACTTCAAAGTCGCCGTCACCGGTCTCAGTCACCTTCAGCGCCACATTGCCTTCGGCTTCGCGTAGCAAGCGTTCGCGGATGACGCGGCTCTGCACCTTGTCGCCCTCGCGGCCGGCATAGGGGGAATCATTGACCGAGATGGTCATCGCCAGGGTCGGCGGATCGATCGGGTGCGAGGGGATCGCCTCCGTCACGGTCAGGTCGCACAGCGTGTCGGCAACGGTGGCGTTTTCCAGCCCCGCAATGGCGATAATATCGCCGGCTTCGGCGCGCTCCACCGGCACCCGCGCCAAGCCGCGAAAGGCCAGCAGCTTGGTGACGCGGGTCTTTTCGATGATCTCGCCTTCGCGGTTCAGCGCCTTGATGTTGCGGCCCATGGTGATGACGCCCGATTCAATGCGGCCCGTCAGGATGCGGCCCAGGAAGGGGTCGGCTTCCAGCGTGGTGACCAGCATCTTGAAGGGGTGCTCTTCGCCAGCCAGCTTCTGCGGCGCGGGCGACGGCACGTCTTCCACGATGCGCTTGAACAGCGGCGACAGGTCCTTGCGCTCGTCTTCCAGCTCGTCCACCGCCCAGCCGTTGCGGCCCGAGGCATAGAGATGGTGGAAGTCGAGCTGGTTTTCATTGGCTTCCAGCGCCACGAACAAGTCGAAGATGGATTCCAGCGTTTCCTTGGGCTGGGCGTCGCTGCGGTCGATCTTGTTGATGACCACGATGGGCTTGAGGCCCAGCTTCAGCGCCTTGGACAGCACGAACTTGGTCTGGGGCATGACGCTTTCAGCCGCGTCCACCAGCAGCACCACGCCGTCCACCATCGACAGGATGCGTTCGACTTCGCCGCCGAAATCGGCATGGCCGGGGGTATCGACGGTGTTGATGCGCACGCCGTTCCATTCGACCGAGGTGCACTTGGCCAGGATAGTGATGCCGCGCTCACGCTCCTGGTCGTTGGAGTCCATGGCGCGCTCGTCCATGTGCTGGTTTTCGCGGACCGAGCCGGACTGTTTCAGCAGCTGGTCGACCAGGGTGGTTTTGCCATGGTCGACATGGGCGATGATGGCGATATTGCGGATTTCCATGGGGACCAGAATCAAGGGGTTGGCTCGCGCGAAGCCGGGCTTATAAGCGCAACCCCTGTTGCGGAGCAACATCCGGTCCCACCGCACTGTCACGGAAATGTCCGAATTAACGTATTTTTATAGGCATTCCGGGCGTTTACCGCAGGTTCCGTTCATAATTTCTGGGACAATTGTGAGAGGCTTTTCATCTATAAGGGCATAGAATAAGCGCAAAAGCAGGATCGGGCCGCCCCCCACAGGGCGAGGTAAATGCCGCCCGATACCCAGCTGGCGTTGGGTCCGCCACCAGCACGGCGGATTACAGAGGAAACGAATTATCCACCTTGCCCGCCGCTTCCGGAAAGCGGCGAGTAGTCCATGTTGTCGGGATTTGCAGCCAATGAATGTCCAGGTCACGCCGCCGCCCTCTCACAAGGTGCAGTCCAGCCGCACCCCGCAGGGCGCATCCCCCGCGCGCAAGGTCCTGACCGGCACCGCCGGCCTGGCCGTTGCCTTGGGCGGCTTCTGGTATTTCACCCACAATGCCGCCCCGCCGCCGCGCCGCATGATGGCCGCGCCGGTCCGGGTGGCAACCGTCGAACAGCGCAACATGGAAGTGATCGAGCGCACCATCGGCACCGTCGTGGCCAATTCCACCGTCTCGGTGAATGCCCGCGTCACCGGCCAGCTGACCCGCGCCTTCTTCCGCGAAGGCCAGATGGTCAAGACCGGCGACATGCTGTTTCAGATCGATCCGCGCCCCTACCAGGCGACCTATGACAATGCCACCGCCGCCATGGCGTCGGCCAAAGCCAAGTTCGACCGCTATACCCGCCTGAAGGGCCAGAACGCGATCTCGCCGCAGGATGTCGACGACGCCCAGGCCCTTTACCTAGAAGCCCGCGCCACCGCCGAAAGCGCGCGCCTCAACCTGGAATTCACCCAGATCCGCTCGCCGGTGAACGGCAAGACCGGCCCGATCCTGATCCAGCCCGGCAACATGGTGGCGTCGTCCTCCAGCGCTAATGCCAGCGCCACGCCGCTGGTCGTCATCAACGAAATCCAGCCGGTGAAAATTTCGCTGGCCCTGCCCCAGTCCGACCTGCCGCGCATCCAGGAAATGGCGCGCACCAAGGGCCTGACCATCACCATGGCCCTGCGTGATGCGGGCGCCAAGGAAGACATCACCGCCAAGGTGGATTTCATCTCCAACGCCGTGACCGGCGCCACCGGCACCATCGAACTGCGCGCCACTTATCCCAATACCGACCTGGCGCTGGTGCCCGGCCAGCTGGTCAATGTGGTGGTGTCGCTGTCGGAAATCCCCAACGCGATGATTGTGCCGCGCGAAGCGGTCAATACCGGCCCCGATGGCCAGTTCGTCTATGTCGTCAAGGACGGCACCGCCCAGCAGGTGCCGGTGCGGGTACTGTTCGACGATAGCGTCCATGACGCGTTGGCCGGCAACCTCAAGGCCGGCGACAAGGTGATTGTGGACGGCCAGATTCGCGTCGTGCCCGGCGGCAAGGTCAATGTCACCGGCGCCAGAAAACCCGGCGGCGGCGCGCCGCAGACCAGCGGCCAGCGCCGCCCCGGCGCGCAAGGCAACGAAGGCTGAGGCGAACCATATGAACCTCTCCTTGCCCTTTATCGAACGTCCCGTGATGACCACCTTGGTCATGGCGGCGCTAGTGATCTTCGGCGGCTATGGCTATGCCAGCCTGCCGGTCTCCGATCTTCCCAACATCGATTTCCCCACCATCCAGGTCTACGCCTCGCTGCCGGGCGCCGATCCCGACACCATGGCCTCGTCGGTGGCCTCGCCGCTGGAAAACCAGTTCTCGACCATCAACGGCATCGACCAGATGACCTCGTCGAGCGAGCAGGGCCGCACCAGCATCCAGATCCAGTTCAACCTGAGTCGCAACCTGGACGGCGCGGCGCAGGACGTGCAGGCCGCCATTTCGGCCGCCACCCGCAGCCTGCCCAAGGCGATGCCGCAGCCGCCCACCTTCCGCAAGGTGAACCCGGCCGACATTCCCATCATGTTCATGGCGATCCGTTCCAAGACGATGAAGCCGTCGGAAGTGAACGAGTATGCCGAGACCCTGCTGGCCCGCCAGCTTTCCACCATCGAGGGCGTCGCTCAGGTCAGCGTGTTCGGCAACGCCAAGTATGCGGTGCGCATCCAGGCCGATCCGGCCGCGCTGGCCACCCGCAATATCGGCATCGACAAGCTGGCCGGCGCAGTCTCCGCCGCCAACGTCAACATGGCGACTGGCGCGCTCAACGGCCCGACCCGCTCCACCGTCATCCACACCGGCGGCCAGCTCAACAACGCCAAGGAATTCCAGGAGCAGATCATTTCCTACGTCAACGGCTCGCCCGTGCGCCTGAAGGACGTGGCGCTGGTGCTGGACGGCCTGGAGAACCCCTATGCCAGGAGCTGGTACAATGGCGACCCCGCCATCATCGTCGCCATCTTCCGCCAGCCCGGCTCCAACACAGTCGGCGTCATCGACGCCGTGCGCAAGGTGCTGCCGCAGTTCCAGTCCAACCTGCCGCCGTCGGTGACACTGGACGTGGTGTTCGACCGCAGCAAGATGATCCGCGCCTCGATCAACGACGTGCAGCACACGCTGATCATCGCCGGCTTTCTGGTGGTGGGCGTGATCTTCGTCTTCCTGCGCCGCGTCTCGGCCACGCTGATCCCGTCGCTGGCCCTGCCCATCGCCATCATCGGCACCTTCGCCGGCATGGCCGCCTTCGGCTTCAGCCTCGACAATCTTTCGCTGATGGCGCTGACGCTATCGGTGGGTTTTGTGGTGGATGACGCCATCGTGATGCTGGAGAACATCGTCCGGCACATCGAGAAGGGCATGGAGCCCTATGCGGCAGCGGTCAAAGGCTCCGAGGAAATCGGCTTCACCATCCTGTCCATGACCATCTCCCTGGCAGCGGTGTTCATTCCCATCGTCTTCATGGGCGGCATCGTGGGCCGGCTGCTCTACGACACGAAGTCGATCCTGGCCGACACCATGGACGCGATCGAGCAGGTCAGCCGCGACCGCGGCCTGGCCGCGCCCGACCTCGCGCTGCTCACCGACGGCCTGCGCGCCGAGCGAGAGCAGGGGATCACCATCGACGTGGCGTACCGGTACTTCGCGACGCCCAACCGGTCGTTCATCCTCGCTGACACC